>NZ_JBWCCT010000005.1:0-665734 GCF_056279605.1 Paraburkholderia sp. TE9906
TGAACGCGAGTTCGGCTTCAAGCGCATTCCTGATCTCGTCGCTGAACCGCGCCGGTGCTTCGACCACCACGTCGACGATAAGCTTGCGCCCCGTGGTGGCGAGGTTCAATTCCTGTTTTTCGAGTTCCTTTATCGCCTGCTCAACCCGCTTGCGAGTGTGCTCCCGGACGTTTGCGCGCCCGTTCAGTACCCTGTCGACAGTTGCCACGCCTAGCCCTGCCTGAAGGGCGATTTCCTTGATCAAGAATCGGTGAGCCACGCCGACCCTCCCTGATTGATAGATTTTTGATGTAATTTTGAGACTTCGCTGTCTGCCTGGCGAGCTATCCTACATCGAAACTGGGAGACGCGGATGGACCATCAGCCGGAAAACTATCTTGCAGAGCGAACTAACTGGTATCGCGAAAGCGACTGCAACCTGCGCGACTTCACGACAGCGCTCAGTGCAGGAGGGGAGCGCGCACCACGTTACGCCGCAAATTCGATTCAAGGGATTCCTGTATACGAATGCCTCGATCTGGAACAGGTGGTCTTATCCGCCGAGAGGGCTGAACTGCTCGCGGAATGGGCCGACGTCCTGTCGAATGGAGCGGGCGTCTTCGTGCTCAAGCATGCGTTTGCCGATACCGGCTGCGTAGACGAGGCGACGGCGGTCTTCGAATCGATCATTGCGGACGAGAAGAAATCGGGCTCGAAGGGCGACCATTTCGCGAAGGCAGGCGCGAACGACCGTATCTGGAACGCACAGGAAAAACTTTGCGTTGCGGCACCCGAGGTCTTCACCCGATATTTTTCGAACCGGTGGCTGCCTGCCGCGGCCGAGGCGTGGCTCGGTCCGTGTTTCCAGGTTACGTCGCAGATCAACGTTGTCAGACCCGGCGGGCAGGCACAGCAAGCCCATCGTGACTACCATCTAGGCTTCCAGACGGCCGAGGTAGCCGCGTCTTTTCCGGCGCACGTACACCAGATGTCAGCCTTCCTCACGTTGCAGGGGGCCGTCGCGCACAGCGGTATGCCTGTCGAGAGCGGCCCGACCAAACTCCTGCCTTACTCGCAGCGATACGCTCGCGGCTACGTCGCCTGGCGTAGAGCTGAGTTTAGGGAGTATTTCGAGGCCAACTTCGTCCAGGTGGCGCTTGCCAAGGGCGATGCCATCTTCTTCAGCCCCGCGCTATTTCACGCAGCCGGCTCGAACCGAACGAGCGACGTCCAGCGCATGGCAAACCTGCTTCAGATCTCGTCAGCTTATGGGCGGGCGATGGAAGTGGTGAATCGAACGCGCATGTCCGAGATTCTCTACCCGGTCCTTCGAGACCGACTGATGGCCGGCAACATAACCGAGCTGGAGGTCTGGTCGGTGGTCGCCTCATGCGCCGAAGGCTATTCGTTCCCAACGAACCTGGACAGGGATCCGCCCGCCAACGGGCTTGCGCCGGAAAGCCAAAGCCAGATGATGCTCCGGGCTCTTAGCGAGGGCTGGGAGCCGGCCGAGTTCGCGCGAGCGCTTGCCAGACATGCGTGGCGCCACGGTACTGACGCAGTACCGAACTGATAGATTATTGATGTGTTTTTGTCGTCCTCAGATAGATTCATCGCCCTATGATGGCGTCAGCGCGACAGAAAGAACGACTCAGCGAAGTCGCGCGTGCTCCTGTATCCGGTTCGGATACAGGCGGAGACAAAGACGTAACGGTGCAATGGAATGGATCAGTTCATTTTTCACGAGAGTCGCCTATCAAAAAGCGCACTGTCGATAGATGATGAGCGCTCGTTTTGCGAGGGGTGACCAGATGTGCACAATCGACGCCGCGTCGAGCGAAGAAAAATGGCGTTTTTTTCCGTAGCGTCGTCTGGAATAAGGAAGAAGGCATCAAAACGGCTGGTCCGTTCGGCTTCCAACGGCGCGCTCTTTGCTCGGGGCTCTGGTCGGTTACCTCGCCAGGCACGTCAACCCATCCCCGTGAGCCGTGTTTCCCGACAGCGCAGCGTCGGATGGGGCCGAAAAGCATCGATCGGGTGTTCAATGGCCCGTACCCCGATTGCGGCAGCCAGATGTGTTTTGTCAGTTCCTGGGCCACCAGCTATAACGGCGTTACGTGCCGAGTCGATGAACTCACAGTGATAACAGCCGTCGCAGGAGCATCTCATTGACTTGGCTGCAACATGGCAGGACTGCCAGGTAGTGACTCCGGTCGCCAATGGTTTCGCCCCGCTTATGGCTTCGGTTGAAACACCGGACGTGGTCTGCGATCGTCTGACCTTCGGTCGCGATCACGATCACGAGGCGGTTGCCGCATCCCGCAGGCTGACCGGGCGATTGGCGAAAGGAGCTGGCACGCTATAGCGGTTACGATCGAGGCCGATCAGGCAGGCAGGAACAATTGGGTAGGGTATGTGCAACGAAACCATCAAACGGCCTGGCGGCGTCAGATGGGAACCGGCAGCAGCGTGAGCGCCCAGCGTTGCGCAGTCGGGTGATCGAGCGTCATTCCACGTTCGGCCATCATTTCTATATGAACGCGTTCCTTTTGCGCTAGCTTTTCGTGTGACGGGCAGGAGCGGTTGCTGCGCTATATGCGGTCTGGTTGCAGCCACATAGACTGCGGCCTTCTATGAAATCCGCTGGCCCGCGCCTCATTCCTCAAACATCGTAAGGCTGTAGAAATGATTCAGGTTTGGCGGGCCCCGGTCCGACCTGATTTGAAAATCATCTGGCGGGTTCTCACCGTCGTCATGGAGGCGACGGGGGTTAAGCGAGGTTGCTAACTGCTTTAGCCGGCGGGAGGTTCTGCCGAGCCCAGGGAACGGCTTACCCTCTATCGTTCAATCCGGTTGCGCGCCGCGCGCACAACCGGATCATGGCCCTGCTTATTGCGCCGCTGCTGCGACGGCTTGTTTGATGGCGGTATAAATCGGCTTCTGCCCGGCGCTGCTCGTCAGAATGCCGTAATCGCCGGTTGGGTCATCGTACAGTTCGTACCAGTTGAAGCCGATCACGTTGTACGTGGCTTTGGCCGCGACGAGTTCAGGAATCGTCTTGGCGATGTACTCCTGTGCCTGCGCTGTGGTGAAGTCGGTGTTGACGCCGATCTCCGTGAACATGATCGGGAGGTTGTATGCGTCGTGCAAGGACTTCAGAACGTTGTAGTTCGTGCCCGTCACGCCCCACGTATTCTCAGGATCACCACCGTCAGAGTACCAATGCAACTGAATGATGTCGGTCTTCACCACCGGGTGGCCGGTCGAGCCGTCCGGCTGGACGCCGGTCAGCATGCCTTTGTACCAGCCCAGATGGAGGAAGCCCAATGACGCGGTGGCGATAATTTTCGTCGAGCCTGCGGTGTCAACCGAACGCCAGCCGTCGTACGAACCACGCAGCGCGCCGCGATAGATTGGCCACGTGCTGTTGTCGTAGTCGGAGACATTGGCGCCGTCGTTGGCCACCGGCATATCGAGGTCGTACTCGTTGCCGAATTCCACCACCGGTACGCCTTTGAGCTTGGTCGCAGCATAAGCCGCCATCGAGTAGGCGTATGCGTAGGCGCTCGCCTCGGTCGGCGTCTGCCCATTCAGCGAGGGGTCATCGTACGGATAGGCATCGATCATCGGCATGATCGTGATCTTCGAGCCCATGCCTGGAATAAGGGTATCGGCCACAGCGTCAATCTGATCGTAGCTGTGAATATCCTGCCGGTTCGCTGTCAGGCCAAGGTCGGACAGCGTTGCGGCCTGAGTAGCGAGCGGGACCGAAGTATAAACGCCGCCGTAGTTGTAATGCTCATTGATGCCGAAGAACGGGATGGCTGGCGCAGTAGCGGAGGTTGCGGCTGCCGACGTGGGCGTGGCCGTGGGCGTGGTGGCCGTGCCCGTGGTGGTAGTGGCCTTGGGCGTAGTGGTGGTCGTCGTCGCCGGAGCGCTGGCAGCAGGACGCGGATCGGCGGACGCCGCCCAATTGCTCTTTTGCCACACCCACCAGCTGTTGTCGCTGCCTTGCTGATACATTTTGCCGGCGTACCAGAGCAACAGCTTGACGCCCGCCGTCGACCCAGCTGTCCGACCAGCCCGATAGACCACGCCGTTCTTCACCGACCAGACTGCACCCCATTCATCATTGATCGAGGTGGCAGGTGGAATTGTGGTGCCGCTTACCGAAGGGGGATGCTTGGCGGCATCGACTACAGCTACCGGATCGACAGCGTTGGCGGCGACGGCTGTTGAGTCACTTTTGCCATCACCCCCGCCACCACACGCTGCAACAATTGGGAGTGCTAAGTAGATCGAAAGATTACGTAAGGTTTGAAATTTCATTAGAGCTACGAGTGAGTTTTTTTTGACGGTCCTGAACCAAGAAAACGCTCGCCCCAAGTCCCTTCGAGGAAGCCGACAGCGACTGGACACCGATGAAAGGCAGGCGGAACGGCCCATGCGCCCGATATAACCAGAGATAACTAACTACGCACGTTCTACGTTGATTAGAACGTTCGCTCCCTGCCCAGGCAATGAAGCGGCGATGTTACGCGGATGAAACATTTTTAACGAGTATTTCGTCGTAACAATCTGTATCATCTGATAATAACTCGCTCAAACGCATATTAGTATTATTAATACTAATAGGCTCAGTTATTTGGCCCTTTGGGCGACCTTAAATTTGAAAGCGGTGAAAAATATAGATAGAAACCAGAGTGGGCGGCGGGGACGGCCTTCGGAGGCGACAGTGTTCGAATATTTGAGTAGATTTACACCGTACTCTGACTTCGTATTCGCCCCATTTTCTCGCCGACGCGCTACATGCGTCAGTTTTAAGTAAAAGTTCCGATTTATCTAAACATCTGAGGAATACGTTTCTCGGGTTTTTCCTGACCGTCAAAACGTTGGCGGTAATTTCTGCCATTAGGCGGCGAGATTAACTGCGGCAAAGAGCGGGCTGGAATGACGGGCCTGCATAAGCGTGTGATGCCGCGTCCGGCTGATGCGCTACGGTTGGTTGACTCATCGGAGAACTCCCCAAACGAAGGTTGATCTGGCAAAGAGTCTCGGAGTTTCATAGTGGTCATCGATGAGGAAACCTGATTTCTTTTGTGGTCGTTTGGACGCGATGAATGAACGGTCGGCGCCACCCGCTCAGATGTCCACGCATAGTATCGGGAGGGTCACTGCGTGACATCGAACGTAATCTGCCCATGACATCGGACGAACGGCAGACACAACTGCGCGCCAACCTCAGTGACTGGAACAGGTTGTACGCGCCTACAGGCGCCTGAGGTCCAGTGCATCGGAAAAGGAAACGCGCGGCAATCCAACGAGTCGGGCGTCAAGGTAAGCCTCGCGATCACGGGAACGCAAGGGCGGAGCAACTCGGACAGAACGCCATTCAGTTGCAGGATCTCGCGGGGACGCCGCAACCGAACACCACGCCGGCCGATTTCGGGTTTTGTGGCGTCGACACCGAAGTGTCGTCAGTCAAGCTTGTTCATCGTAGCAAACACAGGCCACTGACCGGCACGCAGCGACGCTGGCTCAAGCGACGGCAGGCGATCGAACCGATCATCGGCCATGCACTGCTTACTCGTGGGTGAGAATTAGTACCACAGGCTTGTTCGAACTTCTTGTCGAGCTTGATCATTTCATCGGCAAACTCCTCGCCGACAAAACTCCTGACGAAGTGTCCGCGCACGTGGCGGCACCACATGCCCGCGCAAGAGATCGTGCCCCGCCAAGTCCGTTGAATTCCGCAACGACGACCACTCGCACCATTTGATCAGTACCGTGTGCGCCCGCCTTGGCATTCTCCAAGTTTGCTGGGGCTATGACGTTTGGGATCAGCCGGCAGAGCGGCCCCGGCACGAATGTAACGCCTGACTCTATTGCGCGATACACCAAGTCGCTTTTCGATCTCGCGCAACGAGAGCTGATCGCGAAGTGCCAGCGTCGAATGATGGTCAATATAGCCACGTCGATCACTTCGTTATCCTGCGCGTTGCCGGGAAGAATTATGTTCTGCGTGGGTCGATATGCGATGCAAATTAGCGCTTTTCGTGGATCCCGGTACTGTGCAAAACAACACATCGCGGGTGTGCCGTCCATAACGACAACGAGCCGGCACGACGGCTTGTAATGCCAAAGTATCATTAAACAAATGACATACATGCTCTCGTGAAATATCAACGAAACATCGAGAATACGTTCCAAAGCGGCATCTGCCGTCATCGAGGAGCGAAGATCATGTTTGCAATTACCGGTGTGACAGGACAGGTGGGCGGCGCGGCGGCGCGCGCGCTGCTGGATGCGGGACATGCGGTGCGCGCGGTGTTGCGCGACGAGAGCAAGGCGGCGCAGTGGGTGCAGCGGGGTGCCGAAGTGGCCATCGCGTCGTTCGAAGACGCCGACGCACTCGCCGCCGCGTTCCGTGGCGCGGCGGGCGTCTTCGTGATGATCGCGCCGAACTTCGCGCCGCAACCGGGCTATCCGAATGCGCACGCCGCAGCCGCGGTGTTGAAGGCGGCGTTGACGAAGGCGAAGCCCGAGCGGGTGGCGGCGCTATCGTCGGTCGGCGGGCAGCGCGAGGCCGGCCTCGGGCTCATCACACAGGTGCACATTCTCGAACGGGCGCTGGCCGATCTGCCGATTCCGACCGCGTTCATGCGGCCCGCGTGGTTCATGGAAAACTCGCTGTGGGACATCGCGCCGGCTCGCGAAACCGGTGTGATGCCGAGCTTTCTGCAGCCGCTCGATCGTGCGTATCCGATGGTCGCGACGACGGATATCGGCTGTGTGATCGCGGACACGCTCGCGCAGTCGTGGCAGGGGCGGCGCGTGGTCGAGATCGAAGGTCCGCAGCGTTATACACAGCATGAGATTGCCGCGCTGCTCGGCGGCGTGCTGGGGCGCCGGGTGGAGGCGTGGGCGGTGCCGCGCGATGAGTGGGAAGCGCGGTTCCAGTCGCAGGGCACGGCGTGGCCCGTGCCGCGCATCGAAATGCTCGACGGCTTCAACTCGGGCTGGATCGACTTCGCGGACGGGCCGAACGAGCGGGCGATTGGCACGACGTCTTTTCAGCGGGTTTTGGCGGAGTTGGTGGAACGAGCGGGATGAGCGGCGGGGCGGTCAATCCTTCAGCAGATTCGACCGCCCGCCGATTAAAAGAAACGCCGATACACGCACAAACCACCGGTTTCAAATTACCGCCGGCCTTTGAGGTGGAATGAAACGAAAACTTGAACGACCGCGAAGCGACGAAAACCACCGCTATTCGGTAAACATAATAACCGAGTAAAGATTTGCAGGCGCGCGATTAAAATCGAGGTAATATTTTCCACGCGCCAGAGGTAATCGGCTTCTGGCTTGAGGCGATTGAAGCGAACGTGCAGCGAACCCCCGAGAAGCACGCCAGTCAGCATTGCATGGCGCCAGCCGCCATGCCCGATACAGCCCGCGCGGGCTACGCCTGCGCAATAGGAGCAAGATCTCTTAATAAGTATCTCTACGCGTAAGGGCTTAAGTTTTTAAAATTCCAGCCGATTGCGTACACGTATAGCATCACGACTGTTTCTTAAGTTTCGATGAGAAACCGCAAACGCGCTTAAATCCAGATTGCTACGGTTTGTATTCCATCTGCAAATCTCGTGAGCCGTGTAAACTGCCAGGCAGTCGGTAACAGTCGACCCCACTGCAGCAATACCCGCAGGTTCGGCGTTCGATGCGATCGGCGGCTGGTTTCCATCCAGTTTTGCGCTGTTTCATGACTGCTTCGATTCCTCACAATATGCTTGCTGCGCCGGCAAGCGAGACCGCTTCCGCCGTTCGCCCGATACCCGCGGGCACCGCGCCCAAACCACCGTTCCCGCCGCCCGCGCGCGCGCAAGCAGCAAGCCCTGAAAGGTGTGCGCGTCGACTTCAACGACGGTAGCCGCGTGGTGTTGCCCACTGGCGAGTGGCATGTCGTACTGCGCGACTACGAAACCGACAACGGTTCGAGCAGGAAGGCGTCGCGCATTGAGCGTAGACCGCCGAAGCCGCGATTCCCTTCTTGCCGCCCCACAAAGTCCTCCGCGCGAGCCGTGCTAATCTTGCTGCCTTCGTGGAAGCAACGCGGCAACCCGGACCCCCAGATGGAAGCCTTCGATCCGAACGGCGTCGACCAGACGGTCTTCGTGGTCGGCGAACGCCATGACACGCTTGACGAGCCGTGGCGAGCCTATCGTCACGCACGGCTGATTCACGTAAGCGACGGCGTGCTGACCGTGCGCACCGAAACCGGCCGCTGGGTCGTGCCGCCCGGGCACGCGGTCTGGATCGTGCCGAACGTGTTGCACTGCCTGCACGCGACGCGTCCCGTGCAACTCTATTCGCTCTATGCCACCCCGGACGCGGCGCCCTTGCCCGCGCAAAGCGGCGCGCTCGTGCCGGACGCCCTCGTGCAGGCGCTGCTGGGCGCCGCGGCCGCTCTGCCGTACGACCAACCGTTCGACGAACCCGCCAACCGTCTCATGCAGGTGCTGCTGGATCGCCTGCCGGGCTTGCGCTCCGCGCCACTGGGCCTGAACTGGCCGGGCGACCCGCGCATCGAGCGGATCGCCGCCGCGCTCAGCGACGACCCCGCGCAACCCGCGGTACTCGAAGAGCTCGCGGCGGCCGCCGGTGTCACGGCGCGCACGGCGGCGCGTCTGTTCGTTAAGGAAACCGGGCAGACCTTCGGTCAATGGCGCCAGCAATTGCGCCTGCTGGTCGCACTCGAACATCTGGGCGGCGGCGCGAGCGTCACCCAGGTGGCGCTCGACGTGGGCTACAACGACGTGTCGTCGTTCATCGCGGTGTTCCGCGAGGCGTTCGGCGATACCCCCGCGCGCTATTTCCGCTGACACGCTACCGGCGCGACGCGAGCGCCACTGCGTCACCGCACGCGAGCAGCCCGGCGAAAGCGAACCCTCAGGCCCGCGCGCACGGAATGCAACACCCCGCCATCCTCCTCAATGTGCGCCCGCCGCGCCAGGACCGCCGCCGCCCTTGGCCGGCCGTGTAATCCAGATCAATGGAATGATCAGAATGAAGATGATCGCCGACACGAAGAAAATGTCGTTCAGGCCCATCATCGCGGCCTGCGTGTTCACGGTGAAATCGAACAGTGCGTGCGCCGATTGCTGATTCAGATGCAGCAGCGACTGGGTCGTGTCGATCTGCTGGTTGAACGCCGGGTTGTTGATGCTGGCCTGTTCGGTGAGCCGCGCATGATGGAGCACGGTGCGGTTATTCCACGCCGAGCCCGCGATCGACGTGCCCACCGCGCCGCAAAACACCCGCGCGAAATTCGACAGGCCCGCGGCTGCCGGAATCTTGCTCGGCGGCTGGCCGGACAGGATGATCGAGGTCAGCGGCACGAAGAACAGCGCCATCGGAATGCCTTGCAGCAGTGT
The DNA here is from genome assembly GCF_056279605.1 of Paraburkholderia sp. TE9906. Taxonomy (NCBI): domain Bacteria; kingdom Pseudomonadati; phylum Pseudomonadota; class Betaproteobacteria; order Burkholderiales; family Burkholderiaceae; genus Paraburkholderia; species Paraburkholderia sp. TE9906. The sequence continues at coordinate 9,411 of NZ_JBWCCT010000005.1, forward strand.
GGGCAACACGAGATGCCAGGTGTCGATTTCGATCACGTATTTCGAGCGCATGTAGAACACGAGCGCAAAGCCGACGAACGCCAGCGTCGAGATCACGCGCGCGTCCGAGCGCGGCAGCACCCGGCCCATCACCGGCGCGAGTATCACCGCGAAGATGCCGAGCGGCGCGGTGACGAGACCAGCATCCACGGAGCGGTAGTTCAGATACTCCTGCATCCATTGCGGCAGCAGCACGAGGTTGCCGAAGAACACGCCGTACGCGACCGAAATCGCAATCGTGCCGCCGAGAAAATTGCGCTGCTGGAAGAGCCGTAAATCGACGATCGGATTCTCTTCGGTCAGCTCCCACACGAGGAAGAACGCGAAGCTGATCAGCGCGGTGATGCCGAGAATCACGATGACCGGCGACGAGAACCAGTCGAGGTCCTTGCCCTTGTCGAGCATGATCTGCAGCGACGCGACCCAGGTGATCAGCAGGCCGAGCCCGACCACGTCGATCGGCGGCTTGCGGGTCGGCGACTCACGGGTGCGATAGATCATCCACGTGACGCCCGCCGCGAACAGGCCGACCGGAATGTTGATGTAGAAGATCCACGACCAGCTGTAACTATCCGTGATCCAGCCGCCGAGCGCGGGGCCCGCGATCGGGCCGACGGTCGCGGTCATCGCCCAGAGCGCGAGCGCGGTCGAGGATTTCTCCTTCGGATACGAGCCGAGCAGAATCGCTTGCGACAGCGGAATCAGCGGGCCGGCCACCGCGCCCTGGAAGATCCGCGCGAGCAGCAGGATCGGCAGCGTCGGCGCAATGCCGCACAGCCACGAGGCCAGCACGAACATCAGGATCGCGCCGACGAACAGCTTCACCTGGCCGATGCGCTGCGTGAGCCAGCCGGTCAGCGGAATCGACACCGCATTGGCTGCGGCGAACACGGTGATGACCCACGTGCCTTCATCGACCGAGACGCCGAGGTTTCCCGAAATGGTCGGAATCGCGACGTTCGCGATCGACGTGTCGAGCACGTTCATGAACGTCGCGAGCGCGACGGCGACAGTGGCCAGAACCAGTTTGCCGCCTTCGAGCGGCGGTGGCGGGGCAGGCGGCGCGGAAGCGGGCGCGGCGGTGGGCTGGCTCAATGGGTTCTCCGGAACGGGGTGCTGCGCACGGTGTGGACGGATGGGCTATTCACCGCGAGCGAAAGGCGCCCGTCGGCGGGTCCGTCGAATGATCGCAAAAGCATACCTGTATTCGGATTTTGACGTCGTCGGAGATGCGCGCCGGGCGGCGCGAAGAGGGCGCTCAGCGTATGCTCGCGGCTAGGGCTGCCGATGGCCTGCATGACATCGTGGTCACGCATGCCGTTCAGGCGTATAAAGCCGGCGAAAGATGCGCAAGGCAGGCGCTTGCCGCGCGTGCGCGCACCGCACACGAACACGAACACGAATCGACCAACAGAAAAGGAAACGCATATGGCCTGGGAGCAATTCGAACACGGCTGGCGGCGCGCACCGGTGAGCGCGCCTGCCAAAGGGCTCGTCGTGCTGATGCACGGCGTCGGCAGCAATGCGCGCGATCTGATGCCGCTCGCGGACATCTGGAGCGAGGCGCTGCCGGACGTCGCGTTCACCTCGCTCGACGGCACCGACGCGTTCGACGGCGGCTTTGGCGGCCGTCAATGGTTCAGCCTGCGCGACGTCAACGAAGCGAATCGGGAGGCGCGGGTGAGCGCCGCTTATCCGGCGCTGCGCAGGGTGCTCGAAGCAGAACTCGCCCATTGGCAGGTGGCTTTCGGTCGCCTTGCGCTCGTCGGCTTTTCGCAAGGTTCGATCATGGCGCTGCACCACGTGGCGGCCAGCGCCGAAGGCGCAGCCGGCGTCGTCGCGTATTCGGGGCGGCTCGCGTCGCCCATCGTCGCGAACAACGGCACGCCGCTCACGCTGATCCACGGCGAGGACGACGAAGTGATCCCGGTGCGCGAACTGGAGTACGCCGCCGACGCGTTCAGCAACGCCGGCTACACGGTCGACGCGTACGTGCTGCCCGGCATCGGCCATACGATCGACGCCGACGGCGTCGCGCTCGGCCGCGAGGCGCTGGAGCGCTCACTGGGGGCACTGTCGCGCGGTTGACACGGCCCCGATTGAAAGTCGCCCTAAAGATATTGATCTGCTTGCCGTTAAGCGGTCATTAGCTTGAAAATCACCCCGCCGTGCGGACCGCGCCATGCCCGACGGGGCGTGCCGAGCGGCTCGGGGAACCGGGGGCGCATTTTCAAACTGCCCGGCACCACGGGTGGACAACGACTTATCAGAGCCTTCCTATGGCCAGACCGACGCCGCATTACCCGCTCTTCGAGCGACTGTTCCGCCCTTCCGTGGCGGTGGACCTCGGCACGGCCAACACCCTTATCTATACCGACGACGGCGGCATCGTGCTGAACCAGCCGTCTGTCGTGTGTTTCCAGAAAGAGCCTGCAGCCGGACCCATGCGCGTCGCCGCGGTGGGCACCGAAGCGCGCCAGCTGCTGGGCCGCACGCCGCGCAACCTCGAAACGGTGCGGCCGATGCGCCACGGCGTGATCGCCAATTTCTCCGCCGCCGAGCACATGATTCGCCAGTTCGTCGACATGGCGCGTCCGCGGCCGCTGTTCAGCCGCCGCGCGGCGTTCACGCTGTGCGTGCCGGCGGGCGCGACCCACGTCGAGCGGCGCGCGATCAAGGAGGCGGCCGTCGCGGCCGGTGCGTGGAAGGTCAGCTTCATCGGCGAATCGCTGGCGTCGGCGCTTGGCGCGGGCATGCCGGTGGCGGACGCGACCGGGTCGATGGTGGTCGATATCGGCGGCGGCACCACCGAAGTCGGCGTGATCGCGCTCGGCGGCACCGCGTATAGCGGCTCGGTGCGCGTGGGCGGCGACAACTTCGACGCGGCGATCGTGAGCTATGTGCGCAATCTGTACGGCGTGCTGATCGGCGAGCAAACCGCCGAGCATGTGAAGAAGAACATCGGGTCGGCGGTGCGTGACGTGCCGTTCGAGCAGATGAACGCGACCGGCCGCAGCGTCGACGACGGCTTGCCGCGCACGGTGCAGTTGAGCAATCACGATATCGCCGAGGCGATCGAAGGGCCGCTGCGTCAGGTGATCGGTGCGGTCAAGCGCGGGCTCGAAAGCGCGCCGGCCGAACTGGTGACGGACATCGCGCACCACGGCATCGTGCTGACCGGCGGCGGCGCGCTGCTCGGCAACCTCGGGCGCCGCCTGACCTGTGAACTCGGACTCGAAGTGCGGGTGGCCGATGAACCGCTGACCTGCGCGGTGCGTGGGGCGGGGGCGGCGGCCGCGTCCGGTTTGCTCGAAGAAGCCGGGTACGAATGACGATGGGGCGCGGGAAGGGCTGCTGATGTTTTTCGGCGAAGTGTTTTAACGCCCCCACGCTGTGGTCTCGCGCTGCCTGTGCCGTGCGGACCTGCGTGGCCAATCGGGGGCTCGCGCGTGCGGGTCCTGGTTGAGTCAATGTGCGCCGCGGTTATCAGCGGCTCGCACCGGTCGGAGCCGGGTCCGTACGTTGGACGAGCCGCCACACGCTTCTGTGTGACAGCTTCGTTTGTACGGTAGCGCCCGCGCTGCGTTCGACGGTTCGGGCGTACGAGTCCTGCGTATCCGTCTGGCCGATGCCGCGTCGCGAACGAGCGCCCGCATGCTTTTCGGAAGCTATGTGACAATACGCGTCCGCGTCCCAATTTCAGGGACGTAGAGGCATTTTCCCCATTCCATTTCTCGCCGGCGCCGCTGAATTGGCGTGCTGCCGCGCTGTCTGTGAACCATCCGTGAATCAATCTGTGTCTGCTTCGTTGTCTTCGCCATCTTTCATCGAACTGCAAAGCGGTCTGCGCATGCCCTACGTGGAAGCGGGCGAGGGCGAACTGCTGCTGTTCGTGCATGGCTCGCTGTGCGATTACCGCTACTGGCAACCGCAACTCGCCGGTCTTTCAAAGCAGTATCGCTGTGTCGCGGTGAGTCTCACGCACTACTGGCCGGTGACCGATACCGAGCCCGGTCTGCCGTTCAGCTGGAGCAGGCATGCGGATGAAGTCGCCGAATTCATCGACCGCTTCGGTGCGGGACCGGCGCACGTAGTAGGGCATTCGCGCGGCGGCTGTGTGGCGTTTCATTTCGCTCGGCGACATCCTGAACGTGTGCGCACGTTGACGCTTGCCGACCCCGGCGGTCCGCTGCAGATCGCCGGGCGTCCGCCCGCGCGTTTGCCGGAGACGGTCAACGCGTTGCGCGCGAAAGCGGCGCAACTGATCGAAGCAGGGGAAGTGGAAGCGGGCCTGCAATTGTTCGTCGATTCGGTCAGCCGGCCCGGGTTCTGGGCGATGAGCACGCCCGGCTTTCGCAGGATGGCGACCGATAACGCGCACACGCTCGCGCGGCAATTCCAGGATCCGTTGCCGCCCTATGTGCCTGAAGAAGCCGCCGACGTGCGCTGCCCGGTGTTGCTGATCGACGGCGAGAAGAGTCCCGACATGTTCCGGCGTACCGCCGCCGCGTTGCAATCGTGGCTGCCCGATGCGCGCCGCGAGACGGTGCGCGGGGCATCGCATGGGATGAACCTCGCGCATCCGGGCGCGTTCAATCGCTACGTCGACGAGTTCATTCGCGCGATGGGCGTGTAGTGAGCGACATGGGCGCGCAGTGCGGCCATTGCGCCACCGCGCCGGGCCGCTCGCGGCGCTTCACATGCGGCAGCCCGGCACGGCTCTCCAATCAGACAGCCGGGTTCAAACCTTGCGATGCGCGTCTTTATCGAGCGCACGTTCCGCCGCTTCGCCGACGAGGCCGTGGTAGTACAGATGCACGCCGATCGCGAGCGAGTCGTTGCGAATTTCGTGGAAGGCTTTCCACGCTTTCACAGGATCTTTGAACAGCAGATAGTGCGCTTCCTGAGCGATCAGGTCCGCCACTTCATGCAGGCCGTGGCCGTGCAATACATTCACGAGCGTATCGAGACTGCGATGCGTGCGCGCGTCGGTGCGCGGATAAAGCATGTGCAGCACCGCCACGTCCTGCGTTTTCAGCGCCGCCGATAATGCGACGACGATGTCCTGATGATTCAGCGCGGTGACGCTGTTCTCTTCCGTGTGAACATGATCCGGAAATAGCGTTTCGAGAGAGGCGTTCATCGGGTCCTTCCTGTTCTTCTGGCTGATTAAAAAAGCCCGCCGTGACGCGGCGGGCCAAAGACAGCGATGTGTTAGCAGGGGAAGCAAAACACGAATCCAGTATCGCAGATGCGCTGAGCCTGCGCAGCCCGACTGGAGCAAAACATTGTTGCTGCGAGCGCGCTAACTTTCATTTGGCTGGCAGTGCCGTGCAGCGCGCGGGGAATCTTTCGCGCGGTATATTCGCGCGTTTCACGTACCCTTCACAGGGGCTTCACAGGGGCTTCACAGGCAACGAATGTTGCGTGAGCCGAGATTGATTGTTGCCGTCAATCGTCGCAATCAACGACCCTGTGGCCCGTAGAATGCGAGGCGGAGCCTGAGCATGCCAACGCGTCCGGAAGAAGCGAAGGTCGGGCATGCCGGCATGTGTGCGATGTGAAAGTATAAGGAACGTGTAGATGAACTCGAAGACACACGCAACGCTGAGCTTTTCCGACAGCGACCAGACGATTGAACTGCCGATCTATCAAGGCTCGCTCGGGCCGGACGTGATCGACATTCGCAAGCTGTACGGCCAGACCGGCAAGTTCACGTATGACCCGGGCTTCATGTCGACGGCGGCGTGCAATTCCGAAATCACGTATATCGACGGCGACAAGGGCGAGCTGCTGTACCGCGGTTATCCGATCGACAATCTCGCGCAAAACGCCGACTTTCTCGAAACCTGTTATCTGCTGTTGAAGGGCGAACTGCCGAACGCGCAGCAGAAAGAAGAGTTCGTGAACACTGTCACGAAGCACACGATGGTGCACGAGCAGATGCACTTCTTCTTCCGTGGTTTCCGCCGCGACGCGCACCCGATGGCGATTCTGGTCGCCGCGGTCGGCGCATTGTCGGCGTTCTATCACGACTCGCTCGACATCAATAACGCGCAGCACCGCGAGGTCTCCGCGATCCGCATGATCGCAAAGCTGCCGACGCTGGTCGCGATGGCGTACAAGTACACCGTGGGTCAACCGTTCGTTTATCCGAAGAACGACCTGTCGTATAGCGCGAACTTCATGCGCATGATGTTCGCCAATCCGGCGGAAGAGTACGAGGTCAACGACGTGCTGGTGCGCGCGCTCGACCGCATCCTGATCCTGCACGCGGACCATGAACAGAACGCATCGACCTCGACCGTGCGCCTTGCCGGTTCGTCGGGTGCGAATCCGTTCGCGTGTATCGCTGCCGGTATCGCGTGTCTGTGGGGCCCGGCGCACGGCGGCGCGAACGAAGCCGCGTTGAACATGCTGGAAGAAATCGGCTCGGTCGACAACATCCCCGAGTTCATCGCGAAGGTAAAGGACAAGAACTCGGGCGTGAAGCTGATGGGCTTCGGTCACCGCGTCTACAAGAACTACGATCCGCGCGCGAAGCTGATGCGCGAAACCTGCCACGAAGTGCTCGAAGAACTGGGCCTGCACGACGACCCGCTGTTCAAGCTCGCTATGGCGCTGGAAAAGATCGCACTCGAAGACGATTACTTCGTGTCGCGCAAGCTGTACCCGAACGTCGACTTCTACTCGGGTATCGTGCAACGCGCACTCGGCATTCCGACCGCGATGTTCACGTGTATCTTCGCGATGGCACGCACGGTCGGCTGGATTGCACAGTGGAACGAAATGATTGCCGATCCCGAACAGAAGATCGGCCGCCCGCGTCAGTTGTTCGTGGGCGAGACGCAGCGCGAAGCCAAAGCGGTGACGCAGCGTTAACGTGTCGAGGCCGTCGGCAGTCCGATGACTGCGCGACGGTTTTTTTTTGCGCTGAAGTCCTGATTGAAGGCGCATGCTTGCGGCAACTTCCCCACGAAAGAAAGCCGACCTCGCTTGCGTCGCGTGAAAGCCCAACCCTCTGCACGTCCTGTGCCACGGAAAATCACGCAACAAACCTTGCAAAAAAACCGAAACTCCCCTGTGATAAGTTCGTCTGACGCGGACAGACCCTCTACAATCGGAAGCAACCGGCCGGCACGAAGCGGGGACCGAATGTGAAACTGAAAGCCGAAGCGAACCCATAGGAGTGACCCTGATGCAGCAGCCAGAAACCCTCGGTGGTGTGTCCCTCTCGGGCGGTGTCGATCACCGCGAGCCCGAGCCGGACGGCGTATTCATCCCGACGGAAAACCTCAATGTCGCGAGTGCCACCCAGCACGTGCTGAAGTCGGGCGACACCTTCATCGTCAACGACCCGCTCGGCGATATCACGGGCCACGACGACGGCCTGTTCGTCAACGACACCCGCGTTCTTTCGCAACTGCGCCTGACTTTCGGCGGCCGTGCGCCGTCGCTGCTATCGGGCAGCGTCAGCAGCGACAACACCTCGTTCACCGCGCACCTGACCAATCGTCCGCTGCCGCCGCTCGGCGGCGACAGCACGCCCGAAGGCGTGATCCACGTCGAGCGCGTGCGCGTGCTGTCGGGTACCGTGCTCAACGAGGCCATCGAACTCACCAACTACGGCACGCGCGACGCCGTGGTGCCGCTGTCCATTTCGTTCGCGAGCGACTTCCGCGACATGTTCGAAGTGCGCGGGCTGAAGCGCGACAAGCAAGGCCGTATCGAACCGGCGCGCGTGGAGAATCGTGAAGTACTGCTCGGCTATATCGGTCTCGACGACGTCGCGCGCAATGTGCAGATTGCGTTCGCGCCGGAGCCGGACAAGCTGTTCGCCGACCGCGCCGACTACACCGTCAAACTGCCGGCGCAAGCGTGCGTGTCGATTTATCTGTCGGTCGCGGTGCAGGTCGTCGCGCAGTCGGACAAGCCGGGCGCCGACGTCTCGCAACCGGTGCATGCGCTGAGCGAAATCCATCTGTCACAAATCGATGCGGAGCGTCCGCGCGTCGGCCGCGCGGCGGTGCGCGCCGCGTTGGTCGATGCCCACCTCGTGATGCGCGAACGCCGCCGTGCGACCGCGCGCGTGCGTTCGAGCAATCCGCTTTTCAATGCATGGATCGACCGCTCGTTCGCCGACCTCGGCCTCCTGACCACCGATCTCGCGACCGGCCCGTATCCGTATGCGGGCATCCCGTGGTTCTCGACGCCGTTCGGCCGCGACGCCGTCATCACGTCGTTGCAGACGCTGTGGCTGCAACCGCAACTGGCCGCGGGCGTGCTGCGCTTTCTTGCCGAGCATCAGGCGCGCGAGAATTCGCCGTTTCGCGATGCCGCGCCCGGCAAGATCATGCACGAGATGCGCAAGGGCGAAATGGCCGCCGCCGGTGAAGTGCCGTTCGCGCTTTACTACGGCGGCGTCGATACCACGCCGCTGTTCATCGTGCTGGCCGGCGCCTATGCGGCGCGCACCGGCGACCTCGCGCTGATCGACGAATTGTGGCCGGCGCTCGAACGTGCCGCGCAGTGGGTTGCGGGCGTGTGCGACAAGAACCGTTACGGCCTGCTCGACTATCAGCGCGAGTCGGACGGCGGGCTGGCGAACCAGGGGTGGAAGGACAGTCACGACTCGGTGTTTCATGCCGACGGCCGCTTTCCCGATGGGCCGATCGCGCTCGTCGAAGTGCAGGCGTATGCGAGCGCCGCGTTCGACACGATGGCGCGCTTCGCAAAACTGCGCGGCCTGCGCGAACCGGCTGCCCAATACAGCGAGCGCGCGAAGAAAATCCGTCAATGTGTCGAAGAAAAGTACTGGATGGAAGAGTCCGGCTTCTACGGTATCGCGCTCGACGGCCATGGCGAACTGTGCCGCGTGATGGCATCGAATGCGGGCCACCTGCTGGCCTTCGGGCTGCCGACGCGCGAGCGCGGCGAAGCGGTGGTGCGCGCGCTCGACTCCACGCTGTTCCACACGGGCTGGGGCGTGCGCACGCTGGCCGCGAGCCAGGCACGCTTCAATCCGATGGCTTATCACAACGGTTCGGTCTGGCCGCACGACAACGCGCTGTGCGCACGCGGCCTGTCGCATTACGGCGGCAAGGCCGCGGCCGTGCGCCTGTTGCAGGCGCTGTTCCAGGCGGCGGTCAACTTCGACATGCGTTTGCCCGAGCTGTTCTGCGGCTTTCCGCGGCGGCGCGGCGAGCCGCCCACCGCGTACCCGGTCGCGTGTCTGCCGCAGGCGTGGGCGGCGGGTTCGCCGTTCATGATGCTCGAAGCCTGTCTGGGCATCACGATCGACGCCGAGCGGCGCGAAGTGGTGATCGAGCAGCCGATGCTGCCCGAAGGCATCGACTGGCTCGAAATCGGCGATCTGCGGGTCGGCGATTCGTCGGTGTCGATCACGTTCCGCCGTATCGGCGAGAAGGTGGTCGCCTCGGCCGAGCAGGGCGATGTGCGGGTGGTGGCGTTGCTTTAGCCTGGAGCGTGACTGCCTGCCTCATGACTGATACGCCCGCCGGGGATTGCAGAAAAATGTCGTGAAGGAGGTGGGTCACCTTCCCATCATTTTCACTTTGACCAACGTAATGCCACCTCGGCCACCTCGGCCACCTCGGGCCACCTCGGCCACCTCGGCCACCTCGGCCACCTCGGGCCACCCTCGATGCTTGCTGCATGCTGAGAGTGGCCAGATAGATAGTCCTCCGCGCGAAAGGGCGCTTCCACGACCGAAAGACCGTGGGAGCGCGCCTTCTCATCGAATGCCGCCAGACGCTCGACGAGCGTCTGTCCGCCGGCCGCCTTCAGATTCCTCCCCCCAGATGCGCGCAGACTCGCATAAATACGACACGAAAAGGCGCAAAACGCTGTGGTTCATTTGATTCGCTTTCTGATGACATCTGTTACGCTCGATTGGCATAAAACACGTAATTTTAAGTAATGTGAAGTAATTTCTTAAGCATGTATTGGCATCCGGATCCCAGCGATTTGCACGCGTCGAGCACTCGCGGGACCCGCGACTGTGCGCAGTCCCGGTCGAACGATATGTTTCTGGCGAGGCGCTTGGTCCTGAAGTGATCTGCTGTACCCATTCCTCTTGTAACGACCTGGGCGGAGTACGACATGTTGACAGGATCGAGTTCACGATTGCTCGCGATTGGCGTCTTCCTGGTATTGACCGGTTGCGGCGGAGGCGGCGGGGGAGACGGTTCGACGGGTGCCTCCAGCGGTGCGGGCGCCGCCGGCGCGACGGGCGCAGCCAGTGCTCCGGCCGCCGCCAGTGCTCCGGGCGGAGCCAGTGCCCCAGCTTCCGCCAGCACGCCGGCAGCGGCCACCCCCGCGTCAGGCGCATCGACCCCCAGCGCGACGACGCCGACGCTGGCCGCCGCGACACCGGTGATCGACGGCACGACGCTCGGCGATGCCTACTGGCCCGCGGGCTCCACGTCATCGGGCGGACGAGGTCAAGCCGTGGCCGGGCTCAACTGCACCGTGCGCAGCAATGCCTACACTTACGCGCATCTATCCATCTATCAGAACGGGCGCCTGCTTGCGCTGCCGGGTAATGTCGGCATGGTCGAGCCGACCATGGCTGCCCAGACTGGCTGCGCATATCCGCTGCACACGGTGGATTCAACCGGCAAAATCCACATGGACGCGAGCACTCAAGCGTCTTACACCCTGGGCCAGTTCTTCTCGATCTGGGGACAAACGATCGACGCGTCCAGCGTCGCCGGTGTGACCGGCTCGCCCATCACCATCTACGTGAACGATGGCGGCGCGCTCACGCAATACACAGGCGATCCTGCGAGCCTCGTGCTGCCCGCGCATGGCGAGGTGACGATTGAAATCGGCACGCCATTGGCCCAGATTCCGACGTACGCATGGACCGATCCGCCGCCATTCGATCCAAACCCGATCACGCTCACGTTCCTCGGCGTGGTGGGGAACAACTTCTGGCCGCCCGGCAACACCGCGACGGGGGGCAAAGGTGCGACCGTGGATGGTCTGATCTGCGCGGCCAACATGAGCGAGCTGTATCACGTCCATGCCCACCTCGCTATTTTCAAGGACGGCCAGTGGCTCGCGATGCCCGCCAACGTCGGCATTCTGTCCCAGTGCAACTATGAAATGCACACGCACGACCAGACCGGCATCATCCATATTGAAACGCCGACTTTCAAGACCTTCACGCTCGGCCAGTTCTTCGATATCTGGGGCCAACCGCTAAGCAGCACGAACGTAGCCGGTGTGACCGGGAACGTCGTCGCATATATCAACGACAATGGCGACTCGCGGCGCTACATGGGCGATTTGCGCAACATCGAGTTGACCTCGCTGCGTGACATCACCTTGCAGATCGGCACGCCGATTAGCACGCTCGCCACCTACTCGTGGTACGAGCCGCAGTGATTGTCCGGGACGCAGCGGACGCGTGATCGTCCGCTGCGTCGCTCTTCGGAGGCCTCGCGCTGTTTATCAATGCCTAGTTGACCGGGATACCCGCGCCGCCATGGCCATGAAAGCGGGCAAGAAACTGCCGTGCGCGCAGCGACTCCGGGCTGCCGAAAAACTGCTGCGGCGGCGCGGTTTCGACGACTTGACCGCCATCCATGAACACGATGCGATCGGCGACCTGGCGCGCGAATTCCATTTCGTGCGTGACGATCACCATCGTCGCGCCTTCGTTTGCCAGCGAGCGCATCACGCTGAGCACTTCGCCGACCAGCATCGGATCGAGCGCGCTGGTGGGTTCGTCGAATAGCAGCACGTCGGGTTTCATCGCAAGTGCGCGCGCAATGCCGACGCGTTGCTTCTGGCCGCCCGACAGACGCGACGGAAACTGGTCATGCTTGTCGGCGAGGCCCACGCGATCGAGCAGTTCGATCGCTTCCGCCCGCACCGTTGCACGATCGCGTTTGAGTACGTGCAGCGGTGCCTCCATCACATTGTCGATCACGCTCAGATGCGGCCACAGTGCGAAATGCTGAAAGACCATGCCGATCTTCGCGCGTATCTTCGCGAGGTCGGCGTCGCTCATGCGGATACGCGTGTTGTCGCGCACACCCATGCGCTGGCCTGACACATGCACGCTGCCCGCGTCGGGCACTTCGAGCCAGTTGATGCAGCGTAGCAAGGTTGACTTGCCGCAGCCGGACGGGCCAAGCAGGCAGACCGTCTCGCCTTGGGCGACCTTCAGCGATACATCGCGCAGCACCTGATTGTCGCCGAACGACTTCGAGATGCCGACGAGATTCAGCACGTTGGCGCGCGGGGTCGCGGCATCGGCCGGTCCGGTTTCCGGCAGGGTTAAAGGCATGGCAGGAGTCACGCTCGACGCTCCTCGGCGAATTTGTTCAGCATGCCGGTGCCTGCCTCGATCGCGAGGCAGATGCACCAGTAAAGGAGAACCGCCGCGACGAAGGCCGCGAACGGAATGAAGTAGGTGGCCTGGATGCCCGTCATTTCATGCGTCAGTTCGCTGACCGCGATAACCGTCAGAAACGCGCTGTCCTTGACGATCTGGATCAGCTGATTGCCCACGAGCGGCGTCGCGCGGAGCATGACGGGTGGCAGGATGATGTGCCGCAGGAGCGTGAAGCCGCGAAAGCCGAACGCCTTGCCGGATTCGATCAGCGACGCGGGCAGTTCGACCCATGCGCCGCGCAACAGCTCGCCCATATAGGCCGCGTTATAGAGAATCAGTGCGAGCGCGCCCGCTGACCAGTTCGACATGCGGATGCCGAGTGTCGGCAGGCCAAAGTAGATCAGATAGACGAACAGCAGGAACGGCGCGCAGCGCATCGCGTCGACATAGACGGCGGCCACGCGGCTCACTGCCTTGTTCTGCGACATGAGCATCGGCATGAGCAGCGTGCCGAGCACGAGCGACGCGACGCCCGAGACGGCGAGCAGGATCACCGTATTGAGCAGTCCCGCGAGTACGGCGTCGCGCTGCTGCCAGATGATCAGGAAGTTGGCGATCAAGCGAGGCCTCCGGCGCGAAGACGTTTCTCGACCATGCGTTTCAACCGGATCAGCGCGAACACGATCAGGCTGTACAGCACGAGCGCGAAAATGAAGGGAGGCAGCGGCTCATAGGTATTCGAGCCGACCCGCAGCGCGGCGCGTGTGATCTCGACAATGCCGATCACCGCGACGGCGGGCGTCGACTTGATCTGCAGCGTCATTTCGTTGACGAGCCCGGGCAGGCTCGCGCGATAGACCTGCGGCAAAACGATGCGCCGGATGCGCGTGAAGCGGGGCATCGCGAATGACAGCGCCGCATCGTACTGGTCGCGCGGAAATTCGACGAACGCACTGCGCCAGATCTCGCAGTTGAACGCCGACGTGCTGATGGTCAACGCGGCGATCGCAGCGGGAACCGGGTCGAGCGAGAGTCCGAGTTGCGGCAGCGCGAAGAACACCAGCAAGGTCAGCGTGACGGTCGGGCACGAACGCACGATGCTCACGTACGAATACACGATGCGGTCGAGCACCGGCACCTTTGCCCAGCGGATCAGTGCGAGCCCGAGCCCGAGCGGCACGCCGAGTACGATGCTGATGAGCGATAGCGATATGGTCGCCAGCGCACCCTGTGTAATGCTCCAGTAGTCGTAAGCGGTCATCAGGCGGGCTCGGCGGCGGGATCAGTTAATGGATTGCGGCATCGATTCGAAGCTCGCGCCGAACCACTTCTTCTGCATCTGATACATCTCGCCGCTCTTGCGCAGATCGAGCAGGACGCCGTTCACCATTTGCAACGCGGCCGTGTCCCCCTTCTTGACGGCCCATGCGATATACACCGGGTTGCCGATCTTCTCGCCGATCACGAACGTATCGGGGCGCGTCCTGATCAGCGAATTGAGGTTGATCTGCGTATTCGCCGCGACGTCGAGCCGGCCCAGCGCGACATCCTGATAGATCTCCGGGTACGACTGATACTCGACGATCTGCTTGAGGCCCTTGCCGCCGTGGGTTTTCTTCAACTGCTCGTCGAACGTCTTCACGTCGGCCAGCATCGCGCTGCCGGTCTGCACGCCGATGATCTTGCCGACCAGATCGTCAGCCGATTTGATCGGCGAGCCTTTCTTGACCACGTAGAACGTTGTCGATTCCGCGAGCGGCGCCGTGAAATCGAACGTGCCTTTGCGTTCGGGCGTAACGAGCACCGCCGTCACCGCCATGTCGTATTTGCCGGTCGTGACGCCGGGCAGGATGCCCGACCACGGCATGATCTGCTGGCGAATCTGCACGGGCAGTTTCTTCTTCACGAGCGCGAGCATTTCGTTGTCGTAGCCGGTGGGCGTGCCGTTGTCCACGAATTCGAACGGTTTGAAATCGTCTTCCGTCGCCACCGAGATATAGCCACGCGACTTGATTTCATCCGCGCTCGCCGCACTCGCGACGTGCGCGGCACCTGCAAACGCGGCGATCGCGAACAGCGTACGCAACGAAGTGTGCGCGAGACGGCGGAGGCCGGAGCGGCGGGTGGCGCCCGCTTCGGCGCGCTGGATGATGAGAGACGACATTGAGTACCCCTCTTTTAGCTGATGTGACGCGGTTGTCGCGCGGAGAGTGCGCTTTCTTGGCCAGACGGCCGCCTCATTCATGTGCCGGACGAAATTCGTATGCACACTTACAAGTTTGCGTTTTAATTGCAAATTGCATGCCAGTACGCAGGATGCCCGTTGACGCGGGCGCCGGCAGTTCCGGGTTCGACGAGATGCGCCGTGAGCGGGCGACGTGCGCACCAAACCAAGACCAAAAGCCCGTGTAAAGCGCGGTCGATGCACTTCTTTGGACCGCGTTGCGTGCTGTGCTAGCGATGCGCATGACGCTGCGATGGCAAGCCGCAGGTGGATCGCCAGATAATCCGGCAAGTGCTTATTTTGCTGATACGATGTGTGCTGACGAATTTTGGAAAACCCGGATTTGCGCGCCCAAACAAGGAGGCTTGACGCGATGGAACAGCACAGCGAACTCGCAACGCGGGAACCGGCTTCACGCGAAGTCATCGAGCCGGGAGGCCGCTGGTCGAACAGGCTCGAAATCGGCGACCAGTTGCGTATCGTCGATCTGGAAGGTCAGCAGGCAGTCGATTTCCTTTGCTATGGCGGCGACATGCCGCTTGACCGGCTGAACGTGCCGAACACGGTGAAGCTCAACCGCTCGTTGTATGTGAGCAAGGGCTCGACGATCTATTCCGATCGGGCGCGGAAAATGTTCTCGGTGCTCGAAGACACCTGCGGATTTCACGACACGCTTGCGGGATGCTGCAGCCACGAGATGGATCTGCTCCGCTATGGCGTGCACAACACGCTCAGCTGCCGCCACAACTTCGTGCAGGAGCTGGCGAAGTGGTCGCTCGGTCCGTCCGAGATCGTCTCGAACATCAACTTCTTCATGCGCGTGACGGTCGGCGAGCAAGGCGAAGTCGAAATCGCGCCGGGTTCGTCGAAAGCGGGGGACTATGTGGTGCTGCGCGCGGAGATGCCGGTGATCGCGATGCTGTCGAACTGTCCGCAGCAGAACAATCCGTCCTCGGGCTTCAAGCCTACGCCGATCGAGGTAACGGTGTGGCGCGCCTGATCATCCGCACGCCAATCCCAGCAACCGACTAGAGCACTTCATGGCCGCGAGCCCGAAAAAAGAAAAACCTGCCAGGGAGCCCGGGAGCGACGACACGCTCAAGGACTGGCGTCATACCGCGCTGGAGGCGCGCCCCGGCTTCCTGATCCGCCGGCTGCATCAGATCCACGTCGCACTGTTCGTCGAAGAGTGCGCGCCGGAGGGCATCACGCCCGTGCAGTACAGCATTCTCACGGCGCTCGAACAGATGGGGCCGTCCGAGCAGATCGCCCTGTCGCGTGCGGTCGGCCTCGATCGTGCGAATACGGCCGATGTAATCGGGCGGCTGGTCGAGCGGCGCTTCATTCAACGCCGCGTGTCGAAGACCGACAAGCGCAAGAAGGTGGCGGAACTCACCGATGTCGGGCGGGCGTTGCTCGGCCGTCTCGAACAGGGCGTCGCACGCGCGCATGAGCGTACGATAGCCGCACTCGCGCCGGAAGATCGCAAGCGCTTCATGGCGTATCTGGCCTTGCTCGTCGAAACGAATAACGAGCTCAGCAGAACACCCGTCGGAGGGGGCGCGAAAAAGAGCGACGAAGACGCCTGAGGTCGCCGCCTCTCATTGTGTTTGCCGTGCTGATACCGGCGCGTGAACCGCGTGCGCGAGCGCCTCGACTTTCGGTGCGATTGAAAAAGGCAGCGCGACGAAGCCGTGCACGACGAACGCGCCGTTCATTCCCGCTGCGAGGGAATCGCGCGCGTCATGCTTCCGCGAGCTCATGGAGCGCCGTGGCAAACAGGCCGACGTGCGCGGCGAAAAGTCCCCGGCCGAGCAGACCCGCGCGGCCGTCTGCACCGATCATCGCGATCGCCGCGAGCGGTGCGACGCCGTGCCGGATCACGCGTGTGGCATCGAGACCGGCGTGCAGATCGGCAAAGGCCGGGTGTGTCCCCGCATACAACTGGGCCTGCTCGCGCTGCCATCCGGGGGAAAGCCACGGTGCGAAGGCGCCTGCCGGTTCGGGCGCGAGCATGAGCGCCTGCGCGCCGAAGCCGGCGGCGTCGATCACGCCGCTATCGCCGGTC
The DNA here is from genome assembly GCF_056279605.1 of Paraburkholderia sp. TE9906. NCBI lineage: Bacteria > Pseudomonadati > Pseudomonadota > Betaproteobacteria > Burkholderiales > Burkholderiaceae > Paraburkholderia > Paraburkholderia sp. TE9906. The sequence continues at coordinate 26,109 of NZ_JBWCCT010000005.1, forward strand.
AGCGGCGCGGCGGCTGCGTCGAGTGCGGGATTCATGCGCGGTCCTTGCGGCGCGGCCGCGCGCGCAGTGGTCCAGTGTGACGGGCGACCCGCCAGCCGGATGCCGACGTCGACGCCATTACCCGCGAGCGCGACGACTAGTGTCGATGCAGGGTCGGCATCCTGCGCGGCCGCCGACGTCATCAGGCAACAGGCCGCCATCCAGAGCGTGAGAAAGAAGAGCGGCGTCTGCTGGAGCATTGCATGCACCGATGCATCCGTGAGCCGGGGCGACAGCAACGCGTAAAGCGCCGCGCTCGTGGCCGTGGTGCGGGCATGCAGATCGTCGCCGTTATCGAGGCCGTGGCGGGCGAGGGCGATCAGGTCGACGTGCCCGCTCGACAGCGCGTCGTCGAGCACTGGTGCGAGCACCGTGTCGCGCCATGTCATGCGTTCGAGAATGGCAGGGTCGCGTGAACCGAAGCGCAGTTGCGGCCCCGCGCCGCTGCCCAGCAGCGACCATGCAGCGCCTGTCCGATCGACGACTTCGACCAGCGCCGTGCTGCCGGAAATCACGGCGGCAAGCGGCGTCACCACGCCATACGATTGTGCCGGAACGAGCGTCACGCGGCCGCTGGCAATCAGCCGCTCGGCGTCCTGCTCGCTCGCCGCCCAGCCTTCGTACAGACAACACAGCACCGCCGAGGACAACACCGGTGCGGGCGGACTGCATGGATCCGCGTAGGGCGGCCCGGCGTGCAGCAACGTGAAATCGGGCAGCCCGACGGCGTCGCGTGCACGGCGAACGGCGCGCCATTGCGGGCGGACGGCGTACAGGCGTTGCAGGGCGGCGTCGTTGGCCGGCGAGGTCATCGGCGTGCCCCGAAGCCGAACACGCCGCAGAGACGCGACCACAGGATCTTCCAGAACATGTTGCCGAGGTTCAGCGGCGCGGTGGCAGGCGGGTTCGCACGATGAAGCGGCGCTGCGCTGGGGGCGGTCGGTGGGACGGCCGCATCGGCGGGCTGATTGGCGGGCTGATTGGCTGGCTGATCAGCGGGCCGGATTGCCGGCTCAACGGCAGCGTTATCGAGCGGCCCATCGACAGGACCGGCCATCGTCATCGCCGGAGGTTGTGCGTCCGCCACAGCGGCCGCGCCCGCTTGCGCATCCCGCTCGACGAGTGCCGCCTGCGCAACCGACTCGTCCAGCCGCATCTTCAGATTCGCGGCAAACGCATCGGTCATCCGCGTCGCGAGTTCCTTGACGATCCCGCCGCGCGAGAACTGCGCGAGGCTGCCGGCAATCGAATAGTCCACTTTCACATCGACGCGAGTTTCGCCCGGCATCGAGTCGTCGAGCGAGAAGGCGGCTTCGCCCTTCACCCGCGACGCGCTTTTGCGATCCACTCCGCCGCCGGTGACGCTGCCGCGCCAGGCGGTATCGTCGAGTTTCATCTCGCCGTCGCCGGCAAAACTCGCGACGATCGGCCCGAGCTTCACGGTCATCGAGAGTTTCAGCCGCCCTTCATCCGGCGGCGCGCTTAGCGACGCGCCCGGCAGACACGCGACGATGCCGGCTGTGTCGTGAAAGGAAGCCCACACTACGTCACGCGGGTACGGCACGGTAAAGCTTTGCTCTATTTCCATGAGAGGTCCGTTGGTTCGACGCGTGGAAGCGGAATCAGACGACAGCAGCCGCAGCGAGCGGCGCGGTCTGGCTCGCGCGGCGCGCGTCCAGCACGCGGCGGATCGCGCGCACGATGCCGACGTAGCCGGTGCAGCGGCAGAGATTGCCCGACAGTTCGAGCCGCACGCGTTCGTCGTCGGCATCGGGCAGGCGCGTGACGATGTCGCGTGCGCTCATCAGCATGCCCGGCGTACAGTAGCCGCATTGCAGCGCGTGTTCGGCCGTGAAGGCGGCGCGCAGCGCGTTCATCACGGCGTCGTCGTCGAAGCCTTCGATGCTCTGAACCTCCGCGCCCGCGCACGACACCGCCGACGTAATGCACGAGCGCGTCGGCATGCCGTCGACCAGCAACGTGCAGGCTCCGCACACGCCCTGTTCGCAGCCTATGTTGGTGCCGCACAGCATCTGCTGCTCGCGCAGAAAATCGGCGAGGCTCGTGCGCGGCTCGACCGCCGCCGACACGTCTTCGCGATTGACCCGCAGTTCGATGCGCTGGGTGACGCAAGTAACGATATCGGTCATGTCTGCTTCCTGTTGTCGCGAACCATCGCGCTTGCGCGTTCGAGCGCCACGCGATGCACCTGGTATTCGTAGCTTCCCGCTTCGAGGCCGGCTGCATCGAGATGCGGATCGAGCAATGCGGCGTCCGCGCTATCGAGCAACGCGCGGGCGTTCGCTATCAGATACGGCGGACCGTCGACAGCGCCGATCACCGCGCGGCAGATGCCTGCCGGCGCATCGTCGACGACGATCGCAATGGCCTCCGCGAACTCGCCGGGCTTGCGGTTGAACTTGTAGTACGCCCAGCGTGCCGCCGATGACAGACGCCGCACGCGCACGCCGGTGAGAATCTCGTCGGGCTCGAGTGCGGTGGTGAACGCGCCGCTCATCCAGTCGCCGGCTGCCAGCGAACGTGACCCGTTAGGGCCCGCGACGAGCAGTTCGGCGTCGAGCGCGACCATCGTGTTGATCCAGTCGGCGGCGGGGTCAGCATGCGCGAGACTGCCGCCGAGCGTGCCGCGATTGCGCACCGCGCGATACGCGATGCCGCGCGCCACATAGGGCATCAATCCCTGCGTGCCGTCGTCCCATTTGCGATCCTCGATCTCCGCGTGCGTGATGCACGCACCGAAGAAGGTCGTGTCGCCTTCGATCCGGCATTCGCGCAACGCGGCAATGCCGCGCAGGTCGACCAGCATGTCGGGCTGCGCGAGGCGCAGGTTCATCATCGGACCCAGCGACTGGCCGCCGGCGACGAACTTGGCCATGCCTTCGGTCGGACTGACGATGGCGACTGCGCTGTCGCACGTCGCGGGTTTCGCATAGTCGTAAATGGCGGCTTTCATGCGGGCATTTCCTTCGTCGCGCGGACCTGGGTCGCCGCTCGCATCGCGTCGACGATCACGCGCGGCGCGATCGGCAGCTGATTGACCTGCACCCCGAGCGGGCGCAGCGCATCGTTGACGGCATTGGCAATCGCGGCGGGCGAGCCGATCGCGCCGCTCTCGCCGATGCCTTTCTGGCCGAATTCGGTGTACGGCGCGGGCGTTTCCATATGTTCGATACGGATCGCGGGCACTTCGGTCGCGCCCGGCAACAGGTAGTCGGCGAGCGTCGAGGCGAGCGGCTGGCCGTCTTCGCTGTACGGCATCGCTTCGTAGAGCGCGGTGCCGATGCCTTGCGCGGCACCGCCATACACCTGCCCGTCAACGACCATCGGATTGATCAGCACGCCGCCGTCTTCGACGATCACATAATCGAGGATGTCGGTCTTGCCGAGTTGCGTATCGACCGCGACGACCACCGCGTGGCACGCATAACTGAACGTGCCGGTGTCGCGCTTCGCCTGATACGACGTCGACACTTCGAGTCCGCGCGGATCGACGTCGGGCGGCAGCAGTTGCGGGGCGAGATACCAGGTGCGCGCGATCTCCGCGATCGTGCGGCGCGCGTCGGCACCGCACACCGCACCGCACACCGCGCCGTTTTCCCAGCGCACGGCATCGAGCGGCTCCTTCAGCAGCCACGCGCCAATTTTCAGCAGGCGCTGTTTGAGTTCTTTCGCGGCCTGGCCCAATGCGCCACCCGCCATCACGATCGAGCGCGAGCCCCACGTGCCCGTCGAGTAGGGTGTGACGCCGGTGTCGCCGAGCACGATGCGCACGCGCTCCGTATCGATGCCGAGCACTTCGTGCGCGATCTGCGCGAGCGTCGTCTCCATGCCCTGGCCATGCGAATGCACGCCGGCGCGCACTTCGAGAATGCCGTCGGGCGTGAGGCGGATCACGGCCGGCTCGTAGCCCGGCACCATCGGAATGCCCCAGCCGTGGTACACGGAGGTGCCGTGCGCGCCCTGTTCGCAGAATACCGCCATGCCGAAGCCGAGCCGCCGGCCATCGGGCTCGCCGCGCTGCTGACGCGCGCGAACCGCCGGCAGATCGATCGCGGCAATCGCGCGCCGCACGGCTTGGGGATAGTCGCCGCTGTCGAAGTGCTTGTTCGTGATGTTGTCGTAGGGCATCTCGTGCGGCTCGACGAGGTTGCGCAGGCGCACCTCGTACGGCTCCAGGCCGGCTTCGACGGCGATCGCGTCCATCACCGATTCGATCGCGTAGCACACGCCCGTGCGCGCGACGCCGCGATAGGGCAGGATCGGCGGCTTGTTCGTCGCCACCGACCAGGTCCGGCAGCGGTAGCGGTCCATCTTGTACGGGCCGGGCAGAATGCTGCCGACCTGCGCCGCTTCGAGGCAGGCGGAGAACGGATACGACGAGTACGCGCCCGAATCGACGCTGGCTTCGCAATCGACCGCGAGCAGGCGTCCGTCGCGGGTGGCGTAGGCCGTGATGTCGTAGTCGTGTTCGCGGCAGTTCGCGTTGGCGGTCAGTTGTTCGCGACGGTCTTCGATCCAGCGCACCGGTTTGTCCAGATGCATCGCGAGCCAGCCGCAGCACACTTCCTCGGGCAGCAAGATGCCCTTGTAGCCGAAGCCGCCGCCGACGTCCGGCGCGATCACGCGCACCTGGCCTTCATCGAGACCGAGACAGTGCGCGAGGCCCGTGCGCGTGATGTGCGGCATTTGAGCCGACGTGTGGACGATCAGTTGCGACAGACGCCGGTCCCAATGCGCGACCACGCCGCGGCCTTCCATCGGCGCCATGCTCTGGCGCGCGGTGCGCAGCTTGCGGTGCACCTTGATCGGCGCGTCGCGGCGGATCGCGTCGAGGTCGACATCCGGCTTCGCGTCGACAAAGGTTTCGAGAAAGACGTTGTCGCCCCATTCTTCGTGAACCAGCGCCGAACCGTCGCGGCGCGCATCGAGCATATCGACGACGGCCGGCAGCTCTTCGAAGTCGACGAACACCTGCGCGGCGATATCTTCCGCGGCGGCGCGGGTCGCGGCCACGCACATGGCGATCGTTTCGCCGACCTGGCGCACCTTGCCGCGCGCCAGCACGGGCTGTTCGGAAGGCTTGAAACCCGGCAGCCCCGAATTCGCGACGATCGGCTTCACGCCGTCCAGATCGGCGAGCGTGTAGACGAACTTTTCCAGACCCGCGGGCTTTTCGATGCCGACGATATGGCCGTGCGCGATCGGACTGCGTACGAACGCGACATCGACCATGCCGACCATCCGGATGTTGCCGACATACTCGCCGCGTCCGTGCATAAAGCGGTCGTCTTCCTTGCGCGGCAGCGACGCGCCGATGCCTTGCGGCCGCTCCGGCGACTTCGTGGTGGCTGCACGTTTCATCGTGTCTCCTGTGAATGCCGTGTCAGGCGGCGCGGGCGAGCGGCAGTTGCGGCGCATCGGCGTCGTAACGGACGCCGTCGCGCAGACAGAAGCGCGGCGCGAGCATGCGATCGGTGACGACCTGAGTGCCTTCGTTGTCTTCGAGCACCCAGCGGCCGCGCTTGTCGTCCAGCACGCTGATATCGGCGATACCGCCTACCTTCAACGTGCCGAGTTTGCCTTCCATGCCGATCATCTTCGCGGCGTTGCCGGTGGCCATCGCGACGACATGATCGAGCGGCAGCCCGAGCGCCAGCATGCTCGTCATCGCGCTGACGAGACTGAACTGCGTGCGGCCGAGAAACGAATGCTCTTCGTCGGGGTGACTGTCAGGCGTGCCGGCAGGCGAGGGCACATGGGTGTTGTAGCCGTGCATGTCCGCGCCGAGCGTATCGGGTATCACGCCGCTGTCGAGCACCACGCGCGCCGTCTTGAAGCTGAAGTGCGAGCCATGGCCCACATCGATCTTCAGTCCACGCGCGACCGCTTCGTGCACGAGCGGATGCAGCTTGCCGTTTTCTTCGACAAAGCCGCCGGGGTGCCGGCTGAACGGATGGGCGAGGATGTCGCCCGGCTTCAGCGTGTCGACCACCTGATTGAAAATCGAATCCGGATTCACGGCCAGGCCGCCGCTTTCGGGCTTCGGCCATAGTTGCCCGAAGTGGATATAGACGGGCAGGCTCGCATCGCGTCCGATCTTCGACGCAATCTTCATGACATCGAGTCCCCAGCGCGCAAAGCCGCCGATCTCCGCGTGCGCCTTCACGCCCTTGACGATATCCGCATTGGCGAGCGCGGACTTCACCGTCGCCCCGGCATCGAGGCAGTCCGGGCGATAGAGGTCAGGATAATAATGGCCTTCGAGGCCGCCCACGAGGTAGGCCGAAATATAGGCGAACACGCGGGTTGCCGCGGGCTCGGCGACGAAATGGCGAAAACCCGGAATCGTGATGCAGCTTGCACCACCCTGGTCGACGATGGTCGTCACGCCGGAGCGCACGCCGCATTGATCCGCGTTCAGGCCGAAGCGGCCCGTCACGTATTGATAGACGTGGCCGTGCGTGTCGATGAGGCCGGGCAGCACCAGCATGTCACGGCAATCGATCATCTCGGCCGTCGGCGCGGTGGTGCAGAGTGCGGGGCCGATCGCGGCGATCGCGTTACCTTCCACGAGAATGTCGAGCGTGGCGTCGAAGCCGGCAGCCGGATCGATCACGCGGCCGCCTTTGAGAAGAAGCTGGGACATATTCCTGTGCAGTTCCGGAGACGAGATGCGTGGTGTACCGCAAATAGTGTGCCGGTTTGGATGGGTTGCTTAGGAAGTCTGGTAAACGCCTTTGTATCAAATACTTGCAATGCTTTCATGGAATAGATGCGTGCCGTACCACGGATTTTTGCCGTAAGCTCCGCACCAACATGACGACTTCCGTTTGGCGCTGCACCGAAAGCTGGCCCAATGCTTCGCGGTGGTGAATTGCATGGTATGCCACGCAATTTCCGCAAGGCTGCCGGATCGCATAGAATTCAGCGATTCGTCCCATATCGGCCGTGTTTTCCCGCTCTCTCGAAGGCAGCCCATGTCGACCCTGACCCCTCCGGAAACGGACCTCGAAACGACCCGTGCCGAACTCGAACGGTTGCAGGCCAGATCGCCCTTATTCGAGCGCCCCGGTTTTCTGATCCGGCGCCTGCACCAGATTCATGGCTCGCTATTCGCGGAAGAGACGAGCGAGTTCAATATCACGCCCGTGCAATACAGCCTGCTGACGACGCTCGAAGCACTCGGCGAGATCGACCAGAACACGCTCGCCGTCGAGATTGGCCTCGAACGCTCCAGCGTCGCCGAAGTCATCCCGCGACTGCATGCACGCGGTCTCGTCAATCGCAAGCAGGCTGCGCACGACAAGCGCCTGCGGCTCGTCAGGCTCTCCGCGCAAGGGCGGCGACTGGTGGCGAAAATGGCGCCGGCCGTGCAACGCGCGCACGATCGCACCATCGAACATCTATCGCCCGCCGAGCGCGATGTCTTCATGTTGCAGATGATCCGTCTCGTCGAGGCCAACAATGAACGGACCGTGGTGCCGTTGCGATTGCCCGAGGCGACGGCAAGCGACGGCGCTGATGACACGCCCTAAAACGGTTGCTGCTGCACTGCCGCTGGGCAGACATGCTCGATCATGCGTCGCGACGTCGAGCGCGTCATGGCTTTCAACTTTGCGCAAAGCGCCGTCGTGCATGACGTCGAGAAAAAAGCGCGCTGTTGGCAGGCTTTGTGCTTAGAACGCTGCGTCACGGGATGAGCGTCAAGCTCAGCAACTGATAGGAAAGCTAGGGTTCCGGTCCGCGGTGTCATGCGGATGTCTGGTCCGAGAGCATTCCGGCTCCGGTTACGTTCGGGGCTCCACGGAGGGATAAAAGCCCGGGAGATGCGCGTGAAGCGCTCTCCCGTACATTTTTTCTTCCCTCAGTTCAGGAGCCTTCCGTATGCCGTTCTCGTCGATGAAGACGTTGCGCACGTTGTCGCTCGCTGCAAGCATGCTTGCTTGCCTGTCGTTCTCCACTCCCGCCGCCCAGGCTGCCCAGCCCCTGAAGATCGGCACTGTCGTGTGGATCGGCTATGGTCCGTTCTATGTCGCGGAAGCCCTCGATCTCTACAAGAAGTACGGGCTGTCGGTCAAACTCCAGTTCTTCAACGACCCCGGCCTGCTGCCGGCCGCGCTAACGAGCCATTCGGTCGACGGCGCGATGCTGACCTACGACCAGGTGATCGGCTCCGACGCGAAGGGGATGAAGCAGAAGGTCGTCATGCCGATCGACTTTTCGAACGGCGGCGATGCGATCGTGGCGACGGCCGATGTCAGGAAAGTCGCCGATTTCAAGGGCAAGAAGATTGCGTTCAACCCGCTTTCGCCATCCGACTTTCTGCTGGCCTACGCATTGCAAACCAATGGCCTGAGCGACAAGGACATCACGGCCGTCAACATGACGCCGGAGGCGATTCCCGGCGCGATGGTGTCGGGCAGTCTGCCGGTCGGCGTCACGTATGAGCCGAACGTTTCGCAGATTCTGTCGGCGGACAAGAACAAGTTCCATGTGGTGTATTCGTCGCGCAATGCGCCCGGTCTGATCGCCGATGTGCTGGTGTTCGAACAGTCGTATATCGACGCCCATCCCACCGAGGTGAAAGGCATTCTTCAGGCTTACGCCGACGGCATGGCCTATATGAAGAGTCATCCGGACGAGGCGAACAGGATCATCGGCAAGGCGCTCGGCATATCGGCGGACGAAGTGAAAAGCCAACTCGACGGCGTGTACAACATTCCGACGAAGGAAATGCCGCAGAGCTTCGTCAAGGGGCCGACGACACGTTCGTATTTCACGAGCGGCGCGGTGATCGGCGGACTGCTGCAAAAGAAAGGGCAGATCAGCGCGCCGCCGGCGATCGAAACGACGATCGACGCGCAATTCGTCAATCAACTCGTGAAGTGATCGCCATGCGCAGCCTCTATCGATACCGCGACGGTGCGGTCCCGAACACGCTGGCGATCGCCTATTCGTTCGGCGGCTTCGCGTTGGGCATTGCGATGCTGCTGACGGCGAAGCCATGGCTCAGCGCGCCCGGCACGCTGCTGCTCGCGCACGCGATGATCGTCAGCGCCTATCTGCTGCATGACGCCGCGCACGGCGCGGTGTTTCGCACTGCTGAAGCGAATGCACGGCTCGGCGCCGCGCTCGCGTGGCTCAACGGCAGTTGCTACGCGTCGTTCGCGGATCTCAGACGCAAGCACATGCGGCACCATGTCGATCGCGCGGACGTGCTGACGTTCGATGCGAAGGCGTTCCTGCTGGGCTTGCCGCAGTGGGTGCGCAGAGTCGTGCTGGCGCTCGAATGGGCCTATTTTCCGGCCGTCGAACTGATCATGCATGGCTATGTGATCGCAATGCCGTTCATGCGCGAGGGCAAACGCTCGCAGCGCCGACGTGTGGCGACGGTGCTGGTCGTGCGGGCCGCGCTGTTCGCGGGGCTGGCGTGGATTTCGTGGCAAGCGGCCGTGCTGTATCTGGTGGCATGGCTCATCTGCCTGATCGTGCTGCGCTTTGCCGACGCCTATCAGCACACCTATGACGCCTTCGCCGTACTGGAAGAAGGCGGCGCGATTCCCGCCGACAAGATCAGGGACCACGCCTACGAGCAACGCAACACGTATTCGAACCTCGTCTCGGTCCGCTATCCCGCGCTCAACCTGCTGCTGCTGAATTTTTCGTATCACAACGCCCATCACGACCGGCCCGTCGAGCCGTGGTACCGGCTACCCGCCGCGCACGCCAGGCTTTACGGCGACGACGACAGCCAGGTCATTCCGATGGCGCGCCTTGTGACGAGCTTTCATCGGCATCGTGTCAAGCGGATTCTCGCCAGCGATTATGGCGTGATGGACATCACGAAGAAGCAGGCCGACGACTTCTATGGCGCAGTCGGCGTATCGTTTCTGACCGCGGTATAGGTGCGCGGATATGCAGATTGCTCTCGACGGCAAGGTTGCTCTCGTCACCGGCGCGGCCACGGGCATTGGACGCGCGACGGCTCGCATGCTGGCTTCGGCCGGCGCGCGGGTTGCGGTGGGACACTTCAATCAGCATGAAGCCGCGAGCGAGGTGTGCGGCGATATCGAAGCGGCGGGCGGCATCGCGCAAGCGTACGACTTCGACGTGACGGACAGCGCGGCGTTTCAGGCGACGGTGGCGCAACTCGGCGAACGCTGGGGCCGCATCGACGTGCTCGTGAACAACGCGGGCGTGCTGCTCGACAAGCCGTTTCTCGAAACCTCGGAGGCCGACTGGCGTCGCGTGGTCGATGTCGATCTGACGGGGGTGTTCATCGGCTGTCGTGCCGTGCTGCCATCTATGCTGGACGCGCGGCAAGGCGTGATCGTCAACATCGCTTCCGAACTCGGCATGCTCGGCCGCGCGCACTTCGCACCTTATTGCGCGGCGAAGGCCGGCGTCATCGCACTGACACGTTCGCTTGCGCGCGAGTTTGCGCCGATCGTGCGTATCAATGCGGTCGCGCCCGGGCCGGTTGCGACCGCGATGCTGTCCGCGGACCACATGAGCGCCGCAGCGCTGGCGCTCGAAGCGGCGATTCCGGCGGGCCGCGTCGGCTTGCCCGACGAAATCGCCGCCACGATCGTGTTCCTTGCTTCCGACCATGCCTCGTTCTACCACGGACAGACGATCAGTCCGAATGGCGGAGCGTGGATGGGCTGAACTCACCTGAGCGCCTCGCGCGATTCGCTTGAAAAACGCGCGCAAGCGCTTGACAGATTCCGGAGAAGTCATCGATGAACGAAGTCCTGATGCAGCGCTTGAGCTGGGTGAACTATCGCAACCGTGTGCTGAATGACCAGGCGGTCGTGTTGTTGCCGTGCGGCGCGCTCGAACAGCATGGTCCGCATTTGCCGCTCGGCACCGATGCGTTGCCGTCGACGGCGGTTGCGACCGACGTGGCGCGCCAGCTCGGCGGCATCGTCGCACCGGCTTTCAACTACGGCTACAAGTCGCAGCCGAAGTGCGGCGGCGGCCAGCATTTTTGCGGCACGACGAGCGTGGATGGCAACAACCTGTCCCAGATGACGCGCGACGTCGTCCGCGAATTCGCGCGGCACGGCGTGCGCCGGCTCGCGCTGATCGACGGCCACTATGAGAACCAGTGGTTTCTCACCGAAGGGATCGAACTCGCGATGCGCGATCTGTCGCTCAACGGGACGCGCACACCGTCGCTGCGCGTGGTCCGCCTCGAGTACTGGGACTTCTGCACCGAGCCGACGCTGGCGAAAGTGTTCCCCGATGGCTTTCCGGGCTATGCGCTCGAACACGCGGCGGTGATGGAGACCTCGATGATGTTGCACTATCACCCGGACCTGGTCTCGCTCGACGACATACCCGACGAAGCGCCGGCGGACTTCCCCGCATACGACAGCTATCCGACGCGCACGTCGTGGGTGCCGCTCTCGGGTGTATTGTCGTCGGCACGGGGAGCGAGCGCGGAGAAGGGCGCGTGGCTCGCCGACGAGGTGTCGGGCCGAATCGCGGCTGCCCTGAAGGCCGAATTCAACGACGCCTAGCTTCGAACGCATATCGTCAACAGGAGACACAGGCAAATGACGCAAGTTTTGAGAGTGTGGCCCTTGCTCACCGCGATGCACCGATACGACAAATCGGTATCGACGCGCAATCGCGGCGCAGGCACCGATATCGACGCACCGATCCTCGCGTATCTGATCGAGACGCGTCAGGGTCGCATCCTGTACGACGTCGGCTGCGACTATCGCAAGATCGCGGATCCCGCGTTGCGCGAACGTTACTACACGCAACGGGCAAGGCCGCTGCCCGTGCCGCAGATGACCGACGAGCAGCGCATTCCGGGCCATCTGGCGAGGCTCGGCCTGCTGCCTTCGGATGTGGACGTCGTCATGATCGGCCATCTGCATTTCGATCACGCGGGCGGCCTGTGCGACGTGTGCGGCTCGGACATTCACGTGCACGCGGACGAACTCGATGCGGCGCGCGCGCAGGCGGACCTCGGCTATTTCCAGGACGACTTCGCGGGCGACTATCGCTGGCGCGTGCAACGGGACGAGTACGATCTCGCGCCTGGCGTGCGCGCGATCAACACGCCCGGACACACGGCAGGACATATGTCGTTGTGGATCGAACTCCCGCAGGGCAAGCCCATTGTGCTCGCGGGCGATGCCGCCGACCTCACCGAAAACATCGACGAAGAGATCGCGCCCGGGCTGTGCTGGAACGACCATGAAGACATGGCGCTTGCCAGCATCCGCAAGCTCAAGGCGCTCGCACGCGAAACGGATGCCGCCATCTGGCCGAACCACGACATTGCGTTCTGGCGAACGCTGAGCGGAGGAACCGCATGGCACGCATGACTTTGCTGCCGTACGACGTTCAGCCCGATACCGCACCGCCCGTGCCGCAGAGCTATCGCGGACTATGGCGCCGCACGCTGCTGACGACGGGAGACGGACGGATCGATCGCGAGACACGTGTGTTCTGGATGCAGACCGCGCGCTTGCACATCGATATCCGGGTGCCCGCTACACGCGGTACGTTCGGCACAGCATCGGCGCTTGCCGAACTCACATGCGAGCAATTGATCGACCTGGCCGCGCAAATGGGCTTCGCGGGCGCGACGACGGTCGACGAGGCCGCCGTCGCGATCGATGCCGGCGACGACCGGCTCGACCGTTGCACGTGGCATCGGCAGATCGATTTCAGCCCGCCGAGCAACGCGCGCGATCTGGGGACCATGCGCTTCGAGACGCCGCATGTCGTGCTCGAAGACGGCATCGAAGCCGTGTATCACGAACGCTGGGAGCGCGATCCGGCTTCGCTCGGGGCGACGTGGGCGGTGCGGCTCTCGCGCGAGGCCGCGCATGCGGCGGGCGTGCTGGCCGATGATCCGGATGGCGCGGCGCGCGACGATGCGCCGTCGGTGTTCATTGCGCGCTGCGGCGATTTCTTCATGCTCGCGCGCAGCCGCTCGCCGCGAGCGCAGGCCGTGCTGGCGTCATCCCGGGGCAAGCGGCTCGTTGAAGTGGTCCGCGACCCGGCGCTCGCTATCGACGATGTACGCGCTTTGCTCGATTTTGAAATCTCGCTCGGCCGGGTACGCGGCAATGACGGCGCGCGCTGGACGATCGAACTTTCGACGTTGCCCTGGCGCGAAGGTCAGCCTGCATTCACCGACTCCGTCAGCGCGGCCCTCGATCAACTTCAGGCCGCGCCCGGATACGGCGCCGATCCGACCTGACGCATCACGCACTACTCAACACGGCCAGACAGGAGCTACGATGTCCACCACCGAACACGTGCTGAACCGGAAAATGCCGGCGGCAGAGAAGCCGCAGAAGCGCAAGGCGCCTTCGTTATGGGCTGTGCGCGGCGAGATCAGCCGCTCCGCCTATCTGATGTTCGCGCTCGCGGGCCTGCTGGTGCCGTTGCTCTCGTGGTGGGCGCTGGCGTCGGCCGGGCTGGTCGCGAAGGTGTTCATGCCGGGACCGCTCGACGTCGTTCATCGGCTGTCGATCTGGTGGACCGACGACGGCCTGCTGACCGACATCGGCATCAGCATGTATCGCGTCTGCGCCGGGTGGGCGCTGTCGGCGCTCGTCGCGGTGCCGCTCGGCCTCCTGATCGGCACGTTCAAGCCGATGCAGGCGCTGCTCGAACCGCTGACCGACTTCATCCGCTATATGCCCGCAGTCGCGTTCATTCCGCTCGTGATGCTGTGGGTCGGCATCGACGAAGGCTCGAAGATCGCGATCATCTTTATCGGCACGTTCTTTCAGATGGTGCTGATGATCGCGGAGAACGTGCGGTTCGTGCCGCTTGCGCAGGTCGAAGCCGCGCAGACGATGGGCGCTTCACGTGAGGAACTGGTGCGGCTCGTGATCTTCCCGTCGGCTAAGCCCGCGGTGCTCGATACGCTGCGTATCACGATGGGCTGGGCATGGACGTATCTGGTGGTCGCCGAACTGGTGGCGGCGAACACGGGGCTCGGGTATTCGATCCTCAAAGCGCAGCGCTATCTGCAGACCGACAAGATCTTCGCGGGCATTCTGCTGATCGGGCTGATCGGTCTCGTGATCGACCAGGCGTTTCGGCTTTCACACCGCCTGCTGTTCAGCAAATGGATGGCCAAACGATGAAATCCCCCATGAAAAAGATTGTCGTCGAAGGGCTGTGCAAGCAGTTCGGGCGCGGTGCGAACGAGGTGCGGGCGCTGGCCGATATCGACCTGACCGTCCGCGAAAACGAGTTCGTCACGCTGGTCGGCGCGTCGGGTTGCGGCAAGTCGACACTGTTGCGCATTCTGGGCGGGCTGGAAACGATCGACAGCGGCTCGATACGCGTCGACGACCGCGAGATTGAAGGGCCGGGGGTCGATCGCGCGATGGTCTTTCAGAACTACAGTCTCTATGCATGGCTGACGGTCAGGCAGAACATCCGCTTTTCGCGCCTGCTGAAGGTCAACGGGCGCAACCGGACGGAGGCGGAAGTCGAGACGGCGAGCGGACGCGCCGATGCGCTGCTGCACTCGATGGGCCTCGCGCACGTCGCCGACGCGTATCCGAACCAGTTGTCGGGCGGCATGCAGCAACGCGTCGCGATTGCACGCGCGCTGATGGGCAAGCCGTCGATCCTGCTGATGGACGAGCCGTTCGGCGCGCTCGACGCGCAGACGCGTGAAGTCATGCACGACCTGATTCTGCATGTTCATGCGCTCGAAAAAACGACGCTCGTGTTCGTTACGCACGACGTCGAAGAAGCGATCTATCTCGGGCACCGGGTCGTCCTGATGGCACCACGACCCGGACGTGTCGATTCGATCTACGACGTGCCGTTGTCCGCGAGGCGCGATCCGGAGATGAAGCTGTCGCCGGAGTTCATCGCGCTCAAGCGTGAGATCCTCGCGCGGATACGGGAGACGTCCGGCATGAAAACGGACCTGGAGAGGCTGGAGCAGTTGACGCGGCAATGACGGCTCGCCATGCCCCGGTATAGCCGAAGTGCGAGTTTCGATTGTTCGGAGAAGATGGGGCTATTCGCTTTCGACGGCTTTGTCTGACTAGTTCGTCGACGCGCCGGGCTCGCCATCTTCCAGTTGCGGTTCAAGGCGCGGATCAGGATCGTTGCGCCGAACGTCGACCTGCATGTCGACTAGCGGTGTTGCGGTCATGGCGGCGGCCACCCTGTCGGAATTTGGCAGTAGCCCAGCAAATGCCGCGATACCGGTCAGGCATACCGCCACAAGAGCAACAGCGGCAACGGCAACGATTGCGTTGGTTCCAACCGACTTCGTTTCGGCTGCGTCGGAATAGCGGCATGTCATGGCTTTCTCCTCGAATGCATCGCTAAATGCAACGTCCATGCCGACGGAGAAAATTGGCCCGAACCGCCCGGAGGGCGGGGCTTTGCGCCGCTGCTGCCTGCATCGAGGGGAAGGGGGGAGGGTGAGATGTTGGGTTCGGACGAACACATTGGAGTCATGCAGGCGGCGAGACCAACACTGGCTCGGCGGCGCGAGTCCGCCCTGCTGCGAGTCCCTGTCGAGGTTCATCGGAAACGGATAACCTTCGGCGCACGACGCTATGACCGCATCAGCGTCTTCAGGTGTGATGCTCGCCATATGCCCTCGCTTCAGCAGGACCGGATATAGCGCTTCGCCCATCTTCGTGCGATTGAGCGACTCCATCGCACGTCCGTAGGCAGAGGAAATCTGCAGGAGGTTGGCCATGCGCTGAACAGAGGTTGTGCGGCTGGAGCCGGCTGCATGAAAAAGCGCGGGATTGAAGAACAGCGCGTCGCCTTTTTCGAGCGGAAGCTGGACGTCCTGCCTTGGCGAAATGGTCCGCGGCGGCGCCGGCTTCACGCTCATCCCGGCTGACGGACTCAAAGACCCGGGGCGCTTCATCGAACGGTACCGTGTCGGCATAAACGCGCCTCAACACGAGCACACCCGCGCCCACGTTCAATACGTTCGCCCACTCGGCCTGCAGGTCTGCGCGCTGCGTTGCATCACCACGGGTATCGGCAACGAATAGGTAAGTCCTCTACGCGACCTGATGCATCCTGAAAGAAGTTGGGACAGTCGAAAGAATAAAGCTGGCGAATAAGGCTGGCCGAGCTTGGCGTCATGCTGGATGCAACGAGGGCAGACCATGCGGCTTTGCTAATGCTAATATCCAACTCGGCCCGCACGCGGCTAGTGCTCGCCTCGTGTGTTTTCCGGGCGGCCCGTCGTCGGCTCTTCATGCAGTGAGATTTCGATTGAGAGCCAGCTATCTCGTTTGTCCTTCCTGCAAGAACGTTGAAGCTTGCGCAGAAAGTTTCTCTGCGCGGGCATCCTGCTCCAAAACATTTAACGAGTGAGGATTATCATGCCGTTCGTCACAACCAAAGATAACGTCGAGATTTTCTACAAAGACTGGGGTCCAAAAGACGCGCAGCCCATCGTTTTTCATCATGGCTGGCCGCTGTCCTCGGACGACTGGGATGCGCAGATGTTGTTCTTCGTTCAGAAGGGGTATCGCGTCGTCGCGCACGACCGGCGCGGTCATGGGCGTTCCAGTCAGGTCTCAGACGGCCACGACATGGACCACTACGCCGCTGACGCGTTTGCGGTTGTTGAAGCGCTCGACCTGAAGAACGCAATCCACATCGGACACTCGACTGGCGGCGGGGAGGTTGCCAGGTACGTTGCGAAACACGGCGAGCCTGCAGGAAGGGTTGCAAAGGCGGTGCTCGTCAGTGCGGTGCCCCCGCTGATGCTGAAGACCGAGACAAATCCGGAGGGCTTACCCCTTGAGGTTTTCGACGGCTTGCGTAGTGCGCTGGCGGCTAGCCGTTCGCAATTCTTCGTCGATTTGCCGACGGGCCCGTTTTATGGATTTAACCGGGAAGGCGCGACGGTGCATCAAGGCGTCATTCAGAATTGGTGGCGTCAGGGCATGATGGGCAGCGCCAAAGCTCACTACGAGGGAATCAAGGCATTCTCGGAGACGGACCAGACCGACGACTTGAAGTCGATTACAGTGCCGACGCTTGTTCTGCACGGCGAGGACGACCAGATTGTTCCTATCGCCGATGCAGCGTTGAAGTCCATCAAGTTACTTAAGAACGGTACGCTGAAGACGTATCCCGGTTTTTCGCACGGCATGCTGACAGTTAGCGCGGACGTCCTCAACGCGGACCTGCTTGCATTCGTTCAGGCGTAAACGTAGCGACCCGAGCGAGCCGGGAACAATCCCGGTTCGCTTCTTCAATCATTGCGTTATCGGGCCGCCGGGCGTCCTACGCGATTTTCTCGATTGCAATGCGATTCTTCCGACCATTAAGGTCGCCAATTGTCGATTCGGCACTCCTGTTTGCAACTGATTTTCATAAGTGGTTGATTTTCAAAGGGTGGTATCTCCGATTTGTGCCGTGACTGCGACGAAACCACTTTGGTAACTTTCTTCAATGGCGCAAAACCCGTTAATGGCGAAGTGAAGCGCTAACCGCTATCCCTGGCGAATATCAGGCGTCACACGCGGCCATATTCGCGACAGGCCAGAAGTCGTTTGCAACCCACCCACCCGCAGACAGCCCTGTTGACCCCCTCGGCCCCGGTGGTAACATTTGTTGTCATCCCTACCGGCGGCTCGTCCGATCATCGCATGCCAGACAGTTTCGACCAACTCGCTGCCCTGATCCGGGCGCGGTTCTCCGAACTGAGTCCACAGTTCCAGATGGGAGCAGGTTTTCTGCTCGATCATCCCGACGAAGTCGCGGTCTCGTCGATGCGCAAAGTGGCTGAGCGCGCCCAGGTGCAGCCGGCTTCGCTGGTGCGCCTGTCGCAGCAACTCGGTTTCCCCGGCTGGAACGAATTGCGTAATCTGTTCGTCGCGCGCGTGCGCACGCGGCCCGAGCCGCTTACGAGCCGCGCGCGTTCGCTGGTCAAATCGAAAGATGCGCTGGCGAACGATCTACTGATCGCGCAACAGCACAACCTCGATGTCACCGCCGCGCATAACGGCCGCGTGATCGTCGAAGCCGCGCGGCTGTTGCGGCGCGCGCCGCACGTGCACGTGGCGGGCTTTCGCTCCTGTTACGCGGTGGCGTTCGGGCTCGTGTACGGCTACCGGTTGTTCCGGTCATCGGTGTCGCTGCTCAACGGCGAGGCCGGCACGCTCGAAATGCAGTTGCGCACGGTCGAGCGCGACAGTGCGACCATCGTCATCAGTTTCGCGCCGTATTCGGTCGAAGCGGCGCGCGTGGCCGAGGCCGCGCTGGAAAAAGGCAGCAAGCTGATTGCGATCACCGACAGCGCGGTTTCGCCGATCGCGCTGAACGCCGACAAGGCGCTGATCTTTTCGCACGAGAGCCCGTCGTTCTTTCCGTCGCTGGTGGCGGCCACCGCGATTGCGGAATCGCTGGTCGCGCATCTACTCGCGCTCGAAGGCGCGGGCGCCGTCGAGCAGCTCGCGATCGCCGAGCAGTCCCTGCACGCGAAGGGCGCGTACGTGCCTTGAGCGTTTCCGTCTGAAACGAACCCGGACTTTTGGCGGAGCACGACCGCTTCATCTGAATCAGCATCGGTTCGTTTGACAACAAATGTTGTTTGGAAGTATAAATGCGTACCGATTGTTGAATGGGTGCGAGCCGTGGCGTCGAAACAGGGGATGGGTCTTTTTCAGGTGAGCGGGGAGCCGTATGACATCGGCTATCGGCTGGGCGAAATCGCGAGGCCGGTGTTCGCCGGGTACATGGAGCAGAGCACCGCGTGGCACGCGGTCCGGCACTGGCGCGGCGAGCCGTTCGTGCAGACGCTACGTGATGCGGCCCGCGCGCACTATCCGGCGTTGCTGGCCGAACTCGACGGCATGGCGGCGGTGCTGGACTGGCCCGCGCAAGACCTGTTTCTCTGGAACTGCCGCGGCGAACTGATCCATCACGCACCGGACGGTTGCACCACGCTGGCGGCTGTAGCGGGCGACCAGCGTTTCATCGCGCATAACGAAGACGGCGACCCCTTTCTGCGCGAGCGCTGTGCACTGGTCGAGGTCCGGCCTGCCGGCAAGCCCGGCTTCGTGAGCTTCTATTACCCTGGGTCGCTGCCCGGACACACCTTCGCTGCGAGCCGCGCTGGTATCGCGCAGGCAATCAATAATCTGCGCATTCGCGAGCCCGCTGCCGGCGTGCCCCGGATGATCCTCGCCCGAGCCGTGCTCGACGCCGGTTCGCTCGACGAAGCGTTGCACATGCTGCGCACCGTGCCGGCGGCGAGCGGTTTTCATCACACGCTCGCTTGTGCGGGCGACGCGCGGCTCTTCAGCGTCGAAGCTAGCGCGCGGCGCTGCTCAGTACAAAGCGTGTCCGGACTCGCCGGCCACGCAAATCACATGATTCATACGGGCTGCGAAGCCGAAGCGCAAATCGTCACGGATTCATCGCGTGATAGGCAATTGCGTGTCGATGCCTTGCTGCCCACGCTCGTCACGCCCGTGCAACCCGCCGCGTTGCTCGACGTGCTGCATGATCGCGCGCCATCGGGTCTGCCAATCTACCGCGACGATCCGCGCGATCCCGACGACGAAAACACGCTTGCCACTGCGCTCTTCGAGATCGGTGACGCGGGTGTGTCGATGAAAGTCTATCGGCAGGCGCACTGCGCATTCGACACCTTCATCGCTCGCGCAATTACGAGGAACTGAAAATCATGTCAACCGTCTTTCATCGTTCACCGAAGCAATCTCTGCCGGTCGCTGTCGCGGGCGACGGCATCGAAATCGTCGATTCAGCCGGCAAGCGTTATATCGACGCGTCCGGCGGCGCAGCCGTGTCCTGTCTCGGCCACAGCAATCAGCGGGTAATCGACGCAATCAAACGCCAGGCGCAACAGCTGCCGTACGCACACACGTCGTTCTTCACCACCGAGCCCGCCGAGGAGCTTGCCGACTATCTGGTGGCGCGCGCACCGGCCGGGCTCGAACATGTGTACTTCGTGTCGGGCGGGTCGGAGGCGATCGAGGCGGCGCTGAAACTGGCGCGTCAGTACTTCGTTGAGAAGGGCGAAACGCAGCGCCGCCATTTCATCGCGCGTCGCCAGAGCTATCACGGTAATACGCTGGGGGCGCTCGCGATCGGCGGCAATGCATGGCGGCGCGAGCCGTTTCTGCCGATCCTGATCGAAGCGCATCACGTGAGCCCCTGTTACGCGTACCGCGAGCAGCGCGCCGACGAAACCGAAGCGGCCTTCGCACAACGGCTCGCCGACGAACTCGAGCAGAAGATTCTCGAACTCGGCGCCGATACGGTGGCCGCGTTCGTCGCGGAAACGGTGGTGGGCGCGACCGCCGGCGCAGTGCCGCCGGTGCGCGAGTACTTCCGCAAGATTCGCGCGGTGTGCGATCGTTATGGGGTCCTGCTGATTCTCGACGAGATCATGTCGGGCATGGGCCGCACCGGTTTCCTGTACGCGTGCGAAGAGGACGGCGTCGCACCGGATCTGCTGACTATCGCGAAGGGGCTCGGCGCCGGGTATCAGCCGATCGGCGCGACGCTCGTGAGCGAGCGGATCTATCAGACGATCGTCGGCGGCTCGGGCTTCTTTCAGCATGGTCACACGTATATCGGCCACGCCACCGCGTGCGCGGCGGCGCTCGAAGTGCAGCGCGTGATCGCCGAAGATGGGCTATTGCCCAACGTGCAGGCGCGCGGCGAGCAGTTGCGCGGCCGGCTGCGCGAGCACTACGCGCAGCACGCGCATATCGGCGACGTGCGCGGGCGAGGGCTGTTCGTCGGTGTCGAACTGGTCAGGGACCGCGCGAGCAAAACGCCATTCGACGCCGGGCTGAAACTGCACGCGGCGATCCGGCGTGAAGCGTTCACGCGGGGGTTGATGGTGTATCCGATGGGCGGCACCGTCGACGGCAAGATCGGCGATCATGTGCTGCTGGCGCCGCCGTTCAGCTGCACCGAGCGCGACATCGACGAGATCGTCAGCCGGCTGGCCGACGCGATCGACGGCGCATTGTCCACCGTCTGAGCCTTTCGACTACACCGCCACCCGCGAGAACGATGATGACCGAGCGTTTGCCTCACTTCGACCAGTCCACCGCCACGCCTGAACAGAAGAGCGTGCTGGATGAAATTCTGTCCGGCCCGCGCGGCAATCTGAACGGGCCGTTTCTCGGCTGGATCCATAGCCCGGAACTCGCGCAGCAGGCGCAGCGCCTTGGCGCGTTCTGCCGCTACCGGACCGGCTTGCCGTTGCGTCTGTCGGAACTGGCGATTCTGGTGACCGCCGCACGTTGGCAGGCGCAGGCCGAGTGGTATATCCACTATCCGATCGCGCTCGAAGCAGGCGTGGCCGACGCGGACGCCGACGCGATCCGTCAAGGACGCCGCCCGGATTTCGCGGACGCCGACGACGCGCTGATTCACGACTTCGCGAGCGAGCTGTACGACACGAAGCGGGTGTCGGACGCGACCTATGTGAAGGCGGTCGACAGATTCGGGCATCAGGTGGTGATCAACCTGGTGGGCCTGCTCGGCTACTACGCGCTCGTTGCGATGACGCTGAACGTGTTCGGCATGCGGGCACTGGGGCAGGAGAGTTTGCCGTTCGCCGAGTAGGCGGCGCAGAGAGGGAGTTGGCGCGAGAGGCTTCTCACGCGACAACTTGGGTTAATCCTGCCAGCCGCGCTGGCGCCACACGCCACACAGCACACAATACGAAACGCCCCGGCTGCGAATCTCGCAACCGGGGCGTTTCTCCGCCTACCGCTACAACCTTACCTGCCGTGCCACTGCGTGACGCCACGGCCCTCGCGGCCCTGCGCCTTACTGCCCGCGATACGTCGAAAACAGACGTTGCTGCACCGAAGACGGCGCGCCGGCTGCTGACGAGCCGCCGCTCACCCCGCCGACGTCCTTCGAACCTTGTGCCGAGGCAAGCGTTGCTGCGTCACCTTGCGGCACCGTCTTCGGATACTCGGTGTCGTTCTGATACACCAGGCCCGCTTTTTGCGCTGCGACGAGTTCGCTGCGCACCTGCGCGCGCGTAACCGGACCATTGGACTGCTGGGCGGAAGAAACAGCCGGGACGATGAGAGCGGATGCAATGACCACTGCGGAAAGAAGCGATTTCATGATGACCTCCAAGATATTCGATTGTTGAGAGATCGGTTTGGAATCACCAGGCCCGATCCGTTGAAACAAGTCTATTTCTTACGAGGTCGGCAAAAAAGAGCGTTTGCCAGGAAAAATTATTACGGATTTTGATGTAATGCAGAACATGGTTTCAGCGCGCTCGACCGGTGGATCGTCACGACGCTGGCACACGTAAGCGCCTATGATGAAGTTCGGTCCACGCCCGCGCCTGCAGCGCCGCGCGACACGCCCGAAGGAAGTCTCCCAGGAGACGACCGATGCCTGAGCCGCGAAACATCCGGGCGAGACCGTCGCGGCGGGCATCATCTTCGGTCGGCAAGCGCGCGAAGCAGGGCACCCAACAGGAGAGAGCAATGAAGCGCAAGGCATCGGCAGTCTGGCAAGGCGGCCTGCAAGACGGCAAAGGCTCGATTTCCACCGACAGCGGCGTCCTCAAGGAGACCCAGTACTCGTTTTCGACGCGCTTCGCGGACGGCATCGGCACGAATCCGGAAGAGCTGATCGCGGCTGCGCATGCGGGTTGTTTCTCGATGGCGTTGTCGGCTGAACTGGGCAAGGCCGGCATCACACCCGAACGCATCGGCACCACGGCAACCGTCACGCTCGACAAGGACGGCGGCGGCTTTACGATCACCGCGGTGCATCTCGACGTGGCGGTGAAAATTCCCGGTGGCGACAAGGCCGCGTTCGAAAAGGCCACCGCGGATGCGAAGGCGGGTTGTCCGGTGTCCAAGGTGTTGAACGCGACGATCACCATGGACGCGAAGCTCGAAACCTGAGTTCTCGCGCCCGTTTCTGCCGGTTTCCGGCAGGCGCCGCGCGACGAAGCCGGTGAGCGGGCCAAGCCCGCCGCCGGCTTTTTTGCGCGCCGCCCGGCATCCCGTCTAGCTGCCCTTGCCGCTTCTTACGAAAACCCGGCCTTGATTTGTTGAACGGTTAGTCATAATATCCAGCCCATGAAGCAATCGGGCCATCTCAAGCAATCCGCGAAAAAAGGCGGCGACGTGTGTACGCGGGGCCGGCCGCGCGAGTTCGACACGGACACCGTGCTAAAGAGCGCGAGCCAGGTGTTCTGGAACCACGGCTACCATGCGACGTCGATCGACGACCTCTGTAAAGCCACGGGCCTCTTGCGCGGCAGTCTGTACGGCGTGTTCGGCGACAAGCACGGCATCATGCTCGCCGCGCTGGATCACTACGCGGAAGGTTCGGTCGCGCGGCTCGCCGAGCGGCTGAACGCGCCGGTGCCGGCCGAAGAGGCGCTGCGCAGCGCCTTACTGCATTACGCGCGGGTCGCGTGCGCGCTGACGGGCGAACGCAGTTGCTTCATCACCAACACCACCCTGGAAATGCAGCCGGGCGACGAGGAACTGCGCACCCGCGTCGCGGCGATCCAGCGCCGTATGGCGACGCTGCTGGCAGCGTCCGTGATTCGCGGCCAGGCGAGCGGCACATTCAACTCGACGCTCGATGAAAAAGCCGTCGGCGATTTTCTGCTGTGCGTGATGCAAGGTCTGCGCGTGTTGGGGCGGGTCGCCCACAAGGAAGACGCGCTCATCGGAATAGTGGACGTCGCGATGCGCGCACTCGTCTAAATTTTTTTGCCAAATTATTGAACGGTCAGTCATGAATAGAGATGCGATCAAGTCTGCTCCAGCGGCACTCGTCGGATGCGCCAGCGGCGGCACGGGCGTCGTGACGTGCCCCGGCGCGGTGGCGGCCGGCATGGCGGCGGCACCCACGGCATCGGCATCGGCATCGGCATCGGCATCGGCATCGGCATCGGCATCGGCGTCAGCTGCGGAAAAAGCCGCGCCGCGCTTCGAGCGCCAGGGCCTCGCGCTGGCCGTGCTGTTCGTCGGCGCTTTCCTTGCGCCACTCGACTACTTCATCGTCAACCTCGCGCTGCCGTCGATCCACACCGGCCTGAACGCCAGCGACGCGCAATTGCAGCTGGTGGTGTCCGCCTACGCGTCCGCGTACGCCGTACTGCTGATCACCGGCGGACGCCTCGGCGATCTGTACGGGCGCCGCCGCATGTTCATGACGGGCATGGCGGCCTTCGTGATCGCGTCGGCATTGTGCGGCTTTGCGACCAGCGGCCATATGCTGGTGATCGCGCGGATCGTGCAGGGCATCGCGGCGGCGGTGATGGCACCGCAAGTGCTCGCGACCATTCGCGCGGTCGTGCCGCTGCATCAGCAGACCAAGGTGATGAGTCTGTATGGCTTCGTATTCGGGCTGTCGTCGATCGTCGGGCAGCTAGGCGGCGGCGCGCTGATCACGTATCACCCGTTCGGGCTCGACTGGCGCATCATCTTCCTGATCAATATTCCGATCGGCATTGCGGCGTTTCTCGGCACGTGGAAGTTCGTGCCGGAGAATCAACCGGCCACGCGCACAGGCATCGACGTGAAGGGTGTCGCGCTGTTGTCCGCGGTGCTGCTGCTGATCATCTACCCGATGACGCATGGCCGCGAAGCTGGCTGGCCCGCATGGACCTTCGCGATGTTCGCGCTCGCGGTTCCCGCGTTCGCGCTGTTCGTGGCGACCGAGCGCCGCGTGGAGCGCGGCGGGGGCCATCCGCTGGTGGATCTGCAACTGTTCCGCAATCGGGCCTTCGCGCTGGGGCTCGTGCTCGCGTTCCTGTTCTACTGCAATAGCGCGTTCTTCCTCACCTACGGCATTTTCCTGCAGACAGGTTTGCATTGGACGCCGCTCGCCTCCGGCATGGCGATCATGCCGTTCGCGCTCGGCTTCGTGGTCGGGCCGCTGACGTCGCCCGCCGTGGTCAAGCGCATCGGCGGCCATGTGCTGACGCTCGGTTTTTCGATGATGACGGTCGGCTTCACGGTCACCGGCTGGTCGGCCACGCAATCGGCCACACCGGACCTGCTGTTCTATTGCGGGCTCGTATGCGCCGGCGTCGGTCACGGCTTGCTGCTGCCGTCGATCATGCGCATCGTGCTGCTCGAAGTCGTGCCGGAGAAGGCGGGGCTGGCCTCAGGCGTGGTGTCGTCGACGCTGCAGATCGGTTCGGCGTTCGGCACGGCGGCCATCAGCGGCGCGTTCTTCGGCGCGATCGGCGGCAGCGCGGCGCCCGCCGCGTACGCGCAGGCGTTTCAGATCAGCCTGGCGATCAATGCGCTGCTGATGTTCGTCTGCATCGGTTTGAGCGTGCTTCTGGTGCGCCATCAGCAACTGGCGCTATACCGTTCGGTGCAACCGGTTTGAAAATCCGCGACTGGTAATCGTTTTCAACGGGTGGTTTACCGGCATTATCGTGCACGTTTAAACAAAAACATAAATAGAAGCCGGCTTATTTACCGGTGAGTTACCCGTTCACAGGTAACTCTTATTTCCGTGAAACTGGTGCGACATTTGGCAGCGCTTTAGATATGAAGAATGCGAGGCGCATTTTCTACTGCGCCCGGGTTCGCCCGCGGTAAATGGTGCCATCGTGCGGTGCCGCATGGGGCCGGGGTTGCGGCGATGTTCAGGGATTTTCCTGGTTTCGAAGCGCGCAGGTCAGGATGGAAGGACATTTCAGCGACGCTGAAAACGGTATGTCTAAAAAGAACTTGCCGCAGTTAATTTCGATTGTTAATCTTGGCACACTTTAGAGACTTCCCTCAGTAGGTCTAATGTCGAGAATCCCGGCGCAATGACTTAATCACGCTCAACGGTTCCGTAGGGGAAACAAAATGCTAACCGCTACCATTGACGCACTCCAGACACCACCCACCGCGAGTTACGGCGTGGGCGATGTCGTGACGTTGAAGGACGGGGGTCCACGCATGACCGTGACCTATTCAGGTCCGGTCGCGCTGAATCCCGGCGACTGGCTGATCTGCGAGTGGTTCGACGAATACGGCGAACTGCGCCGCGAGATGTTCGCGCCCGCGAACGTCCGTGCCGAACCTCGCTCGATTCCGGCCGGCTCCGTGCGCTGGCAACAGATTGGCCGCGCGGCTTGAATCCAGCTGAATGAAGCACGCGGCGGCCGTCGTGCGGCCGCCTGTTCGGCTATCCACGTCCGGCCGCCATTGGCTATCCAGCCTGGCAGGCTGGGCGCATCGAAAGAATCAACTCTCTGCATCGTCTCGCACCGAGGCGCGTTTGTGCACGCGCAGCATCAGCGCTGACGAGAACGCTCGCATCCGCATGGTTTTGCGCGTCTGCAGCACTTCCCCCGCGAGGTTTTTCGGCGGGTTCGGCTGCAACGACCAGTAGAGCGCAAGCAGCCAGCCCAGCACGGTCCAGCCCAGACAGGCGTTGAACAGCGCCAGCGTCAGGGCGTCGTGACGCTTGCGCCGGTCCGCGAGAACCGCCGGCAGAAAGTACAGCGCCAGCGCGAACCCCGCGGCGATGATCTGGACGAGCATGTTGCCAGCCACGAACAACTCCGATGCGCGATGCATGCCACGATTGTCGCGCGAATGTTTCGTTTGCGCAGCGGGGTTACTCGGGAGGTGCAGCGCGGGACGCCGTGTGGTCGTCAAAGGGTTCAGCCGATCGTGCATCAGGATTATCATGGTCGTTTCGACCGAACGGAACCGCCAGGACCGCCATCATGATCTCCGACGATACGACCCAGCAGGCTCAACGCATCAATCCCGACACGCTTCGCGAATTCGTGGACCGCAAGTGGAACGACGAGATCGTCCCCGCGTTGACGGACTACATCGCGGTGCCGGCCAAGAGCCCGGCCTTCGATCCTGATTGGGCCAAACACGGTTACCTGGAACGCGTGATCACCGACGCCGCGCAATGGGCCGAGCAGCAGCCGGTGCGCGGTCTGAAGCTCGAAGTCATCCGCCTGCCCGGGCGCACGCCGGTCATTTTCTTCGAATCCGCCGCGACCCGCTCGGGCAGCGAAGAAACCATCGTGCTGTACGGCCACCTCGACAAGCAGCCCGAGTTCGACGGCTGGCGCAACGACCTCGGCCCCTGGACGCCGAAGTTCGAGAACGGCAAGCTCTACGGCCGTGGCGGCGCCGACGACGGCTACGCGATCTACGCGAGCATCACGGCGCTCGCCGCTCTCGACGCGCAAGGCATCGAGCGTCCGCGTTGCGTCGGTCTGATCGAAACCTGCGAGGAATCGGGCAGCTACGATCTGCTGCCGTACGTCGACGCGCTGCGCGAGCGGCTCGGCAAGGTCGGCCTCGTCGTGTGCCTGGACTCGGGCGCGGGCAATTACGATCAACTGTGGCTCACTACGTCGCTGCGAGGCCTTGTCGCCGGTGACCTCGAAGTGCAGGTGCTCGACGAAGGCATTCACTCGGGCGGTTACGGCGGCATCGCGCCGTCGAGCTTTCGCATCATGCGGCAACTGTTCGACCGGCTCGAAGATGCCGCCAACGGCACGCTGCTGCCGAAGGGTTTCCATAGTCCGATCCCTGCGGACCGTCTGCGTGAAGCGGAAGCCACCGCGCAAATTCTCGGCGACGATGTCTGGAAGAAACTGCCGTGGGCCTGCGGCCAGGACGGCCGCCAGGTGCTGCCCACCACTACCGATCCGCAAGAGGCCTTGCTCAATTCGACGTGGCGCCCTTCGCTGTCGGTGACGGGCGCGGCCGGCTTGCCCGCGCTCGCCGACGCGGGCAATGTGCTGCGTCCGCGCACCGCGTTCAAGCTGTCGCTGCGTCTGCCGCCGCTGATCGAAGCGGAAAAGGCCGTCGCCGAATTGAAGGCGCTGCTTGAACTCGATCCGCCGTACAACGCGAAAGTGACGTTCAAACCCGACGCCGGTGCGGCGAGTGGCTGGAACGCGCCGGACCTCGCGCCGTGGCTGGCCACGGCGCTCAACGACGCGTCGCGCCGGCACTACGGCGCGGACGTCGCGTACATGGGGCAGGGCGGCACCATTCCGCTGATGAACGTGCTGAAGGCGGGTTTCCCCAAGTCGCAGTTCATGGTGTGCGGCGTGCTCGGGCCGAAGTCGAACGCGCATGGCCCGAACGAGTTCCTGCACGTGCCGTACGGCAAGAAGCTCACGGCCGCGGTGGCGGAAGTGATTGCCGCTGCGCCCTGAGCGCGGTCCGGCCGCTTGCTCGACTCGTCGAAAGAGAGTGAGCGGCATCCCATCGCTTGCGATTTTCCTGAACCGACTCATTGATGACCGATAACCAGACTTCCCGTCCCGCCACCCTCCGGATTCCGGCCGATCAATTGCATGCCTACGTGACGGCGATCTGGGTGCAGGCGGGCAGCACGCCGCGCGAAGCGGCGCTCGTCGCGGATCATCTGGTGGCGGCGAATCTGACCGGACACGACTCGCATGGCGTCGGCATGATCCCGCGCTATGTCGCGTCGCTCGCCGACGCGCAACTGCAACTGAACCTGCATGCCGAAGTGGTGAAGGATGCGGGCGCGGTGCTGACCGTCGAAGGCGGCAAGGGCTTCGGCCAGGTGGTTGCGTTCGAGGCGATGGAGTGGGGCATCGAACGCGCCAAACGTCTCGGCATCTGCGCTATCGGCTTGCGCGGCGCGCATCACATCGGCCGCATCGGTCATTGGGCCGAACAGTGCGCGCGCGCCGGGCTCGTGTCGTTCCACTTCGTCAACGTCGCGGGCGATCCGCTCGTCGCGCCGTTCGGCGGCGCGGACCGGCGCATCGGCACGAATCCGTTCTGCGCGGCTTATCCGCGGCCCGGCAAGCCGCCGCTCGTGCTCGACTTCGCGACGAGCACGGTGGCCTACGGCAAGACGCGCGTCGCGTACAACCAGGGCAAGCATGTGCCGCCCGGCGCGTTGATCGATCACGCAGGGTTTCCCACGCTCGAACCGAAGGTCATGCACGAAGAACCGTTCGGCTCGCTGACGCCGTTCGGCGGTCACAAGGGCTTTGGGCTCGCGGCGATGTGCGAGATTTTCGGCGGCGCGCTGTCAGGCGGCTTCACGACGCACACGGAAACGCTCGGCACGACCAACGCGATCATCAACTGCATGCTGTCGGTGATCATCGATCCCGCCGCCTTCGACGCCCCCGACGCGCAAGCCGAAGCCGATGCGTTCATCGAGTGGGTGAAGGCCTCGCCGCTGGCGGCGGGCACCGATCGTATCTACGAACCTGGCGAGCCCGAGCGCGTGACACGCGCACAACGCGAAGCCGAAGGCATCCCGGTCGACCCCGCCACGTGGACGCAGATTTACGAGGCGGCGCTGGCGGTCGGCATGAGCGAAGAAAAGGCGGGGCGCTGGTCTACCTGCTTGCGGTAAAGGGGAGGCGGCATGCGCCGACCCGGCATCGTGCGCATGAGGCGGTTGTGGCTCATTGCAGCGGCTCTCTATCCCTGCCGTTCATGTTTGAATATGCATATTGGCTATAGAAACCGACATGCAAAAAATAATAAAGAGCAAACATGACAGAGCTTTAATATCGATTGCATTTTCCCATCGACCCGTATTTATTTTTATTCACCTGACTCAGCAAAAAATGCCGATTTGTTTGCTCGCTAATTAACTGGCGTAGCACGCCGTTTTCCACAGTTTTTTTGCCCATTTACGGTGCGCAAGCGTTTGCGCCTGCCGGTATTTCACAATCGCGCTTTCCAGCCGTCGAGTCGCTGCCGGCGCGGCTTCTACGCCGGTTTGCGTTCATCTGTTAGTTACCCCGCTCCCATCCGATTCCGGTCTGTTTTAGGCTCGCATTGCAATGCCCGTGTTTAACCCTAAAGGACCGATCAAAATGAATCTGCATAACCACCACGCCTGTCGTCCGTTCCTCGAAGCGGGCAATCTTTCGCAAATCTCCGCTTACTACGAAGAAGGCCGCAACGTCATGTGGATGATGCTGCGCGCCCAACCGCGTCCCTGTTTCAATCTCGATCTGGTGCACGATATTCTGGGGCTCGCGCAGGAGGCGCGAGACTCCGGTTTGCCGATCGATTTCTGGGTCACCGGTTCGTTGATTCCGACCATGTACAACGTCGGCGGCGATCTCGACTTCTTCGCCGAGACGATTCGCGCCGGCAAGCGCCAGGCGCTGATGGCCTATGCGCGGTCCTGCGTCGATTGCGTGCATGCGGCGGCGAGAGGTTTCGATACCGGGGCGATTTCGATTGCGATGGTGGAGGGCTCGGCGCTCGGCGGGGGCTTCGAGGCCGCGCTGGCGCATCATTTCCTGCTTGCGCAGAAAGACGCGCGCATGGGCTTTCCGGAGATCGCATTCAATCTGTTCCCGGGCATGGGCGGTTATTCGCTGGTCGCGCGCAAGGCAGGTATGCGTCTCGCCGAGGAACTGATCGGCGTCGGCGAATCCCATACGGCGGAATGGCACTTCGGCAAGGGCCTGGTCGACCAGTTGTTCGAGCCGGGTGAAGCCTATCTGGCCACGCGCACCTTCATCGACACCTTGAAGCCGAAGATGAACGGCATCCGCGCGATGCTGCGGACGCGTCAGCGCGTGCTGCAACTCTCGCGTGCCGAGCTGATGGAAATTACCGAGGATTGGGTCAACGCCGCCTTCACGATCGACGAGAAGGACCTCGCGTTCATGGAGCGGCTGGTGATGCTGCAGAACCGCCGCCGTACGTCGAATCTCCGTCAGGCGGCGCCGAGCGCGGCCGATTTCGCCTGAACCGACCCGGCTCGTCATTGCGTCGAGCCGACGCGGAAGCTCAGGCGATCAGTCTGAGTTTCTGCCTGTCCTGCAACCAGCGTTCGAATTCGGCGGCGGGCATGGCCTGCCCATACAGGAAGCCCTGCACGTAATCGACGCCGAGCCCCTTCATGAACATCTCTTCGGATTCGGTCTCGATGCCTTCGGCGACCACCTTGAAGTCCAGCTCCTGCGCGACCGCCACCATCGAGCGCACCAGCGCCTGCGCTTTGGTGTCGGCATTGATCGAGCGCACGAAGCTGCGGTCGAGCTTGATGACGTCGAGCGGAATGCGGCCCAGTTGCGACAGCGACGAATAGCCGGTGCCGAAGTCGTCCAGATGCACCTGCGCGCCGAGCTGGCGGAACTGCTTGATCAGATCGATCGCGGCCGCTTCGTCCTCGATCAGGCAGCTCTCGGTGAGTTCGAGGTCGATCAGGCAGGGATCGAGATTCGCATGCTGCAACGCCTCGGTGAAATGCCGGACGACGGCGGTGTCGACCAGTTGCCGCGCCGACACGTTGATCGCGATGCGCAGGTTGTAGCCAGCCGCTTTCCAGCGGGCGGCCTGCTTCGCGGCGGTTTCCATGACCCAGCGACCCAGCACGCCGATCAGCCCGGACTCTTCAGCATAACGGATGAATTCAGCGGGCATGATCTGCCCGCGCTCCGGCGAATTCCAGCGCACCAGTGCCTCGGCGCCCTGCACGGTGCCGGTGGCGAGCGACAGCTTGGGCTGGTAATGCAGCGTCAGCTGGCCTTCATCGAGTCCGCGCCGCAGGTTGGTGTCGAGCCACATGTACTCGGCGACCCGGCGGTTCATGTCCGCCGAAAACACGCGGTGGGTGCGCTTGCCTTCGTCCTTGGCGACGTACATGGCGGTGTCGGCCGAACGGATCAGCGACTCGAGACTGTCGCCGTGTTCCGGATAGCGCGCGATGCCGATCGAGCAGCCGGTGTACACCTCGACGAGCCCGACCGCGAACGGTGTGCGCATGCGTTCGAGAATGCGTTGCGCAGTGGCTTCGAGCCCGTGCGCGGTGCCTTTGGCGGCGAGCACGATGAATTCGTCGCCGCCCAGGCGCGCGAGCGCGTCGCCTTCGTTCAGGCAGGTGCTGATGGCCGCCGATACGTCGCTGATCAGGCGGTCGCCGAACACGTGGCCATAGTGATCGTTGACCTTCTTGAAGTTGTCGAGATCGAGGAACAGCACGCCGACCGCTTCGTTCGGGCCGGCTTCTTCGATGGCCGCGCGGATCTTGTCCTGGATCGCGTTGCGATTGGCCAGGCCGGTGAGCGAGTCGGTATTGGCGAGTTCGGTGAGCCGGTCCTGCGCGAGCCGTTGCTCGGTGATATCCGTGCCGGAGCAGATCAGGAACTGTTCTTCGACGCCGCTGCCGCTCTGGACGAATTTATTGCGGAACAGAAACAGCCGTTCGCCATGCACCGTTTTAATGCGCCGTTCGACTTCGTACGACACGCCGCGATTGAAGAAGCCCGCGATGTTCTGACTGGACGCCACGCCGTCTTCGGACGACATGAACAGCGCCCACACGTTACGGCCGATGATGTTCTCTTCCTTGACCCCGGTGAGTTCTTCGGCGAGCCGGTTAAAGCGCTGTATCCGGCCGTGCCGGTCGACGATGACCACGACCGAATTGACTTCGGAGACCACCTGCTCGGCGAATGAGAGGCTGTGAACCAGGTCGCGGGCGACGGATTCGGTGTCGTCGTAGGCCGAGGCGGTGCCGCCCCACGTGTTGCCGCTGAGCTTTTTCCCGACGAGATGCAGGCGCAACGGTTCGCCGAACATGCGCACGTCGACGACAATGTGCGAGGTTGCGCCGGTGAGGCAGCGGATTTGCGACGCCTGTTGAGGATTCAGCGCAATGGCGACGTTCGCAGGCGCATCGCCGTTGACGGGCGTGAGTTCGAGTGCGTTGCTGTCGGTCGACAGACGCCAGCAAGGGCTGCTTGTGCCGAACTGGGCATAAAGCACCTGGTCGTGTTGGTCGTCGTTCATGAGATCCCCGGGCGATGTCTGCCGGTTGTCCCCGTCAAGGCGCGAGGGGGCAGACAGTCTTTAACGTGCTTAAGACTGGCCACATTGTAGCGAAGCGGTGGAATTCGGGCTTATAAACATTAACGGTCGGGTGATCGTGTGCTTTAAGTTTGCTTTGGCGTGACTGGGGGCGCACGCGCACCTGCACGCGCGCCCCCAGTCACGCCGGTTCAAGCCTGCTAGAACCGGCGCGCCAGCAAGCTGCGGGCCTGCTCCCGCCCGGCCGGATGCGCTTCCAGCGATGCGTCGAACCAGAATTTCCCCGCCACCAGCGTGGCCACCACGACGCCGTCGCGGTACAACAGCCGATTGCCCGCCACCGCCGGCACGCGCTCGCCGACGAGCAGGGTCCCCGCGAGATTCAACGGATCGGTGCCGGCGACGCACACAAACGCACCGTCGTTCGCATGGCGTCGAACTTCGCGCAGCACGGGAATCGCTTCGGGCAAGGCAAACTGCTCGCCGGCGAGACCATTGACGAAGCGCCCGCCGCGAATCACGCCGCGCGCTTCGAGCCGTTGAAACACGCGCAGCAGCTCACGCCATGGCGGCAGCCATTCGGCCTCGCGTTCGAGCAGGCGCCAGAACACCACGCCATAGCGGCGCAGCAAAGTCATCGCGACGTGTTCCAGCACCTCGGGCGGCAACTGGCGGCGGCGCTCCGGCGCCTCCGTGTCGGTGGCAAGCGGGCGGCGGCTCACGAGCGCCCAGCGCCCCGCGTCGTCCATCCCGCCGATCAGCGCGCTGGCGCGCGCGCGCCGGCTGCTCGAAAACGCATTGCGTTTGGCGACCGGTTTGAGGAGGGCGCGCAGGCCCGCGAAGCTGTCAGAGTTCGCGAGGCCGGCGGCGACCAGTTCGCCGAGCGCATTTTCCAGTTCCATCCGTAGCACGCGGACGTCGGCGAGCAACTCGTCGAAGAACATGGCGCCATGCTGCGAGAGCGTGTCGTAGACACTCTGTGCGAGCGCGGACAACTCCACTTGCCTCGCGGGATCGAGCAATGCGCTCCATGTGCGCACGTGGGCGCGCGGCAGCAGCACGATCGGCGTGCTGCGGATCGGCCCGGCGGCGCCGCGCGCACGTTCGGTGAGCCGGGTCCAGACGATCTTGCCGGCGCGGCATAGTTCGTCGAGCGAAGTATTCGCATAGGCCCTCACGCGTGCGGGCAGGATGTCTTCCTCCCATGCGCCTGCCGCGGCCTGGAAGCCTTCGAGCTGGTCGAGCACGGCGGCCAGCGCGTCGCGGCCTTCGCTGCGCGTGTCCGGCGTCAAATGCTGCCACTCGAATAGAAAACGCATGAAGTCGTGCCGCTCCACCGGCTCGATCTCGCGGCGCAGGCGTTTCACCGTGTAGCGATGAATCCGCGCGAGCAGATGGCGCTCGCAGCATTCTTCCTCGGCGGTCTGCGGCGTGAAGCGGCCGCGCATCAGATAGCCTTGCGCTTCGAGACGCGTCAAGGCCTGTTCGACCGACGCCGCCGGCAAGCTCAGCGGCCGTGCAATCTCGCTGACCGGCAGCGGGCCGAAGCCGGTCAGGCGCGCGCGCAGGATGTCGAGCAGCGCGTCGTCGGCGCTCCAACTGTCCGTGTAGCCTTTGGGCGCCGTGAGTTGCGGCGTATAGCGGGTGTGCGGCAGGTCGGGGTAGAGCGCCTGAAAGGCGGTGAGGCGCTCGGCGGGCAGCCACACGGCGGCATCGTCGGCGATCTGCAGGCGGGTGGCGCGGCCGGACTCGGCCAGCGATGTGAGCCACGCCGGCCAGCCATCGTAGGCGCGCGCCTCGGCCTCGGCGATGCAGGCGAGACCCGTCAGCGCTTCGTGCATCTCGTCGGCGTTGCGCGCCTGCGGCCACGCTTCGTCGCGCACGCTGTCGATTGCATCGGCGTCGAGCGCGCCGAGATCGTCGGCGCTGGCCGGGTCGGTCCAGCGTCGGTTCAGGACGGCTTGCGTGCGGCGCTCCTCGATTGGCGCGTCGTCGAGGTAGGCATAGGGCTTCGCGTTGAGGATTTCGGCGGCGAGCGGCGAAGGGGCGGGCAGATCGCGTGCGACCAGCCGCACCTCGCCCTGTTCGATCCGGCGCAGCAGCGCAAGCCAGCGTTCGCTGTCCATCGCGTCGTGCAGGCAGTCGTCGACAGTTTGGTCGACTAACGGATGACGCGGCAGCTCGCGTTCGCCGACCACGTTCTCCAGACACGCGGCCTGCTCGGGGAACACGCTCGCAAGCAGATCTTCGCTGCGCATGCGCTGCAGTTGCGGCGCGGTTTTGCGCCCGCCGGTATAGCGCGGCAAGCCGAGCGCGGTGGTTGCGTTCCAGCGCCAGCGCACGCCGAACAGCGGCGCGTCGAGCAGCGCCTGGATCAGCAGATGCTCGGCGCTGTTCGAATGCAGATAGCGCCAGACATCGTCGAGTACGAACGAGTGGCTGCCGGTCAGCGACAGCACGATCGCATCCTCGGTGGCGGCCGCTTGCAGTTCGAAATTGAAGGTGCGGCAGAAGCGCTTGCGCAACGCGAGCCCCCAGGCTCGATTCACCCGGCTGCCGAAGGGCGCGTGGATGACGAGCTGCGTGCCGCCGGATTCGTCGAAGAAGCGCTCCATCACCAGCGTGTTCTGTGTGGGCAGCACACCGAGCGCCGCGCGGGCGCGCGCGAGGTAGTCGACGATCTGGCGCGCGGCGGGTTCGTCGAGATCCAGCGTGTCGATTAACCCGCCGACGGCGCGCTCGATGCGCGTGGCGAGGGACTCGGCGGTGGGGGCAGGGTTTGGCGGGGCTGGGAATGTGGACAAGCTTGCCGTCGCGGGGCCGGGGCCGGGGCCGGCGCCGGGTTCGGGGGCTGCTTCTGCTTTGGCCTCTGCACGTGCTGCGGCTTTGCTGTTCGCTTTGGCTTTTGCTCGCGTCGCCGCGCCTGAGCTCGCTTGCGCCGCGCACGCTTTTGCACTTGCCGCTGCTTCGGTTTGCGCTGGGCGCGCATTCGCACCAGCCGCCGTCTGCGCTTGCACACTCACCGCCGCTTCAACATCCTCCCCCTCGAGCCAACGCCCGATCTCCGCGCGCAAGCGCGCCACCGCGAACGACAGTTCATCGCTGCGCCCCGGCGCCTCGCCGAGCCAGAACGGAATATTCGGCGGCTGCCCGTGCGCGTCCTCGACCCGCACGCGCCCGCTCTCGATGCGCAGAATCCGGTACGACGCATTGCCCAGCTGGAACACGTCGCCGGCGAGACTCTCGACCGCGAAATCCTCGTTGACGGTGCCGATATTGATCGCCTGCGGTTCGAGCACTACCGCGTAGTCCGCGTTCTCGGGAATTGTGCCGCCCGAGGTCACCGCGACCAGCTTGCCGCCGCGCCGGCCGCGCAACGTGCCGCTCACCGCGTCGCGATGCACGTAGGCGCCGCGCGGACCATTGCGGCTCGTGTAGCCCTCGGCGAGCATGCGCAGCACCGCGTCGTACTGGTCGCGTTCGAGGTCCGCGTACGGCGCCGCGCGCCGCAGCATCGCGAACAACGCGTCCTCGCTCCACTCGGCGCTCGACACTTCGGCGACGATCTGTTGCGCGAGCACATCGAGCGGCGCGCGCGGAATGCGCAGCGCGTCGAGCTCGCCGCGCCGGACGCAGTCGAGCAGCGCCGCGCATTCGATCAGATCGTCGCGCGAGGTGGGAAAGAGCCGCCCTTTGGGCATGCCGCCGACGTGATGCCCCGAGCGTCCGACGCGCTGCAGAAACGGCGCGATCGCGCGTGGCGAACCCATCTGGCAGACGAGATCGACGTCGCCGATATCGATGCCGAGTTCCAGCGAAGCGGTGGCGATCAGCACGCGCAACTCGCCGCGTTTCAGGCGCTGCTCGGCGTCGAAGCGATGTTCCTTCGCGAGGCTGCCGTGATGCGCGGCGACCATTTCCTTGCCGAGCCGCTCGGTCAGATGACGCGCGACGCGCTCGGCCATGCGCCGCGTGTTGACGAATACCAGCGTGGTGCGGTGCATCGCGACGAGCTCGGCAAGGCGGTCGTAGACGCGTTCCCACACTTCGTTGGGCATGACCGCTTCGAGCGGCACCGGCGGGATTTCGAGCGCGAGATCGCGCGCGCGAACGTGGCCCACGTCGACGATCGCGCAATCGGCCGGGATGCCGCTAGCGATGCTCGCACCCCCCACGAGAAAACGCGCGACCGCGCTCACCGGCTTTTGTGTCGCCGACAGCCCGATGCGCGGCAAATTTCGCTGGCACAGCGCGTCGAGACGTTCGAGGCTGAGGGCGAGGTGGCTGCCGCGCTTGCTGCCGGCGAGCGCATGAATCTCGTCGACGATCACCGTGCGCACCGTCGCCAGCATGCGTCGCCCCGAGTCCGAACCGAGCAGCACGTACAGCGATTCCGGCGTGGTCACGAGAATATGCGGCGCGCGCTTTTTCAGCGCGTTGCGTTCCTGCTGTGTGGTGTCGCCGGTACGCACGGCCGTGCGGATATCGAGGGGCGGCAGCCCGCGCGCGTCGAGTTCGGCGGCGATGCCTTGCAGCGGCAGCTGCAGGTTCAGGCGGATGTCGTTCGAGAGCGCCTTCAGCGGCGATACGTAGACCACCAGCGTTTCATCGGGCAATGCGCCGCCGTTGGCGAGGCCTTGCTGGACCAGATCGTCGAGTGCGGAGAGAAACGCGGTGAGCGTTTTGCCCGAGCCGGTCGGCGCGGCCACGAGCGTCGAGCGGCCCCGGCGGATCTGCGGCCACGCGGCGGCTTGCGCGTCGGTCGGGGCGGGGAAGGTCTTGAGGAACCATGCGGCGACTGCCGGGTGGAAGTCGCCCAGCGCGCGGTGCGTCGATGTCGCCGACGCGAGGTCCACGGCGTAATGCGCCGCCGTGGAACCGGAAGCCGCGTCCAGCGCGGCGGAAGTCGTGGCCGAAGTCATGCTTGCGTAGATGGGGGCGTGGCGTGCCATATCCAGAGGGCGTCGAAAACGGAGACCGGTTGCGAAACGCAGCAGTCAGTCTCGCAGGTTTTGCCGGGCTTTGCCCGGGGAATGCGTGCTGATAGCCGGGCCGGGGTCAGCAAGCGTGCGCGCCGGCAAATTCTGCTGCGCGGCTCTCGCGTGTTTGCGGTTTGGACCGGGTTGCATGACATGAATCGAGCCGCAGTTCAGGCGCGTCATGTTTAGCACATCGGTGATGCGTGAAGCGCATGGGACGACTTTTCCATCATCCCACGCGAATCGTAAACGGTTTGAAAAGACAGCCCGCGTGCGGCCCATCAACGTCCGCCCCGCGCTCTGCCCGATCGCGTCAATTGCAGTACTCTCTACGCCTCCCCTTCACGAACACCAAGATGGAGTTTCGACGATGCGATACAACCAGCTAGGCCGTACCGGTGTGTTTGTTTCAGAATTGTGTCTGGGCACGATGACCTTCGGCGGCGGCGACGGCATCTGGAAACAGATCGGCGATCTGCAGCAGGGCGATGCGGAGCGGCTGGTCGGCCGGGCGCTCGACGCGGGCATCAATTTCATCGACACGGCCGACGTCTACGCGGGCGGCCTGTCCGAACAGATCACGGGCCAGGCGTTGAAAAACCTCAAGGTGCCGCGCGACAAGATCGTGCTGGCGACCAAAGTCTTTGGCCAGACCGGCGAGTTTCCGAACGCGCGGGGCGCGTCGCGTTATCACATCATCGACGGGGTGAAGGCGAGCCTGAAGCGTTTGCAACTCGATCACGTGGATCTGTACCAGATCCACGGCTTCGACCCGGCCACGCCGATCGAAGAGACCATGCGCGCGCTCGATACGCTGGTGCGGCACGGCCACGTGCGTTATGTCGGCGTGTCGAACTGGGCCGCGTGGCAGATCGTAAAGGCGCTCGGCATCGCGGAGCGCCTCGGGCTCGCGCGCTTCGAAACGCTGCAGGCGTATTACACGCTCGCTGGCCGGGATCTCGAACGCGAACTCGTGCCGATGCTTCAGAGCGAGGGCCTCGGGCTGATGGTGTGGAGTCCACTCGCGGGCGGCCTGCTGAGCGGCAAATATGGACGCGAGCAGCAGGGCGAAGCGGGCAGCCGGCGCACGAGTTTCGATTTTCCGCCGGTCAATCGCGAGCGGGCGTATGACTGTATCGACGTGATGCGCGAGATCGCGGGGGCGAAGCAGGTGTCGGTCGCGCAGATCGCGCTCGCGTGGCTGCTGCATCAGCGCGTGGTGAGTTCGGTGATCGTCGGCGCGAAGAGGGTCGAGCAACTCGATGACAACATCGCGGCCACGAAGGTGACGCTCAGTGCGGAAGAACTCGCGAAGCTCGATCAGGTCAGCGTGCTGCCCGCGGAATATCCGGGGTGGATGCTGGAGCGTCAGGGGGAAGGGCGTCGTGCGCAGTTGGCGCAGACGCGGCAGGCTGGGTGATGGCGGCGTGAGTGCCAGGGCGGTGCAATCGCGACGCGAGCGGCAAGGCGGCGTGCCGTGCCGTCTCGTTTCGCCGCGCCGCACGCATAGCCTGGCACGCGAACAGCCGGTCTCGACACGTCGAGCGCCGCTCTGAGCGCAACGATCTTCGGCCAGAGCGGCGCGGCTCGCGACAACTACCGCCGCCAATCAACCCACCGCTCCATTTCCCTTATTCGCGTCAGCCGTATAGGCAGCCACGGCGTCCATCGTGCGAGCCGAATACACCATCGTCGCGCCCGCGTTCATCGCGACCGCCACACCCAACGCTTCGGCGATTTCCTCGCGCGTCGCGCCGTGCTTCAACGCTTCAGCCGTGTGCACGGTAATACAGCCGTCACAACGCAGGCTGACCGCCACCGCGAGCGAAATCAGCTCGCGCGTTTTCGCGCCGAGCAGGTCGGCTTTCTGACCGGCGCTCGACATCGTCTGATACGCCTTCACGGTATCCGGCGACAGTTTCGCCATCTCGCCGATGCGGCCGAACAGTGCTTTGCGGTAATCGATCCAGTTCAACATGGCAGTGCTCCTTTGTGTGCTGCGCGTCGGCGGGTGCCGGCGTCGTGGGCCAAAGTATT
Source organism: Paraburkholderia sp. TE9906 (assembly GCF_056279605.1). Lineage (NCBI taxonomy): Bacteria > Pseudomonadati > Pseudomonadota > Betaproteobacteria > Burkholderiales > Burkholderiaceae > Paraburkholderia > Paraburkholderia sp. TE9906. Next base: position 65,965 of record NZ_JBWCCT010000005.1, read on the forward strand.
GCGCTGCGCCGCGATATCCTGAATACTCGTTGGGCTCAACTTTTAGCGCGAACGTCTCATGGACACGCTCAGCCGACTGCTCGACCTCGCGAGGCCGCAAGCCAGCCTCGATCTGCGCTGCCTGCTCTCGGGCGCGTTCGACGTCGACCATGCGCCGATGGAAGCGGGCATCGCGCCGTTTCATCTGGTGCTTGGCGGCGCATGCCTGATCGAGACCGCGCGGGGCGCGCAGGTGCCGTTGCAGGCCGGTGATTTCATGCTGTTCCCGCGCGGCGCCGCGCATCGCGTGCGCGATGTGCAGCGCTCGGACGGCGGCGCGCCGCTGACGATGGGGCATGACGGCATGCTGCCTTTGCGCCGCAACGATGGCGGCGGAACTGCGGGTAACGGCGGAAAAAGCAGCGAGCCTGAAAAGAGCCAGCGGGCGGGCGATAACGACAAGCACGAACTCAGCGAATCTGACACCAGCCGCCACGATCGCCCAACCAACGCGGACCAGCCCACCGAAAGCCCCGGCGTCGACCTGCTCTGCGGCCGCTTCGTCTATGCGCCCGGTTCATCCGCGCTGCTGTTGAACGCGTTGCCCGACCCGTTTCATGTGTCGCTGGGCGGCGCGCCGACCCTCAGCGCATTGCAGACCGTGATCGGCGTGATGCGCGATGAAGCGGCGCGTCGTCAGCCGGGCGCGCTCGCGATCGTCACTGCCTTGAGCCAGGCGCTGTTCGCGATGGCGCTGCGCGTGCACGGCGAGCGCAACGCGGCGGACGCGGGCGTGCTGGCGCTGCTTGCCGACGCGCGCCTGGGCGCATCGGTACAGGGCATGTTGAGCGCGCCCGAACGGGCATGGACGATCGCGGAACTGGGCGAGCTCGCGGCGATGTCCCGCGCGACCTACGCGCGCCGCTTCAACGAACGCGCGGGCGTGACCGTGATGGACTTTCTCACGCAGATTCGCATGACCATCGCGTGCGATCTGCTGCGGCGCACGCAGCGCAGCGCGGCGGAGATCGGTGAAGCGGTCGGCTATCAGTCCGAGGCCGCGTTCGGCAAGGCGTTTGCGCAGAGTGTCGGCGTGACGCCGGGCCGTTACCGGCGTCGGCCGCAAGAGCCGGAGGGCGACGGGCAGGAGGGCTAGCGCGGCGCGTCAGGATTGCCGAGCCAGCGCTGCTCGATGCGGGCCATCAGCCAGGCCACCAGCAGCGCGCAGATCGTGCCGATCGTCACTTCGCCGAGCCGCAGCAACGCGGTGTCCCACGCGGGTCCCATGCCCGGCACCAGCAGCATGATGGTGGCGGTGATGCCGCCCAGCCGCGCCGCGCTGCCCACGTTCACGGTCCAGCAGATCACGATCGCCGCCGCCACGGTAGCTGCATAGGCGGCGAAGTGTCCGTGCCCGAGCAGCGCGCCGGCAAGACCGCAGATGCCGCCGACCATCGCGCCGATGAACTGGTCCCGCGACAGCTTCCGGGTGTCGATATAACTATGCTGGCTCACCGCGATCGCGGTGATCGCGGCCCAGAACGCCTGTTCGGTATGCAGCGCGCGGCCGATCCCGAAAGCGAGGCTTGCGCCGGCGACAGCCTGCACAGCCATGAAGCCGCCTTCGGTCAGCCGGTCGCCGAGCGGCAGCGTCTTGAGGAAAGCGAACAGCGAGTTGGCCGCGCTTGCCCGTGCGGTGCGTCGTGAGTCGTCGGGTGGAGTCATCGAAGGGGAGCGTCTCGGCGCGGCATGAAGGTCCCGTATTCTAACGACTCCATTTTCAGGCGGAGCGGATCGCGCCGCGTAATCAGACCCATCGCAGACCCATCGCAGACCCATCGCAAACCCATCGCAAACCCATCGTTTCCATGATTACTTCTCGCCGCTGCGCAGCCGGTGATACCAGTTCATCAACGGCGTCGCCGACACGCCGTGGATCACCACCGACGCCGTGATCACCGCGAGCGTGAGCGGCATCAGCGGCATGACGTCGTCGGGCGAGCCGTGTTCGAGCGCGAACGCAAGATAGTAGAACGAACCGATGCCGCGTATGCCGAACCAGCTCATCAGGCGCCGCTGCGCGGGCGTCGCGCTCGAGCCGAGCAAGGACAGCTCCACCGACACCGGCCGCACGATCACGAACAGCGCGACGCACAACGCGGCCGTCTGCCAGGTGAAAAGCGCCGGGTGCAGAGTAGCGAGCACGTTGCCGACCATCGCCATCACGGCCACCTCGGCGATGCTTTCGAGTTCGATCGTGAAGCCGAGCACGGACTCCGTGATATACGCGTGCGCTTTGCTAGGATTGGCCGCGGTCGCGTCGACGTTTTCGGCGTCGACCGTGCCGAGCCTTTGACGCGGCGACTGGCCGCCGCTCGCGCGATGTTCGACGCGGCGCATCGCGACGCCCGCGGCGAATACCGCGAGAAAGCCATACGTGTGCGCGAGTTGCGCGGCACCGAACGACAATTCGATCAGTCCGAGCGCGAAAAAGCCTTCGAGACCGAGCGCCTGTGCATGACGCGTGCGCAGCCAGGCCACCGCGTGCGTCGTCGCCCAGCCGAGTGCGCCGCCGATCGCGATCGCGCCCGCCACGCCCCACACCATGCCGGCCGCGAGCTTCAGGTTCAGCAACTCGGCGCCCTGACCGGCGGGCGCCGCGCATAGCGCGAGGCCGAGCATCGCGAAGGGCAGCGCGATGCCGTCGTTCAGACCGCCTTCGCCGGACAGCGCGAAGCGCAGCAGATCATGATCGCCGGGATTGTGGACCTGCACGTCGTGTGCGAGCACCGGATCGGTGGGCGCGAGTATCGACGCGAGCAGCAGCGCGGGGCCCCAGTCGAGACGCAGAACGTACACGCCGAACAGCGTCAGCAGAGGAATGGTCGCCAGCATCGCTAGAAAGCCGAGGCGCAGCGGCACGGTCCACAGTTTTTCCAGCACGCCCAGGCGCAGACGCAAGCCGATCGCGAACAGCGAAACCAGCAGCGCGACTTCGGTGATGGTCCGTACCAGATGCGCGTCGGCGGCCATATCGAGGCGCAGCAGTGCGATGCCGGGCAGCCCGAGCACGTAGCCGATCGCGAGGTAGAACATCGCGGCGCTGACCGGCAGGCGCCGCAGGGTCGTTGCCGCCAGGCCCATGAACACGAGCACGGCGCCGACGATGAGAAACCACGAAGTTTCGCGCATGAGCTTCCGTGAGGGCCGGCATGCGCGTTCCGCGCGATGTCGGAGGCAGGCTGCCGGCCGGTTGAAAAAGGGCGTGCGCCCGGATGCGCGATGCGCTATGTCAAGGCGCACGCCCGAACGCTTCGCGCAGTTTGCGCTTGGCCTGCTGCAACGTCGCGCGGCGTGTTTTCGGCAGATTCTTGCCGGCGCGGTTGATGTAGAAGTTGAGCATCGACATCGCCGATTGATACGGCGTGCCCTTGCGCCGCCTGCTGTGCGTCGACGAACGCTTGAGCGACTGCGCGATCGACTCGGCGCTGCCGGTTTTGAAAATATCGTGTTCGATATCCATCGCGTCGCTGGTCTCCATCACATGATGCGACCACTTGCGCGCGTTGTGTGCGCCTGACTTCGCAGCCTTCGCGCGATGCGCGGCATGTGCCTGGGCGTGCCGCTGACGGGCCGGGCGTCCCGACCTGCCGCGTGCGACCGGGCGTTTCGTTTTACTGGTGGCTTTGCGGGCGGCCATGAACTTTGCCTCCTTGCGGGCAGTTGTGCGCCGGGATCACGTGGCGTGCGCGCGGTGCGCGCGTTCGAGCGATTCCGCGTGAGCGCAGTGAGACGCGCCGGCAGCCATGTTCGCAGCATGCCGGCGCGGCGAGGCGAGGCGGGCGCGGGCGACACCGGGCGTATTGCCCGGGTGCACGCGCGACGCACGAGGCCGTGATTACAGCTTCAATCCGCCGGCTTCGGGCGCGTCCGAAGAAGCCGGAGGAATCGCGCCGGTGCCAAGATCGTCGCGTAGCTCGTAACGATCGCGGCTCCAGTACGGCTCGCTGCCGTAGTACTGATGCACGGACGTGGCCCAGGTCTGGTCCGCCATCGAGGGCCAGTGGTCCTTGTCGAAGCCCGGGGCGTTTTTCACGCCTTCGGCGGTCATGCCCAGCACGAAGCATTTCTGGTCGGTGTCGAGCGTCAATGCGCGCCACGGAATGGCCAGCAGCTTGTCGCCAATGCCGAGGAAGCCGCCGCTCGACAGCACCGCATACGCGACGCTCCCCGAGCCGACGTCGAGCATGATCTCCTTGATCTTGCCGATGTCCTCGCCGTCGCTGCTGATCACCTTGTTGCCGTCGAGTGTGGCTGCCGCCATCACGTCCGGGCCCGGGCCTTCTGCGGTTGCGCGGCCCTTGCCGACGATGCCGGCGCCCTGGGTTTGGGTTTGGTTCAGCATGATGTGACTCCTCTAATGGTGAATGCATTGAGGATGAGCAACGCGCGTTCCTTCAATTCGTTCATGATCGAAGCGGGCGTGCATGGCCCTCGCGTAAAGGCTGCTCGCGCATTTGAAATTATTTCGACGGTGGATAGACCGGTAGAGAAAACATGAACTTGTCGAGCGGCCGCAAGTTCGCTCTTGTCTTTCGACGCTTGGCGCATCAAACCGCCCGATGCTTAACGCGCCGCCCGCTTCGCTTCGCGCGCGGCCTCCTCAGCCTGCATACTCGCAGTCCGACGTGCGGTGTGTACCCCGGACTTCGCCTTCGCCTTCCCAGCGGCTTCCTTGCGCACCACGCGCGACTTTTTCAGCAGACTCGTGAGCGAGCCGTCGATACTGTCGGCCACCGTCGATTCACGCCTCTTGCGGCCTTTCGCTCCGGCCTGACGCGCCAGCCCGGCCGCACGTTTTTCGGCGTGAGCGAGCAACGTGGCGAACGCCACCTCGTCCACTCTCAATCCGCGCCGTGAACGGCCGGGCGGCAGGCTCTGCAATTCATCCGCCTCGAAGGCGCTAATGACGGTCGGGTGAATGTAGCAGCGCCGGCATACGGCAGGCGTGTTGCGAAGCAACACCGCCACCTCCTTGACCGTCGCGACGAGATGCTGACGCGCCTGCGCCGCGCTACTGCAGATCAGCCGCCGCAATGCGGCGAGCGCATAGACGCTGCCGGCCCACGTCCGATAGTCCTTCGCGGTGAAATCCGCATCGCTCGCGCGGCGCAAATAGTCGTTGATGTCCGCCGAGCCGACGGTGCGGCGCGTGCCGTCTTCGTCGAGATACTGGAACAGGTCGTGGCCAGGCAGTTCGGCGCAGCGCCGGACGATGCGCTTGATGCGCGGATTGTCGATCGTCACGTCGTGTTCGATGCCGCTCTTGCCGCGAAACTTCAACCGCAGTTGACCGGCTTCGATCTTCACGTGCTTCTTGCGCAGCGTCGTCAATCCGTATGACTGATTATCGCGCGCGTATTCGACGCTGCCGATGCGGATCAGCGTCGTATCGAGCAACTGCACGATCGCGGCGATGACTTTGTCGCACGGCATGCCCGGCCGCTTCAGATCGCGTGCGACGCGCGCGCGAATCTTCGGCAGCGCCCGGCCGAACTCCGCCATGCGCTCGTACTTGTCGGCGTCGCGCGTTTCACGCCAGCGCGGGTGATAACGGTACTGCTTGCGGCCGCGCGCGTCACGCCCGGTTGCCTGAATGTGGCCGCGGGGATCGGGGCAGATCCACACGTCTTCATAGGCGGGCGGGATGGCGAGCGCATTGATGCGCGTGATGTCGTCTTCGTCGTCGATGCGTTTGCCGCTGGCGTCGAAGTAGACGAAGCCGTCTTTTTCGCGCTTGCGCGTGTAACCGGGTTTGGCATCGTCCGCATAGCGCAGTCCTGGCGGCATGGTCGCGGTGATGGGCGGTTTGGCGCTCGCTTGCGCGGGTTTTATCGCTTCTGGACGGCGTGCGCCTGGATTGGTTGGAGTGGCCATCGTTGCAGGTAGAAGTTTCAAGCCAGGGCGCGCGGGGGCGCCGGTTGTCTGCGACAAGCAAAGGCGATGCCCAACGCAGATCCGGTGTGCGTCGTCGTGCACGGTACGAAAGCGCGCGCGGAACGGTCCTTGCGAAATCATCCTCACGACGAACCTAACCAAGGAGAGCGCCATGAGCAGCACGCTGAACCCTGATGAAGAGCCGCAACAGGTGGTGAAGGAAACCTCGGGCACGACCGGGGCGCTCGGTCCGAGCGATTCGTCCGATAGCGGCAGCGATGTCGCCGGCGCGAGGCGTCATGTGTTCGACGTCGACTCGGAACTCGACAATCACGCCCTCGAAACGGGCGACGCCGAACTCGGCAGCGACACGGATCGTGCCGGCACGGGCGAGCGTGCGGCAGCCGATGGCGATTCGACGCTGAACGCGGACAGCGACATCGAACCTGATCGGATTATCGATCCGTCAGACGTGGACGACGACGGTCTTGACGACGACCCTAACGGTCCGTGAAAACGCGATCCGTAGAGCCGAACAAGTGGGCACGTCTTTTGCTGATTAATCAATTACTGAATGCGGGACCACGCCGTGCAACGACGCGCGTGGCTCTGCATGCGAACGAAGGAGAACACGCATGACTAGCACGCTGAATGGTTGCAAGGTGGCGGTACTCGCAGTGGACGGTTTCGAACAGGCGGAACTGTCCGAGCCGAAACGCGCGCTCGCGGAAGCGGGCGCAACGGTGCATGTCATCTCGGCGAAGCCCGGCAAGATTCAGGGTTTCAGGCACGTCGACAAGGGCGACGCGGTCGAGGTCGATTCGACTTTCGATCAGGCGCGCGCCGACGACTACGACGCAGTGGTGCTACCCGGCGGCGTGGTGAACGGCGATGCGATCCGTCTGCTGGCTCAGGCGCAGGCGTTCGTCAAAGCGGCCGACAGCGCCAGAAAGCCTATCGCGGTAATTTGTCATGGCACATGGTTGCTGGTGTCGGCGGGCATCATCAAGGGACGCAAGGTCACGAGCTGGCCGAGCTTGCAGGACGATATCCGCAACGCGGGCGGCACGTGGGTGGACCAGGAAGTGGTCGAGGACGGCAATCTGATTTCCAGCCGCAAACCCGACGACCTTCCCGCTTTTAACAGGACGCTGATCGCGCAACTCTCCAGGCGCAAAGCTGCCTAAACTGAGAGTGAAGCCAGGCGCGACAGGATGGGACGCGCAATGCGAACACCGTGCCGCGCCTCATCGTTCGTTGCGCGTCGGTGCCTCGCCGACCAAGGAGAAAATGCATGAAATTCCGGTATTCCATACAAGTCATGACCGTCGCGCTGGGCTTGAGCGTGGCGTCCATCGGCGCGGTTTACGCGCAGGCCAGCAATGCGCCGGCGAGCGAGGCACCGGTGGGCGGCACGAGGCTCTCCCCTGCGGACACGCAATTCGTGCAGGAGGCCTCGACAGCCGACGCCACTGAAATTGCCGCCAGCAAGATCGCGTTGAAGAACTCGAGCGACCCGCATGTGCGCAAGTTTGCACAGCAGATGATTGCCGACCATACGAAGCTCTCGCATGGCATGGCCGCGCTGGTGTCGAAGAAGGGCTTCACCACGACGCCGTCCGCGGATTCCGCGCTGGTCGGCAAACTGCAGGCGCTCAAGGGTCAGGCATTCGATCGGGCCTACGTCGAGCAGATCGGCGTGGAAGCACATCAGCGGGCCGTCGATTTATTCGAGCAGCAAAGCCAGAGCGGCACCGACGCGCAGTTGAAAGCCGCCGCCGCGAAGGCGTTGCCGATCATCAAACATCACCTCGCGATGGCGCAGCAACTCGCCGGCGAAATGAAGGGTTAGTCATGAATGCGATCCTGCCGCGACCGGCCTATGAGGACTCCCTTATGCAGATCATTTTTCCGGACGACAAACCGGCTTTCGACGGCGCGAATCTGACGGTGCGTTTCATGGCGCGGGTGGACGGCGAGCCGGTGGTGTGCGCGATCACCGCCGAAGCGCTGGAAGATCATTTCGGCGCCGATTCCGCGTTGGAAGCCACCTTGATGACGGCATTCGACAAAGGTCTTCACCGCATCCGTTCAGTCTGCGCGGAAGCGCTCGACCAGAACCACGGCGAAGGCGTAGTGTTGCATAGCGGACTGTTCAGAGTCGAAGGCATGGAACCCGATCGCGGCGCCACGGCGTAGGGCCGACATGGTCCGCGAACGCCATTTCAACGATGCAAGGAGGCCTCATGTCACTCATCGTCGCAGCGCGTTTTACGACTTTTCCCACCGCTGAAAACGCGGCGCAAAAGCTTTTCAACGCAGGTTTCGTCGAAGAAGACGTCACCCTGTTTTTCGTCAATCCGCGCGGCCAGCACGCGCGTTATCCGATTGGCGGCGACACCGGCACCGATCCCGGCGCGAAAGAGGCGCCCAAAGGCGCGGGCATGGGCGTCACGATCGGCGCGGTACTCGGGGCGGTGGTGGGCGTGGCGATTTTCGCCGCGTTTTCCGCGCCGATCATCGTGTCGCTGATCGCGGCCGGGGTCGGGGCGTATGTCGGATCGCTGGTCGGCGCGATGGCGCGCACGCGCGAGACCGGCAAATCGGGACATCATCTGGCGTTTCATGAAGAGGCGCGAGATTCAGGCGTGCTGGTCGCCGTCCATGTGTCACCGGACAATCAGTTCGACGCCGCGCGAGTGTTGCGCGAAGCGGGAGGCATGGCGATCGAGCGCGCGAGCGGGCGCTGGCAGCAAGGGCGCTGGGCCGACTTCGATCCGTTGAAGACGCCTGAGCCGCTTAACGAATACAGCGAGAAGCATGCGTGAATTCGCTGAATTCGCCCTGCAGTTTGTGATGCAGTGAAGCTTGGAAGCAGAACGGCCCGGCATTTGCCGGGCCGTTCTGCTTTGGTGGGAAAGTCGGGAGTTCAATCGTGCGGTTGATTCGAGCAGAGGTGGTCGGCGCGAAGCTTTTAATGCCTGTTGCCATTACACCCAGAGTTGCCGCTGCGCACCATGTTGCGGTTGAATGTCGCGTTCCAGCTTGCGCTCCCCACGCGTCGATTCACAGCGTGCGGGCATGAGTCCATCACGCGTGGCTGCGCATAAGGATAGCGTCGCCTGCGCATTCGTTGGCGACGCGTCGTGCGCATGCATGCCTTCACGAATCTGCATGACGGTGGCCGACGAGACGATCGCCACGACGGCGAGAAATCGCGCGCTTCTGATCTTCTTCATGTAATGCTCCCTGTCGTTATTGCCTGCCCATTGTTTTCAATGCCTTCGGCAAGTCTTGCCCGGCGTCGATGCGTGCACTGCACGACGCGGGCCGAGCCTTGAATGAGCAACCGTCATGCCATCGCGTAAGACCCCCTGTCGTATGGGGCTTTCGCGCTCTCGCAGGGGCAGTGTGCCGCGCAACATTTACGCGCGCCTGGCAAGTTTGGCGGCGTGTGATCGTGCACCGCGCCATACGTCGCGTGAACGCAGCGCCGGGCACGGCGCATGCGAGCAGATGGATGAACCCCGTTGCCTGAAGGCCTTTGTGTGGCCCGTGTGCGATCGATGCGTCGCACACGGGCCTCGCGCAAGGCCGGCAGCGGATTCTGCGATCAACGAAACCCGGAGGTATTGAATGGCTACGAACGTTGTTTCCGTGCTGAACGATCTGGTCGAAACGTCGAAGGATGGCGAGAAGGGCTTTCGCAAGGCAGCCGAGGATGCACACGACGCGCAACTGAAGACGATGTTCCTGTCGCGTGCCGACGACTGCACGCGCGGCGCGCGCGAGTTGCAGGATGCGGTGCAAAGCCTGGGCGGCAAGCCCGAAACGGGCGGCAGCATGAGCGGTGCCCTGCATCGCGGCTGGGTCGATGTGAAGTCGGCGGTCACTGATCGCAGCGACCACGAAATCCTGGCTGAATGCGAGAAGGGCGAGGACGTCGCGAAGAAGCGCTATCACGACGCGCTCGAAAAGGATTTGCCGGTGGACGTGCGCGCGATCGTCGAACGGCAGTATCAGGGCGTGTTGCAAAATCATGATCGCGTGCGAGACTTGCGCGATCAATATGCGGGCCGTCGTTAAAAGCCAGTAGGCGGCCGGCGTCTGCGAGGGCGCCGGTCTCTATCCCTGAGCACGAACTAGCACGAACTACGCGTGCAAAAAGCAGGCAAACGAAGGCCAAACGAAGCAGCCCAATAAATTAAGCCGTCCGCGATCTGAATCGCGGACGGCTTTTTCATGCTGCGTGGTGACGCCACTGCAAGGAGCTGCCGGCCGCAACCGGCATGCTCCAGGCGACCGGTCTTATTCGGCAGCGACCTTCAGATGGTTCTTCACGCTCGACACGCCCTTCACGGCCTGCACAACTTCTTCGGCTGCGGCCTTGTCGTCAGCCGAGGGCACCGAGCCCGTCAGCGACACGACACCCTTGCGGGTTTTCACATGAATGTGGGTCGACTTGACGTTTTTCGCAGCCAGCAGATCTGCCTTGGCCTTGGTGGTGATAGCGGTGTCGTCCACGTGCTGGCCCATCGATTCGGATGCGGCAGCCGGCGCCGGCGCGGCGGTTTGCGCGGTAGCGTTCAGTGCGAATGCGACACAAGCGATGCTGCCGGCGGTCTTCAGAAACTGGATCGTCTTCATGGTTTCTCCTTCGGGTGTTGATGAAAATTGCGGTCTTGTTGCCTGCGGTCGATCGCGGCCGGAACCGCCGATGACTCGCGTGGGGTCGTTGCCGCTACGGTTCCGTCAGGGCCCCGTTATCGACACCGGGCGAAGGTCCGTGCAATGCGTTGCGAGAGTGCGTTTGCGTGCAAAGAGCCGACGTCCGTCCACACAGGCTGATCCGCAAGTGATGTGCCCGGGGCCCGAGGCGAGCGGCTCCCGCGCCGGAAAGCCGTTACCGCACATACATTTAGGCTGATGAATAGGAGGACGACAGGCGTGGCCGGTGCCTGGGCGAGGTCACGGGAGGGGAACCGGAATTTGCCGGGTATTTGTAAAAAGCGCGCGCCACCACTGCGCAATTGGCGGGCCTGAAAAAACAAAGGGTATAAGAAACAGGGTGTTGGAGGATCTGGTACGACAGTTGCTCTATTGAGGCCACAGTCATTTTCCAGCTCAATTACGGGACCTCACTACAATGCCTTCAATTGAACTACGCACAAGGCAGTCTCTCGCACTCACGCCGCGTCTGCAGCAATCAGTGCGTTTGTTGCAGTTGTCGTCTCTGGAGTTTCAACAGGAGTTGCGCACCGCGCTCGACACCAATCCGTTCCTCGAATATGACTCGTCGGAAACGGAAGATGTCGCGCTCGCCACCGCATCGACGGGCGAGGAAACCGGCGCGACGGTCGCGACGGACACGGTCGCCGCCGCCGAACCCGAGGCGCTGCAGTCAGAAAGCGCCGGTAACGACACGCTGGAAAGCGCAGGCCAGGACGACATGCCCGGCGACTTTTCGGGCGACTACAGCACGCGCAGTTCGGCGCGCCAGAACGGCGACTCCGACAGTAGCGATCCCGCCGAATGGGCCCGTTCGCAACCGACCTTGCGCGAGCAGCTGCACGACTCGCTGCGCCTTTACCGTCTCGACGATCGCGACCGCGCGGTGGCCCGCTTTATCATCGAAGCGCTCGACGAGGACGGCTATCTGCGCCAGGAGCTCTCCGATCTCGCCGATAGCGTCGATCTCGAACCGGAACTGACCGAAGAAGAGCTGCTGGTCGCGCTGCGTCTCGTGCAATCGCTCGATCGTCCGGGGCTGGGTGCGCGGTCGTTGTCGGAGTGTCTGTTGCTGCAGGTCCATGCATTGCCTGCCGACACGCCGGGGCGCGACGTCGCACAGCAGATCGTCGAACATCATCTGGAACGTCTCGCGCGCCGCGAGCAGGCTGAATTGCAAAAGCAGATCGGCTGCAGCGCCGATGAATTGCGCGTGGCCTGTGCGCTCGTGCGCAAGCTCGATCCGAAGCCGGGCAACTGCTACGGCCGCACGGAAGACAACTACGTCGTGCCGGACGTGATCGTGCGTCAGGTGCGCAACAAGTGGGTGGTGTCGATCAATCCGGCGGTGCAGCCGCGCGCGCGGATTCATCGCATGTACGCTGAGTTGTTTGCGCAGTCGGCCGGCGCGAGCCGCTCGCCGCTCGCCCAGCAGCTGCAGGAAGCGCGCTGGCTGATCCGCAACGCGCAGCAACGCTTCGACACGATTCAACGCGTCGCCGAGTGCATCGTCGCGCATCAGAAGGCCTTCTTCCAATACGGCGAAATCGCACTGAAGCCGATGGTGCTGCGTGACGTGGCCGAAGAACTCGGCCTGCACGAATCGACGATTTCGCGCGCGACCGGCAACAAATATATGGCGACCCCGCGCGGCATCTTCGAGTTCAAACACTTCTTCCCGCGCGAGCTGGGCACTGAAAGCGGCGGCACGTGTTCGGCGGCGGCGGTGCGCGCGCTGCTCAAGGAAATGATCGCCGCCGAAAACACGCGTGACCCGCTCTCCGACGTGACGCTCGCGAAGATGCTCGCGGACCAGGGTGTGCTCGTGGCGCGGCGCACCGTCGCGAAGTACCGGCATCTGATGAAGGTGCCGCCGGCGGAATTGCGCCGCCAGATTTAAGCGCGCCGCGCCCTGTCGGAAAGGGCCGCGCACGAGGGCCACGCGAGGCTGTCCGCTCGCGTGGCCCTTTTTCGTATCTGGACGTTTCGTGCGCGCGCCATTACATTGGCGGCTCAAATCGAAACGGGTGAGCGCAATGAAGTACTCGAATCTGGTCGGGCGCCTGCAAGGCAGACGCACGTCGGCGTGGGAAATCCATCGTGTCGCACAACTGGCCGCCGCCGCGGGCGATGACGTCATCGTGCTGAGCGTGGGCGACCCGGACTTCGCGACGCCCGCGCCGATCGTCGAGCGCGCGATCGACGCATTGCGCGGCGGCGATACGCATTACAGCGCGGTGTCGGGCCGCGAGCCGCTGCGCGAGGCGATTGCCGTCGAACATGCGCGCACGACCGGAAGCGCCGCGAGCGCCGCCAACGTGATTCTGACCGCGGGCGCGCAGAACGGCGTGTTTGCCGTGTCGCTGTGTCTGCTCGAAGCGGGCGACGAAGTGATCGTCCCCGAGCCGATGTATCTCACCTATGAGGCTTGCGTGCGCGCGGCGGGCGCCACGCTCGTGCCGGTGCCGGTCGATCCGGCGCGGGCGTTTCACGTCGACTGCGATGCGCTCGAAGCGGCGCTCACGCCGCGCACCAAGGCGATTTTCTTCGCCACGCCATGCAATCCGACCGGCGTGGTGATGCCGCGTGCCGATCTCGAACGCATTGCGCAGCTCGCCTGTCAGCACGACTTGTGGGTGCTGTCCGACGAGGTCTATGCGGAGCTCACATTCGAGCGCGAACACGTGAGCATCGTGTCGCTGCCCGGCATGGCGGAGCGCACGGTGACGCTCGGCAGTCTGTCGAAGTCGCATGCGATGGCAGGTTGGCGCGTCGGCTGGGCGGTCGGGCCCACGGAACTGATCGAGCATATGGGGCGCCTCGCGCTGGCAATGCTCTACGGTCTGCCCGGCTTCATCCAGCAGGCCGCGTTGACGGCCGTGCAGAACAAGGCGGCGATCGTCGCCGAAATGCGCGAGATCTACCGGCGCCGCCGCAACGTCGTATTCGAGCGGCTACATCGCGTGCCGGGCCTGCGCTGCCTGTTGCCCGAGGCGGGCATGTTCATGATGGTCGACGTCAGCGGCACGGGGCTCGAAACGGTCGATTTCACCTGGCAGCTGTTTCGCGCGAAGGGCGTGTCGGTGCTCGACGCGAGCGCTTTCGGCGAGACTGCGAACGGATTCGTGCGCCTCGGCTTCGTGGTGGATGAAGCGCGGCTGATCGATGCGTGCGAGCGGATCGCCGCGTTCGTGGACGGGTTGCGGGTGCGGTGAGGGGGGAGTTGACGTTGCGGCATGTGCCGCGCCTGGAGATTGAGGCGCGTGGCCCGTCGTGCTGCGTGTCGTCCCCGCCGCGCACATTCGGCGCAAACCGTTGAACGGTATAATTCACGCACTGCGAGGTAGTGCTTCGACGTTGCGTGTAGAACGTTGGTGGTCCGCTGCCTGCCAGGCTGTCTTTCGAACCGGCTTCCCTCATCGCTGCCCATGCCATTCCTCCCGATCCAGTCCTTCACGCGCAAACGACTCTCCGACGTGGTGTCCGACCAGATCAAGCAGCTGATCTCCGAGGGCACCTTGATGCCGGGCGACCGGCTGCCGGCCGAGCGTGATCTGGCAACGCAGCTCGGCGTGTCGCGCCCTTCGTTGCGCGAAGCGCTGATCCGGCTCGAGGCGGACGGGTATATCGAAACCTCGGGGCGCGGCGGCTTTACGGTGGTCGACGTGACCGCACCGATCATCTCCAGGCCGCTCGCCGAGTTGCTGCTGCAAAATCCGCGCACCAGTGCCGATATTCTCGAGTTGCGCCAGGGACTCGAATCGATTTCGACGGTGTATGCCGCGCAACGCGCCACCGCCGCGGACCTCAAGAAGATCAGCGCGGCGTTCGACGCATTGAAGGCGGGCTCCTTGTCAGGAGATCGCGTGAATCTCGCTGAACTGGACGCCGCGTTTCACCTCGCGATTGCCGACTCGACGCACAACGTCGCGCTGGCGCACGTGATGCACGGCATCCACACGCTGATTCGCGAGGGTATGCGTCAGTATCATCGGTTGATCGACTACGATGACGCGATGGAAAAGCAGTTGATGAACCAGCATCAGGCTATCTACGACGCCGTGATGGCGCGCGACGCGCAGAAGGCGCGCAAGGCGGCCGAGCGTCATCTTACCTACGTGCGCGAGATGTATAAGGACGATGCGGCGAAACCTTCGGCAAGCGCGATCTCGTGATTGCCTGATTGAGTGAGCGCGCGGCACGGGCCAGTCCGCTCACTCCCGCTTTTCCAGTTCCTGTTCCCCGCTTTCCCCGGATTGACACCCACCGGCGACTTCCTTATATTCTTGGTCAGACCAACATGACCAGTCTTACAAATCGCCCCAGTGCCGCTCCACCGAACGCAAACCGAACCGCCATGGCTTCGCAGCCCGATTCCGCAGTAGAGTAGGCGAGTCTCCGCCGCCGCTTCGTCATTCCAAAGAGAGTATGAAAGTCGCCCTGTTCATCCCCTGCTTCATCGACGCGTTCTATCCCGAAGTGGGCATCGCCACGCTCGAACTGCTCGAACGCTTCGGCATCGAGGTCGACTATCCGCAGGAGCAAACCTGCTGCGGCCAACCGATGGCCAACAGCGGCGCGCACGCCGAGGCAGCCGGCGCAGAGCGTGTGTTCGCGCGCAACTTCGCGGGCTACGACTACATCGTCGGGCCGTCGGCGAGCTGCATTCATCATGTGCGCGAGCATCTGAGCGCGATCGAGCAGACCGGCGACGTGAAGAAGGTCCGCGCGAATGCCTATGAACTGGTGGAGTTTCTGCATGACGTGGTCGGCGCGCGTGAATTCCCGTGGGCCGAGTTTCCGCATCGCGTCGGCTTGCACAACAGTTGCAGCGCGTTGCGCCATCTGAAGGAAGCGTCGGTGTCGGAAATCGCGGCCACGCCATTTTCGAAGCCGCGCGCGTTGCTCGAAGGCGTGAAGGGCATCGAGTTCGTCAAGCCGGCAAGGCCTGACGAATGCTGCGGGTTCGGCGGCACGTTCTCGGTCACCGAGGAACCGGTGTCGGTGCGCATGGGACAGGACAAGGTGCGCGACCATCTGCAGGCGGGCGCCGAATACATCGTATCCGGCGACATGTCGTGCCTGATGCACCAACAAGGCTGCGCGGAACGCATGAAAGCCGATGCGCGCTTCATCCATATCGCGCAGGTTCTCAACGGAGCACGCGCATGAGTCGGATCGATCACGCGAAAGCGGCGGGCGCTTTCATCAAGAAGACCGAGCACGTTGCGTTTCACGACAAGCGTCTGTGGGATTTGCGTGAGAAGCGCGACGCGCAGGCGCACGGCATCGCCGAATGGGAGACGCTGCGCGAACTGGCATCGGGCATCAAGGAACACGCGTTGTCGCATCTGTCCGACTATCTCGAACAGTTTGCGGCGGCGTCCGAGGCCAACGGCGTGGTGGTGCATTGGGCCGCCACCGCCGAGGAGCACAACGCGCTGGTGCACAAGATCATGTCGGAGCGCGGCATGACCACGCTCGTCAAAAGCAAGTCGATGCTCACCGACGAATGCAAGATGCGCGAGTATCTCGAACCGCGCGGCATCACGGTGATGGAGACGGATCTCGGTGAACGCATCCAGCAGCTCGATCATCAGGACCCGAGTCATATGGTGGTGCCCGCGGTTCATAAACTGCGCGCCGACGTCGCCGAACTGTTCGGCCGCACCATCGGCACCGATCCGAAGAACAGCGACATTCACTATCTCGCTGAAAGCCAGCGGATGAACACGCGTCCTTACTTCGTGCGCGAGAAAACCGCCGGCATGACCGGCTGCAATTTCGCGGTGGCGGAGACGGGCACGGTCGTCGTTTGTACTAACGAAGGCAATGCGGATCTGTCGGCGAACGTCCCGCCGCTGCATATCGCGTCGATCGGTATCGAGAAGATCATTCCCAGGGTGTCGGACCTCGGCGTGTTCGTGCGCATGCTGTCGCGCAGCGCTCTCGGTTCGCCGATCACGCAGTACACGTCGCATTTCCGTGCGCCGCGGCCGGGTACCGAGATGCATTACATCCTCGTCGATCACGGCCGCTCGGAGCGCCTGGCGATGGAGGACTTCTGGTACTCGCTCAAATGCATCCGCTGCGGCGCGTGCATGAATACCTGTCCGGTGTATCGGCGCAGCGGCGGGCTGTCGTATGGCGGCACTTACTCCGGGCCCATCGGCGCGATCATCAATCCGACGTTCGATCTGAAGCGCTATAGCGCGCTGCCGTTCGCGTCGACGCTCAACGGCAGTTGCACGAACGTGTGTCCGGTGAAGATCAACATTCACGAGCAGATTTACAAATGGCGCACGGTGATCGCCGAGCGTCATGAAGTGCCGTTCGTGAAGCAGGAGGTGTTGAAGATGGCGGGGCGTCTGCTCGCGAGTCCGACTCTGTATCGCGCAACGGTGTCGTCGATGGGCGGCGCATTGCGGCTTCTGCCGAATTTCATGCTGTACAACCCGCTCAATATCTGGGGCAAACAGCGCGAGTTGCCGGAGGCGCCGAAGCTCACCTTCCATGCCTGGTACAAAAAGAATCGTGGAGGCGGCGATGGCAACGCGTGAGGCTTTTCTGGCGAAAGTACGGCAGGCGCAACCAGCGGCGCGGCCGCGTCCCGACGTGCCGTTGTTCGACGCGCCGGGCGGCGATCTGCGCGCCCGGTTTACAGCGGCATTGCAGATGATGGGCGGCACCTGCGTCGACGTGGCGGCTGCCGGCGACGTGAGCGTGCTGATTCGCGAGCGCTTCGGCGCCGACGCATCGATTGCATCGGCAACGCCCGAGGTGCAGGGCACGCGCGCGCTCGCGGCGGACACGGAGCCCGCTTCGTTGCAGGACATCGACGTCGGCGTGGTGCGGGCGCGCTTTGGGGTCGCCGAAACGGGCTCGGTGTGGTTCAGCGAGCGCGAGTATGTCGTCAACGCGCTGGGCTATATCGTCCAGCACCTGGTCGTGCTGCTCGATCCGGCGCAATTGATCGACGGCTTGCAGGACGTCTACCGGCGCGACGACTTCCGTGCCGCGCGTTATGCGGCGCTCGTCACGGGACCGTCGGCGACGGCCGATATCGAAGGCGTGCTGATTCGCGGCGCGCAGGGCGTGCGCTCGCTGACTGTGGTGTGGGTCGCGCCCTGACGGGACGATCCATCGAACGCGATCGACTCGGTTCCGTCGAATATTCGTTGGCCAGGGGACGTGCAGCCCAAGCGGGGCGGCGTGCGTGTTTCATTGCTCGGGCGCGCCTACGCGCAGAACCCGCCACGGACTTTGCTATCATCACTGTATAAACATACAGGTTATGCAAAAACCCGTGGCAACCGATGCTCGATCAGAACTCCGCTCTGACGTCCCTTACTACCTGCTGAACTTCGAGCGCGCCCTGGCGTGGCTCGCCGCGCGTTACGACGATCTGATGGACGCGCACGAACTGGCGTTCCTCACCGCGTTCGCCGGCTTGCCGCAAGCATCGCGCGCGCTGCTGGTGCGCATGCTGATGCGCAAAGGCGCGCTGTTTCGCGCGAGCCGTCTGGCGTATGACGAGATCGGCTGCCCGTTGCAGGCGGCCGCGCCAATGGCGGCGCTCGGCTGGGTCGACACCGAACCGCAGCTTTCACTCGACGATCTGTTCGCGCTCAGCACGCGCCCCCAGTTGCAGGACATATTCGCCGAAGCCATCGCTTTGATTCCCGGCGCGAAGAGCTTGCGCAAATCCGATCTGCTGGACACGCTGCGGCCGTTTCATGAAACCGGCGGCGGCGCGGAAAATCCCGCACGTCGCCCGCTTGCCGCGTGGCACAGCGGCGCCACGGACACCGTTCTTCACGTCACGATCGCACCGCTGTGCGAGCGGCTTCGTCTGATGTTCTTCGGCAATTTGCAGCAGGACTGGTCGGAGTTCGTGCTCGCCGATCTCGGCGTGTTCCAGTACGAAAAGGTGGCGTTCGGCCCCTCGTCGCGCGCATTCCGGCAACGCGCGGACGTCGATGTTTATCTGGCGCTGCATGCATGCCGTGAAGCGCTGGAGTGGCTGCCCATCGTCGACAGCGCGAGCGCGATCGACGAACTCGTCGCCACGGTGATCGCGATCGAAACGGGAAACCCGTGGCTCGACATGCGTCGCGCGAAACTGCTGTTCCGTATCGGCTACGAGTGCGAGCGGCAGCAGAACTGGACTGCCGCGCTCGCGGTGTATGAGCGTTGCGCGTGGCCTGGCGCGCGTCATCGGCGTATGCGCGTACTCGAACGCAGCGAGCGTTTCGACGCAGCGTTCGCGCTGGCCTCGCATGCCGCGGCCGCGCCGGAAAGCGAAGAGGAGGCGCAGCGCATCGCGCGCATGTTGCCGCGTTTGCGGCGCAAGCGTGGCGAGCCGGCGCCGCGCACGCCGGCAGCGCGCCCGGTCGAGCGCAGTACGCTGGTGTTGCCGAAGCCCGAGACGCCGCAAGCGGTCGAATACGTCGCGCGCGATCATCTGGCGTGCGATACCGCGCCGGTGCATTACGTCGAGAACGCCCTGATCAATTCGCTATTCGGTTTGCTGTGCTGGGAGCCGGTGTTCGCGGCGCTGCCCGGCGCGTTTTTTCATCCGTTCCAGCGCGGCCCGGCCGATCTGTATGCGCCGGATTTCCATGCGCGCCGCGCGGACCAGTTTGCCGCGTGTCTCGCGCAACTCGATAGCGAGGCCTATCGCGAGACGATTCTGCGGCATCTGCACAGTAAGGCGGGGCTGCAATCGCCGTTCGTGTTCTGGGGCCTGC
Source organism: Paraburkholderia sp. TE9906 (assembly GCF_056279605.1). Taxonomy (NCBI): domain Bacteria; kingdom Pseudomonadati; phylum Pseudomonadota; class Betaproteobacteria; order Burkholderiales; family Burkholderiaceae; genus Paraburkholderia; species Paraburkholderia sp. TE9906. Next base: position 85,359 of record NZ_JBWCCT010000005.1, read on the forward strand.
TGACGCCGGAGCTTGTCGCGCTCGCGCTCGACTGTCTGCCCGCCGCGCATCTGAAGCTGTGGTTCGAGCGCCTGCTGCGCGATATTCGCGGCAACCGTTCGGGCCTGCCGGACCTGATCCGCTTCTGGCCGGCCGAGCGCCGCTATGAACTGATCGAGGTGAAGGGGCCCGGCGATCGCTTGCAGGACAACCAGATTCGCTGGCTCGCGTATTGCGCGCAGCACGGCATGCCGGTGCGCGTGCTCGACGTACGTTGGGCTGAAGATTGGCACGATGATGCGCAGATGCACGGCGCAGCCGCGTCGGAGACCGTCGCGACGTTCGACAACGGAGCCGCCACATGAGTTACGTGGTGGCCGTGCGCGCAATGTGCGAATTCACCGCGCGGCGCGGCGATCTGGACCTGCGCTTCACACCCGCACCCACCTCGCTCGAAGGCATGGCCGGTCACGCGACGGTGGCAGGGCGGCGCGCAAGCGGCTACGAAACCGAGATCACGCTGACGGGTGCGCATCGCAGCCTCACCGTGCGCGGCCGCGCCGACGGTTACGATACGGCGGCGAATCGTCTGGAGGAGGTCAAGACGCATCGCGGCGATCTGGAGCGCATGCCCGCCAATCACCGCACACTGCATTGGGCGCAGGCACTCGTGTACGGGCATCTGCTGTGCCGTGCGCGCGGATTGGCCGAGTTGACGGTTGCGCTGGTGTACTTCGACATCGGCAGTCAGAAGGAGACGCTGCTCGCGCAAACGCATACGGCGCGCGAGCTGGAGATATTCTTCGTCGAGCAGTGCGAGTGTTTTCTCGATTGGGCCGTGCAGGAAGAGGCGCATCGCGCGGCACGCAACGCCGCGCTCGGCGTGCTGCAGTTTCCGCACGAGCAGTTTCGCAGCGGGCAGCGCGAGCTGGCAGTGTCGGTATATCGCGCGGCGCGAGACGGGAAGCCCTTGATGGCGCAGGCGCCCACCGGCATCGGCAAGACGCTGGCGACGATTTTTCCATTGCTCAAGGCGTGTGCCTCGGAGCAGATCGACCGCGTGTTCTTTCTGACCGCGAAGACACCGGGCCGGGCACTCGCACTCGGTGCGATCGACACGCTGCAGCAGAGCGCCGCGTCGTCCGGTGCGCGATTGCCGTTGCGAACGCTCGAACTGGTCGCGCGCGACAAAGCCTGCGAGCATCCCGACAAAGCGTGCAACGGCGAATCGTGTCCGCTCGCACGCGGCTTCTACGACCGGCTCGACGCGGCCCGCGATACGGCACTCAACAGCGCACTCGACCCGGCACTCGCGGGCCCGCGCCTCGATCGCGCGGCGGTGCGCGCAGCCGCGCTCGCGCACGAAGTCTGCCCGTACTATCTGGCGCAGGAACTGGCGCGCTGGGCCGACGTCGTGGTCGGCGATTACAACTACTACTACGACAGCAACGCGATGCTGTATGCGCTCACACAGATCAATCAGTGGCGCGTCGGCGTGCTGGTGGACGAGGCGCACAATCTGCTCGACCGCGCGCGGCGCATGTACACGGCATCGCTCGATCAGGCGGCGTTGCGCAACGCGCGCAAAACCGCGCCGGCCAGTTTGCGCAAGCCGCTCGAACGCTTGCAGCGCGAGTGGAGCGCTGTCAAACGCGCGCAGAGCGGCACGTATCAGGTCTATACCGGGATTCCGGGCAAACTGCTGTCGGCCGCGCAGAATCTGATCGGCGCGGTCACGGATCAGCTTGCCGATGCGCCGCTTTCAATCGACGACACCGCGCTGCGTTTTTTCTTCGACGCGATGCACTTCGTCGCGCTGGCCGAGCAATTCGGCGAGCACTCGATTTTCGACGTGACGTTCAGCGCGGACCGTTACGCGCCGCGCGGCAAAACCGGCGCCACGCTCTGCGTGCGCAACGTGATTCCCGCGCCGTTCCTCGCGCCGCGCTACGCGGCCGCGCGCACCACCGTGATGTTCTCCGGCACGCTTGATCCGCAGCGTTTCTATCGCGACACGCTGGGATTGCCGCAGCAGACTCAATGGCTCGACGTCGAAGGGCCGTTTCGCGCGGAGCAATTGCAGGTGCACGTGGCGGGTAATGTGTCGACGCGCTGGCGCGACCGCGAGCGCTCGCTCGTGCCGATCGTCGATCTGATCGCGCGGCAGTATGCGGCGCAGCCGGGCAATTACCTGGGCTTCCTGAGCAGTTTCGAGTACCTGCAGCGGGTGGTCGAACTGATGCGCGAGCGGCATCCGGGCTTGCCGGTCTGGGCGCAGGAACCAGGCATGGACGAAGCCGCCCGCGACGCGTTTCTCGCGCGCTTTCGCACCATGAATCAGGGGGTGGGTTTCGCCGTGCTCGGCGGGGCGTTTTCAGAAGGCGTCGATCTGACCGGTCAGCAGTTGATCGGCGCATTCATCGCGACGCTCGGCTTGCCGCAAATGAACGAGGTCAACGAGCAGATGCGCCGCACGATGGACGCGAGGTTCGGCAACGGCTACGACTACACGTATCTGTATCCGGGTTTGCGGAAGGTGGTGCAGGCCGCCGGTCGCGTGATTCGCACGGAACAGGATCAGGGCGTCGTGCATCTGATCGACGACCGGTATCGCCGGCCCGAAGTGCGCCGCCTGTTGCCGCGTTGGTGGCAGGTGCGGTAGGGGCGATCGGGCGTCGCGGCGCACGGTGTTGTGTGAGCCGCCTGGCGGGTTGGCATCGGGCAGCAGCCCGCGCTGGGCGCATCACAGCGGCCCGGCGCCGGGGCGAACCCGCGTTGGCCCCAAACACCAGGCGCCGTTCACACGTGCTGGATCATGCATGCGGCGACGGCGTCCCCGGATTGCCGGGCGTTCCCGGACCACCTGCCGGTTTCGGATCGACGGGAATCTGGTCCTCGACCGGCGCATCGCCTTTTCGGGTCGCCGCGCTCGACGCGGCATCGTCAACCGGTCCATCCTTCAACGTTGGCCCGGACGAGCCGCCCCCTTCAACCTTCGCCGCCACGCTCTGTGCATCCCACGTCAGCAGATTGCGCTGCGGATTCGCGATCTCGATGCCGCGTTCGCGGAAGCGCTCGACGATGCGCCGGTTGAATTCGCGCTGCACGCCCCAGCGCGCGGTGTCGCGGCACTGCATCTGACCGGCCAGCGTGACCGCGGAGCCGTCCACCGCATCGACGCCCCAGAACGCGAAGTCCGACAGGATGCCGGCCTGAAATTTCTCGTCCTCGCGCAGCGCGGCGCCGATTTCCTTGAGCGTGTTGATCGCCAGATCGACGTCCTGGCCGAACACGATGTTCACGCGCACCGCCGCATTGCCGAGTCCGCGATTCGTGTTGTTCACCGTCGACACCGAACTGAACGGCACGGTGAAGAGCGAGCCGTCGCTGCCGCGCAGCCGCACGGTGCGGATCGACAGATATTCGACCGTGCCGGACACGCCCGCGAGCGTGACCCAGTCGCCGACCTGCATCGCGTTCTCCATCAACAGGAAAATGCCGGTGATGAAATCCTGCACCAGCTTTTGCGAGCCGAAGCCGAGCGCGACGCCGAAGATGCTCGCGCCCGCGAGCAGCGGCCCGATGTTTACGCCGAGTTCGCTCAGGCCGGTCAGCACCACCACTAGCGCGATCACGCAGAAGAGCGCGCTGCGCAGCATCGGCAGCAGCGTGCGCAGGCGCGCGGCGCGCACGAGGTCGCCGCTGGTGGTCCAGCGCTCGAGCCGCCGTTCGACCGAGACGTTGACGATTTCCCACACGATCAGCGCGATGATCGCAGCTACGCCGATAGTGACGAGCGCCGACGCGAACCGATGGCCGATCGTGCCGGCGCGGAACAGATCGACGACGTCGGCGCCCCACACCTGCAACAGCCCCAACGCGGTGACGACGCCGATGACCCAGCCGATCATCCGCCGCAGCAGCGGGTAATAGCGGTAAGCGTGCTGATGCACGAGTGATTTCGCCGACTCGTCCTGCGCCTGGAAGAGCCGCGCCAGCGCGCCGAAGATCACGATCGACGCGAGCCGCGCGCCGACCAGAATCGCCACGGTCCAGCCGCCGACGTGAAGCAGCGCGTGATAGCCGTTCTGCACGTCGAACGCCCACACGAACCACAGCGCCATCACTACGGCGGCCGTGAACCAGGCCCAGGCATCCGCGAACGCATTGGCGAACATTTCCAGCGAGTCGTGCGTGGCCAAGCGCTGGCGGATCAGATCGCCGACCGGTCTTGCGCATTGCAGGATCAGGATCGAGATCATCACGTGACCGGCGAGCGCCACCATCTTCAACAGCGCGAGATGCGCGGCGTCGTTCAGGCCGAGCGACTGCCCGACCTCGGCGAGCGCCACGCCCGCGCCCACCACGCCGACAATCCGCACGATCCAGCGTTGCACGAAGACGGCCCACGCGTCGCCCATGCGCAGCAGCCGCAGACGCGGCGCGGTGGGTTGCAGAAAGAAGTCGCCGATGATCACGATTACACGGCACAGCGCATAGATGTCGATCAACGAATCGAGCGCGCGGTCCTGCGCGGTGCCATCGCTGGTGAATACCGAGATCAGCGCGCTCGCCGCGCCGACGAACACCACGAGCGGCAGCAGGCGCAGCGCCGTGATCAACAGCGCGCGCGGCAGACGCTGCAGCAGCGTCCAGTGGTGAGTGGCTTTGCGTTTGCCCTGGGCTTCGATGACGCGGTCTTCGGCGGAAGCCGGATCGGCCACCGCGGCAGTGCTGACCGCCTGCACTTCGGCTTCGAGCACCGGCGGCACGGGCCCCGTGGGCAGCGGTAACGGCAGGGTCGGCGCGGCGCCGGGCGTTTGGGCTGCGGGTGGCGCGGCGTCGGTGGGCGTCGTGGCTTGTGTGGCTTGTGCGTCGTCGTCGTCTTCGTCGTTGAATTCGTCCGGCTCGTTGCGTTCGCGGCGCGCGGCGATCGCATGGTATGCGCGGCGCAGCAGACGCCGCGCGAGCCATTCGACCACCAGTGCGGGCACGAGCGCGGCCAGCAGCGTCCACAGGACGTTGACCAGCAAGGCGCGCGCATGCGGGCTCGTCAACTGCCAGTTCCACCACGCGCGCACCGACGTGACGTCGAGCAGCGCGGCGAGCGAGCCGCGCAGGGACTTGCCGAGGTGCATCGCCCAATGCGCGCCCTGACGGGCCATTTGCGACGCGAGTCCGTTGGATTTGAACGCGTCCGGGACGAGGGCGGCGGGACCGCTGGCCGCAGTCGGGGCCGACGCGGCGGCGGGTGCCGAGGCGGCCACGGGCGGCGCGCTCAGCGCGCCGGCTGCGGCGATCGCTTGCAGCGTATCGGCGACTTGCGCGCGGCGTTTCGGGTCGTTGAGCACGGCGAGGGCGTCGCGCGCCTGCTCGGGCGTCAGGCTGACCGCGCTGCCGGAGACCGGTGTCGCGGGCACGGCTTGCGCGGCGGCGGCAACGGCCGGCGCCGCGCCGATGACGAAGAAAAGGAGAAGCCAGACGTGAAATAGTTTGCGCATAGGGTGTAAGGCGGGATACCGGGTGCGGACATTGTGCCGAAACACGGGATAGGTTCGGCGGCGTGACTATGAACCGACACCGGCCGGGGCGTACAAGTTCCGCGGGGGAATCGTGGTTGGGTAAAGGCGGTCGGCTGGGCCTGGGGCGCAACGCGTGCCCTGCGTGAGGTGCATGACAGGCGTAACGATAGCCGATGACAGCATCCATGCCCGGCGGACGGGCGCGAACGGCCCTGCCGATAGGGGTAGCACGAAGCTTGCCCGCTAGACGGAGCCGGTGTCTTCACGGTGTCTTCAGATTGGGCTTGCGTCGCGAAGTGGAGGGATTTCCGGGGACGCGGCAAGCGGGGAGGCGGGGCAAATGGGGAAATGAGGAAATGGGCCAAACGCGGCGGCAAGCACCGGTTAGCGATCTGGCGCCCGACCCTGAAACAGCCGCGTGATCTTTATCACACGGCGCGCGTCGCTCAAACCGGCGCGAGGCCGAACGTCCCGTCGACCACTTCGGTGAAACTGCGCTCTTCGCGCAGAATGAAGCGCCGCGTCTGCGCGAAGCGGAAGTTCTCGAGCGCTTCGGCGTCGCTTCGCAGTCCCGCCCGATAGGTTTCGTAGGCGGCGAGACTATCGAACGTGATCAAGCCCCACGCAATGTCGTTGGTGCCTTCGTGCGGCAGAAAGTAGCCAGTCAGATGACCGCCGCAGCGCGGAATAATACGCCCCCAGTTGCGGGCGTATTCGTCGAAAGCGGCGCGCTGGAAAGGGTCGATCTGATAGCGGATGAAGCAGGTGATCGCCATAGTGAAGCTCCGGATGATGTGCGGCGGGATGAAACCGCATGGAGATCAGTATGGCGGGCGCCGGCCCGCGATGTTTCACGGCACGATGAAGTGTCGAGCGCAAAGGTCCAGCGCCGCAAGCGCCACGGCTCAAGCCACCGAAGACGTTTGCCGCTCGGCTTCGTCGTCGGCGTCCGGGCCGCCGGTCGCGTTCGACGCGCGGCCCGCCGCGGGCTCCTGATGCAGCCGGTTCGCATGCATCAGCCGGTACAGCGTCGCGCGCGAAATGCCCAGCTCGGCCGCCGCTTCGGACAACTTGTAGCCATGCCGCTGCAGCGCATGTTCGACCGCGTCCCTTTCGGCTTTGCTGCGGATTTCAGCAAGCGTCACCGCCGGGCCGTTGTCCGCTTCCGGCAGACCGAGGTCGCTCGCGGTGATGAAGCGGCCCTCGCTCATCACCACCGCGCGCCGCACGCAGTTGATCAGCTCGCGCACATTGCCCGGCCACGGATAGTTCGACATCGCGACGATCGCGTCGCTCGACAGCCCGCGCAGTTTGCGCGCGCCGTCCTGCCGGTACATGCTGAGCGCGTAGTTGGCGAGCAGCTTGATGTCGCCGCCGCGCTCGCGCAACGGCGGCTCGACGAGGCGCAGTACACACAGCCGGTGATACAGGTCGGAGCGGAAGCGCCCGTCTTCGACCGCCTTGTCCAGATCGACGTGGGTCGCCGAAATGACCCGCGCGTCGACCTTGATCGGCCCGTTGCCGCCAAGCCGCTCGATCGTGCCTTCCTGCAGAAAGCGCAGCAGGACGGCCTGGCATTCGTGCGGCATGTCGCCGATTTCGTCGAGAAAGAGCGTGCCCTCGTGCGCGCTTTCGATCCGGCCGATCTTGCGTTGCAGCGCGCCGGTGAACGCGCCGCGCTCGTGGCCGAACAGCTCGGCTTGCAGCAGGCTCGGCGGAATCGCCGCGCAATTGATCGCGACGAACGCGCGGCCGGCGCGCGGCGAGCGCTCGTGAATCGCACGAGCGGTCAATTCCTTGCCGGTGCCCGATTCGCCTGCGACGAACACCGGCGCGTCGGTCACGCCGCATTTGTCGATGCGTCGATAGAGCTGCTGCATGGCCTCGCATTGTCCGACCATGCCGTGCCGCCCGAGCGAAGGCTCCGGCGCGTCGGGCGCGTGACGCAGGCTCGACAGCCCGTGCGCATGGCCGAGCGCGAACACGAGCCGGTCGTTCAGCCACGGCCGCGTGACGAAGTCGAAGCAGTAATCGAGGATGAAGCGGCTGACCAGTTCGTCTTCAGCCTGGCCGGGGACGATTTGCGCGACCCAATTGGTTTCGACGCGCCGCATGCACGACGCGAGCGCGGACAGATGCTGCGACGTGCACTCGTCGGGCAGTTGCACGAGGCCGACCTTGATATTGCCGCGCTCGATCATGCGCTCGGCGATGGCCGTGCTCTTGGCGTGCACGGCTTGCCAGCCAGACGCCGCCAGAAAATCGACGAGTTGCTGATCGGGCAAGTTCGACACGTACAGAACGGTGCGTTCCGCGTCGACAGGCGTGCAAGTCGTAGTCATGTTACCCCCGGTTCGATGCTGCTCTCAGGACTGCTGTTCAACACATTGGATACACCGGCGGGCGGCGCCGGCCTTCAGTCAACTAAGCCAGCCCGGTCCGCTTGCGCGGATCGGGCTGGCTTGCGTTCAACGTTCAGGACCGGCCGCAGCAGTCCGGCGACGACGCATACGGCAGTGGCAATGATGGGGCATGAAGCGGGCGGCATAAACCGCGAAATGCTGCATGGTGGACCGATAGCGTGAGCGTTCATTGCTGAAACCGCAGCACGCCTTCATCCCCGAATCACAAAACCGTTTTTTGCCTTGATGACCTGAAAACGGCGCTCTAATTGGCGCATGGCTTAAAGATAAGCGAAAGCGCCTGATAGCGCCATACAAACAAATCTGGATTAAGAAATGATTTTCGTGCAATTGGTGCGCTGAGGACGATTAAACAAATCCGGTCAAGCCCTGTTATGAGAGGATTCCCACATAACCGTGCAATCGCGCCGCGCTAAATCGCGATGTGAATTGCATGTCGGCAACGCGGTTCGTCTCATGGTTGCGACATATCGGGCAGGCCTTTGCCAGCGTGAAGCGACGCTTCGGGCGGTGGGTGCTGCTTACCGGGTACGCCGCGCAAACCATGGCCAGTCATGGCCCGCGCGGGTTTGGCGAAATCGCTGGCGAGCGCCAGTTTTCTTCGCGGCGCGGCGGAACTTGGCGCATGGGCGTGTCACGAACGAATCAACCCCCGGCACGGACGAATCCATACAGGGTTGCCATGCAGTGAGATTCACGGCGGCATAAGGCTTCCGGTGGTCATGGCATAGCCATTGCAATAAGCACCGCACGACAAATACGAATGCGTTGCCGACCGGTCCACAGCACGGGGAAAGCTGAGATTGGAAAAACGCCGGCGGCAACACGGACTTCACAAGCCCGGCCGGGGAAGCCAGGTTTGCGAGGTAGCGGCGGGGCCAACTGAACGGAAGTCGATTAAAACGGCTGAATGACCGATACACAGATTTATCTGCATTCCGAACCGGACGACGTGAAATTGACTCGCTATCAGGTCTCTTTACCGACGGACCTGAAGGGGGACATCAATAACGACGAGTGCCGCATTCGCGCCGTTGGCGAGTGACGCACCACCGAACAAGGGCAGGGGCAGCGCCGGCCAGGACCAGCCGGTGCGAAGAAGCGAGGAGAGGCCACAGTCTCCACAGAGAGACACATGTTACGAGGTGGACTGGGTGCCGTGTCCGTGCAGTTGCACGGACACGGACATCTGGACAAGGAAACCTGACAAAGAGGCTCATCTTTCGGGGGCTGTCATGAAGAAAACGATTTGCGAGCCGGACGCCGTCGCGCGGCCGGACCCTTTCGCCGGCGCGGGCGCAACCGGGCTCTCCTATCGCCGGCGTGTCGCGGCGCGACGGCGCGCGCTGTTCGCCGCGTCGCCCGTCGATGTCATGGCGCTGGTGGTTGCCGAGGCGCTCAGGCGCAAGGCCCAGGCCGAAATCCGGCGCGACGCGTTGCGCGACGCGCTCTATGAAATGCCGGCGTCGCCCGAATGGAATACCGACCACGAGCGCGACGCGCAAATCCGGCCAACAGAGTTCGACGAATAACGACGCATACCGACGTACAACAACGAATAACAACGAATGAGTCCGCACGCCGACGGGGAGGTCGGCGTGGCCTCCCCAACTGGCGGCCTCAGACCGATGGAGACCCGACATGATCGACATCTTCCTGATGGCCGCCAGCATCGACCACGCGCAGCAGATCGTCGCGCGGCTCGAGGGAAGCGGCGTGCGTTACCGGTTGCGCACGGCCTACGGCTCGGCCCGGCAACTGCGCGCGCACGCGCGCCTGATCCGCAACGCCGATCTGCTGATCGTCGACGACGCCAGTCTGAACACGCGTGAAATGGATGGTGTCGAGGAGGCGCTCGCCTGCTGGCCGGCGCTCGAATGCATGCTGGTGGTGCGCTCGCCGGCCACCGCGTTGCTCGGCGCGGCGATGCGCGTCGGCGTGCAGCACCTGCTGTCGTGGCCGCTCGATCCGCTGGCGATCGCCGCCGCGCTCACCCGGATCGACGCGAGGAAAACCGCGGCCGGGCGGCGCGCGGGGCGAGTGGTGTCGCTGGCATCGAGCAAGGGCGGCAGCGGCACGACGCTGATCGCGGTCAATCTCGCCTGTTCGCTCGCCGCACAGCGTGACCGGCGCGTGCTGCTGATCGACCTCAGCCAGCAATTCGCCGATGCCAGCCTGCTGATGGCCGACAGACCCCCGCCGACCACGCTCGCCGATCTATGTTCGCAGATCGATCATCTCGACGCCGCGTTGTTCGATTCGTGCGTGATGCACGTGCATGCGAACCTCGACGTACTGGCCGGCGCGGGCGACCCGCTCAAGGCCGCCGAGTTGCAGCCCGCGCAGCTGCAGCGGATTCTCGCGCTGGTGCGCGAACGCTACGATGCCGTGCTGATCGACATCGGCCAGAGCCTGAACCCGTTGACGATCCACGCGTTCGATCATAGCGACACGATCTGCATGGTGGTGCGGCAGACGCCGCTGTACCTGCATGGCGGGCGCCGCATGCTCGACATCTTCAGGGAACTCGGCTATCCGGCCGCGAAGGTGCGGGTGGTGGTCAATCAATACGACAAGAATGCGCAGATCAATCTGCCGACGCTCGAAAAGACCCTCGGCGCGAAAGTCGCGCATCAGCTTCCGCGCGACGACCGTCAGGTCAACGAGGCGCTGTGCCGTGGCGTGCCGCTCGTCACGCTGGCGCGCGACAGCGCGCTCGCCCACGGCATCGGCCTGCTTGCCGACATGCTGTTGCCGGCTATCGCCGAACGCCGGAAGGGCGTGATCGGGCGGCTGCTGGCCACGTGGCCGAATCTGCCGCCGCAATTGAAGCCGGCGCTTTGAAGCGGTGCTTTGAGCGGCCGGTTGCAGGGGTATTTTGACGGTGTATGGTAAAAGAACCGCATCCGTTCGATTACCCCGGGGAACTCACGTGAGCGCTGGCGACATCGCGTCGATCCTGTCCAATCCGATTCTCAACACGGATTCGTACAAGGCCTCGCACTATCTGCAATATCCGCCCGAAGCGACGGCGATGTTCTCGTACATCGAGTCGCGCGGCGGGCGCTATGAGCGCACGCTGTTCTTCGGTCTGCAAATGCTGCTGAAGGAATACCTGTGCCGGCCGGTCACGCCGGCCATGATCGAGCAGGCCAAAGCGTTTTTCAGCGCGCATGGCGAGCCGTTCAACGAAGCGGGTTGGCGCTACGTCGTCGAGCAGTGCGGCGGCTATCTGCCGGTGCGGATTCGCGCGGTGCCGGAAGGCTCGGTGGTGCCGACGCACAACGTGCTGGTCACGGTCGAATGCGACGACCCGCAGGTGTTCTGGCTCGCTTCCTATCTGGAGACGATGCTGCTGCGCGTGTGGTATCCGATCACGGTGGCGACGCAAAGCTGGCATCTGCGCAAAACGATCCGTGCCTACCTGGAAAAGAGCAGCGACGACCTCACGCAATTGCCGTTCAAGCTGCACGATTTCGGCGCGCGCGGGGTGTCGAGCGCGGAGTCGGCGGCGATCGGCGGCGCCGCGCATCTGGTCAGTTTCATGGGTTCGGACACGGTGCTCGGCGTGGCGGCGGCGAACCACTACTACAACGAAACGATGGCCGCGTTTTCCGTGCCGGCCGCCGAGCATAGCACCATCACGTCGTGGGGCCGCGAGCGCGAGACCGACGCGTTCCGCAACATGATCGCGCGCTTCGGCAAGCCGGGCGCAATCGTCTCGGTGGTGTCCGATTCCTACGATCTGTTTGCCGCGCTCGACGTATGGGGCACGCAGCTGAAACAGGCCGTGCTCGATTCCGGCGCCACCCTCGTGATCCGCCCCGACTCCGGCGATCCGCGCGCGATCGTGTTGCAGACGCTGCGCGCGCTCGACGCGTCGTTCGGCTCCGTGGTGAACAGCAAGGGCCGGCGCGTGCTCAACAACGTGCGCGTGATTCAGGGCGACGGCGTGAACCCCGATTCGATCGCGACGATCCTCGCCGCAATGGACGAGGCCGGCTTCGCGGCCGATAACATCGTATTCGGCATGGGCGGGGCGCTGTTGCAGCAGATCAACCGCGACACGCAGCGCTTCGCGATGAAGTGTTCCGCAATCCGTCTTGGCGGCGAGTGGCACGACGTGCGCAAGGACCCGGTCACGGATGCCGCGAAGCGTTCGATGAAAGGACGCCTGACGTTGCTGAAGCATCGCCGCACGGGCGAGTACCGGACGCTCACGCTGCCCGTCGCGTGGGACGAACACACCGTCGCGGGCGAGTGGGACGAAGCGCTCGTGACGGTGTTCGAGTCCGGCAAGCTACTGGTCGATGCCTCGCTCGCCGAAATCAGGAACCGCGCTCACGCGGACGAAGCCTGACGCGAGCCGCACGCCGCGACCCAGATGTTCACACCCGCCGCGCGGATGTCGAGCCGGCATGCCGCACCCTCGCGCAAACCGGCGTCTTCGCTGGCAAGGTCGAAGCGCACCCCGGCGATATTCACGCGAACATAGCGCTCGCCGCGCCGCAATTCGACCGACTCGACGACCCCGGCATGCGCGCCTTGCGGCGTCACGGCGAGCGCATGCGACGACACGCGCCACATGACACGCTGGCCCGCGGCGGCAAGGGAGGGCAGGTTGGCCGTTGCCACCGTCAAGCCCGGAGCGATCTGCACCTCGCCCGCCGCGCTCATCGAACCTTCGCCGACGTTGTGCAAGCCGAGCAGGGCGGCCACCCGCATCGAAGCCGGCCGCTCGAACACGTCGGCGATCGCGCCCGCCTGCAACACGCGCCCCTGTTCGACCACCAGCACCTCGTCGGCCAGCAGCGCGGCTTCATCGGGATCGTGCGTGACGATGATCGTCACCGCGGCGATCTCGCGCTGCAAGGCCCGCAAGGATTGTTGCAGGCGGCGCCGCCGCGGCGTATCCAGCGCGGCGAACGGCTCGTCGAACAGCAGCAGTTCGCTATGCCGCGTGAGCGCGCGCGCGAGCGCCACCCGTTGCCGCTGACCGAACGACAACTGATGCGGCAGCCGTCCGACCAGCGGCGCGAGGCCGAGATGATCGAGCCAGTAGCGTGCGCTGGCGGCGTCGGCATCGACGGGAAAGCTGAGCTGGCGCGCCACGCTCATGTGTGGAAACAGGCCGTAATCCTGCGGCATGTAGCCGATCTGGCGGCGCTCGGGCGGCAGCGTATGCAACTCGGTCGCGCCGAGCCGCACGGTGCTCGACGCGTTCGATTCGAGCCCCGCGATCAGACGCAGCGCCAATGATTTGCCCGAACCCGACGGCCCGATGATCGCGAGACGCCGGGTGGCCGGCGTCCACGCGATGTCGAGATCGAAGGCGCCCAACTGACGGCGCAGATGGAACGTGAGGCGGCGATCGTCGGCGTCGCCGCGGCTCGCGGTGAGATCCGTGCCGGGTTCGAGCGTGTCGTCGCCGTTTTCGGTCTGGTCGGGCGCGGGCTTTTGCCGAAGGCTGTAGATCGACAACGCGGCGCAGAGTATCGCGATCGCGAGCGTGGGCAGCAGCAATGGCATCATCGCCGGAAGCCCCTGGCCGCCGAACACCACGTACGTGTAGACCGGCAGTGAATACGGGTGATAGGCGACCATCACGGTCGCGCCGAACTCGCCGAATGCGCGCAGCCAGGCGAGCGCGAGTCCCGCGCGAATCGCCGGCCAGGCCACCGGCAGCATCACGCGGAAAAAACGGCTGCCGGCATGATGGCCGAGCGTGGCGGCGACGTCGTCGAGCACCGGATCGACCGAGGCGAATGCGGACTTCGCGGCGATGATCAGAAACGGCGCGGCCACGAAGATTTCCGCCAGCACGATCCCGGCGAACGAATCCGTCAGCCCGCCGCCGGTGAGGCGGCCGATGCCGCTATAGGGCCCAAGCAGAAACAGCAGCAGCACGCCGCTCGTGAGCGGCGGCAGCGCCAGCGGCAACTGCACGACGAAGCCGAGCAGCGCCATCTTGCGCGAACTCGACCGCGCGAGGAAATAGCCGAGCGGCACGCCGCCCAACAGGATCGCGAACGAGGCCGCCGTGGCGCTCGCCGCCGACACGCCGACCGCCGACCACGTCGCGCGCCAGTCGACGTTCGCCCAATCCGCGGCGCCGAGTTGCGGCACGCTCGCGACGAACGGAGCGCACAGATAGATAGCGAGCAGCGCCGCCAGCCACAGCAGCGGTCGCGCAGCGGCGCGCTTCACCGCGTCAGTGCGTGGCGGCGTCGATGACGGCTTGCACCGATGGCGGCATCGACTGCACGTTGCCGCTCACGACGGGTTTGACGACGTCCACGCCATGCTGCTTGAGCAGGGCGCGGCCTTGCTCGCTCAGCAGGAAGTCGACGAAGCTGACCGCGCCGGGGCGGTTCGGCGCGTCGTTGAGGATCGTCAGTGTGTAGCTGGCTTTGGCCTGCAATTCAGGCGCCGGGTGGATCGCCGGAATCTTCAGGTCGGACGTCTCGGTCGAATAGAAAAAGCCTGCATCGAGCTGGCCCGATTGCAGACGGCCCACCAGTGTTTCCTCGGGCAGCACCTGCGCGGGATTTTCCGGCGCGCCGAGCGTCTTCTCGACCAGGTCCGGCTGATGGTAGAGCTCGGCCGCCTTCGTCATCATTTCGACTGTGAATGCGCCTTTGGGATCGAGCTTCGGATCGGTCCGGCCGATGCGAATACCCGGCTGCTGCAGTACCTGGTCCCAACGCTTGCTCTTGAATTGCGACGCGAATTTGCTCTGCGGGTTATAGCCGATCATCAACGGCGATTCGGCGAAATTCACGTACCACGTGACGTGATCGCCGTTCGCCTCGCCCATCAGGCTGCCGTTTACCTTCGGGCTCGCGCTGATGAATACGTCGCCGCGCCGCAGCTTGCCCTTGATCTCGTTGGCGATCTTGTTCGAGCCCGCCGCATAGCCGCGGAACTGCTGACCGGTGGCTTTTTCGAACGCGGGGCCGATGCTGCGCTCCATCAGGTTGACGAGCGAACCGGCGTACAGCACGTTGACCGTGTTGTTCCCCGAGTTCTGCGCGAAGGTGGGCGCAGCCGTCACGATGCCGGTGACGACCACGAGAGAAGCGAGCAGCTTGCGAATCATGCGATAACCCCGATGCGTTATTTGAAAGCGTCACATTACGACGCCATTACGGTGCCTTGCGTTCTGCCGTGACATGGCCGGTTTAGCGGACCGCATGCCGTCGTTTGCACGAATGCCAGGCGTCACGCCGGCGACGGTGAAACAGCCGATATGCGTGGCGGTATACCGCGTATTGACGCGTTGATGCTCACGGCTGCCGCCATCGCAGCGTAATATACACACGGACATAGCGAATGAACAGGCCGCCAGGGCGTCGATGCTGGAGATAACCGCGTATGGATAGTGTGAATGTGATTACCGCGCCCGCCGTCGACGGTGCGCTCGTGCTGAGCGGACGGTTTCAGCGTCCGCTGTCGCTCAGCCTCGAAGCGCTTCGGCGTTACGACAGCGTGACGGCCACGGCTTTCGATCTGCGTTGCTATACGACGAACCGTTTCATCCGCAGCGTCGACGCGTACCGTGGCGTGCGCCTGACGACTTTGATCGCGGAGGCCGGTTTGCCGAACGAGGTGCCGGGCGAGTTCAAGCGCACGGTGTTCATCGCGCGCGGGCAGGACGGGTATGTCGTGACGTTCTCGTGGCACGAGCTGTTCAATACGCCGATCGGCGAGAACGTGCTGATCGCTTACGAATGCGGCGGGTGCATGCTCGATGCCGAAGACGGCGCGCCGATTCTGTTCTCCGGCTCGGACCTCCTGCCCGCACCGCGTCACGTCAAACGGCTCGCGCGGATCGAAGCGCGGGTTTTGAGCTGATACGTTGGACCTGACGCGTGTGCGCGGGAGGCTGGCGTAATATGGTCGGCTCTTCATCATCGCGTTGCCGCCATGTCTGACGATCCGCTTGCACGCGCTGCTCGTGCCGCACCGCCTTCGGGGGTTGGCGCGTGCGATGCCGAACCGCTGTCGTTGCCGCTCGACCCGCTGGGCGCCGCGTGCATGGGCAAATGGCTGGATGCAGCGACGGATGCGGCCAGCGCCGACACGCGGCTTTTCGCCAAGCTGATCGCCGCGCGCGACGCGCATGACGAACTCGCCTTGCTCGGGCTACAGCCACGCGAGTGGCATACGCTGTTGGCGCGGCATTTCACGCATGCGGCCGAGGCGGCATTGCCGCGCAACGTTGGCATGAATGCCAACGCCAACGAACACATCGCCTTCGTCCACTCGCTCCACGCACTCCTGCTCACCCACGCACGCCCCACCGTCCACGCCGACGATGCGCACTGGCTCGCCACGATCATCGCCCACGCCTGCCTGCGCCCCGACCACCTATGGCGCGACCTCGGCCTCGCCGGCCGCACCGAGGTCACGTGGATGCTGACGCGCTACTTCCCCACGCTCGTCGTGCTGAATGTCGCTGACCTGCGCTGGAAAAAATTCCTCGCCGCCCAGCGCGCGCTTTCGTTGGGCTTGCAGCCCGGCCCCGCGCCGGGTTGCCCTGGCTGCGAAGACTACGGATATTGCTTCCCGCCACCACGTTGAAAGCCGTTCGGCCAGGGTGGCAGCGCGAAGCGGTTCGTGTATGCTTTCGCGCATGGCTGACACCGCAAAAACCAAACCCGCAGCGCCTAAGAAATCCCCGCATAAATCCGCGAAGCCGCGCCCCGAAGTGCGCTTCCGGATGCGCATTCGCAGCGCGGATGCCGTCGCACTCGGGCCGGGCAAAGTCGATCTGCTCGAAGCGGTGCGCGAATACGGGTCGATCTCAGCGGCGGCGCGCAGCCTCGACATGTCGTACCGGCGCGCCTGGCTGCTGATCGACGAATTGAACCGTTCGCTCAAGTCGCCGGCCACGCATTCGGAGCAGGGCGGTCAGAGCGGCGGCGGCTGCACGCTCACGCCGGTCGGCGAGTCCATCATTCGCCTGTACCGCGATGTCGAAGAAGAGGCGCAGCGAAGTTGCGCGAAGCAGATCGCCGAGTTGACGCGGCTGATCCGTTCCTGAGCGGCGGCCCTTGGCGGCCCTCGCGATTCTTGACTCAGCGCGCCTCGCGCTCAGCCGTGCCGCAGGCAAAACGCCGACGGCGCAGGGTTGCCGAGTTGAGCGAGATGGTCGGGATGCAGCCGCGCCATCAATTCGACGAAGCTCGCCACGCTCGCGGTACGCACCGGGTGATAATCGATTCGATGGCGCTCGCAGACCCGTTTGAGCGTGTTCATCGAATCGTGATCGATGCAGTCCACCGGGAACACGACGATATCCGCACCGGGCAACGCGGCGGCAAGCAGTCCCTTGCGATCCTCGACGCCGCCGTCGTGCACTACCAGATCGCCGCCGGCCGCTTCCACCAGCCGCTTGAGCGCGGCATTCGAGCCGGGCCGGCCGCCCACATACACGATCCGCTTGCCGTGCACGCTATCGAGGCTCGCGCGGCGCGTACCGGCTCCGCTCGCGGTGTCGGCCGCGTCGACGGTGGCGCGCTCGAGCGCATCACATTCGCTTTGCACCAGCTTGAGCTGCGCCAGCGCCTTGTCGCGGCTCTTGCGTAGTGCAAGCGCCGCGTCCTGTTCCTGAAGCGTGCGCTGTTCCGCCGCTTCGCGGCGGCTGGTGTGCAATGCGACGCGTTGATCGGCGTCGGCCAGCTTGTTGCGCAGCTGCTGGACTTCGGCTTTCAGCCCGGCGGCATCGGCGGCATCGACGGCCATTGGGCGGCAGGCTTGCGCGGTGAGTTGCGCGAGCTGGGCGTTCAGCGCGGCGATCGATGCATCGCGCTCCATGCCGAGTTCGTGCAGACGGCCCTGTTGCCGCTCGATTTTCTCCTTCAACGCGGCATTCTCTTCCTCCAGCGCAACCAGCCGGCGAATATCCGCGCGATTGGCCGCGCCCACCAGATGCGACAGCATGTGCAAGTCACCGAACGCTTTCTGGCGCACCGGCATGGTCGTAAGGGGATGCGTCATCAACGCCCAGTAAGCGGGCGGTATGTCGCCGCTTTTCAACGCTTCGCCCCAGAGTTCGAGCAGATCGACGTCGTCGGCGGCTTTGTCGAAGCGGCGGATCGCCGCCGCATAGCGCTCGTCGAGCAGCTTGTGCAGGGCTTTGGCGGCGGGGCCGCCTTCGATCGCGAGTTCGACTGCCGAGTGATGAATCTCGAGATCGCTTGCGTTGCGCCGGTCGAGACCGGTGAATTTGGGCACCAGCTTGCGCAGCTCGTGCGTGCTCAAACAGGTGCCGATGATCGAACAATGCAGATGACTGTCGAGTTCGGTGAGGCGCGCGCGCCGTCTCGTGTTCGGAGGCGAGACGTTGGCGGGCGTGCAGCAAGGATCGACGGCGCGGATGCCGGCGCCGGCAAGCTCGTCGCCGGACAGTTTCAGACGCGAGGGCTGGGCAAGGCGAAACGGGGGCGTGTTCATGGGCATCTCGAATCCGGTTCGGTGTCAGGCAGGCTCGACGCGCACAGATGGCGCGTGGCGCACGCTCCGCTCGCTGCGCGAGCGCGCGTCGCGATATATTCACGAAGATATAACGGTCGACAAAAAAAAGTGCTCATGGGCGGCACCGGCGGATCAATCGTTTGCACGCGCGACGCTCGGCTCCGCGGTCGCTTTGCCTGGAGTGGACGCGGCCGCCGCCGTATTTCGCGCGATACGGCGCCTGCCGGCGATGGCTGGGCCCGTACCGCTGTCAGCACGTGCATGCTGTTCCAGCACATGGCCCACGCACAGACCGATAAAGGCCGCGTCGAGCCGTTCGAGTTCCGCCACCACCTTGCGCAACGCGGCCACGTCGTTGCTGAACGCATCGGAGAAAATGGCGTCGCGCAACTGTTCCGCCGGGCGCGCGTCCTCGATGGTCGCCTTCAGTTCGCGCAGACGGGCGAAGCCTGCGGCGCGTGCCTGCTCGGCGAGGATCGACAGCAACTGGTTCAGCGAGTGCGAGCCCGACGTGCCCACCGACGCGAAATTCAGGCGGTCGTCGGTGAGCATCAGGACGAAGCGCTGCACGCTGCCATACAGGCGCCGATAGGCGTCGACGACATCACGGATCGATTCGGCCCGGCCGCGCTCGGACGCCGAGCGCACCGCAACGAGGGTCGACGAAATCTCGTTCGCAAAGGGTTGACCACGTTCCGCGAGGTCGAACAAAGGGGATCGGCTGCGCACCGCTGCTGGCTCCTGCTGGTTCGTTGTGCTTCGTCGCATGCGGATGGAAGGCCCGAAAGACGCTTCTCACGCATGTTGCAAAGCCTACCGTGATATTCGACAGGATATAACGAAAGAAGGCCAGCGTGTTGGAACCGGGACCCGCGTCGTGGCTTTATGCGCGGCCTTTGGCGGCTTTGACGTTGCGCGCGAAGGCGAGAAACGCGTTGACCGCGGGCGCCCGTTCATACTCGCGGAACGCGATGGCGATCTCCGAGGCGATCGGCTTCCCGGCGATCTCGCGGTACACGACCCCGGGCAACGCGATGCAGTCGGCGAGGGTATGCGGCACGACGGCCACGTTGCCGCCGAGCGACACGCACGCGAGCACCGCCGCGAGCGTGCCGGGGCGTGGTCCGAGCCGGGGCGCGAAGTGTCCGCGCCGCGCCACTTCGAAGGTCCCGGCTTCCTGCTCCGGCAGCACGAAACACTGGTCGCGTAGTTGCGCGGGGCGGATGCTGGCCGCGCCCGCGAGCGGACAATCGGCGGGCAGCGCGAGGACGAAGCGGTCGCGGTGCACGGTGGTGGCCTGAATGCCGTCGGCGAGCGGCATGGGCGGGCGCACATAGGCGGCGTCGAGCTGGCCGTCGCGCAGCATCGCGGCGACGCCGTCCATCGGCACCTCACGGATCGACACGTCGACACCCGGATGCGTACCGCGAAATCCGCCTACCGCTTGTTGCAACACGCCGGCATACGCGGCCGACGCCACATAGCCGACCTCAATCCGCCCGAGTTCGCCGCGCTCGGCCAGCACCGCGCGCTCCTCGCCGCGCGCGAGATGGTCGAGCGCGACGAGCGCTTCGGCGAGATAGGCGCTGCCCGCCGCGCTCAACGCCACCGAGCGCTTCGTGCGATGAAAGAGCCGCACGCCAAGCAACCGTTCGGCATCCTGAATCAATTTGGTGAGCGACGGCGCGGCGATGCCGAGCTCGTCTGCGGCGTGCGAGAAGTGGAGCTGCCTGGCGACACAGACGAAGGCATGTATATGACGGAGTTCGAGTTGCCTCATGTTTTTCTGTCTTGCAAATAACGTTAATTATTCTGTGATTCTATGCCAATGACAGGAAATAGACGCATCGCTACCATGACGTGACTTCGATCCGTCAATGCCTACCCGTACGTATACCCGTATGTCATCTGTTTCCACTCAACCTGCTACGCCTGCGCAACCGCCTGCCGCCAATCCCGCATTCGTCCTGGCCACCGCGTCGGCCACTTGCGCGTTGATCGTGCTCGATACCAACGTCGTGGCCGTCTCGTTGCCGTCGATTGCACGCTCGTTCCACGCGAGTTTCGCCGACGTCGAATGGGTGGTCAGCGCATATATGGTTGCCTTCGCCGCCTGTCTGCTGCCCGCGGGCGCGCTGGCCGACCGCGTTGGCCGCAAGAAGATGCTGCTGCTCGGGCTCGCGGTGTTTTTCGGCGCGTCGCTCGGATGTGGGCTCGCGCCTTCGGCGGCTGTGCTGAACATCGCGCGCGCGGTCAAGGGCGTGGGCGCCGCGATGTTGCTCACCGCGGCGCTCGCGGTGATCGCCAACACTTTTCACGGCGGCCCCGCACGCGTGCGCGCGTGGGCCGTGTGGGGCGCGTGCATGGGCGTCGCGACCACGGTGGCGCCGCTGGTCGGCGGCGTGGTCACGCAATGGCTCGGCTGGCGCTGGATCTTCCTGCTCAATCTTCCCGTGTGCGCGGTGCTCGCGTGGTGCGCGTCGCGCGTGCTTCGTGAGTCGCGCAATCCCGCGCCCGGTCCGCTCGATGCCGCCGGCAGCCTGCTGTTCGGTCTCGCGCTGGCGCTCGGCATCTGGGCGCTGATCGAAGTGCCGGCCGACGGCCTCGCGAGTTGGGCCACCGGCGCGCGGCTCGTGGCGTGCGCGCTGCTGTTCGGCGCGTTCATCCAGGTCCAGCGGGTGCGCGCGCACGCGATGGTCGACCTCGCGTTGTTCCGCCAGCCGCGCTTCGTCGCCGCCGTGCTTGCGATGTTCGGCTACGCCGCCTGCGCGCAGGTGATGATGACCTTTCTGCCGCTGTATTTGCAGAACGCGTTCGGTCTGTCGGCGGTGGCGGCAGGCGTCGGCATGCTGCCGTTCGCGCTGGCGATGGTGGTGGGGCCATACATCGGCGCGGCCCTCGGCAAGCGGATTCCGGCGATGACGCTGCTCTCGGCGGGCTTGCTGCTGATCGCCCTCGGCAACCTGCTGACGGCATCGGTGGCGAGCCGCGAACGTTATGCATGGGTCGCGCTCGGGATGATCGTCACGGGGCTCGGCGCCGGCATGCTGAACGGCGACACACAGAAGGCCATCATGGCGTGCGTGCCGCCGGAGCGCACCGGCATGGCGTCGGGCATCAGCACGACCACGCGTTTTACGGCGATCGTCACGTCGGTCGGCGTGCTCGGCGCGGTGCTCGCGGCGCGCACGCATGCGGCCTTCGTCGGCGCCACGCCGCTGACGCCGGGCGTGAAAGCCGCACTCGACGCCGGTTTCATGTCGCGTATGCTGGCCGGCGACACCGCACAGGCCACCGCGAATCTGCCGCCCGGCCTGCGGGCCGCGCTTATTTCGGCCGCGCACGCAAGCTTCGCCGATGGTTTCGCGGCCGCGCTGTGCGTGGCGGGTCTGCTTGCCGCGGCACTCGCCGCGGGCGTCTGGCTGCTGGCGGGCAGGGCGGAATCGGTGCGGGCAGCAGAGATGGCGTCGAACGGCTAGGGAAATACCGTCGCCCCATTCGCGTCGTTTTCCGCTATCGTGTGCGGCACGCTTGCCGAGGCATCCTCGCGGGCGCTTCTTCGAACGCACGACACGTAAAACAATGAGCCATCCGAACACCGAACTGATCGAACGTTTCTACACCGCGTTTCAGCGACGCGACGCCGAAACGATGATCGCCTGCTATGCCGATGACGTCGTCTTCAGCGATCCCGCCTTCGGCGAGCTGTATGGCGACGAAGTCCGCGACATGTGGCGCATGCTGGTGGCGGGCGCGCAGGAGTTCTCGCTGACATTCGGCAGCATCGAGGCGGACGACCATAAGGGCAGCGCGCATTGGGAAGCCGGCTATCTGTTCAGTCAGACGGGCCGCCCGGTGGTCAACCGGATCGACGCGCGCTTCGTGTTCCGCGACGGGCTCATCACCGAACATCGCGACAGTTTCGATCTGTGGCTATGGATGCGTCAGGCGATGGGCGTGCGGGGCACGCTGCTCGGCTGGTCGCCGCTCGTGCGGCGCATGCTCAGGGCACAGGCGCGCCGTGGCCTCACCTCGTATCGGAACCACCATAGCCGCTCCTGAAGCCGGATCGGGCGCGATGTGCCGCATGGCGCGCTTGCTATGATTCGTTCGGTTGAACCCGTATTTTTCAGGCCGAAGAACAGGCAGTGAGAGGGAGTGCTATGCCAGTAGTGGATGCCGCATGGGAAGAGTGGCTGAGCAGCAATGTGGCGCGCGGTTGCAGTCCGGATTCGATGATCGAGGCGATGGTGCAGGCCGGGTTCGCCAGCGAAGCGGCGCACGTTGCCGTGCATCACGCGTTTGGGCAGAAGCCGACGGATTCCGCTTCCATGGCCGCAGCCGCAGCCGTAGCCGCGACCGAGGCCGCGCTCGCCAAAGCCGAACCGCACACGTACCTGTACGACGCGTCGCCGGTCGCGCGCGGCAACGTGATCCGCGCGTACGATCGCGACGTTCGCGTGCTGATGCGCTGCGAACGGCCGCAGGTGATCGTGTTCGCCGATGTGCTTTCGCCCGATGAGTGCGGCGAGATGATCGAGCGCTCGCGTCATCGGTTGAAGCGTTCCACCACGGTCAATCCCGACACCGGCAAGGAAGACGTGATCCGCAACCGCACCAGCGAAGGCATCTGGTATCAGCGGGCCGAAGATCCGTTCATCGAGAAGCTCGACCGGCGCATCGCGAGCCTGATGAACTGGCCGGTCGAAAACGGCGAGGGTCTGCAGATCCTGCACTACGGCATGACCGGCGAATACCGCGCGCATTTCGACTACTTCCCGCCCGATCAACCGGGCAGCGCGGTGCATACCGCACAAGGCGGCCAACGCGTGGCGACGCTGGTGGTCTATCTGAATGACGTCCCTGACGGCGGCGAGACGACGTTTCCTGAAGCGGGCTTGTCGGTCGCGGCGCGGCAGGGTGGCGCGGTGTATTTCCGCTATATGAACGCTCAGCGGCAGCTCGATCCGCTGACGCTGCACGCCGGTGCGCCAGTGGTCGATGGCGACAAATGGATCATGACGAAATGGATGCGCGAGCGGGCTTACGGTTGATGCCGCGCCAGTAGGCCACCGCAGTCGATCAACTCAGTCGATCAACTCAGTCGATCAACTCAGTCGATCAACTCAGTCGGCCGCCTGACGGCCGGCGGCATTGGCGCTCGAGCCGGCGAACAGTTGCCTGAACGCGTCGCGGCCGGATGCGTAACCCATGCGCAGGATCATCAATCCGATCGCCGCGCCGGCGATGTGATCCAGCATCGGCAGACCGGCCAGGCTGCCTGCGAGACCCAGCGTCGCGACGAGCGCCGACACCGCGTCGACGCGAGCATGCCATGCGCTCGCCTGCAGAAGCGCCGAGCCGGTGCGTCGGCTTTGTGCGCGCAGGTAGCGGAACAGCGTTTCCTTGGCGACCATCACAAAGCCGCTGACAGCGAGCGCGCCGGCATTCATCGCGTCGTTGCCGCTCAGTGTCGCGGTCTGCGCGACGCTGCCCCAGAGCATTTGCACCGCGGTGAAGATCAGGATGACGGCGATGAAAAGCGAGGCCAGCGCCTGCTCGGTGCTGCTGTCGGTGTTGTGAGTGTGTGCGTGATCTGCGTTGCGCGCCCGGGCGCCGAGGTGTTTCGCGCTGAGGTACAGCACCAGCAGCACGATGGCGTCGGAGGCCAGGTCACTCAGTGTGTGGATGCCGTCGGCGAAGAGCCCGTCCGAGTGCGCGGTGATGCCGAGGGTGATCTGCATCGTCGAGAGGAACGCATTGAGCAGCGCGCTGGCGGAGGCGGCCTTAAACAAGACGGCCGCCGTTCAGGATGGAATCGCGATCGTGGCTGTTGCGCTCGATGGGGTGCATGGTCTTTGACGGGTTCTGTTTGTCGCAGCAAGGTAACCGTCGAGCGTGGCACGCACATGACAGCGCCGAAACCGTGGGATTGCCAGGCGAGGCAGGTGCGTGGTGGCGTTGCGTTGCGCGTTGCCAATGAGACAGCGGCGAGGCGTGCTTGCCTGCGCCGCGCTCACGCCGCCTTCAGACCCGCTCAGCTTGTCTCAGGCACTCGTCCTGTAGACGTCCGGGTTATGCAGCTCCATATAGCGCTCTGGATTCGCCAGCGGCGTAAAGCCGTGGGGCTCGTAGACATGATGCGCGTCGGACGTCACCAGCACGATTCTTCGCAGACCCTTCAGCGACGGACTTGCGAACACGTATTTCAGCAACGCGGACGCATAGCCGTTGCCGCGATGCTCGGGCAAGACGAACACATCGCACAGGTAGGCGAACGTCGCTTCGTCGGTGATCAGGCGCGCGAACGCGATCTGCTTGCCGTCGATATAGCCGCCGAAACATAGCGAGCCCGCGACGGCCCGCTTGAACGTTTCGCGTGGCATCCCCTGCGCCCACGCTGTTTGCTGCGAGAGGAACGCATAGACCATCTCGATGTCGAGATCCCCCTTGTTGCTGGAGATCGTCAGTTCGTCTGCTTGCACCGGATGTCTCCTTGTGGGATTGATCGAGAGGTCGAAGGAAGTGGCAATGCGGGAGGGTGCCCGGGCTTCGTCCAGTGTTACCGGCATGGCTATGCCGACGCTTGCATGAGCCGCTCACGCAGTCTTTGCCGCGCAGTCCAGAACTCGTCACTAGCCAACCCTTCAGCCTTTCGCCGGCCCCTCGCTGCCGCGCGAGCCGCCGCCGATGCTCTGCCCGGCGTCGCGTGCCAAACCCATATAACCGAACACGGACACCAGCGTCAGCACACCCGCAAACAGAAACGCGAGACGGAAATCGTCGAGCGTGAAGACGTGGCCGCTCGTCTCGCCGCTCAAGTGCGCCGCCACCCGCAGCGAGACCGCGCCGAATGCGATGCCCAGACCGATCGTCATCTGCGCCGCCGCGCTCCATAGGGTGCTCGCCGCGCTCATCTGCGCCTGCGCGACGTCGGCGTAGGCCAGCGTGGCGAGCGTCGAGAATTGCATCGAGCGCGCGACGCCGTACACGAACACGACGAACAGCACCAGCGCGAGCGGCACGTCCGGCGTCAACAGTCCGCACGCGATGATGAACACGCCGGCCACCGTGACGTCGACGATCGACACCATGCGGAAACCGTAACGCCGCAAAATCCGCGTGGTGAGCGCCTTCATGCCGAGGTTGCCGAGCGCGCTCGCGAGCAGCAGGAGCCCGGATCTGAACGCCGACAGGCCGAAGCCCACCTGGAACAGCAGCGGCATCAGGTACGGCACCGCGCCGATGCCGATACGCGTGAACGAACCCGTCACCACCGTCACGGAGAAGGTCGGGATTTTCAGCGTCGATACGTCGATCAGCGGGTAGGGGTGGCGCTTCGCATGCTGGAACGCGACCACGCCCATCAGCAAGCCGCCGAGCACGACCGCCCCGGCGAGCCACGGATTGGTGCCGGGCTGGCTCGCCAGTTCCGCGCCGTACAGAACCGCCGTCAGTGTGAGGCCGCTCAGCAGCAGGCCGACCACGTCGAGCGGCTTGCGTTCGGCGCCGCGCAGGTTCGGCACCAGCGCGAGCGCGACGGCCATCGCCGCGAGACCGAACGGCACGTTCAGCAGGAAGATCCAGCGCCACGACGCGTAGGTCGTGATGAAGCCGCCCACCGGCGGGCCGACCACCGGCGCGGCGATCGCCGGCCAGGTGATGGTCGAGATGGCCTGCATCATGCGGCTCTTCTCGGTGCTGCGGACCACGATCAGGCGGCCCACCGGCACCATCATCGCGCCGCCCAAGCCTTGCAACACGCGCGCCGCGGTGAACTCGACGACGTTCTGCGACAACCCGCACAACACCGAGGCCGCCGTGAACACGGCGATCGCGCTGAAGAACACCGTGCGCGCGCCGCAGCGATCGGCGACCCAGCCGCTCGCCGGGATGAAGATCGCCAACGCGAGCATGTACGCCGTCATGCCGAGACTGAGGCTGTTTGGACCAACGCCGAACGAGTGCGCCATTTGCGGCAGCGCGGTGGCGATCACCGTGGTGTCGAGATACTCCATGAAGAAGGTGGCCGCGACGAGGTACGGCAGCCAGCCGACGTGCGCATGGCGAGTGCTGGCGCCGGTCATTGCGCGGTCCTCGCGGCAAGGCGTGGGCGGGCGTCGATGCCGCGGGCGGGCTGGCGCATGGCGCGCGAGGGGTTGGCCTTCATGGTTGTTGCGACTACCTTTCGATTATGTGTTTCCGGCGGCGGGGGATGTCCGGGCGTCTGCAAGAGGCGGACGAGCGACCGGATAGCGAGGGTCGGCGGTGCACGCATGAAGCCGTGATGGATCGCGCGCGCGTCGCCAGCCCTGAATCCTAACGCAATAAATGGCGCCATACCGTCGGGGAGCGCAGCGGGTGGCGTGTCCGGCGAGGCGGGCGCGGGGTGTTGCCGGTGTGCCGATCAGCGGGTGTTGGGCGCATGCGGCGGTGGCACGCGAGACCGGCGCGGGGTGTTGCCAGTGTGCCGATCAGCGGGCGTTGGGCGCATGCGCCGGCGACACGCGAGACCGGTACGGGGTGTTGCCAGTGTGCCGATCAGCGGGTGTTGGGCGCATGCGGCGGTGGCACGCAAGACCGACCGGCGCGGTGTGTTGCCAGTGTGCCGATCAGCGGGTGTTGGGCGCATGCGCCGGTGACACGCAAGACCGGCGCGGGCGCCACCGGTCTCCCAATCGGCGGGCGCCGGGCGCTGCCGCCAGCGCGGCGCCCGGGCACTCGCCGTTCAGGCTTTCGCGGCGTACTCGCGATCGAGCTGGTCGTACAGCGGCTTGTTGACAAGCCGCTGGCGCTCGCTGAACGGCGCGACGAGCGTCGCGTCCTCGTCGAGGCGGCCGTTGCTCTTCAGGCTGCCGAGCGCGCGCTGCATACCTAGCACCGCCCCCTGCAGCGCCGCGTTCGCATACAGCACGATGCCGTAGCCGAGCGTCGCGAGCGCCTCGCGCGACTGTACCGGCGTCTTGCCGCCGATCACGATGTTGATCAGCTGCGGCTTGTCGAACAGCCCCGGCAGACGTTCGATGTCGGCGAGCGATTCGGTCGCTTCGATAAACAGGATGTCGGCGCCGGCTTCGATGAAGCGATGGCCGCGCTCGATCGCATCCTCGATGCCATGGACCGCCGCCGAGTCGGTGCGCGCCATGATCTGCAGATTGCCGTCTTCGCGGGCATCGACGGCCGCGCGGATCTTGCCGACCATCTCGCTCGTCGCGACCACTTCCTTGCCGGAAAAGTGGCCACATTTCTTCGGCATCACCTGGTCTTCGAACTGGATCACGTCGGCGCCGCTGCGCTCCAGCACGCGTACGGTCTGGCGCACGTTCAGCGCGTTGCCGAAGCCGGTGTCGGCGTCGACGATCAGCGGCAGCGCGACCGCGTCGCGAATCCGCGCCGTGTGTTCGGCGACTTCGGCAAGGCCGATGAAGCCGAGATCGGGCAGCCCGAGCGACATGTTGGTGACGCCCGCGCCTGTGATGTAGAGCGCTTCGAAGCCGGCGTCCTCGATCACGCGGGCGCTCATCGCGTTGAAGGCGCCGGGCACGAGCAGGCCCTGGCGCTGGTTGACTTTGGCGCGGAAGGCGGCGCGGCGGGTGGCGGAAGTGGTCATGTGAGTGTCTCCGGGAGGAAGGGGGGCGGGATACGATGTGGGCAGTATTTTGCAGGAAGCGTGCCATCGGGGGTGAGGTGCGGGTTGTCCTGAGTAATCAACGGGTTGGGCGATGGTGGTGGTTTCGGTTGTTCGTGGCAGAATACGGTGAGCGTTTCCTGAAACGTTTCATGGAACGTTTCAGGACGCCAGCATCCCAACGTCAGGCAGGAGCGCCGCCGTGTCCACTTTCACCTCATCCCTCGTGAATGCCAATCCCGGCCGCCCCGGCGTCGCACTCGTCAGTATCAGCCGGCTGCAGTCGCTTTGCGAGGCAGTCGCGCCGCGCTACGCCGAACGCGCGCGATTCTTCCCGGTCCGCGAAGGCTACGGCGAGGCCGTCACCGCGTTGCAGGCGTACGTGGACGCCGGCTCGGTCGATGTCGTACTGGCCGCCGGATCGAACGGCGCGTATCTGCGCGAGCACCTGAGCGTGCCGGTCGTCATGGTCAAGGTGAACGGTTTCGACGTGTTCAGCGCGATCACCCGCGCCGCCACCACGTGGCCCGGCGCGCGGATCGGGCTCGTGCTGCATGAAACGATCTCGCACGAACTCGCCGACCTGAGCCCGTGGCTGAATGTCGGCCTGAAACAGCGAGCGTACCGCTCGGTCGACGAAGTGCGTTTCGCGGTCGACACCCTCGCCGCTGAAGGTTGCAGCGTGATCATCGGCCCAGGCATGGCTTGCGATCTGGCGCAGCGGGCCGGGATGGAGAGCGTTTTCCTGTACTCGCTCGGCGCGGTCGAAGAGGCGTTCGAGCGCTCCGTCGAGCTGGCGCGCGTGAGCCGGCAGAAGGAATCGAAGCGCGTGCGGCTGAACACGATCGTCGCCCATCTGCGCGACGGCGTCGCCGCCTTCGACGAAGCTGGCCAGCTCGAGGCCGTCAACCCGGCGATGCTCGAACTGCTCGGCCTTGGTACGACGAAGGACGTCTCCTTGGGCGGCGCCCTGAAGCAGATTTCCCGGGGAGGCACCCCGACTGCCGCAAGACATCCCCGCGGTGAAGAAACCCTCCCGGGCGCCTACCCCGACGACCTTCCCGCGCAGATAACCCGCGCCGTCGGCCCGCTGCTGCGCGAAACGCTCGCGCACGACCGGCCGATCGAGGAACGTATCGAGCAGATCGGCGGCCGCGCGCTGATCGTCAACTGCGTGCCGATCGTCGAGCACGGCGTGCGCTCCGGCTCCGTGGTGACGATGCAGGACGCGCTGGTCGCACAGCGGATCGATCGCTCGCTGCGCACCAGTCAGCGGCCGAGCCATCTGGTCGCGCGGCATCAGCTGGACGATCTGATCGGCGGCTCGCCGGCGCTCGAGCGGGTGCGCCGGCTCGCCCGCGCCGGCGCGGCGCACGACGCGACCGTGCTGCTCACCGGCGCGAGCGGCACCGGCAAGGAACTGGTCGCCCAGGGCATCCACAACGCCAGCCGGCGCCGCGGCAATCCGTTCGTCGCGTTCAATTGCGCGGCGCTGCCGGAGGGGCTGATCGAGAGCGAACTGTTCGGCCACGAGGAGGGCGCGTTCACCGGCGCGCGCCGCGGCGGTAAGCCGGGGCTGTTCGAAATCGCCCACACCGGCACGATCTTTCTCGACGAGATCGGCGAAATGCCGGCCGCGCTGCAGAGCCGGCTGTTGCGCGTGTTGCAGGAGCGCGAAGTGATGAAGCTCGGCTCGGGCCGCGCCACGCCGGTCGACGTGCGGGTCATTGCGGCCACCCACCGCGACCTGCACGCGCTGGTCGAGCAGGGCCTGTTTCGGGCGGATTTGTATTTTCGTCTGAACCTGCTTCAGATAGAATTGCCGCCGCTGCGCGAACGGCGCGCCGACATCGCGCAACTGGCGCGGCACTTGTTGAGCCGCAGCGCGCTCCAGTATGGTTTGACGGAGGCGGCGCAGGCGCGGGTGCTGGCGTTTCTCGCGCCGCTTTTCGAGCACTATGCGTGGCCGGGCAATGTGCGGGAGCTGGAGAATCTGCTGGCGCGTGCGGCAATCTATTCCGGCGATACAACCGCGGGCGCGTCGCAGGATTGGCAGGCGGCGTTCCCCGAGTTGGGTAGGATGAAGCCGGCGACGACGGTCCACGCCACCCTGAATGCGCCCCATGTCGCCATTGGAAACAGTTCCGCCCGTGTCACGCCCACTCGCGAGGACGTCCTGAGCGCCCTCGAACGCTCCGGCGGCAATCGCGCCGCGGCAAGCCGGGCGCTCGGAATCGGCCGAACCACCCTTTGGCGACTACTGAAAACTTAGGCCGATAGTCGGTGGTAGAAAAACAAATAGTGTATGACTATCAACATCATTAAAACAATCCGCTTTACCTATTAAGCGTCGTCTGACATACTGACTCTACTTTCCAACCACTCAGAAAGAGGACTCAGCAAATGCCGATCATCAACAGTCAAGTCAAACCGTTCAAGGCTCAGGCTTATCACAACGGCGAATTCAAGACCGTCACTGAAGAAAGCCTGAAGGGCAAGTGGTCGGTTTTCGTTTTCTATCCGGCCGACTTCACGTTTGTTTGCCCGACCGAACTGGGTGACCTGGCCGATCGCTACGCCGATTTCCAGAAGCTCGGCGTCGAAATCTACAGCGTGTCGACCGATACGCACTTCACGCACAAGGCATGGCACGACACGTCGGACACGATCCAGAAGATCAAGTACCCGATGCTCGCCGACCCGACCCTGGCTATCTCGCGCAACTTCGACGTGCTGATCGAAGAAGAAGGTCTGGCACTGCGTGGCACGTTCGTGGTCAACCCGGAAGGCGAGATCAAGCTGTGCGAAATCCATGACAACGGTATCGGCCGTGACGCAAGCGAACTGCTGCGCAAGGTGCAGGCTGCGCAATACATCGCGGCTCACCCGGGTGAAGTTTGCCCCGCCAAGTGGACGCCGGGCGCAGAAACGCTGACCCCGTCGCTCGACCTGATCGGCAAGATCTAAGAAGGTCGCAAGACCTTCCGCAGTCGGCGCCTCGCGGCGCCTGAGCAGCACCTCGGCAGTACCGTGCGAGCCGTTTCATACAGCGGCTCGCGCGTCCCCGGTCCGCACCGGTCCTATCCGGACAGCGTGCGGCACCGGGACACCAACACCCCTCGTCACGGAATCGAATCGCCATGCTTGACGCCAATCTCAAGACTCAGTTGAAAACGTACCTCGAAAAGGTTAGCAGGCCTATCGAGATCGTCGCCTCTCTGGACGACAGCGCAAAATCGCAAGAGCTGCTGGCTTTGCTGAACGATATCGCGACGTTGTCGGAACGCGTGAGCGTGGTCGAACGCCGCGGCGACAGCGAACGCAAGCCGTCGTTTTCGATCGGCGAACCGGGCAAGGAAACGGGTATCCGTTTCGCCGGTATTCCGATGGGGCATGAATTCACGTCGCTCGTCCTCGCACTGCTGCAGGTGGGCGGCCATCCGGTCAAACTCGACGACGCGGTGATCGAACAGATCCGCAATCTCGACGGCGACTATCAATTCGAAACGTATTTCTCGCTGTCATGCCAGAACTGCCCGGAAGTCGTGCAGGCGCTGAATGTGATGGCGCTGATCAACCCGCGCATCCGCCACGTGGCGATCGACGGCGCGCTGTTCCAGAACGAAGTCGAAGCGCGCCAGATCATGGCGGTACCGACCATGTTCATGAACGGTGAAGTGTTCGGCCAGGGCCGCAGCGGCGTGAAGGAAATTCTCGCAAAGCTCGACACCAACGCTGGCGCCCGTGCCGCGAAGGAACTGGAAAAGAAGCCCGTGTTCGACACGCTGATCGTCGGCGGCGGCCCGGCGGGTGCGGCGGCGGCGATTTACTCGGCGCGCAAGGGCATTGCGACGGGTGTCGTGGCGGAACGCTTCGGCGGCCAGGTGCTCGACACGCTCGCGATCGAAAACTTCGTGTCGGTGACCGAAACCGAAGGACCGAAGTTCGCGATGGCGCTCGAACAGCACGTGAAAGCGTATGAAGTGGACATCATGGACGTGCAGCGCGCCGAAGCGCTGATTCCGGGGCGCATCAGCGAAGTGCGTCTGGCCAACGGCGCGGTGCTGAAGGCAAGGACCATCATTCTGGCGACCGGTGCGCGCTGGCGCGAAATCAACGTGCCGGGCGAACGCGAGTATCGCAACCACGGCGTGGCGTATTGCCCGCACTGCGATGGCCCGTTGTTCAAGGGTAAGCGCGTCGCGGTGATCGGCGGCGGCAATTCGGGCGTCGAAGCGGCAATCGACCTCGCGGGCATCGTGCGCGAAGTGACGCTGTTCGAATTCGGCGCGACGCTGCGTGCCGATGAAGTGCTGCAACGCAAGCTGCGCAGCCTCGCCAACGTGACCATCGTCACGCAGGCACAGACGACTGAAATCACCGGCGACGGCAAGAAGGTCCACGGTCTGGTCTACAAGGACCTGAAATCGGGCGAAGTGAAGACGGTCGAACTGGAAGGCGTGTTCGTGCAGATCGGCCTTGTGCCGAACACCGAGTGGCTCAAGGGCACGGTGGAGTTGTCGAAGCACGGCGAGATTGTCGTCGATGCACGCGGTGCGACCTCGGTGCCGGGCGTGTTTGCCGCGGGCGACGTGACCACGGTGCCGTTCAAACAGATCGTGATCGCGGTGGGCGAGGGCGCGAAGGCATCGCTGTCTGCCTTCGATCACCTGATCCGCAACAGCGAAGAAGTCGAAGCGGTCAGCGAGACGGAAGCCGAAGCAACGGTTTGATGCAGTCAGTATGAGTGGTGAGCGGCGGCCTGCGGGCCGCCGTTTTCGTTTGTGCATGCGGCGTGGCTTGCGCGAATACGCAGCTTGCAGTTTGCCTCGAACGTATGGCAAAGAAAAGCCGCCCGACATTCTGTCGGGCGGCTTGTTCAGCGGCGTACAGGAAGGCCTTGCGTTTCTATCGGCGGTCGATCGAATACTTCCCGGCGCCGGTCACGCACAACAAAAGCAGCCCACCGATGATGCTGATGTTCTTATAGAAGTGAATCATGTTGTCGTACTGCATCGCGCCGGTCATGTTCCAGTAGTGGTGGCCGATGATGGCGGCGCCCAGGGTGTAAACCGCGAGCAGCAGGGCGAGCGGTCGCGTAAAAAATCCGACTAGCAGCGCGATGCCAACGCCAAGCTCCATCACCACCGCGATGATCGCCGACAGCTCGGGCACGGGCGCGCCGCTCGACGTCATATAAGCGACGGTGCCGGAGAAGCCCGTGAGCTTCGACCAGCCGAACATCACGAACAGCACCATCAACAGGATGCGGGCGACGAGAATGATCGCGTCTTTCTGGTTTTCAAATAAGGTATAGCGCATGATTTTCCCGAGAGGGTAGAGAAGTCTGGTTCGCCGCCTGTCGTTGTGCGGCGAACCACGTTCAAACGGCCGGGCAGTCCACGCTTCAGGCCCACAACGCCGATGTTTCGATGTTCCGCAGATCGAACACCAGTACTTCCGCGTCACGACCTTGTGCAAAGGTCAGCGCTTCTTCGCCGCGCACTCGCGCGCCGTCACCTTCACCGAGCTCGACTCCGTTCACCGTGACACTGCCGCGCGCCACGTGGATGTACGCGTATCGATCGCTGGCCAGTTCGAGCCGCGCCGTTTCCGCGCCGTCGAACAGTCCGGCGTACACCCGCGCATCCTGCTGCAGCGCCAGCGAACCGTCCGCGCCGTCCGGCGACATCACGAGGCGCAACACACCGCGCTTCTCGTCCGCATTGAAATGCCGCTGCTGATAACGCGGCGCCGTACCCTTGTCGGCGGGGGCGATCCAGATTTGCAGGAAGTGCACCGGCTCGCTCTTCGAATGGTTGTATTCGCTGTGCGCCACGCCGGTTCCCGCGCTCATCAGCTGGATATCACCGGGGACGATTACCGAGCCGGTGCCCATCGTGTCCTTATGCTCGAGCGCGCCTTCCAGTACGTACGAAAAGATCTCCATGTCGCGGTGCGGATGCTTGCCGAAGCCTTGGGCCGGGGCGACACGGTCATCGTTGATCACGAGCAGGTCGGAAAAGCCATTCTGCTTCGGATCGTGATAGTGCGCGAAGGAAAATGTGTGCCGCGAGCTGAGCCAGCCATGTTCTGCACGGCCACGCTGATTGGCTTGTCTGATTTCGAGCATCTTTTTCTCCTTTGGGTTGTGCGATCCGGGCCAGTTGTTTGTCCGCGATCCATGAATGAGAGTGTAGGTCAATCTGGATAGTTATAATCGTCTAGAAATCGGAAACACTGTCACCATGGAGTGGACAATAGAGTGCAACTTGACGACATGCGGATCTTCGTCGCCACGGTCGACGCGCGTAACTTCACCGCCGCTGCCAGCCGGCTGTCGCTGTCGAAGCAGTTCGTCAGCCGCCGGGTAATGGCGCTGGAAGAGGCGCTCGGCGTGCCATTGCTGATCCGCAATACGCGCAAGCTGGCCGTGACCGAACTAGGGCAGGAGTTTTACGAACGCGCCAGACGCATCCTCGGTGAAGTGGAGGACGCCGAGCAGGCCATGTCGCTGCGCCGCGCCGGGCCGCGCGGACTGCTGCGCGTGAGCGCGCCGATGTCGTTCGGCATGATGCATCTGTCGCCGCTGGTGGCGATGTTCCTGCGCGAGCACGGCGAGGTGCGCTTCGACATGGAGTTGAGCGACCGCACCGTCGACGTGGTGGGCGAGGGCTTCGACATGGCGATCCGCATCGGCACACTGGCCGATTCCACGCTGGTCGCGCAAAAGCTCGTCGACGTCCGGCTGGTGGCGTGTTGCAGTCCCGGGTACGTGCGCCGGCGCGGCGCGCCCGCCGTGCCGGCGGATCTGCAACGCCATGCATGCCTGTTATACGGTCATGGCGGCGTGGTCAGTTGGGACTTCGTGGTCGACGGCGTGGTGAAGGGCGTCGAAGTGCGTGGACCTTTGCGGGCCAACAATGGCGATCTGATTCGCGACGCGGCGGTGGCCGGCCTGGGAATTGTTCGGCTTCCTGATTTTATCGTCGCCGATGCGCTCAGGAGCGGTCAGCTCGTGCCGGTCCTCGAAGCGTTCCTGCCTGCTGCGACCAGCGTGTATGCGGTGTATCCGCAGCATCGGCAAAGCTCGGTCACGATTCGGGCTTTCGTGGAATTCCTGCGCAAGCATTTGCAGAAGACGCTGGCGGCGTGACGAGGGCGACATGGGGCTCCGCGCTTGCCGCCCCCAGCCGTTCGCCGCAACACGCCCCCGTCCCGCGCTCCTGCCCGCTTACCCGTTGCGGAAAATAAAGCTATACCCGTTCAACGCCGGCACACCGCCCAAATGCGCGTACAACACGCGCGAGCCTTCCGGAAATTCCCCATTGCGCACCATGTCGATCATGCCGTGCATCGACTTGCCCTCATACACCGGATCGGTCAGCACACCTTCGAGCCGCGCGCACAAGCGAATTGCCTCCAGCGTGCCCTCATTCGGTAAGCCGTATTCCGGACCGCCGAAGCGCTCGTCGAGCACCACGTCCTTCGCGGTGATGTCCCGGCCGAGGTCGACCTGTTCCGCGGTCTGTTTCGCGATCCGCATGATCTGCTCGCGGGTCTGCGCGGGTTTCGCCGACGCATCGATGCCGATCACGCGCTCGGCGCGGCCGTCGGCGGCAAAGCCCACCACCATGCCGGCCTGCGTGCTGCCCGTCACCGAGCACACGACGATGTAGTCGAACCTGAAGCCCAGTTCGGCTTCCTGCTGCCGCACTTCTTCCGCGAAGCCGACGAACCCGAGGCCGCCCAGCGGATGATCGGAGCAGCCGGCCGGAATCGCGTACGGCTTGCCGCCGGCGGCGCGCACGCTTTCCAGCGCGTCCTCCCAGCTTTTGCGAAAGCCGATGTCAAAACCGTCGCTCACCAGCCGGACGTCGGCGCCCAGAATGCGCGACATCTGGATGTTGCCGACGCGGTCATAGACGGCATCCGAGTAGTTGACCCAGTTCTCCTGCACGAGCACGCATTTCATACCCAGATGCGCGGCGACCGCGGCCACCTGGCGGGTCTGGTTCGACTGGATCCCGCCGATGGACACCAGCGTGTCGCAACGTTGCGCCAGCGCCTCGGGAATCAGGTATTCGAGCTTGCGCGTCTTGTTGCCGCCGAACGCAAAGCCGCTGTTGCAGTCCTCGCGCTTCGCGTACAGATGCACCTTGCCGCCGAGGTGCTCGCTCAGGCGCTTGAGCGGCTGGATCGGCGTCGGTCCAAAGGTGAGCGGGTAGCGGGGAAATCGTTGCAGGTTCATGGCAGCTCCGTGGTCATTGGGTTGTCGACGCGACCGGCAGGCCGCGTCGCGTTGAATCAATGGTAGGGAAAAGCGGATGAAATGAGCTTGCGAAAAAATTCGCTTCGACGTACTTTTGAAAATATCAGATCCGAAGTTGGATAATAAAAATTCGTGCAGGACGCTATGAACGCAACAAAAATTCGCACGGCATCGAAGCCGGCCAGCGCCTCCGCTGGGTACACCGATCCGCTTCAGGCGCTCGACCGCATCGATCGCGCGATCCTGCGGCAGTTGCAAACCGACGCGTCCATTTCCAACGTCGCGCTGGCCGCGAAGGTCAAGCTGAGTGCGCCGGCCTGCTTGCGGCGCGTCGAGCGGCTGAAGGAGTCGGGGCTGATTCGCGGGGTGGTCGCGTTGATCGACCCGAAGGCGGCCGGTGCGGGGATGCTGGTGATCATCGGCGTGGTGCTGGATCGCTCCACGCCGGAATCGTTTGCCGCGTTCGAGAAAGCCGCGCAGAAGGTGCCCGGCTGCATGGAGTGCCACGTCGTGACCGGCGAATTCGACTATTTCATGACGGTGCGCACGCGCGACAGCGACAGCTTCAATCGCCTGCACGCGGAGCAATTGCTTTATCTGCCGGGCGTGAGGCAAATCCGCTCTTTCATGGTGCTCAAGGAAATCCTCTCGACCACCCGATTTCCGCTGTGACGCGAGCCGTTGCGTCCACGCTGGTCCGGTTTCCGGTTTCCGGTTTCCGGTTTCCGGGCGGCGACGGCGGCCGGTGCGGGAAGACTTCGCCGGCATGATCGTCCGCATTGAGATTGCCGGACCCACCTCGTCGCCGACTGTCCCTCAGCTGATTCGAGTCCGCTTCCTACCGATGTGGCGCGTATTTTGCACATCTGTGTCGGTCGGCATATCTTTCTCATGAACCGGTTCATACACAAGCCCGCGTGGGCGGCTTTCGGGCCGCACGGGCCGTGAAGCCTGGCCGGGTAGTGCGTGCCGATCCTGGAAAAATTACATGCCGTAAAGTCATTGCGCGGCAGTCGCCCGTTGCTTTTATCCATTGTGGACCTCGGGCGAGAACATAACCCCTTTCGCTATACGCGTGATCGGAGGCTCCTGGTGTTGAACAGCCGTAGAAAGCGGAGCGGCAAGCTTCGCAATAAACACATAAGCATCGCGGCAACGTCTGTGGTCGCCGTGACACTCGGCGGCATTGCCTTCCTGCCGGGCTCGGCGTCGGCGCAGACGCCCTCACCATTGGGCGAGTGGCAGTACTCGGTCGGCATTCCATTGCAGAAGATGTACCAGCCGAACATTCCCGACTGGCAGGTGCGTGTCGGTGTGGCGACTTCGTTCCAGCCGCGCTTCGAGGGCTCGGCCCGCTATCACGTCGTGGCCGGACCGAGTATCGACGTGCGTTACAAGGACCTGTTCTTCCTGTCGAGCGGCGAAGGGTTCGGGGTCAACGTCGCACAGGGCGAGAACTGGCGCGTGAGTCTGGCCGCCGTCTACGACCTCGGACGTCGCGGGCGCGACGATCCCCAGGAGCTGAACGGACTCGGCAACATCAACTTCGCGCCCGGCGTCAAACTGGCGGGCGAATACGTGGTGTCGAAGGACTTCCCGCTCGTATTGCGCGCGGACATCCGGCGCTATTTCGGCGGCTCGAATGGCTGGATCGGCGACTTCGGCGCCTATATGCCGATGCCGGGCAGTTCGAAGACGTTCTTCTGGTTCGCCGGTCCGAACGTGTCGGTCGCAGACTCCACGTACATGAACAGCTGGTTCGGGGTCAACCAGCAGCAGGCGGCGAACTCGCAGTTTTCGCAATACCACGCGAGTGCGGGCGTCAAGTCGGTGGGCTTCGGCGTGAGCGCGGTGTGGCTGTTCAACAAGCACTGGTTCGCGACGGCGGACGGCGCATTCCAGCAACTGGTCGGCAGCGCCGGCAACAGCCCGGTCACGCGCAGCAGGGCCAATGGCGTGGCCGACATTTCGATCAACTACCGCTTCTGACGCAACGTTTCGACGCTCGCGGGAAGGGACGGCGGCGCGGGTTCGCCGTTGCCGTTCCTTCCTCGCTGCGAAAGATTGAAGATGCTCTCGGGTACATCGATTGCTGCTTGCTTGTTTGCGCGTGAGACCGGCCTTTCGCCGGCGCGCCCGAACACAAGGAGCACATCCCCATGGCAGGTAAAACGAGCACGCGGACGCCGGCGGCGGCAAGCGCACAGGCGAACGATCCGAAATCGAAAGACCTTGAACAGTTTCGAGTGAGTCCGGACGGCCAGGCGCTGCGAACCAATCAGGGCGTCAAGATCGCCGACAATCAGAACACGCTGCGAGCCGGCCCGCGCGGCCCCTCGCTGCTGGAAGACTTCATCATGCGTGAGAAGATCACGCACTTCGACCACGAACGCATTCCCGAGCGCATCGTGCATGCACGCGGCTCCGCCGCGCACGGCGTGTTTCAGGTGTACGAGTCGCTGAGCGAGTACACCAAGGCCGCGTTCCTGCAGGACCCGTCCGTGAAAACGCCGGTCTAT
The DNA here is from genome assembly GCF_056279605.1 of Paraburkholderia sp. TE9906. Lineage (NCBI taxonomy): Bacteria > Pseudomonadati > Pseudomonadota > Betaproteobacteria > Burkholderiales > Burkholderiaceae > Paraburkholderia > Paraburkholderia sp. TE9906. The sequence goes on from NZ_JBWCCT010000005.1 coordinate 124,181, forward strand.
GTGCGCTTTTCGACGGTGCAGGGTCCGCGCGGTTCAGCCGACACCGTGCGCGACGTGCGCGGCTTCGCGGTGAAGTTCTACACGCAGGAAGGTAATTACGATCTGGTCGGCAACAACATGCCGGTGTTTTTCATCCAGGACGCGATCAAGTTTCCGGACTTCGTGCACGCGGTGAAACCGGAAGCACCGAACGAGATGCCGACCGGCGGTTCCGCGCACGATACCTTCTGGGACTTCGTGTCGCTCGTGCCCGAGTCCGCGCACATGGTGCTGTGGACCATGTCGGATCGTGCGATTCCGCGCAGCCTGCGCACGATGGAGGGCTTCGGCATCCACACGTTCCGCTTCGTCAATGCGCAGGGCAAGGGGCGCTTCGTCAAATTCCACTGGCGCCCGGTGCTGGGCTCGTACTCGCTGTTGTGGGACGAGGCGCAGAAACTCGCGGGCAAGGACCCGGATTTTCATCGGCGCGATTTGTGGGAAGCAATCGGGCGGGGCGATTTCCCCGAGTTCGAACTCGGCGTGCAGATCGTCGAGGAAGAAGACGAACACAAGTTCGACTTCGATCTGCTCGATCCGACCAAGCTGATTCCGGAAGAACTGGTACCGGTGAAGATCGTCGGCAAGATGACGCTCAATCGCAATCCCGACAACTTCTTCGCCGAGACCGAACAGGTCGCGTTCCATCCGGGCCATGTCGTGCCGGGCATCGATTTCTCCAACGATCCGCTGCTGCAAGGCCGCCTGTTCTCGTACACGGATACGCAGATCAGCCGCCTCGGCGGTCCGAACTTCCACGAGATTCCGATCAACCGGCCGGTGTGCCCGTTCAACAACAACCAGCGCGATGCGATGCACCGCCAGGCGATCAATGTCGGACAGGCGTCGTACGAGCCGAACTCGGTGAGCGGCGGCTGGCCGAAGGAAACCGATCCGGCGCCCTCGGACGGCGGATTCGAAAGCTATCAGGAGCGCGTGGAAGGCACCAAGATCCGCGTGCGCAGCGAATCGTTCGCCGATCATTTCTCGCAGGCTGCGCTGTTTTACAACAGCATGTCCCAGCCCGAGAAAGACCATATCGCCGCCGCGTATCAGTTCGAACTCGGCAAGGTGACGAAGCCGGAGATTCGCGCGCGCGTGGTCAACGAGATTCTCGCCAACTTCGATGCGGGGCTGGCGGCGACGGTCGCCGAAGGTCTGGGTCTGCCCGCGCCGAAAAAGGGCACGGCGAAGCTTTCCGGTCCTAAGGAATCGCCGGCGCTGAGTCTGCTCAATCGCGTGAAGCCGGGTATCAAGACACGCAAGATCGCGTTGCTGGCCGCGCCGGGTTCCGATGGCGGCGCGATCAGGAAGCTTCAGCAGGCGCTGCAAGGCGAGGGCGCGGCGCCCATGTTGATAGCGCCGACGCTTGCTGCGATCGACGGGCTCGCGCCGGACGCGACGATCGCCGGTTTGCCGTCGATCATGTTCGATGCGGTGATCGTCGTGGGTGGCGACGCGGGCGCGAAGGCGCTGGCACAATCGGGCGATGCGCGGCATTTCGTGCTCGAAGCGTTCAAGCACCTGAAGGCGATCGCGGCGCTCGGCGCGGGGCGTGACGTGCTGGCCGCGGCGCATTTGCCCGACCACGCGGACGGCGTCGTGACCGGGGACGACAAGCAGGTCGCCGACGTGCTGAAGGCTTTCATCAAGGCGGCCGAGCAGCATCGCGTGTGGTCGCGTGCGGCGCAGGCGGAGACGGTGCCTGCGTAGGAGGGGCGGCGAGTGATCATCCGAGGCCCGCGTGAGCGGACTGCTCATCGAGGTATCAGCAAAAATGGCCGGTTAACACCGGCCATTTTTTGCGCGTGTAGCAATGCGTATGCAGTCATTGCAGCACCGGGGCAGCGGCGCGAAGTCTACGGGCTCACCCGCGTGCCATGCAACCGATGCGTGTTCTTCGGCGCCGCCGCAGCGGACGCGGCCGCCGCCGACACACCGGCCGGTCCTTCGGGAATATCGCTCGGGCGGGAGGCCTGAACGGTCTGCGGATAGAGCACGAGTAACGCGCGCAATACACCGTTGGTCCAGCCGAAACCATCCTGCAACGGATATTCACCGCCGCCCGCGGCGACGCCCGGCGTAGCCGCATCGACATCGTATTTCTCGACGAGCTTGCCGGTGTGCTGGTAGTACGCGACGTTGGTTCTGATCCAGCGCGTCGCGATGGTCTGCGCGAGCGCCGGTTCGCTATAGCGCCGCAGGCCGATCACCGCCAGATACTGCAACGGCGCCCAGCCATTGGGCGCGTCCCATTGCTGGCCGCTATTCACCTGGGTGGTCGCGAGGCCGCCCGGCCGCAGCAGTTCCCGCTGCATGGTCGCGGCGACGGTCTTCGCCTGCTGGCGGCTGGCTACACCCGTATATAACGGATACACCGTCGCGGCGGTGAGCCTGTGCGTCAGCGTGCGATGCTCGAAGTCGTAATCGCCGAACGCTTGCAACTGCGGGTCCCACAACACGCGGCGAATCGTGTCGGCGCGCGTCGCGGCGCGCCGCTCCATGTTCTCCGCATGCGTGACGTCGCCGCGCAGCCGGTATGCCTTCGCGAGCGTGCGCTCCAGATCGACGAGCAGACAGTTCAGATCGACCGGCACGAGCGACGTCACGTCCACGGTGGCGAGCGTCTTGCCGTCGGCGAACCAGCGCGAGCTGAAATCCCAGCCTGTTTCGCCGCCCGCGCGCAGATTGCGCCACAACTGCGCGGAGTCTCGCTGCGGCGTCTGCTGCGCGGTAAGCACGTCTTCACGATACGATTCGTCGCGCGGCGCCGCGCGTTCGTCCCAATAGCGGTTGAGCAACGTGCCATCCACAAGCCGCACCACGTGCCGGTTGGCCTGACCTGCGGGCAGGCCGTCGCTGCCGTTCATCCAGTACGCGTATTCGCGCTGCAACTCGGGCAGGTATTGCACGTAGACGCCGTCGCCGTCCTTGTCCGCGACGAGCCGCACCATCTGCGCGAAGAACGGCGGTTGCGAGCGGCTCAGGTAATACGTGCGGTTGCCGTTCGGGATATGCCCGTACCGGTCGATCAGCGTGGCGAAGTTCTTCAGTTCGTCGACAACCAGTTCATGCTGGCCGCTCTGTTCGAGCCCGAGCATGATGAAGTACGAGTCCCAGTAATAGATCTCGTCGAAGCGGTCGCCCGGCACGATGTACGCATGCGGCAACGGCAGTAGCGACGACCACGGACTCGCGGTCGCGTCCGGTTCGCGGCGCAACACGTTCCACAGCGTATCGATATGGCCGACCACATCCTGATTCGGATCGGAGACGTACGTCTTCGCGGTGCGGGAGGGCAGCGTGAAGTTGCGCTTCACGAAGTCGGCGAGACTGAAGTTCGGCTGCTGCTTCGCCGTGTCGTACGCGGCGGCGATCTGCGCGGGCGCCACGAGCGGCACCATGTCCGCGAAAGTCTTGCTGTCGGGAAAGAGATGCGCGAGTTGCACGTCGCGATATAACGCGGCGTACTGCTCGGAGGGCGGCACTGGAACCACAGGCGACGCTTGACTAGGCGGCTCGACATGCACGGCGACCGTGGCCACGCTGACGGGTGCCGCTTCTGCGGAAGCCGGGGTTGGAGCCGACGCGGCGAGCGACGCATGCCACACGAGCGACGCGGCGAGAGCGCAACGCAGCGAAGCGAGGGGAAGAGCGAGATGGGCAGAGGGCATCGGCGAATGAATGAAAAAGTGGCAGGCCTTGAACGGTCGTGATGAAGCGGCCTTCATCGCACGATTGACCCGCACGCGCTACGCAAAGTTGCGTTCGTCGTCAGGAGCCCCGTCCAGCAGGCCTGAGCGAGCCTATGAGCATCTCAAAAACAGTCGTCGTCCTGTATGATGACTGCCGTTGTATCGCTGCAAAACCACCGCGCAAAAAACCCGAAAAAAATTCCGGATCACGTCGATTCGTTATGCCGAAGACAGAAAAAATGACCGCATCGCAGGCCGTCGACCAGAACCGTTTTCGCAACATCATCCGCCGCAATATCGCATTGCCTTTGGGTGTCGGCCTCGTCACGATGGCGGTCTTCGCTGGGCTGATCGCGTATCTCGTCTCCACGATGAACTGGGCCGAGCACTCCGAGCGCGTGATCGGGCAGGCCAACGACATCTTGCGCCTCGCGGTCGATCGCGAATCGTCGATGCGAGGCTTCCTGATCACGGGCGACGAAGCCTTTCTCTCGCCCTACGAAACCGGCGGCCCCAAGTTCAAGACGCAGGTCGAAGCGCTGCAGCAACTGGTGGCCGACAATCCCGCGCAAGTCGAAAGACTCAAGCAGATCCAGGCGATCCAGCAGCGCTGGAGCCGCTTTGCCGAAGACATGATCGATGCGCGCCGGCGCAATCAGGATTATGAAGCCGCGGTGGCAAGCGGGCGCGGCAAGATCGAGTTCGACGAAACACGCCGTGAATTCAGCGATTTTCTCGATGTCGAATTGCGCCTGCGCCAGGAGCGCGCCGACGCGACGCGCCGCGTCACGACCACACTGGTAAGCGTGTTCCTGCTGTTCAGCCTGAGCGTGAGCGCGCTGCTCGCCTGGATGGGCCGGCGCGAACTGATGGGCCTGTCCGCCACTTACGACGGCGCGCTGCGTCAGCAGGCCGAGCAGACCGAAGAATTGCAGGAACAGGTGTGGCTGCGTTCCGGGCAGCGTTTGCTCGCGGAAAAAGTCGTCGGCCAGGCGAGCCCGCCGCTGGTGGGCCGCGCGGTGCTCGATTTCCTCGCGCAGTATCTGGACGCCGTCGTCGGCGCGCTCTATGTGCGCGACAAACAGCACGGCACGCTGCGCCGCATCGCCGCGTATGGCTTCAGCCGCGAAAGCGAGCAGGGCGCCGCGCGCAATTTCGAGGAAGGCGAAACGCTGGTCGGCCAGGCGTCGCTCGCGCGCCGCACGCTCATTCTGCGCGACGTGCCCGCGAATTACGTGCAGGTAGTGTCCGCCACCGGCAAGAGCGCGCCGAAGAACCTGCTGATCATGCCGGTCGTCAACGACGGCCAGGTCAACGGCGTGATCGAACTCGGCTTCATCCGCGAACTGACGCAGCGCGACCAGAGCTTCATGGAGCTGGTCGGCAACAGCATCGGCGACTTCGTCGAAGCCGCGTTGTACCGCGAACGGCTGCAGGACGCGCTCGTCGAGACGCAGCAGTTGAACGAAGAGTTGCAGGTGCAGCAGGAAGAACTGCGCGTCTCCAACGAAGGACTCGAAGAGCGCGGCCGCGCGTTGATGGAATCGCAAACGCGCCTCGAAGCGCAGCAGGCCGAACTCGAGCAGACCAATGTGCAACTCGAGGAATATGCGCAGCGTCTGGAGCGGCAGAAGTCGGACCTGCTGCGCGCGCAGGACGATCTCGCGGCCAACGCGGAACGCCTCGAACAGTCGAGCCGCTACAAGTCCGAGTTTCTCGCCAACATGTCGCACGAGTTGCGCACGCCGCTGAACAGTTCGCTGATCCTCGCCAAGCTGCTGCAGCAGAACCGCACCGGCAATCTGACCGAGGAGCAGGTGCGTTACGCAGAGACCATTCATGCGTCCAACAGCGATCTGCTGGTGCTGATCAACGACATCCTCGACCTGTCGAAGGTCGAAGCGGGTCAGGTGACGGTCGAACTCGAAACGGTCTCGATCGACGCGACGCTGCAGTCGCTCGAAGAAATGTTCAAGCCGCTGGCCGGCGCGAAGCATCTGCACCTCGTGTTCGACCGCTTGCCGGGCACGCCGGACACGTTCATCACGGACGGCCAGCGCGTCACGCAGATTCTGCGCAACCTGCTGTCGAACGCGGTGAAGTTCACCGAGCGCGGCGAGGTGGCGCTCTCGGTGGCGCCGGCCGAAGGCGAGCGGTTGCGCATCGACGTGCGCGATTCCGGTATCGGCATCGCGGGCGACAAGCTGGACATGATCTTCGAAGCGTTCCAGCAGGCCGACGGATCGACCAGCCGTCAATATGGCGGAAGCGGGCTGGGCCTGTCGATCTCGCGCGAGTTTGCGCAGTTGCTCGGCGGCCGTGTCACCGTCGCGAGCGAAGTGGGCAAGGGCAGTGTGTTCACGCTGTGGCTGCCGCTCGATGCGCAAGCGGCGTTGGCGGAAGGCCACGGGGCGGGGGCGTTCGCTTCGGCTCAGACACATGGACATGCATCCACACGTGCGGCCGAAGCGGCAAGCACCACAGCCACTGCGGCCACCGCGGCGGAGCCGCTACCGGTCCATACGCCGTCGAGCAGCGTTCAAACGGCAGTGATCTCGCCGGCCAACGGCCTCTTCGCAGGCAACACGCCGGAGACCGCCGGCGGCTCGATCGCCGACGATCGAGATAACCGCACGCGCCCCGGCCGGCTGATCGTCGGCGTCGAGGACGATCTCGCGTTCGCCGAAATCCTGCGCGATCTCACGCATGAACTCGACTTCGATTTCGTCCACGCGAGCGATGCGGCGAGCGGCCTCGCGCTGGTGCGCGACATGCTCCCGGCTGCGGTGCTGCTCGACGTCGGCCTGCCGGACCGTTCCGGCCTGACCGTGCTGGAGTGGCTGAAGAACGATCCGCTCACGCGCCATATTCCGATTCATATCGTCTCGGCCACCGACCACGCCGACAAGGCGCTGCACCTCGGCGCGATCGGCTATACGCTCAAGCCGACTGCGCGCACCACGATGGAAGCCGCGATCCGCCGTCTCGAAGCGCGTTTGCAGCAGCGCCTCAAACGCGTGCTGGTGATCGAAGACGACGCGCCGATGCGCGAGAGCATCCGCGCGCTGCTGCAAAGCGAGAACACCGAAATCGTCGCGGTTGCGACGCTCGCGGAGGCGCTCGACTATCTGGCGAAGTTCACGTTCGACTGCGTCGTGACCGATCTCGCGCTGCCCGACGGCACCGGCTACGACCTGCTCGAGCGGCTTGCCGCGAACACCGCGCATGCGACGCTGCCGGTCATCGTCTACACGGGCCGCATGCTGTCCGACGACGAAGAGCACCGTCTGCGCCGCTATTCGAAGTCGATCATCATCAAGGGTGCGAAGTCGCCCGAGCGTCTGCTCGATGAAGTCACGCTGTTCCTGCACAGCGTCGAGTCATCGCTCGCGCCCGAGCAGCAGCGCATGCTGCGCACGGTGCGCCAGCGCGATAACGCGTTCGAAGGCCGCACGATCCTGCTGGCCGAAGACGACGTGCGCAATATCTTCGCGCTTTCACACGTGCTGGAGCCGCTTGGCGCGAAGCTGCAGATCGCGCGCAACGGACGCGAAGCGCTCGACGCGCTCGAAAACGGCCCCGAAGTGCATCTGATCCTGATGGATGTCATGATGCCCGAGATGGATGGTTTGACCGCGATGGGCGAGATTCGCCGTAATCCGCGTTTCGCGCATCTGCCGATCATCGCGCTGACCGCGAAGGCAATGGCCAACGATCGCACGCGCTGCCTCGAAGCCGGCGCTGACGACTACGTGTCCAAGCCGATCGACGTCGACAAGCTGGTCGCGCTATGCCGCGTCTGGTTGCGGCAACGGTAGTGGAGGAGAGCCAGTGGACAGCGGGATCACGATGAGCCAGCCGGAATTCGGCGCGCCGCACCGCATGAGCGACTTCGACATCGAGTTGAAGCTGCTGCTGGAGGCCATTTATCTGAAGTATCAGCATGACTTCCGGCACTATGCGATGTCGTCGCTGCGGCGCCGTCTGTCGCAGGCGCTGGAAGAGTTCGGCCTGAAGACGCTCTCGCAGTTGCAGGACCGCATCATGCGCGACGGCGACGAATTCTCGCGGCTGTTCCAGTATCTGACGGTGCAGGTCAGCGACATGTTTCGCGATCCTGCCTATTTTCTCGCGCTGCGCGAGCACGTGCTGCCGCGGCTGCGCACGTATCCGTCGATCAAGGTGTGGGTGGCGGGCTGCAGCACGGGCGAGGAACTCTGGTCGCTGAAAATCCTGTTCGACGAAGAAGGCCTGACCGAGCGCACACTGTTCTACGCGACCGACATCAACCCGGATGCGCTCGCGCGCGCCGAGGCCGGCATCTATGCGCTCGACCGGATCCAGGGCTTCACGCAGAACTACCTGGCAGCGGGCGGCAAGCGTTCGCTGTCGGACTACTACCATGCCGCGTACAACGGCGCGCGTTTCGCCGGTTCGCTCAAGGAGCGCGTGGTGTTCGCCGATCACAGCCTGTCCACCGACGAGGTCTTTCTCGAAGCGCACCTGGTGTCGTGCCGCAACGTGCTGATCTATTTCGATCGCGGCCTGCAGGATCGCGCGCTGGGTCTGTTCGAAAACGCGCTGGTGCGGCGCGGGTTCCTCGGTCTGGGCAGCAAGGAAAGCCTGCGTTTTTCCCGTCACTACGAAGCGTTCGACGAATTCCGTCCAGGCGAACGCATTTACCAGAAGCGCTAGCACGCTCATCATGCCACGCTCAACCGACAAGCCAGCCGTCGATTCCCAAGCCGATGCCGCCACCGCGCGCGGCTACGATCTCGTTGTGATCGGCGGCTCGGCGGGCGGCATCGAAGTGCTGAACATCCTGCTCGGCGCGCTGCCCGTGGGCTTTGCGCCGGCCGTGATGATCGTCACGCATCTGCCGCCCGGATCGCCGAGCTATCTCGTGCACGCGTTCACGCATCGCTGCGCGTTGCCGGTGCTGGAGCCCGACGCCGGTGAACGGATCATGCCGGGCCGCGTGCATGTCGCGCCGCCGGGTTATCACATGCTCGTGGAAGTGGACCGCACCGTTGCCTTGTCGACCGATGCCGCCGTGCGCTTTTCGCGGCCGTCGATCGACGTGCTGTTCGAGTCGGCGGCCACGGTGTACGGCGAGCGTTTGCTGGCGATCCTGCTGTCCGGCGCCAACGACGACGGCGCACAGGGGCTCGCGCAGGTGCGCGCGCAGGGCGGCACCGCCTGGGTGCAGGCGCCCGACACTGCCGTCTCGCCCGAAATGCCGCGCGCCGCGATCGAACGCGGCGCCGCCGACTCCATCTACAATCCCGCAACTATGGCCCGGCGGCTTGCCGCATTGCCGGCCTCTCTCTGATCCGATGCCATGACGAACTCACCTGTGAACATCCTGATCGTCGACGACATCGTCCACAACATCACCGCGCTCGAAGCGTTGCTCGCGCGGCCGGACATTGCCGTGCTGGTGGCCGATTCGGGAACCGCGGCGCTCGACCTGCTGCTCAAACACGAAGTCGCGCTGGCGATTCTCGACGTCAACATGCCCGCCATGAACGGCTTCGAACTCGCCGCGCTGATGCGTGGCAGCCCGCGCACGTCGCACGTGCCGATCATCTTCCTGACGGCGACCGCGCAGGACGCCTCGCGCACGTTCCGCGGCTACGAAGCCGGCGCGGTCGACTTCCTGTACAAGCCGTTCGATCCACGCATTCTGCAATCGAAGGTCGACGTATTCGTTCAGCTCGAACAGCAGAAGCGCCAGCTCGCCGCGCAACTCGTGACCACGCGGCAGATGCTGGAAGCGAACGAGATGCTGATGGCGGTGCTGAGTCACGATTTGCGCACGCCGCTCGGCGCGGTGCTGGCGTCGGCGGAATACCTGATGCGCACGGCCGCCGACGAACAGTCGCTCACGGTAGCCGCGCGCGTGAAGAACAGTTCGCTGCGCATGGCGCGCATGGTCGATCAGTTGCTCAACCTCGCGCGCTTGCAGGGCGGCCGTTTGCCGTTGCAGCCGCGCTCGATCGAACTGGCGACGCTGTGCCGTTCGGTGATCGACGAGTTTGCCTCGCAAAAGAGCGGCAAGCGGATCGTGTTCGAAAGCCGTGGCAACACGGCGGGCGCGTGGGATACGGATCTGGTCTGGCAAGCCGTGTCGAATCTGGTCAGCAACGCGCTGCACCACGGCACGCCGGATGGCGACATCGGTGTCGAGGTGGACGGCGATGCGGTCGAGTCGGTACGACTGAAGGTCTCCAATCGCGGCACGATTCCGGCCGAGGTGTTTCCGCATCTGTTCAAGGCGTTCGGGTCGAACAGCAGCGGGCGTTCGCGCGAAGGCCTCGGGCTCGGGCTGCATATCGTGCAGGAGATCGCGCGGATGCATGGCGGCAACGTCAGCGTCGATTCGAACGAAGCGACGGGGACCATGTTCACGATCGAATTGCCGAGGATGGTGACGTTGCAGCGCGGCTCGTTCACGCGTAAATAAAGGCGCGCTTCGGCGCGCGAGCCGCTGCGGCGCGCGGGCCGCCGGCTGCCGGTCCCGCTGTGCTACGCTTGCCGGACCCGAATCCACGCAGCGCAACCCGAATCCCATCATGCGTTCCTGGCGCATCGCTCCACCTCACCGAAGTGCACAGATCAGCACCGCGCGCGCGACCGACCTCGTCATGTCGATCTCGCACTCCGACGCGGATGCGCTCGCCGCGAGCATGCTGAAAACCGTTGGCGATGCGCTGCCGGTTTCGCAGTGCACCATCTTTGCCTACGAATTCGACGCGCGTCCGCGCACCGTGTCGGCCGCGGATCATCGCGGCGGCCGCTTCCTGCGCGACGTCGCCGACCGCTACGCGACGCATTTCTACGCGCTCGACGGCAATCGCGCGATCATCGGCCGCGCGCCGCGTGCTCAGACTCGCGACGCGTTGGTGCTGCATCAGCAGCGCAGCGAAGAGATCGAAAACGAAGCCTACCGCGCGGCCTGTTATGCGCAGCCCAACGTGTCCGACCGTTTGTCGTTGTTGCTGCAGCCGGTGGACAGCGTCTGGCTGTCGATCAATCTGTATCGCGACAGCGCGTACGGCAGTTTCGCGGCGGGCGAGCTGGAGTACGTCGAGAGCGTCGCACATCTGTTCGCCCACGCGGCGACAAGCCATTACGCGCTTAACGGACAGCATCAGCAAGGCCCGGCCGCCGCGATGCTGGCGCGCGTCCGGCGCGCGTGTCCGCAACTCACCCCGCGTGAACTCGACGTGCTGCGCGGCACGCTCGACGGTGCGAGCGCCGTGGAAATCGCCGCGCAGATGGGCGTGAAGCCCGCGAGCGTCGTCACGTATCAGAAGCGCGCTTATGCACGGCTCGGTATCTCCAGCCAGCGGCAGTTGTTTGCGCTGTGCATGCAGCCGGAACGGGCCTGATCCGCCCGCGGTTCGTCTTGCGTCGGCGCCGTGTCGGCGATCACATCACTGGCCACGCAAAGCGCGCTACGTGCGCTTTGCCCTTGCCTCGGCCTGAGTCTCGCGGTCCCAGCGTTTCAGCCACGGCATGACGAAGTCCGCGAAACCGTCGGCGGGCGGCGATAGCGCGCGTTCCGTCGACCGGTACACGCAAACCTCGCGAATCGTTTCCGGATCGACGATGCGCTTCATGACCAGTCCGAACGTGCGCGCGAGCGGTGCGACGTAAGCCGGCGCGAGCGTGACGGCGAGCCCTTGCGACGCGAGGCCGAATGCGGTGGTGACGTTGTCCACCACGTCCACCGGAATGATGCGGGCTTCGACCGGCAGGTTGGCGAGCATCTGCCCGACAGCGCGCTCGTGGTCGCGGCCGGTGGCAACGATCGGCACGTCGCGCAGATGTTGCCACTGCACGCGGCGCCGCGTGCTCAACGGATGGCTCGGCGCGCACCACATCACCCACGGGCTCGCGAACGCGGGCTCGCAGCGCACGCGCGTGCCGCTTTGCCGGTCCGGGCCGATCGCGAGATCCACGTCGCCGCTCTCGACGCGCTCCACCAGTTGCTCGACCACGGTGTCGAAAATCCGCACGACCACCTTCGGCTTGTCGCGCGCATAGTCGGCGATGGCCGCGGGCAACGCGGTGGCCGCCAGCACGAGCGGCGCGCCCACTCTGACGATGCCGGCGGCGCGGTTGCGGATGTCGTCGGCGGATTGCGCGGCGGCGCGCACGTGGCGCAGCACCGATTCGGCCGACGACAGAAAATCCTGCCCCGCGCTCGACAGGTTGACGCGCCGCGTGGTGCGGTCGAACAGCCGGAAGCCGAGTTCCGTTTCGAGTTCGGCGAGCAACTGGCTGACCGCCGAAGACGTGAGCCCGAGCCGTTCCGCCGCCGCGCCGATGCTATGCAGGTCGACGATGGCGAGAAACGCTTCGAATTGCCGGAGAGTGACGCGCGTGAGTGGCATCTGACGATTCTAAAGAAAAACTTACGAATCGTGAAAAATCGATTGATTGTGCGCGGCGGGCTCGTGGCCGACACTTGCCGGATCGACGCATGAACCGAAACCCGCTTAGACTTCCGCTTGAGCCTGTCGTGCGCCACGCGGCGCATCATCCGCACCGGATCAGGCCACATCGAGGCGCCATTCGAGGCCGCATTCAAGGACTTGCCATGTTCGACCACATTCCCGCCTACCCAGGCGACCCGATTCTCAGCCTGAACGAAGATTTTCAACTGGACCCCCGTCCGAACAAGGTCAATCTGAGTATCGGCATCTATTTCGACGACACCGGCAAGCTGCCGGTGATGGACGCCGTGCGCCGCGCCGAAACCGCGCTGCTCGACTCGATCGGGCCACGTTCCTACCTGCCGATGGCGGGCCTGCCGCAGTATCGCGAGGCGGCGCAGGCGCTGGTGTTCGGCGCGCGGAGCGAGGCGCGCGCGGCGGGCCGGATCGCGACGTTGCAGACCATCGGCGGTTCGGGCGCGCTGAAGGTCGGCGCCGATTTTCTGAAGCGCTATTTCCCCGGCTCGCAGATCTGGATCAGCGACCCCAGCTGGGAAAACCATCGCGTGGTGTTCGAGGGCGCGGGGCTGACCGTCAACACCTATCCGTACTACGACGAGCAAACGGGCGGCTTGCGTTTCGCCGACATGATCGACACGATCGAGCGCCTGCCCGAGCGCAGCGTCGTGCTGCTGCACGCGTGCTGCCACAATCCGACCGGCGTCGATCTGAACCCTGCGCAATGGGCTGAACTGGTGCCGGTATTGCTGCGCCGCAAGCTGATCGCGTTCGTCGACATGGCCTACCAGGGTTTCGGCGCGGGTCTCGAAGAAGACGCCGCATGCGTGCGTTTGCTGGCCGACGCGGGCGTGCCGTTGATCGCCGCGAATTCGTTCTCGAAGAATTTCTCGCTGTATGGCGAGCGCTGCGGCGCGTTGAGCGTGGTGTGCAAGAGCGCGGAAGAGGCGGCGCGCGTGCTGGGGCAACTGATGTCGGCGGTGCGCGCGAACTACAGCAATCCGCCCACGCACGGGGCGCGGCTGGTGGCCAATGTGCTCGGCGATGCGTCGTTGCGCGCGTCGTGGGAGGCCGAACTCGCCACCATGCGCGAGCGGATTCTCGCGATGCGCGGCACGATCCACGCGGGACTCGCGGGCCGCGTCGATGAAGTGATGCGCGCGCGTTATGTCGCGCAGCGCGGCATGTTCACCTATACGGGCTTGAGCGAAAGCCAGGTCGAACGTCTGCGCGGCGAATACGCGGTCTATGTGCTGCGCTCGGGACGCATGTGCGTGGCGGGCCTGAATGAACGCAACGCCGGTTATGTGGCGTCGTCGATCGCGGCGGTGGTGGCGGGCGCATAACGGCGACGGCATCACGGCAATTGCATCACGGTGTGACCGCACGCACCGGCACAACGATAACCATGGAGACCCTGATGACGACCGTTGAACAGCAGCCGGCCAGTCCGTCGAAGACCCCCGTCATGCATCCGGACGAATGGCACGCGCGGGTGCAACTCGCCGCGTGCTACCGGATCTTCGACATGCTCGGCTGGACCGAGATGATCTACAACCACATCACGCTGCGGGTGCCCGGGAGCGTGAGCGGCGGCGAGCGGCAGTTCCTGATCAATCCGTTCGGGCTGCACTACAGCGAAGTGACGGCAAGCAATCTCGTGAAGATCGATGCACAGGGGCGCGTGCTCGACCGCTCGCCGTATCCGGTGAACCCGGCCGGGTTCGTCGTGCATGCGGCGATTCACGAGGGCTTGCCCGGTGCGCACTGTGTGATGCACACGCACACCACGGCGGGCGTCGCGGTAGCGTGTCTGGAAGATGGCTTGCAGCAAACCAACTTCTACAGCGCGCAGTTGCATGAGCGCATTGCGTATCACGACTTCGAGGGCATCACGGTGCATGCGGAAGAAGGTCCGCGCCTCATCGAACATATCGGCGATAAACAGGCGGTGATCCTGCGCAATCACGGCCTGCTTGCGTGGGGCCACACCTTGCCGCAAACTTTCGCGATTCTGTGGACGCTCAATCGCGCGTGCGAAATCCAGATGGCGACGTTTGCGATGGGTCGCGCGCGGCCCGTGCCGGAAGCGGTGGCGATCCGCTGCTCGCGCGACGCGTTGCAGTTCGACCCGAAGCATGGCGCGGGGCAGGATGTGTTCGACGCACTGGTGCGACGGGTGGATCGCATCGATGCGAGCTACAAGGATTGATGCGGGACTAGCCACGAACTCATGCACGAATAACCAGGGATCGAAGCAATGAAAGTTGTTATCTACGGCGCAGGCGCGATCGGCGGCTGGATGGGCGTCAAGCTCGCACAGGCCGGCCACGATGTCGGTGTGGTGGCGCGGGGCTCGACGCTCGCTGCGTTGCGCGAACAAGGCCTGCGTCTGATCGAAGGGGGCGTCACGCATACGGTGAAGGTCGACGCGAGCGACACGCCAGCCGAGCTCGGCGCGCAGGATCTCGTCGTGGTCGCCGTCAAGGGGCCGGCGATGGCGTCGGTGGCCGCGCAGATCGCGCCGCTGCTGGGCCCGCAAACGATCGTGCTGACGGCGATGAACGGCGTGCCGTGGTGGTTCTGCGCAGGCCTCGGCGCCGATTTCACCGGCCGTCGGCTCGAGTCGATCGATCCGGACGGCGCGATCGCCGCCGCGATTCCGACCGCGCAGACCGTGGGTTGCGTGGTGCATGCGAGCTGCCTCGTCGAGGCGCCGGGCCTGATCCGGCATCACCAGGGCAATGGCTTGATTGTCGGCGAGGCGAGCGGCCAGGCGAGCGAGCGCGTCGCGGCGCTCACCGAAGCGCTGGTCGCGGCGGGTTTCAACGCATCGATGTCGGCGCAGATTCAGCGCGACGTCTGGTACAAGCTGTGGGGCAACATGACGATGAATCCGGTCAGCGCAATTACCGGCGCGACGACCGACCGGATTCTCAGTGACGAACTGGTGCGCGGCTTCGTCACGAGCATCATGCTGGAGGCGAAGGAGATCGGCGCGCGTTTCGGCATTCCGATCGACCAGGCGCCGGCGGACCGCCACGAAGTCACGCTGAAGCTGGGCGCGATGAAAACATCGATGCTGCAGGACGTGCAGGCGGGCAAGGCGGTCGAACTCGACGCGCTGGTCGGCGCCGTGCGTGAACTGGGACAACTGACGCAGGTGCCGACGCCGTACACGGATGCACTGCTCGGTCTCGCGCGCCTGCATGCAAGCACGTTGGGGCTGTATCCGCGGCAGTGACGCAAAGCGTTCGACAATCAAGCCGCGGTGCGTTTGGCGCACGGCGGCTTTTTTTACGTCTTCTCGCGTGCGTTATGCGGCGACAGTGGAAGAGACCGGCAGCCGCGCCGCTTCGATCAACGACAACGCGCGCCGCGGGTCGTCGAGTTCGGTCATGCACAGCAACACGAGGCGCGCCAGATAGAGCGGCGTCTGCGCTTCGCCTTCGGCGGTGAGGGTTTTGCAGAGCGTCGTGTAGACGAGGTCGAGATCGCTATCGGTCATGATGATGTCGCTCCTTGTTCGTTAGATCGCCAATACCGCGGCCAGCGCACGCTGCGTGGCCGCCGCGCTGCCGTCGCGCCAGCGCGCCAGCACGTGGCCGTCGGGGCGGATCAGATAGACGGTGCCGGGCCGCGCGTCGAGCATGTCGTGCAGATGGCCGGTTGGATCGATTGCGTACGGCGTGGCTGGGCACGGCGCGTCGCTCATGACCAGCGTGATCGTTCCGAACGGAATACGGCGTTCAGCGAGCGTGCGTTGCAACTGCTGCCACGCCTCGTCCTGCGCCGGGTCCGCGCCGAAGCGCAACGCGGTGAAGCCGGGTTCGAGCAGATCGGTCAGATGAATCGCCACGCTTGCCCCGTCGACGGTGCGCTTGAGCAGGCGGCATTCGGGCAGCACCGTACCGGGCGCAGGGCCACGGCTGAACGAGTCTGACGCGGCGTTGCCTGCGGCCTCATTGAGCGGCGAGCGCAGATACGCAATCGCGTGCGTCTGCCGTGGATTGATCAGGGGCCGCACGGCCGCGTGCTGATGTGCAAGACCGAGCACGGCCGTGCGCATCAGATCGAATGCGAACGACGGCGGTGCCATGAATTCGGTGCTTTTCATCCCATAGCTGAGATTCTCGCGCGCGGCGAATACGCGTTCGTCGCTATAGCTGTCGAGCAGACCAGGCGACGCGATGCCGTTGACCACGCAGCCGAGTTTCCAGCCCAGATTGTCGGCGTCGTCGATGCCGGAATTGGCGCCGCGCACGCCGAAGATCGGCACGAGATGCGCGGCGTCGCCCGCGAACAGCACCGAGCCGTGCCGATAGCATTCAAGCGTCAGCGCGTTGGCCTTGTACACGGTGATCCAGATCGGCGACCACGCGCCCGTTTCAGCCATCGCGTCGAGCACGCTCTGCACGCGCGGCATCACGTTCTCGGGCCGCACGGCGGCATCCGGGTCTTCGTCGTCGCGCAACTGATAGTCGATGCGCCAGACGTTATCCGGCTGCTTGTGGACGAGCACCGTCGAACCCGGATTGGATGGCGGGTCGAAATAAGCGAGACGCTCGGTGGCGCGCGCGCTGTCCAGCTCGATATCGACGATGACGTAGCGGCCTTCGTACGTGGTGCCGGTGAGCTTCAGTCCGAGCGCCTCGCGAATCGTGCTGCGCCCGCCGTCGCAGGCGGCGACCCAGTCGGCGCGCATTTGCCAGGCCGTGCCGCTGTCGCCCGTCTCGCCGGTCTCGCCGGTCCCGCCCGTCTCGCCGGTGCGCAGCGCGAGCAGGGCGCCGCCGTCCGGCAACTGTTCGATAGCCGTCACGCGGGTTTGCCAGCGAACCTCGATCAGATCGGGGTGCCGTTCGATCTCGTCGAGCAGCAATTGCTCGATCTGATATTGCGCGATGTTGATCATCGGCGGCAGGGACTGTTCGTCGTCCTGGTGCATCGTGAAGCGGAATACTTCGGTGTCGCGGTAGAAGCTGCGGCCGCCGGTCCACGGCAAGCCTTTTTGCAGGAAGCCGTCGACGACCCCGAGGCGCTTGAAAATCTCCAGGCTGCGCCGCGAAATACAGATCGCCCGGCTGCCGGTGCATACCCTGTCATCGGCTTCGATCAGCACCGAGCGTACGCCCTGTCGCGCGAGCGCTAACGCCAGCGTCATGCCGACCGGCCCGCCCCCGACGATGGCCACGGCTTTCGTTGCGGGGTCGCGTCCGTCGACGAGCGCGGGCACTTCACCTGGGTAGTGGCGAGGCGAGAACGGATAGGGGGTGAAAGGGCGGGTCATGCGTGTCTCCTTACTCGGGTCCCATGCAAGCGGGCTGCCGGGGCTTCAATGCCGGTAGATTGCCCGCCGCGGCTGGTTGGCTCTGCAAAGGCGGTGCGAATCGATAGGGAAGTATGCAGGAGGGCGCGCGCGAGGCTGTCCTCATTTTGGGTACACGCCGTGCGGGCTGACGACCCCGGCCGCGCCGCAAACAATCCGGCGCAACAAGAAAAGCCGCGAGGCACTCACGCGCCCCACGGCTTCATTCATTCGCTCATGTGCTCACGCACCTGTTCCACCCGCCCCGGTATGCCTCCCCCTCACTCCGCCCGCGCCACATGCGCTGGCTGCCGCAGATGCTGCGTGCTCAACGCGGCCTGGCATTCCTCGATCATCGCGCGGAAGGTTGGCGACGTGTGCGACGCGCCGGTCGCACCCAGTTCCGTGGCGCCCTCCGGCGGGCCGCCGACGCCCAGCACGAGCGTCGCCCGTGGTCGCCATTCGCGCGTGCGCCGCAACATATTGCGCAAGTACGGCGGCGACTCCGGCGCATCGAGCGAGACGATGCAAATGATCGGCGCGTCCTTGAAGCTCGGCTCGTCGGCGCGCGCGCTGCGGTAGCCCGAATGCGTCGCCATCATCGGCGCGAAGCCGTGGCGGCCGAGCAATTGCACGGCGATCGCCGTCGTCACTTCGTCGAACGCACCGCGTCCGGGCACGCACAGCACGGACGTTCTGTCGATCTCCTGCGTCTCCCGCTGACGGGTCGAAACGTGGCTGTCATGGCGCTCCGACAGATCCGCCGATGCCGACGCCAGCAACGCGCTGGCGCTGTCGGCTGGTTCAGCGCGCGACAGACGGTCCGGCAGGCCGTCCGCGATTTCGAGGTTCTCGACGATATCGACCAGCGCTTCGTTGACCCGCTGCAACTGCTCCGGCATCAGCACGCCGCGCATCGCGTCGTTGCGCGCGAGCTTGAGGCCTTCCAGCGCGACCTTGTCGTAATAGTCGATCAGCGACATCTCGCGCAGCAGGCGCTCCGCCTGCACGATGGCCTCATGCGGATCGTCCGCGAGCAGCCGCTGATAGAAAGTCTGCGCGGGGGTGAGTGCGGGCTGGTCGCCGAGCAGCACGGTCAGGAAGTTCAGCCGGTCGGCGTAGCGCCCGAGCGTGACGACGCACAACGTGAGCGGCGTCGACAGCACGAGGCCGACCGGTCCCCACAGCCAACTCCAGAAGATCGCCGCGACCACCACCGCGAGCGGCGACAGACCCGAGCGATGACCGTACAGCAGCGGCTCGGCAATCTGCCCGGCCACCACGTCGACGACGATGAAGAGGATCAGCGTATAGACCGCCATGGTCCATTGAGGCTGGATCGCGGCGGCGAGGAACACCGCAAGGATCGCGGCGATCCAGATGCCGATGTACGGCACGAAGCGCAGCAACGCCGCGATCACGCCGAACAGCAGCGCACCCGGCACGCCAATGATCGCGAGCCCGATCGCGATGACGCCGCCCGCGCTCAGATTCACGCCCAGTTGCGCGACGAAATAGCGGCTCAGCCGCACGGCCGCGTCGTTGATCGCGGTGGTGGTGCGGTGCAGATCGCGCGAGCCGAACAGACTGATCAAACGGTCGCGCAAATCCTCGCGCTGCAGAAGAATGAAGATCGTCACCACCAGCACGATGAAGGTGGTCTCGATCGGCGCGATGGCCGGCGACAGCGCGCGCTGTGCCAGTTGCATCGGCGTGGGCGACGGCTCGTGCACCTCGACCGGTTGCGGCACGGCGGGCGCGTTGCGCGCCGCGCGCCCGGTCGGGCGCGGCGGGTTCGGCTTGGACGGCGCGACCCGCTGCAGCGTCGCGGCGGCGCGGCTCATCAGCGAGTCCGCGCGGCCGACGGTCTTTTGCTGGACCGTTTCGATCTTCTGCTCGATCGCCTCCTGATACTGCGGCAGGTCGCCGGCCAGTTGCACCAGTTGCGCGCCGATCAGCGCGCCGATCGCAAGCAACGAAGCGAGCGCGAACAGCACGGCGATGAAGATCGACGGCAGTTGTCCCATATGCAGCCGCCGCAGCATCTGCACGAGCGGGGCGAGCAGGAAGCTCAGCAGCACCGAGAGCGTAATCGGGATCAGCACCGCGCGCCCGAAGTACAGCGCGCACACCACCACGACACCGGTAATCACCGAGGCGAGACCATGCAGACTCGGCGTGCCCGGCGGGTAGACGCGATTCGGCCGCCCAGTCGGCGGTAACGATATTTTCATGAACAGACTTTCCGAGTGAGAAGCGCTGTCTTTTTTTGCTGGCCGCGCGATGACGCCAATCGTGTTGAGTGACGTTGGATTGCGTCGACGGGGCACAGCGCTTCAGCAAGACACATGCCCGAATTGTAGGCGTTTTGGCGGGCCGCGACCCGATTCTCTAGCCGATGTGCAGCCGCAGCAACTCGAACAGCCGCGAACTCGCAAAGAGCAGCAGGCCGATGAAGCCGCCGACGATCGTTCCGTTGATGCGGATGTACTGCAGGTCCTTGCCGATGTTCAGTTCGATCTGCCGCGACATCTCGCGCGAGTCCCAGTTCTTGACGGTATCGCTGATATGACGTGTGAGGAATCGCGCGAAGTCAGGCGCCATGCTGCGCGCCGCGTCTTCGAGGTGGTCGTTCAGCGATTGACGCAGCGCCGGATCGTTCGCGAGTTCGCGGCCCACCCATTGGCCCATGGCGGCGACGCGCGCATGCAACGCGGAATCGGCGCGCTGCAGATCGCGCTTGAGCCACGCGCGCAGTTCGCCCCACATGTCCTTCACATAGTTGCTGAACGCGTCGCCTTCGACCAGATAGCGTTTGAGTTCCTCGCCCTGCTGGAGGAACGCAGGGTCGCTCTTGAGTTTGGCGATCAGCTTCTGCGCGGCTTCGTCGAATTTGTGGCGCAGCTGATGCGTCGGGTTCTCGCTGATCTGTTCGAGCATGCGGTTCACCGCGCTGGCGATGGCGTCGGCGCCTTTCTCGCCGAGCCAGGCGGACGGCAGGATCTTCTCCATCTTCGGATACTCGCTCTTCACCCATTCGACGATGCGCTCGGCGATGAACTCGCGCGCGGGCGGCTCGCGCAGCAGCGTCACCACCTGATGAATGCCCGCATCGAGCAATTCCTGATGACGGCCGTCGCGTGTGAGCGTGTCGAGAATGGCGCCGAGCGATTGCGACAGATCCACTTTCGCGAGCATGTCGCGCAGCGCGTCCTTGATGAAGACCTGGATGCGCACGTCGTCGGTCAGTTCGAGAATGCCGCTCGTCAGCCTGACGACGTAGTCGCCCAGACGCGCGGTATTGGCCGGCTCGCTCAGCCAGCCGGTGATGCTGCGCGCCGGGTCGTGCTTCTGGATCAGGCCGACCAGCGACGGCACGTCGAGGAACTTGTCCTGTACGAACACGGCGAGGTTGTCGGCGATCTTGTGCTTGTTCTTCGGAATGATCGCGGTGTGCGCGGAGACGAGCGGGATCGGCACCCGGCGAAACAGCGCCGCCACCGCGAACCAGTCGGCGAGCGCGCCGACCATCGCGGCCTCGGCGACCGCCTTGATGCCGTCGACCCAGAGGCCGCGCGGCATGAACGCGGTGATCACGAAAACGCAGGCGGCGGCGAGCAGCAATAGCAAGGGCGTGCGCTTGGCCTTCTTCAGTTCGACGGTCTTGTTCATCGGGAACGGGCAATGGGTCCGGTTCGATTGAAATGATGCGGTGCGCTCAAGACACTTAGGGCGCTTTGGGCGCGCGATCGGCAACCGCGAGTGTAGCGCCGCTGACCGGGCGGCGCGCCGTGCAGATGAGGCTCGCTTTGGCGCGCCCGCGCGGTAACATCTGCGGTTAGACTGCGTAGCCGCGCTTGTCGCGCACGCAGTGGCAATGACCCGCAACGCAATGGTAATGAACGCAATGAACACAATGGAGGCGCAGTGATCAGGTTTCTGCACACAGCGGACTGGCAGATCGGCACGCAATTCGGCCAGTTCGAGCCGGACGAGGCGGCACATCTCGCGCAGGCGCGCTTCGACACCGTGCGCCGCATCGCCGACGAAGCGGCCGCGCGCAAGGTCGACGCCGTGCTGGTCGCGGGCGACGTGTTCGATCTGCAAACCGTGTCCGACACGGTGATCCGCCGTTTGTTCGCCGCGTTGCAGGCGTTCTCCGGGCCGTGGATCATGTTGCCGGGCAATCACGACGCCGCGCTGGTGGAAAGCGTGTGGACGCGCGCGCAGCGCCTGAACTGTATCGGCCCGAACGTACGGGTCGTGCTCGAACCCGGCGTGGTGCTGCTCGACGCGTGCCGCACGGCGCTGCTGTGCGCGCCGCTCACACAACGCATCACCTACGACGACACCACCGGCTTCTTCGATAGCGCCGACACGCCACCGGGCTATCACCGCATCGGCCTCGCGCACGGCAGCGTCAGCGGGATTCTGCAGGAGGGCATCGACTCGTCGAATCCGATCGCGCCGACGCGTGCGCTCAGCGCGCGTCTCGACTACCTCGCGCTGGGCGACTGGCACGGCCACCTGCGCGTCGACGAACGCACGTGGTACGCCGGCACGCACGAGCAGGACCGCTTCCGCGCGAACGATCCGGGTTTCATGCTCGACGTCACGCTCGGTGAGCCGGGCGCGTTGCCGCAAGTCGAAGCGGTGCGGGTCGGTCAATATCAATGGCATCGCTGGGACGAAACGATCTCGGTGCCGACCGATGTGGATGCGCTCAAGGCGCGGCTCGCGGCACTGAGCCATCACGACGTGCTGCGTGTGAACGTGACCGGCACGGCCGCGTTGGCCGATGCCGAAGCGCTGCACGTCGCGCTCGAGGAAACCCGTGCGCGCGTGCGGGCGCTGCGTGTCGATCTGAGCGGCCTGCAGGTGCTGCCCACCGCCGACGACCTCGCCGAACTCGGCGCGCAAAGCGGCTACCTCGCGAAAGTGGTGGCGCGGCTGCGCGGCTTGCAGGAAGACCCGCAAGCCGACCCGCAGCAGGTCAAGCGCGCGGCCGAGGCGCTTTTGCTTCTGGCGCGTTTTCAGCGTGAATTGCCGCGCGAAGCGAGGTCCGCATGAAGCTGCAAAGCATTGCGATTCAGGAATTCAAACAGTTCAGCGGACGGCTTGTTATCGACGATCTGCAGCCAGGGCTCAATCTGTTCACCGGACCGAACGAGGCGGGCAAGAGCACCATCGCCGAAGCGGTGCGCGCTGTGTTTCTCGAACGCTACAAGGCCTCGCATCTGAAGGACTTGCTGCCTTGGGGCAAGGCGAGCGGGCAGCCGTCGGTCGAGGTGAGCTTCGAGCTGGACGGCGCCCAATGCAGGCTGTCGAAGCAGTTCGTCACCCGTCAGCGCTGCGAATTGCGCATCGGCCAGGCCGTCTTCGGCGAAGATGAAGCCGAGGACAAGCTCGCGGCCCTGCTCGGTTTTTCGCGCGCCGCACGCGGACCGTTGAAGGCCGAGAACGCGGGCGTGCCGGGGCTTTTGTGGGTGCAGCAAGGCGGCACGCAGGAGGTGCGCGATTCGACGGGGCACGCCGCGCAGTATCTGCGTGATGCGCTGTCGCAATTGTCGGGCGGCAACGAGTCGGCCGGCGAGGATGCGCTGATCGCCGCCGTGCAGCGTGAGTTGCGGCAACTGCTGACGGCGCGCACGCAGAAGTCGACCGGACCCCTCGCCGAAGCCGAAACGACGCTGGCCGCGTTGATTGCGGAGCGCGACGAACTCGAACAGCAGCGCCAGCAGTTCGATGAAAACATCGAACGGCTCGCCACGCAGCAGGAGGCGTTCGACGATACGCAGCGCAAGCGTCCCTGGGAGCTTCACGAACAGAAGGCCGTGCTCGCGCAGCAGCGCGCCGATGCCGCGGCGGAACTCGAACGCAGTCTGCAGGGACTCGCGCAGTCCTTGCAGGTGAGCGAAGCGGAACTCGCGCTGTCGCTGCAACAGGAGCAGGGTGCAGCCGAACTGGAAGCGGCCGTCGCGCGCGAGCGTCAGCAACTTGATGCGGCGCGGGCCAATGTGTCGGCGGCGCAAACCGAGCATGCGCAAGCATCGGGCGGCGTCGCGCAGTTCGAGCAGGCGTTCGCGGAGGCGAGCCGTGCGCTCGAACTGGCGAACGCAGCGGTGACGGTCGCCGATTTGCGCAGCCAGATCGGCTTCTATCGCACCGAGAGCGAGCGGCTCGAAGCGGCGATCGCCGCCGCGGGCAAGGCGAACGACGCGGTGCTCGAAGCCGCGCGCGAGGCGGCCGCGGTTGAAATCGACGAGGCGAAGCGCAAGCGCCTCGCCACGCTCGATGGCGAGCTGACTCTGTTGCGCGCGCGTACCGAAGCGGCGATGACGCGCATCGAGTATCGGTTGAACGGTGCGCTGACGGTCGACGGCGAGCAGCTCACGGGCGAGGGCGTGCTGCGCGTCGACGACGAGAGGTTGATCGGCCTCGGCGAACTCGGTGAATTGCGCGTGATTCCGGGCGTGTCCGATCTGTCCGCGCAGTTGGCCGAACTCGCGTCGCTCGAAGCGCAGCATGCGCAGTTGTTGCAGGCGCTGGGCGTCGCGTCGCTCGGCGAGGCCGAAGCCCGCTACGAAAAGTGGAAGACGCTGGTCGCGCAGCAGAAGAGCCAGGCGAAGATTCTCGACGTGCACGCGCCGCAAGGCATCGACGCGTTGCGTGCCGCGTTGGCGTCAGCGGCGGCGCGCTTGCAGGCATCGAACGAACGGCTCGCGGGCTTGCCCGATGTGTCCGCCGCGCCGCCGCTCGACGAAGCGCGGCGCAACGCGGACATCGCGCGCGATGCGCTGGAGGCCGCGAGAAAAGTGCTGACCCAGGCCGCCGAGAAACGATCGACCGGCATGGCGACCACCGACTCGCTCGCCGCGCAGTTGCAGCGCAAGGAAGCGCAATTGAACGACGACGCCTACCGCCGCAACCGCGCGCGGTGGCAGACGAAAATCGTCGAACAGCGCGTGCAGGTCGACGCGTTGAGGAAGCAGCGCGAGGGCCGCGAGCGCGAACTGGAGGCGGCGCGTCTCGACGATCCGGCGGCGGAGGCGAAGCGTTATCACGCGTCGGCGGAACTCGCGCGCAGCGAGCAGCATGAGCGGCAGGTGCGGATCACGCACCTGCGCAGCCAGCTGGAGACGGTCGGCGCGTCAGGGCTCGGCGAACGTCTCGCGGCGCTCGACGCGCGGGTCGAGCAGGCGACGCGCCGCAAGGACGAACTCGGCTTGCGGGCGAGCGCGTTGAGTCTGCTCGACGAAGTGCTGGTCGACGAACGCGACGCGGCGGTGGCGCAATTGCGCGCGCCGCTCACCGAGCGGCTCGGGCACTATCTGAAGCGGATTTTCCCGCAGTCGACGATTGCGCTCGGCGACGATCTGAGTCCTGCGACGCTGGATCGTCATGGCCGTGCCGATACGCTCGATGCGCTGAGTTTCGGCACGCGCGAGCAGCTCGGCATTCTGACGCGGCTCGCTTATGCCGACTTGCTGAAGGCGTCGGGGCGGCCGACGTTACTGATGCTCGACGACGCTGCCGTGCATACCGATGCGGCGCGGCGTGATGCGATCAAGCGCGCGTTGATCGATGCGGCGACGCGGCATCAGATTCTGGTGTTCACATGTCATCCGGAGTTGTGGGATGACCTGGGGGTGAGGCAGAGGGCGATTGGGGATTTGAGGGTGGGGGGGTAGCGTACGACGCGTTACGTCGTGTTGGGAAAGAGTGAGCCGGCGCGTGCCGACTCACTCGTACCAGCGCGGCGTGTAGACCCACCTGGCACCGTCGATACCACTTCCAAACCTCCGCGTCATCGACGACCCCACGATCACCATCGTCCGCATATCCACATCGGACGAACGCAGTTCACCCAGCGTGAGCGTGCGCAGCGTCCCACCAGGCCGGCCGATATCCCGCCCCAGCACCACCTGGGTCGAGGCCGTGCGATATTCCCGCACGATGTCCAGCGCTTTGTCCAGTTGCCACGGACGCGCGCGGGAAATCGGGTTATAGAACGCCATCACCAGATCGGCTTCGGCCGCGTGCCGCAGACGTGTTTCGATGATCGTCCACGACTTCAGGTTATCGGACAGCGACAGCATGCAGAAATCGTGACCGAGCGGTGCTCCCGCTTGCGCGGCGGTCGCGAGTGCTGCCGATACGCCCGGCACGATCGCCAGTTCGACCGCAGCCCATGCTGCGTCTTGCGATGCTTCGAGCGCTTCGAGCACCGCGGCCGCCATCGCGAACACGCCAGGATCACCCGACGACACCATCACCACCGACCGTCCTTCGCTCGCCAGTTCGAACGCGTGCTGCGCGCGTTGCATTTCCTCGCGATTGTCGGTGCCGTGCACGCGTTGACCGGCGCGCAACGGACCGGCCATTTTCACGTAGGTGTCGTAGCCGAGAATATCGGTGGCTTCGTCGAGCGCCGTGCGGGCGGCGGGCACCATCAGATCGGCGCGGCCAGGGCCGAGGCCGATCACCGTCAGACGGCCGCGTGCGCGGCCAATCGCGGCGGGGTCGATGGCGAGGGGCGCCAATGCCAGCGCAACGCCTGAGGCAATGTCGTCGTGCAGCGTTTCGTGGGGGATGCGCAGTGCGGCGTTTAACAGGTTGGCTGGCGGCTCGCCAACTTCGGGACGGGTTTGCGCGAAGCGCAACGGTACGTTGAAACTGGCGGCGGCTTCGGCAAGCGACGGGTCCGTCATGTCGTCCGGCGAGGCGAGCAACGCGGCAAGCGACAGCGGCGCGAGACCGTGTGCATCGAGCGCCTTACGCACACAGGCGACGATCTCGGCACCCGCACCCGCACCCGCACCCGCACCCGCACCCGCACCCCTCACCGCCGCGACCACACAACGCGGATGAATCACCAGTTCATCCTCACGCCCATCCCACGCGCGCGGCGTCACGCGAATCGCGAGCCGCGCCGAAGCGGAGCGGGGCAATTGCACATCATCGAGCCAAGGCGCGTCGCCTTCGATGCGCGTGCTTTCCCCCGCCAGCAGATCCGAGACGAAACGCTTGCCTTGCCCGATATCGGCCAGCATGTAGCCCTCGGGCGGATTGAGTACGCAGGTGCCGAAGCGCAACTCGCCGCTCGTCGTAATCGCAGGCGGCACGGCCAATGCGGCGGCGATCTCGCGCGCCATCACGTTGGCGCCGGTCAGTCCGCCGAGCAACGGCACGACCGCGCTGCCGTCCTCGGCGACGGCGAGCACCGGCGGCTCGACGCCCTTGTTCGACAGCAACGGCGCGACGCAGCGAATCACGATACCGGCCGCGCACAACGCGACGATCGGCGTGCCACGCGCATACAGATCACGCAGATGCGCGCCGAGTTCGGTGTAGGACACGTCGGCTTCGACGCGTCCCTGCAAGCCGTGCACCTGGCAGCCTGCGCCAGCGGGGCGATCCACACCGGCCGCACCCTCGGCATACAACGCCTGAATCCTTCGCGCCGTGTCCAACGCCCCCGCGCCGAGAATCACGATCGCGGGCGCGCTCATCCTTGCCATTTTTCCCCCGGCACGACCAGCAGCGAAAAATACGGCGACGCCATCGGATCGACTTCGGCGAGCGGCACGATGCGTTGATTGCCCATCGTCGCGCGTTCGACGTACAGCGCGCGCTGCGCGAGGCCGAGTTCGCCGAGCACGCGCCGCACCTTGTCGAAATTGCGGCCGAGCTTCATCACGACGGCGGCGTCGGCATCGGCGAGACGGCGGCGCAATTCGTCCTCGGGCAGCACGCCCGAGAGCACCGACAGACTTTGATTGCGATACACGAGCGGCGCGCCGAGCACCGCCGCGCCGCCGAGCATCGAGCACACGCCGGGCACCACTTCGCTCTCGTAGCGCGCCGCGAGCCGATCGTGCAGATACATGTACGAGCCGTAAAAGAACGGATCGCCTTCGCAGATCACGGCGACGTCGCGGCCCGCATCGAGATGACCGGCGACGATCTCGGCGGCGGTGTCGTAGAAGTCGGCGATGATCGCCTCGTACGAGAGCGGTGGTTCGAGCGCTTCGGTCGTGACCGGATAGATGAGCGGCAGATGGGCCTGAGCCTCATGCAAATGCGCCTCGATAATGCCGAACGCGTTGCCTTTCTTCCCCTTCGCGACGAAGTACGCGACCACCGGCGCGGCCTTCAGCAAGCGCAGCGCCTTCAGCGTGATGAGTTCCGGGTCGCCGGGGCCGACGCCGAGTCCGAACAGTCGTCCTTGCGCGCTCATTTATTCGACCTCCGTCGCCAGTGCGTTGACGGCGGCAGCGGCCATCGCGCTGCCGCCGCGCCGGCCATGCACCACCACGTAGGGCACGCCGCGGCTGTCCCCGGCGAGCATCGCTTTCGATTCGGCCGCGCCGACGAAGCCCACCGGAAAGCCGAGAATCAACGCGGGTTTCGGCGCGCCGGCATCGAGCATGTCGAGCAGATGGAACAGCGCGGTCGGCGCATTGCCGATCACGACGACACTACCGGCGAGTTGCGGACGCCACAATTCGAGCGCGGCGGCCGAGCGCGTATTGCCGAGTTCGCGCGCGAGCGCCGGCACGTCCGGATGCGTGAGCGTGCAGATCACGTCGTTGTTTGCGGGCAGTCGCGCGCGCGTGATGCCCTGCGCGACCATGCCGGCGTCGCACAGAATCGGCGCGCCTTGCGCGAGCGCCGTGCGGCCCGCGGTGCCCGCGTGCGCGGAAAACTGCAGCGCGTCGATCACGTCGACCATCCCGCACGCGTGGATCACGCGCACCGCGAGTTTTTCGAGGTCGGCGGGGATGCGCGACAGGTCGGCTTCCGCGCGGATCGTCGCGAAAGATTGGCGATAGATCTCCTGACCGTCGCGAATGTAATCAAGCATCTGTGTTACTCCGGGCGAGGCGTTCGAGCGTATCGGCGGCCTGTGCGATCGTCAGTTGGTGCGCGACGCAGTGGCCGAAGCCGGCTCGGCCGTCGCGTCGATAAAGGTCATAGAGGCCGGGGGCGGCGGCCAGCAGCGTGTACGGCGCGCAATGCGCGGCGGCGCACGAGCGCGTGCAGCCGCTCAGGTGCACGTCGACGTCGGCGGGCAGCAGGGCGGCGAGGCGCAGCGCGTCGGCTTTGGTGTCGGCGAGGCCTTTGGCGCAACCGCTCGAACCGGCGCACGCGATCAAACGCGTGATGGGTTGTGCGGCATCGCAGGCGAGGCCCAGGGCGTTCAGTTCGGCCAGCGCGACGGGCAGTGCGTGCGTCGGAATGTCGGGCAGCAGCACGCTTTGCCAGGGCGTCGCGCGCAGCGTGCCGTTGCCGTGGCGTTGCGCGAGCGCGGCGAGGCCGTGCAGCGTGGCGGCGTCGAGGCGGCCGAGCGGCGGCTGGCCGCCCACGTGCCACATGCCGGTTTCGCGTTGAGCGTGGGCGCCGAGACGGAGCGCGGCATCGGCTGTGGTGCTGCGGCGCCATTCGGTGAGCGAGGCGTCGCGTGACAGCGGGAAGTCGACGTAGCGTTGGGCGTGCTGCAACAGTGCGTCGGCGGAATGCGTGGCGAGCAGGTCGCGCATGCGGAGGGCGTCGGCTGGTGCGAGGTCGAGGAACGTATGCAGCAGCGCGCGCACGAGCGCGGGGACTTGCGAGGGGAGGACGGCGGCCAGGGGGGGGTGGCTGTGAGTGTGCGCGGAGGAGTCGGCGCGTGAGATGCGCGTGGTCGTGTTGCCGGTCGGCGTGGCCGGGAGCGGAGGGACAGGAACGACAACACCCGCGGCCGCATGGGTTCGCGCGTTCGTAGCCGCGTCAGCTTTTGCACCTGCACCTGCATCGTCGCACGTAACCGCGTTTGCGTTCTCCTGCGCCTCGACACCCGGACACCCGGCGAAACCGAACACGAACCGCACACCATCATGGCTCAAAGTCGCCGCGAGCCACACATCGTGTGGATGATCGACCCTCGCCAGACGCTCGCCGCCATCCAGCAGCAGCGCGAATTTCGGCGACAGCGCCGCAAAGCGCATTTCGCTTTGCAGCAGCGTGAGCAACTCCGCGCATAGCGGTGTGGTGTCGATCAACGCAAACGGATCGCGTCCCGCAGCGGGGCTGATCATCACGTTGCGCACGTCGTCCGCGGCGCTCATGACGACGGCATTCGAAGCGTGGTTTGCGTGCTTTGCACCTGCTGGGTCCGCGCCACTCGCCGTAGCGGTGTTCGCCACGTCGGCCGCGTTCGCGCCTGGCCGAGGCATCGTCATCGGCCCAAGCCCGGCCTCGACCAGCGCCGCGATCAACGCCGCTTCGTGCCCCGCGCGCACGCCACGCACCTGCAGGTTCGCCCGATTGGTCAACTCGATCACGCCCGCCGCGTGCCGCGTGCTCGCATCGGCAATCACTTGCGCCTCGTCCGCATTCAACTCGCCGCCCGGCAGCTTGATCCGGCAGATGCCACCATCACGCGCGGCGACGATGCGCAGCAGCCCCGGACATGCCGATGGCCGCGGCGTCGAAGCCGCGTGGAGCAAGGCAGTGGAGGGCGAAGCTTGAGTCAAGACGGACACCGGTTTAGCGTCGCGCGACGGCCCGAGCAAGCCGCAAGGCGGATTGCTGCGGCATCGGTACACCCCGCCCGATGTTGGCTGGCACGAACAGTCTCGCCGGCAGGTCTCCTGGCTGGCAGGTCATCGTCCACCGCAGCCTTCCCGGTCAAACCAGTGGCGCGTAGCGCAGGCGGACTCGCTGCATACAGTTGCGGGGGCAGCCACAGTGGCACTGTGTTCCCTCTTCGGCCCCGAAGGGCACCGGCGGCTGTATTATGCCTTTTTTCGAACCGCGCAACGAGGCTGGACGCTTTGACCGGCGTGGCGCGGCGCATTGATTGAAGACACAGAATGAGGATGGTGGCATGCCGGCGTGGCTGACCGTGGTGGGCATTGGCGATGACGGCTTCGCCGGTTTGGGGCGGCCCGCGCGGCGTGCGTTGCTGACGGCGTCGGTGGTGTACGGCGGCGAGCGTCATCTGGCGATGCTGCCCGCGCGCCTCGCCGCGCGCCGCGCCGCGTGGCCGCGTCCGTTCGATCTCGCGCCGCTGCTCGCCGAACGCGACGGCGCCGTGTGCGTGCTGGCGAGCGGCGATCCGATGCTGTTCGGCGTCGGCGCGATGCTGGCCCGGCAGTTGCCTGCGCAAGAGTTGCGCGTGCTGCCTGCGCCGTCGTCGTTGTCGCTCGCGGCCGCGCGGCTCGGCTGGCCGTTGCAGGACGTCGCGACAGTGTCGCTGGTGGGCCGTCCGTTGGCGACGCTGAATGCGTATCTGCACGACGGCGCGCGCGTGTTCGTGCTGAGCGCGGACGGGCACACGCCCGCGACGCTCGCCGGCGTGCTGAACGCACGCGGCTTCGGCGCGACGCGGATGAGCGTGCTCGAACATCTTGGCGGCGAACGCGAGCGCCGCATCGACGCTCGTGCGGATCAGTGGAGCGCGGGCGAGTTGGCCGCGCTGAATCTGATCGCGCTCGAATGCCGGGCGACGGTGGGCGCGCCGCGTTTGCCGCTGACCTGCGGCTTGCCCGACGAGGCATTCCGTCACGACGGCCAGTTGACCAAGCGCGACGTGCGCGCGATCACGCTCGCGCGCCTCGCGCCGACGCCCGGCGAATTGCTGTGGGACGTGGGCGCGGGCAGCGGTTCGATCGGTATCGAATGGATGCGCGCGCATCCCGCTTGCCGCGCGATCGCGATCGAAGCGCGTGTGGAGCGACAGGGCTTCATCGAACACAACCGCGACGCGCTGGGCGTGCCTGGGCTGCAACTCGTCGCGGGCCGCGCGCCTGCTGCGCTGGATGGCTTGCCGGTGCCGGATGCGGTGTTCATCGGCGGCGGGGTGACGGTGCCGGGTGTGCTGGACGCGTGTTGGGCGCGTTTGCGCGACGGTGGACGGCTGGTGGCCAATGCAGTCACGTTGCAGGGCGAGGCGGCGCTGGTTGCGTGGCGCGAGCGGTATGGCGGCACGCTCACGCGTATCGCGCTCGCGGACGCGCAACCGCTCGGCGGCTTCGATACGTGGCGGCAGGCGTTGCCGATCACGTTGCTCGAAGTGACCAAAGCGGCTCGCGGCAACGGCGAGGCAAACGGCGTGCGGGCAACGGAGAGTGGCGGCGGTGAAATTGCCATGAATGGTGCGAACGCCGGAGACGGCACGAGCGGCACGAGCGGCACGAGCGGCACGAGCAATACGAGCAATACGAGCAATACGAACAGCACGAACAGCACGAACAGCACGAACAGCACCACCGCCCATCACTCCGCTTCACCCCGCCAACCGTAATGCGCGAAGAATCCCCCGAACACGCCGCGCCGCTGCGTAGCGGCTACACGACCGGCAGTTGCGCCACGGCGACGTCGCTCGCGGCGGCGCGTCTGCTGCTCGCGGGCGTGGTCAGCGAGGTCGCGGAGATCGTGTTGCCGAAAGGCCAGCATGTGCCGATGCCGCTCGTGTTCTGCCGCCTGCTCGCCGCCGGCGCTGACGGCGCCGAAGCAGGCACCATCAAGGATGCCGGCGACGACCCCGACGTGACCCACGGCGCGCTCGTGTTCGCTCGCGTGCGCCTGATCCCCGAGCCGGAGGTCGTTTTTCGCGCCGGACCGGGCGTCGGCACGGTGACGCGCGCGGGCCTCACGCTGCCGGTCGGCGAGCCGGCGATCAATCCCGTCCCGCGCAAAATGATGACCGACCATCTGACCGACCTCGCGGCCGAGCACGCGTATCGCGGCGGCTTCGAGGTGACGATTGGCGTTGAAGGCGGCGAAGAGCTCGCGCTGAAAACGATGAACCCGCGCTTAGGCATACTCGGCGGCCTGTCGATTCTCGGCACGACGGGCATCGTGCGGCCGTTCTCGTGCTCGGCGTATATCGCGTCGATCCATCAGGGGATCGACGTCGCGCGCGCCAACGGCTACACGCATCTGGCCGCCTGCACCGGCAACGCGAGCGAAGACGCGATGCGCGCGCGTTATGCTCTTCCGGATATCGCGCTGATCGAGATGGGCGACTTCGTCGGCGCGGTGCTCAAGCATATGAAACGCGCGCCGGTCGACCGGCTCAGCATTTGCGGCGGGTTCGGCAAACTCAGCAAGCTGGCGGCGGGCCATCTCGACTTGCATAGCCGCCATTCGAGCATCGATCTCGAACGGCTCGCGACGTGGGCCGCGGAGCAGGGCGCCGATCCCGCCTTACAGACGGCGATTCGCGCGGCCAACACGAGTCAGCAGGCAGTGGCGCTCGCGCACGCGCAGCAGGTGCCGCTCGGCGATATCGTCTGCGGGCACGCGTTGGCGGTGGCGCGCGCGATCGTGCCGCCGCAGGTGAATGTCGAGATGTTCGCGATCGACCGCCAGGGCGTTGTGATTGGAGCGGCGCGATGATGCGGGTCCTGTTGCTCGGCGGCACCGGCGACGCGTTGAAGATCGCGCGCCAACTTGGCGCCGCGCACGTGTACAGTCTCGCGGGTCTCGGCAAGGTGCCGGACGATCTCGCGTGCACGGTGCGCGTCGGCGGCTTCGGCGGCAGCGAGGGCCTCGCACGTTACATCGCAAGCGAACGGATCGGCCTCGTGATCGACGCGACGCATCCCTACGCCGCGCGCATCAGCGCAAACGCGTTCGGCGCGTGCCGCGCGGCGGGCGTGCCATGCTGGGCGCTGCGTCGTCCGGGCTGGCAGCCGCAAGCCGGCGACGACTGGCGCATGGTCGGCGACTGGAACGAGCTGATCGCCGCGCTAACGCCGTTCAGGCGACCGCTCTTCACACTCGGCCGTGAGCCGCTTGCACATCTCGACGAGATTCCGCCGCGGCAGTTCTGGACGGTGCGCTGCCTCGATTCGCAGCCGGACACCGCGCGCTCGCGCATCCTCGCGGCGCGCGGCCCGTTCAGCCTCGAAGGGGAGCGCGCGCTTTTCGCACTGCAAGCGTTCGACGTGGTGGTCAGCAAGAACAGCGGCGGCAGCGCGACCGAAGCGAAGCTGGAGGTCGCGCGTGAACGCGGCTTGCCGGTCATCATGTTGCGTCGTCCGGCGTTGCCGCAGGTCGATCGGGAATTCGACAGCATCGCCGGTTTGCTCGATGCGTTACGCGCTCATCGGGTGCCGCTGCGAGCCGAACAGCACGCCCCCGGCGCCACGGGCAATTGAATCATTGGAGTCTTGAATGACGGTGTTTTTTATCGGTGCGGGTCCTGGCGACCCGGAACTGATCACGGTGAAAGGGCAGCGCCTCGTGCGCAATTGTCCGGTGATCCTGTACGCGGGTTCGCTGGTGCCGGCCGCGGTACTCGAAGGTCACAGCGCGGAGCAGGTCGTCAACACGGCCGAGCTCGACCTCGATCAGATCGTCGCGTTGCTGAGGGCCGCGCATGACAAAGGGCGGGACGTGGCGCGCGTGCATTCCGGCGATCCGTCGCTGTACGGCGCGATCGGCGAACAGATTCGCCGCTTGCGCGAGTTGCGCATTCCATACGAGATCGTGCCTGGCGTGACCGCAACGGCTGCGTGCGCGGCGGCGCTCGGTTGCGAACTCACGCTGCCGGATGTGTCGCAGACGCTGATTCTCACGCGCTACGCGAGCAAGACGACAATGCCCGAGGGC
Source organism: Paraburkholderia sp. TE9906 (assembly GCF_056279605.1). Classification (NCBI taxonomy): domain Bacteria; kingdom Pseudomonadati; phylum Pseudomonadota; class Betaproteobacteria; order Burkholderiales; family Burkholderiaceae; genus Paraburkholderia; species Paraburkholderia sp. TE9906. The sequence goes on from NZ_JBWCCT010000005.1 coordinate 158,287, forward strand.
GAACAGCTCGCCGACCTCGCCCGGCATCGCGCGACGATGGCGATTCATCTCGGTGTGCGGCATCTCGCGCGCATCGTCGATGAATTGCGCCCGCATTACGGCGGCGCGTGTCCGATCGCGGTGATCTATCGCGCGAGCTGGCCGGATGAAGAGAAGATCACCGGCACGCTCGACGACATCGTGAGCAAAGTGCAATCGAGCGCGATCGAGCGGACCGCGCTGATTCTGGTCGGCGAGGTGCTGGCCGCCGAAGGTTTCGCGGACTCCACGCTGTACGCGAAGGGCGGTTGATCGGCATGCGTGCGCCAAGCCCATCCGTGAAGGTTTGCATCACGGACAGGCTTGCGAAGATAGTCGAACTAGTGAGCCAATTCGGGCTGCCGCGTCGCCAGCTTCGCACGCAAGGCCTTCGCCGCCCGCACCATATTCGTCAACGCCGCTTCGGTCTCGGGCCAGCCGCGCGTCTTCAGGCCGCAATCCGGATTGACCCACAGGCGCTCGGCCGGGATCACTTCGCACGCGCGCTCCAGGAGCCGCAGCATCGCGTCCGCGCCCGGCACGCGCGGCGAGTGGATGTCGTAGACGCCCGGACCGATTTCGTTCGGATACGCGAACTCGCCGAAACCGTCGAGCAGTTCCATCGCCGAGCGCGAGGTTTCGATGGTGATCACGTCGGCGTCCATCGCGGCGATCGAGGGCAGGATGTCGTTGAATTCCGAATAGCACATATGTGTGTGAATCTGCGTCCGGTCGCCGACGCCGGCCGCCGAGATCCTGAACACACGCGTCGCCCAGTCGAGGTACGCGGCCCAATCGCTTTTGCGCAATGGCAGGCCTTCACGAAACGCCGGTTCGTCGATCTGGATGATGCGGATGCCGGCCTTCTCCAGATCCACTACCTCGTCGCGGATCGCCAGGGCGAGTTGCAACGCGGTAGCCGAGCGCGGCTGGTCGTCGCGCACGAACGACCACTGCAGCATCGTCACCGGGCCGGTCAGCATGCCTTTCATCACGCGCGGCGTGAGCGATTGCGCGTAACGGGTGGTGTCGACGGTAATCGGTTCCGGGCGATAGACGTCGCCGTAAATGATCGGCGGCTTCACGCAGCGTGAGCCGTAGCTCTGCACCCAGCCGTTTTCCGTGAACGCATAGCCCCACAACTGCTCGCCGAAATATTCGACCATGTCGTTACGTTCGGCCTCGCCATGCACGAGCACGTCGAGTCCCAACGCTTCCTGCCTGCGCACGGCGAATTCGATCTCGGCGCGCATGCGCTGCAGGTAGTCGAGTGCACGCAATTCGCCGCGTTTGTAGGCGGCGCGCGCCTGACGGATCGACGCCGTTTGCGGAAACGAGCCGATCGTGGTGGTCGGCAGCAACGGCAGGTCGAGCGCTTCGCGCTGCAGGCGATTGCGATCGGCGAACGGGCTATGGCGTTGCGCCATCGCGTCACTCACGGCGGCCACGCGTTTTTGCACCAGCGCATTCACGACCGCGCTCGAATGACGGCGTGCGTCGAGCGCGAGGTCGGCGGCGGCGAGCGCCGGCTCGGCCGCTGCGGAGTCGCGTAATGCAAGCGCGAGCGTGCTGACTTCGTCGAGTTTTTCAGTGGCGAACGCGAGCCAGGATTTCAGATCGGCGGCGAGCTTGTTTTCGGCGGCGAGCGAGACGGGCACGTGCAGCAACGAGCATGACGGTGCGATCCACAAACGATCGCCCCATTCGGCATGCAGCTCACGCAACGATTCGACAATGGCGCGCAGATCGGCGCGCCAGATATTGCGTCCGTCGATCACCCCCGCCGACAACACCGCATGCGAGGGTAACGCCGCGCGCCACACGTCGAGCTGTTGCGGCGCACGCACGAGGTCGAGATGCACGCCCGCAATGGGCAAGCGGGCCACACGCTGGGCGTGTTCCGCTGCGGTGTCGAAGCAGGTGGCCAGCAGCACTTTCACTTCCGACGTGCCGAGCACGTCATACACGGCAGAGAATGCTTCGAGCCACGCTGCGGGCAGATCGGCGCACAAGGCCGGCTCGTCAAGCTGGACCCATTCGATGCCGCGCTGCTTGAGCTTCTCCAGAATGCGGCTGTAGCGGTTGACGAGCTTCGGCAGCAACGACAGGCGGTCAAAACCCGGCACATGACTCTTCGACAGCCACAGGTACGTGATCGGCCCGATCAACACCGGCTTGACCGGCACGTTCAGTGCGAGCGCTTCGTCGAGTTCGTCGAACAGCCACTCGACGCCGCCGTCGAACGAGGTCTGCGCGCTGAGTTCGGGGACCAGGTAGTGGTAGTTCGTGTCGAACCACTTGGTCATTTCCATCGCCGGCTGCGCGGCGTTGCCGCGGGCGAGTTCGTAGTACTGCGCGAGCGATAGCCTGCCCGCGTCAAAGCCGAAACGCTCCGGCAATGCGCCAAGCAGTGCGCTCAACGTGAGCATCTGGTCGTAATAGGCGAAGTCGCCGACGGTGATGAAATCCAATCCGGCGTCCTGCTGCAGGCGCCAATGGCGCGCGCGCAACTGACGCGCGAGCTCACGCAATTCGGATTCGCCGGTTTCGCCGCGCCAGAACGATTCCTGCGCGAATTTGAGTTCCCGCTGCGCGCCGATGCGCGGAAAGCCGGAGATGTGCGTGCGGGCCATGTGAAGTCCTCTTGTGCGTGGTGTGCGTTGTGATGAATTGGCGCTCAGTGTGAAAGTCGCGCTATGATTCATCAAGCGACATGTTTTCACCAATGTATGAGCCATATTCATATCCGGAAAAATTCTTCCCGCACGGAGCCCCAGCATGCTTGAGCTTCGTCACCTGCGTTCGCTCATCGCGATCGCCGATTCCGGCAAGCTGGTTGCCGCTGCCGAACGCGTTCATCTAAGCCAGTCCGCGCTGTCGCATCAGATCCGCGATATCGAGGCGCACTACGAGGTGTCGCTATTCGAGCGCACCCGGCAAGGCCTGCGCTTCACGGCGGCGGGCGAGCGGCTGCTGGCGCTCGGCCGTGAGACGATCGCGGCGCTCAGCGCGGCGGAGCGTGATCTCGTGCGCCTGAAGGGCGACACGCGCGGCGAATTGCGCATCGTGCTCGAATGCCATACCTGTTTCGACTGGCTGATGCCGGTGATGGACGAATTCCGCCGGCGCTGGCCCGAGGTCGAGGTTGACCTCGTCGCGGGTTTTCATGCGGACCCGCTGCGTCTGCTGAGCGACGCGCGCGCCGACGTGGTGATCGGCTCGAAGCCGGCCACGCGGCGCAGCCTGCATATCGCGCCGCTATTCCGTTTCGAGATTCTGGTGGTGATGGCCAACGAGCACCGGCTGCGCAACAAGCGCCGCGTAGTCGCGGACGATCTGCGCGACGAGACGCTGATTACCTATCCCGTGCCCGAGGCGCGCATCGACCTGATCCGCGAAGTGCTCGAGCCCGCCGGCATCAAGCTCGAACGACGCACGGCCGAGCTGACCATCGCGATCATGCAACTGGTGGCGAGCCGCCGCGGCATCGCGGCGCTGCCGAATTGGGGCGTGAAGAATTACGTCGATCACGACTACGTGCAGGCCAAGCGGGTCGGCAAGCAGGGCTTGTGGAGCGAACTGTACGCGGTGGCCGCGAAGGGCTTCGCGAGCCGGCCTTACTTCGGCGATTTCGTCTCGATCGTGCGGGACACGTGCGCGGCGCAACTGGATGGCATCGAGTTGCTGACGCCCGAAGGGGCGGCGGGCTAAGGGGGCGTTGCACGCACGGCGGCGTGCAATCGGGCTGGCGCGGCAAGCTTGCACCCGCCGCGCGCACCATCCATCCGTGCTGTCAATCCTCGAGCGGCGACAACGCCTCGAGCGGCATCTTCTTCTCCGAACCGATGTGAATCGCCGGCACGAACGCGAGCAGCGCCACCACGAAGATCGCGATCACGAAGATCGAAACGAACGTCAGATGCAGCGACTGGTGCAACACCAGACGGATCATGTCGCTATCGCCGAGGCTCGCCACCTGATTCTGCAGCAGCGCTTTCAACTGGTCCGACGTGACCACCGCCGTGCCCTGCGAATGACTGAGCCCGAAGTTGAGTACCGCGCCGAACAGCGTCGCGCCGAGCGTGCTGCCGAGATTGCGCGAAAAGATATTCGACGCAGTGGCGCTGCCGCGTTCATCCGTCTTGACGATTTCCTGGATCAGCACCAGCGAACTGACGCTCGACGTACCCATGCCGAAGCCCATGATCAGCGAGCCGAATGCGGCGATCAGCGGCGAGCCGCCCGGCGACAGGAACAGTAGCAGGGCAGCGCCGAGCGGCACGAACGCGCTGCCGCCGATCAGGATGCGCCGCAAGCCGAGGCGGTGGAACGACTTCGCCGCGAGCGTCGCGCCGGTGGGCCAGCCGACCATCATCATCGTGAGCGCGAGACCGGCGACCACCGGCGAGCGATGCAGCACACCCTGCACGTACATCGGCAGGAAGGTGGTCGCGCCCATCAGGATCATGCCGGACAACAGGGTCGAGCCGTTGCACGCGGCAATCGGCCGGCGGCTCCAGAGCGCGAACGAGATCATCGGCTCGGCGGCGCGACGCTCCTGCCGCACGAAGAACAGCACGCACAGCAGGAAGGCGCCGCCCGCGAGCGATGCCTTGGCGAGTTCGTCGTCGCCCGCGTAAGTCAGCGCCATCATCAACGCGGCGATCGCGGCCATGAACAATGCCGCGCCGCCGAAATCGATCGACGGCCGCGCGTGCCGCTCCGATTCGCGCAGGAACGCAATGAAACCCGCAGCCGATGCGAGGCCGATCGGCACGTTCATCCAGAAGATCCACGCCCACGACAGGTTGTGAATGATGAAGCCGCCGACCATCGGCCCGACCACCGCCGACACCGCCCATACGCTGGCGAGATAGCCTTGCACCTTGCCGCGTTCGCGCGCCGGATAGAGATCGGCGACGATGGTCAGCGTGACCGGCTGGATCGCGCCCGCGCCGATGCCTTGTATCAGGCGGAACACGATCATGGCCGGCATCGACCACGCGAAGCCGGCGAGCACCGAGCCGAGCAGGAAGATCGCGATGCCGGCGAGCATCACCGGTTTGCGGCCGTACAGGTCGGCGAGCTTGCCGAACACCACGGTCATCGCGGTTTGCGTGAGCAGGAACGACGAGAAGACCCAACTGTACAGATGCAGGTCGCCGAGTTGCGTGACGATCTGCGGCATCGCGGTGGAGACGATGGTGGCTTCGATGGCGACCATCGCCATGGAAGCCATGACGGCGGCAATGACTAAAGCGCGCGACGATTGAGGGCTGCGGGACATGGAGGCGTTAGTATCGGGGTGTTGGGCGCGTCTGACGGCTTTGCAGGAGGCTTGCCGCGACGCATCAGCGCGGCCGCACGTGGCGGCCGATGTGGAGTATGCACCTTACGGAGAATGCGCGCTCGCCGCGGCACGCTGCGTGAAGACGCCAGCGGCTTGGCACAGGGTTTGCGCGTTCGAAGTTCACTTTCGACACATGGAGGATCATTATGAGGATCGAATTCACCGGACGCCGCGAAGTGGTGGCGGCGACGCGCGTCGCCTTCGAGGCCAATGTGGACGGGGCGGACGTCTGGTGCAGCGTGTCGCTGGATGCGCTGAACGACCATTTCGGCAACGGCGGCCCGTCGGCCCACGAACTGGTGGGCACTTTCGAGGCAAACCGTGCGCGGATTGAAAATGCTACGCGGCGGGTCCTCGAAAAGAACGGCGGTCGTTCGGTCGAACTGGAAACCGGCGATTTTAATTAGGTTTCGATGAGGTTTCTATCGAGGCCGCGTCGGTTGCGGAAATCCGGATAGCAAAAAGCCCGGCGCTTGCGCGCCGGGCTTTGTTATCCGGTGAGCCGGCAAGTCGTGCGCGGGACTGTGGTGGGCGCGCATGCCTACGGCGCAGCGGCACATCTTCGATCAACGATCCTATCGGCGACTTCTCCAGATCCGACAACAATCCCTTCGACACGTGGCCATTATTCTATGAAGAAGCGGCGCCTATATTGAGTTCAGCGGTCGCGCAACATGTCATTCGCAGCACCGCGGACCATCAATTACTGGAGCTTATTTTTATCATGAAGTCCTTGATCAAGGCTGTTGTCGTCGTCGCGTCCATCGCCGCATCGGCCACCGTTTTTGCGCAATCGAATACCCGCATCACGCGCGAACAGGTACGTGCGGAACTGGTTCAGCTCGAACAGGCCGGCTACCGCGTCGGCGACGGCGATCAGACCCATTACCCCGAAGCGGTTCAGGCGGCGCAAGCCCGCATTGCCGCGCGGAACAGCAGCGCGAGCGCTTATGGCGGCAGCGTCGCGGGTTCGTCGCAAAGCGGCCGGCCAGCGGTGTCGGCGGCTGACTGGAATGCGATGTATAGCCGTTGATTCAATGCGCCGCACGCTGCCGCGCGGTACGCGATGAAGCGCATCGGCGACTGGCGCCACGTGTCCCGGATTCGCGCCGCGGTGTAACGGACCCTTCCAGCGCCACGTATATATCCGCTGCGTCGACGCAGGTACAGTAGTCATGCACGCACGACTTCCGGTGTGCGAGCGAGAGAGTTGGCCCCGGCTGGAAACAGCCGGGGTTTTTTTCTGATGCCGCGAACGGTGCGCAGGGTTCATCATGAAGGCGCGCCAGTTCGGATTCTTTTTTCTGTTCCTCACTTTGGATATCCGGCACAGGCGTACACGTCGGTTGGACGCAGCCCGCCTTGGGCGGCTACGGTATAGTCACGCCAATCGATAGCACACATGCGGCGGCTCGCCCGCGCATGCACGGCGAACGCAATCCCCGATTGTCTGGAGAACATCGTGCAGGAAATCATCAAAGGGTTCATCCGCTTTCAACGCGACGTCTTTCCGCAGCAGATCGCGTTGTTCAAGCGTTTGTCGGCGGCGCAAAGTCCGAGCACGCTTTTCGTGACCTGCTCGGACAGTCGCGTGGTTCCCGAGTTGCTCACCCAGGTGGAGCCGGGCGCGCTGTTCGTGATTCGAAACGCCGGCAACATCGTGCCGTCCTACGGTCCGGAACCGGGCGGGGTGTCGGCCACCGTCGAGTACGCGGTAGCGGTGCTGGGCGTGCGCGATATCGTGATTTGCGGCCACTCTAACTGCGGCGCGATGACCGCGATCTCGACCTGCATGAATCTCGATCATCTGCCGGCGGTGGCAGGCTGGCTGCGTCACGCGGATGCAGCCAAGGCGGTGAACGCGTCACGCACCTATGATTCGGACGCCGAACGCCTCGATGCGCTGGTCAAGGACAACGTGATCGCGCAGCTCGGCAATATCCGCACGCATCCTTCGGTGGCCGTCGGACTCGCCAATAAGACCTTGCAATTGCATGGCTGGATTTTCCAGATCGAAACCGGTGTGATGCTCGCGCTCGATGGGCGCACCGGCGAATTCCTGCCGCTTGTCGATAACCCGGAAATTTACGCGGGCTAAGGCGTGGGTGGCGTGTGATGTTCCGATGCCGGGTCGGCCCCGTGGGTGCGGAGACAAAGGCGGCTATGACGTCGCATCGAAAACCCTTTAGTGCCCTGTAGCGTCGCGGGAATTCATCCCGGTTGCAACCGCGTCTGCCTGTTGCCGATGTTGGCACAGGCGGCACGCCTCTAATCCCTTCACGCGGCGAAGCACCGAAACGCCAGGCTGATGCGCGGCTCGCTCACGCCCGGCCGCTTGGGAATGCCGTGCTCATGCGTGAACTGGGCCGCATAACTCATGACGAGACAACTGCCCGCCTCCAGATCGACATGGAGCACCCGGCCTGCGCCCACCTTCGGACGGATCGACATCCGGCGGCTCGCGCCGAGCGAGATGATCGCGATCGGCTGCGCAGGCACCAGCCGCTCGGTCTTGTCGCTGTGGAGCGCGACGCTGTCGCTGCCGTCGCGATACAGATTGAGGCCGACGCGATTGAACGGCGCGCCGACGAGTGCGCGCACGGCCTCGAATGCCTCGCCCAACGGCGCTGGCAGGTCGGCTGATTCGCGCAAAAACGTGGCGAGCAGACGCGGTACGGCGACTTCGCGCTCGTACATCATGCGTTGCTGGCTGATCCAGCCGATGTTCTGAAGCGCCTCGTCGAACCACCGCTGCGCGATGGCGGCTGGCACTGCGGCGGGCAGGTAGCGGATGCCGCCTTCCTGATCGTGGAGAACGGACACGGGCTCGGGGGCGAACAGGCTTGGCTGGGACACCATGGCGAGGTTGGGTGGGCGGGGCGGTCAGGGCATTTCATTATACTGTGTTTTTATACAGTGTTTTGGGGCTGTCTTGCCGAACGGCTTATCCGCACGGGTCGCTCACGCGGGCGCGGGCATGGCTCGACGACCACAAATGGCAGCGTCTGCCCGCTTCATGGCCACCGCAGCACACGTGCCACACGCATTTCTTCAAATGGCGCCGTGACGGCGTGCTTACGTGGATTGCCGAAGAACTCGATATTCCCGACGAATCGCTTTGCGCGGTTCCGGCGTCGTCAAAATAACAGGGGTTGTGGCAATGGGCCGTGCCGACAACCGATCCCGCTGAGTGTTCGATTAGCCTTGACTCGCGGCCAGCGCATGCAGCTTCTGCAGTTCCGAACGGCGCCAGTCCGCCGGCGTCATGCCCATGTGCTGAGTAAAAGCGCGCCTGAATGCAGCCACGGATTTGTAGCCGACGGTCTCGGCCACGACCTCGGTGGAAACGCCGGTTTTTTTCAGTTCATTCGCAGCCAACGCCATGCGGACATCGGTCAACAATTCATTCGGCGAGCGTCCTACCTTTTCCTGAAAGTGGCGAATCAGCGTCGCGCGCGACATGCTGCAAAGGTCGGCCAACGTCGACAGCGTCCACGCACCGGCCGGGTCGCCGAATAGGGCCGCGAGTGCGGGGACGAGGCGAGGATGTCCAGCGAGAGCCAGCAGTCCGGTCGGCGCTTCGTCGGACTCGCTGGCCATGCGCAGGGCGAGCGCGAAAAGAGCCGCGGATAGCGCGTTCATCATCGCGTAGCCCCCAAGATTGCCTACGTTCGATTCCCCTCGCATCAGCGCCACGAGACCGTTCAGTTGCGCAGACGTGCCGTCGGCATCCTCGACGCTCGACGTTCGGATCACGAGCCGCGTCGGCAGATAGGCACGAATAAACCGGTCATGAGGCGGCGCCAGAACGATGCGGCCGCAAAGCATGTCGAGACGCTCGCCGGTCCCTGTGTTTTCGCTAATGGTCAGGTTCAAGCCTTCGTGCTGACGCGCACGCTTCGGCCGCGCGCCGCTGCCGTCATGAAGAATGTGCGCGGAGCCGTGCGGAAACATCACGATGTCGCCGGCGCGAAGATCTTGCGGCTTGCCAATGCCGGGCGTCTCCAGGATACCGGAGCCGCTGAGCACGATGTGATAGGGCATCTCGCCGGCATCCGAGTCGCCGTAGATGACTTGCCAGGGAGCGCCATACAGGCAGCGCAGTTCCAGCTGACCGCGCACGGTCATCATGCCGAGCAGACGGCTGAGCCAATCCAGGGGAGGTGACATGTTTTGCCTCGATTGATACTTTCGAGCATGATATTGACAATTTGCGGACTCAACAAGCTCACGGGACGTCCCTAAAGTGGAGGCTCCTAACCACCACTGAGTGAGGTCCATCATGAGCCGCATCGCCATCCCTGCTGTGACGAACGCCACTGGCGCGACCGCCGAGGTCTACGCACAAGTCCGCAAAATCGCGGGAGGAAGTGTGCCTAATCTGTTCGCGGCGCTCGGTCATCTCGCGCCCGCAACCTTGAGCGCCGCGTTGAATGCCGAAGGCGCACTGGCAGCCAGCGGTCTGAGCAAGGCGGATCTGGAAACGATCAAGCTGCTGGTCAGCGAGCAGACAGGTTGTGACTACTGTGTGGCCGCACACGCCATGCTGGGGAAGATGGCTGGCCTTTCGCCCGAAGCGCTGAAGCAGATTCGCGCAGGCGAGGCGACCGGCGATGCGAGGCGCGATGCGCTTATCCACTTCGTGCTGAATCTGCAGACGACGCGAGGCACGATCAGCGAAAGCGAATTCGCCGCGATTCGCGCGGCCGGCTATAGCGACACGCAACTGGCCGAAATCTCGCTGGCGATCGCCATGACGATTTTCACCAACACGTTCAACCGCATCAACGACACCGACGTCGATTTTCCGCCGGTGAAGTGACATCGGCGTTGGCGGGCGGTACATCGCGCAGCGACGTGCCGCCCGCTACGTCTAAGTCCTCAGACAGCGGCCCGGATCGCTGCTGCGCTGTACTAACTAACCTGTAGATGAATAGGAGAATGTGATGTCCCAAGTCGAACATGTCGATACGTTGATTCTCGGCAGTGGCCAGGGTGGCAAGCTGCTGGCGTGGCATCTGGCCCGATCGGGGCAACGCGTGGCCGTGGTCGAACGGCAGTGGGTAGGTGGCTCCTGTCCGGCCGTCGCCTGTCTGCCGAGCAAGAACGAAATCTGGAGCGCGCGTGTTGCGCATCTGACGCGACATGCCGGTCAGTTCGGTACGACGACCGGTCCTGTGTCGATCGATATGGCGAGGGTGCGCGAGCGCAAGCGCGGCATGATCGAAAGAGAAGCGGCGTTTCACGTAGAGGCGTATGCGTCGAGCGGCGCTGAACTGATCATGGGCCGTGGTCGTTTTGTCGGACCGAAGACGATCGAGGTCCAGCTCAACGAGGGTGACACGCGTACGCTCAGCGGTGACCAGGTGGTGGTGAACGTCGGCACGCACGCCGCGATTCCCGATCTGCCGGGGCTACGCGCGTCAGAGCCGTTGACCCATATCGGCGCGTTGGACCTCGACTATGCGCCGGCGCATCTCGTCGTGCTCGGCGGCGGCTATATCGGCATCGAGATGGCGCAGGCGTATCGCCGCTTTGGCAGCCGCGTGACCATCGTCGAGCGTGGTTCCCGGCTGATGGGTCGTGAGGACCCGGACGTTAGCGAGGAGATGTATCGCATTCTCCGCGCGGAGGGGATCGATATTGTGCTGGGCGCCGAAACGATCAGCGTCGAAGGCCGATCGGGAACGCACGTGCGCGTTGTCGTGCGCACGGGTTCGGGAGACCGGACGATCGACGGCAGTGACATTCTCGTTGCGGCAGGCCGCGTGCCGAACACGGCGGACATCGGCCTCGTGCAGGCGGGCATCGAACTCGACGAGCGCGGTTACATCCGCGTGAACGACCGGTTGCAGGCGTCGGCGCCCGACGTGTGGGCGATCGGCGAAGTCGCGGGCAGTCCGCAGTTCACGCACGTATCGGTCGATGACTTCAGGATCGTGCGCGACAACCTGGCCGGCGGAAATCGCAGAACGACCGACCGTCTGGTTCCATACACGCTATTCACCGATCCGCCGCTTGCGCGCGTGGGCTTGAGCGAAAGCGATGCGCAGCGTCACGGCGTCGCTGTGCGCGTCGCGACACTGCCGATGAGCAATGTGCTGCGAACCGAAGCCACCGACGAAACGCAGGGCTTCATGAAGGTTCTCGTCGGTGCGAACGATGACCGCATCCTGGGCTTCACGATGATCGGCTCGGAAGCGGGAGAGGTGATGGCGGCGATGCAAACTGCGATGCTCGCTGGGCTTCCGTATCAGACGCTCCGTGATGCGGTCATCTCGCATCTGACTTTTGCCGAGGGGTTTGGGCCGCTGCTGTCGAAAGTGCCTGCGAGAGCGGTGGAATAGGGGCTATTTAGCGGTTGGGGAAAAGCCTTTGTTTTGCGAAGCCCGTCGGAGATCGAGGGGCTTCGCGCCGGACGGCTGTTCAACCCGTTCCATTGCGCCTAAGATTTCCGCGAAAGCAAGATGGAGGCGTTATGGACAGCTCAGGTACCGACACTCGCTTCGCCGGCTCGATCCCCGAGCTGTATGACAGTCATCTTGTTGCGCTGATCTTCGAACCGTACGCCGCCGATCTCGCGAAGCGGGTAGCGGCGCGCCATCCGTCACGCGTGCTCGAGACCGCGGCCGGCACCGGCGTAGTGACCCGCGCAATGGCGGCTGCGTTGCCAACACAGGTCGAGATGATTGCGACCGACCTGAATCAGCCAATGCTCGATCGTGCCGCAGCAATCGGCGCTCCGAGGCCGGTGACGTGGCAGCAGGCGGACGCGACCCGCCTGCCGTTCGACGACGCGAGTTTCGACATCGTCGTCTGCCAGTTCGGCGTCATGTTCTTCGCGGACAAAGCGCGAGCGTTTTCCGAAGCTCGGCGCGTACTTCGGCGCGGTGGCGCGTTGCTGTTCAACGTCTGGGATCGCATCGAGGAAAACGAATTCGCCGATACGGTCACGGCGGCACTTGGGGGTCTCTTTCCCACCGACCCGCCACGTTTCATGGCGCGCACGCCGCATGGCTATTTCGACAGGCAAGTGATTTCACGCGATCTCGCGGAGGCGGGCTTCAGTGCGGCGCCGCGCTTCGAGACGATTGCGGCACGCAGCCGCGCGGCATCGGCTCGGGTGCCGGCCGTCGCCTACTGCCAGGGAACGCCCTTGCGCAATGAGATTGAGGCCCGTTCGGGCGGAGGTGTCGAGAAGGCTACGTCAGCGTGCGCGACGGCGATTGCCGAGCGATTCGGCACCGGGCCGGTTGAGGGGAAGATTCAGGCGCACGTGGTTGTTGTGGAGCACCGATAGCGGCCGGGGAAGGGCGGCAATGGCACATGCAATCGGCCGCCAGCCTCTGCGGGATTCACGAGATCGTGTACCTGCTCTGTGTGCCGCCGTTGTAGAGGTTTCTGGCGAATTCCAGAATCTGGACGCGGCTGCTGTCGAACGCAGCCAGCAACGCAAGCTCATCCGCAAGTATGTGAGGATTAAGCTTCTTCAGCATCCTGTCGTCGACCAGAAAGGCAATCTCGCGCGAATTGTCGTAGCCCCAGAAGCACACACCGTGTCTGGAAGCGTCGTAGACTCGACTGGGATTAGGAAAGTTGAGCATCACGCCGTCTTTCCGTGCTAATCAACGATGCGGGTATATCGCCACTTGCTTGCGTTGACGTCGATGCGAGCGTCGTTATCGCACCGCTTCTGGGCTCGCTCGCTTTCCGCCTTCGCAAGTGCGGCGGCGCGCTCTTTCTGAGTCGCGATGAAGTCGCTTTGCCTGGCCGGCGACGATGAATAGGCTTTGGTTCGGTTTTGCATGCTGGTTCCAATCGGTTATTCAGAGCGCGCCGCGACGGCGACGACGGCGTCTTGTGATAGGCCTCTCCATGAGACGCGTGAATGACATGATTGAAATCGCTCCGTCTCAGACGTCGCTCACACTTCCGAAGCCATTGCGATGAGGCCGCCGTGTAAATTTAACGACCGCGCACATCGAACTCTATGACAATGCGCTCTTTGCCACAGCGATGCAAGGACAATCGCGAAGCACGCTTTCGTGCGTGTCGCCGTTCACCGCATCGACACGGTGCACGCACGATCCGTCATGTCATGCGAGGAATGCTCCGGTATGGGCCGACGCGTACGCACGAGGCTCGCCGTGTTTGATAAGAAACCGAAAAATAAGGACGTTTAAGGTTTTTTCGCCAGTGTATGCTGGGGCACGATATCTGCCAAATCGCACACCCGGGCCGAAACGTTCGGTTGAAACGCTGTGCAGTTCCTTCCTGAAGCGAAGGCCTGATTACCCTGTCACAGCAGTTTTCGGCACCACCAGTGACGCTTTGATCAGGTGAAACCACATGAGTGGGCCGCGATGTCTCACTGTTCGCCATAAGAGTACCTATCGCTATTCGGAGCCAGTGAGTTTTGGCGAGCATCGAATGATGTTTCGGCCGCGCTCCAGCCATGACATGCGCCTCGTGACATCACAATTGTGCATTACGCCCACACCGTCCCGTCTGCATTGGCTGCATGATGTATTCGACAATTCAGTCGCCATAGCCACATTCTCGGGCGAGGCATCGCAACTGCTGTTCGATAGTGCGGTCACCCTCGAACATTACGAGGCCCCATCGCCCGACTATGCTATCGAGCCCTACGCCGCGACCTGGCCGTTCGCATACACGAACGAGGAGGCCACAGACCTCGTGAATGCGCGCAGCCGACGATATCCCGATGCGGGCGTCGACAGTTGGGCGCACGGTTTCATTGCGCGAGCTGGCAACAGATCGACCATGGCGATCCTGCGCGCCATGACGACGGAGATCAAAGACGGGTTTCTGTACGTCCGGCGCGCGGAGAAAGGCGTCTACCGGCCGGCAGATACGTTGTCCCGTCGTAGTGGCAGTTGCCGCGATTTCGCCGTGCTCATGATCGACGCGGCCCGCTCGCTTGGCTTTGCCGCACGCTTCGTCAGCGGCTACATCTTTGTCCCCGATCACGACACCACGCACGGAGGCGGCGCCACACACGCATGGTTGCAGATCTTTCTACCGGGGGCGGGCTGGGTGGATTTCGATCCGACTAACAGCATCATCGGAAACCGGCACCTGATCCGGGTAGCCGTCGCGTGGGACCAGCATCAGGCCTTGCCGCTGTGGGGAACCTGGACAGGGGCGCAAAACTCGTTTCTCGGTCTGGATGTCGAAGTGAGCGTCACCGAGGACCGCTGTTGAATCTTTATAGGGAAGGCCGCCGCAATGAAACTTCGTGTTGGTTATGAACTGATTTACGAGTGCGAGCAGTACACCCCGATGATGCTGATGCTCAATACGCACTTCTCGCGGGCGCAAGATATGTTGCAGGCGGATCTGCTTGTCGTCGATCCGGCGGTGACCATCCTGCAGTATCGGGATGGTTTCGGCAATCTCTGCAGCCGCCTCGTCGCCCCGCCGGGGCGAATCGAAATGTCGACGACCGCGTTACTCGAAATCTCCGGCCAACCCGAAGAACGGGAGCCTTATGGTCACCAGCATCCAGTCGAGGAATTGCCCAACGAATGCATGGTGTTTCTACTAGGTAGCCGCTACTGCGAGACCGATCTGCTGTCCGACGTTGCATGGCAGCTTTTCGGGCAATCGTTGCCCGGGCGCGACCGGGTGCAAGCGATCTGTGACTTCGTTCATCGCCAGATTGTGTTCGGCTACGAGTTTGCCCGACCGACCAAAACAGCGTGGCAGGTCTATCACGAGCGACAGGGCGTGTGCCGCGATTTCGCTCATCTGGCAGTGGCGTTGTGTCGAGCCATGAACATTCCTGCCCGTTACTGCACGGGATACATCAGTGACATCGGTGTGCCTCCGCCCTACAGTGCCATGGACTTCGCGGCCTGGTTCGAAGCCTTTGTCGGCGGCTGCTGGCAAACATTCGATCCGCGCAACAACGTGCCGCGCACCGGACGCGTATTGATGGCCCGTGGGCGCGATGCCGCCGATGTCGCGATAAGCAACACTTTCGGGGCGGCAAAGCTCGTGAAATTTGCCGTGCATTGCGCGCCGGAGGAGGGGTGAGCGGCCCGGCGGACTTTCGGTAGGCCTCACATGGGCTCGCCAGGTTGGACAGCATGCACCCCTGATTGCCGTGTCGGCGAGCGTGCGACGCAAGCCACGAAGAGCAATAGTAGATACGCTCAACAAACTCGCACCTAACTGGCCGTCTCCGTTAGCGAACCCATCCCCTCGCGCTCAAGCCACGAGCGGAACAGCACGACCAGTTCATCGTCTGACTTCCCGTCCGCAACGTAAGTGCAATAGCTCCGCGACGGCAGACGGGGACCAGCGAACGGAGCGACAAGCCGGCCGGCCGCGAGATCGTCGGCGACGAGCGCAGTCGGTCCCATCGCGATTCCTATTCCGTCGATGGCGGCTTGCAAGGTCAGATAGAAGTGGTCGAAGGTCAGCGTGGCAGCCGGCCTCAGGGCAGGCATCCTGGCCCGCGCCAGCCAATCTGGCCAGAGTCGCGGCAGACTCGACGTGTGCAAAAACGTATGCTCCCGCATATCGTCCGGCGTCCGAAGCGGTAGTCGCTGCAGGAGTGCAGGACTACAGACCGGCAGCCTTTCCTCGGCCAGGAAGAGCCGCATCGTGTAGCCATAGAATGTGTCCGGACCGCCCCGGATGATGACGTCGAAGGTCTGCTCCAGGCTCTCCACCGGGTCGTTCGACGTTTCCACCTTGACATCCACGTCCGGATGCTCCGCGCGGAATTGCGCCAGTCTCGGCACCAGCCAACGCAACGTGAATGTCGCGGGAGCGTTGACGGACAGGGTCCGCGAGACCGGTTCCGGGAAACCATATCGGGCGGTGGCCCGCGAGAGCTGCTCGAACAGAGGACCCACTTCCGCGAGGTAGGCCTTTGCCGCCGGAGTCAGCAGCACGCGCCGGTTGTGCCGTTCGAATAACGTTGCACCGAGCCACGCTTCGAGCAGCCGCACGTGCTGACTCACCGCACCCTGCGTGACGTTCAGTTCCGCAGCGGCTTCCTTGAAGCTGCCGAGTCGGCCTGCGGCCTCGAAAGCGCGCAATGCATTCAGTGGCGGCAATACCCGTTTCATTCGAAATAGTTTCTCTAACGCGAACGGTCAATTTATCTGGTTTGCCGGCGGGCCACAAGATAGATATTCTCCCTGAAAACGTGTTTTCCGGGGTCTGTATGCTCAGTTATACCGGCGGTTTCGTCCTCCTCGCCGCCGTGCTCCACGCGAGCTGGAACGCGATGCTCCACGGCAACGACGACCGGTTCCTGTCCATGACGTGGATGAGCATCGCCATCGCGGCCGTCTCCACCCTCGTGATCCTGTTCACGCCGTTACCGGCCAGCGCGGCGTGGCCGTACATCGTCGCATCGGGGCTCGTGCATATCGTCTACAACGCGACCCTCGTGCGGTCGTACCGCCGCAACGATCTCGCGCAGGCGTATCCGATCGCGCGCGGCTCATCGCCGTTGCTCGTCACGCTGGGCGCGGCGCTCTTCACGCATGAGGCGATTGGCCCGTTGCACGTGCTCGGGATCGTGATGATATCGGGTGGCATTATCGCGATTGCGCTCGAGAGGCGTCATGTCTCGCGTGCGGGTTTGCTGGCCGCGCTGACGACCGGTGTGACGATCGCCGTCTACACCGTGATCGATGGCATCGGCGTGCGCTTGTCCGACGGTCAGGCGCTCGCCTATACCGCGTGGATGTTTCTGTTTTATTGGCTGATGCCCGTCCTGTTCGTCGCAACGCGTGGGCTCACGGCGCTGTGGGCGCCGGCAGGGTCGGCGCCAGGGGCAATCGGTTGGTCGCTCATTGGCGGCCTGGTGTCGATCGCGGCGTACGGCATCGTGATATGGGCGCTGCAGTCGGGTGCGATGGGCACGGTATCGGCGTTGCGCGAGACCAGCGTGGTGTTCGCGGTGCTGATCGGGCGAGTGTTCCTGGGCGAAACGGTAAGTGGAAAGCGCTGGCTCGCCTGCCTGGTCGTCGCGGCCGGTGCGGCTTGTCTGGGGTTTTGACATGGCCTGAAGCGCGTCACGTCTCTCCGGTGCGCCCTCACTTGACCGGGCCGGGCGGCTGAATGCAGTGAGCGCGCGGCTTGCAACCGCGCGTGGCGAACGCAACGCGCCGTCTAACTGCTCGCCGACGCCAACTCGACGCGCTTGCGCTGCAGGAACCGGCGCACGGCCGGATCGCGTACGAGCCCGATTGCGAGCTCGTACGCGCCGAGCGCGTCGGCCGTTGCGCCGGTGCGCGCGAGCAGATCGGCGCGCGCGGCCCAGTACGGCTGGTAGTCGGCCAGCCGCGGATCGTCCGCGTACGGTTCGAGCGCGTCGAGCGCTGCCTGCGGGCCGTCCCGTTCCGCCAGCGCGAGCGCGCGGTTCACCGCGACCACCGGCGACGCGGCGATCGCGAGCAATGCATCGTAAAGCTGCACGACTTCGTCCCAGTTCGGACAACGGGTCTGGCAGCGGTGCACGTGCGCGGACTGCAGCGCGGCCTCCAACTGAAAGCGTCCGATTGCGTTGAAAGTGTTCGCGCGCCGCAGCAGTCTGTCGGCGGCCTCGAGCATCGGTGCGTTCCATTTCGCCGGATTCTGAGCCGACAGCGGCACGTAGTCGCCCGCCGCATCGCGTCGCGCGTCGCAACGCGCCTGCGCGTACAGCATCAGCGCGTGCAGACCAAGCGTTTCCGGCTCCTCGGGCAGCAGTTCGACGAGCAGTTGAGCAAGAAACAGCGCCTCGCCGGTGAGATCGCGCCGTCCGCTATCGCAGCTGACCGGGTCGGTCCACCCCTCCGCATACACGGCGTAGACGGCTTCCAGCACCGCAGCCAGCCGGGCGGGCAACTCCTCTCGCTCGGGCACGCTGAACGGAATGCCGGCTTCGCGGATCTTGTTCTTCGCCCGCACGAGCCGCTTGCTCATTGCAGCGGGCGACATCAGGAACGCGGAGGCAATCGTCTTCGCTTCGAGCCCTAGCACCACCTGCAGCATCAGCGGCGTGCGAATCGCGGCTTCGAGCGCAGGGTGGGTACACGCGAACAGCAGCGCCAGCCGCCGGTCGGGCAACGCACCCGCTTCACGCTCGTCGATCTCGTCGGCGAGGATCGTGAGCTGGTTGACCACGTCGTCGCCGACGCGGCGATGGCGCGC
Organism: Paraburkholderia sp. TE9906; assembly: GCF_056279605.1. Lineage (NCBI taxonomy): Bacteria > Pseudomonadati > Pseudomonadota > Betaproteobacteria > Burkholderiales > Burkholderiaceae > Paraburkholderia > Paraburkholderia sp. TE9906. Next base: position 176,834 of record NZ_JBWCCT010000005.1, read on the forward strand.
GCCGTCGATCGCCCGGCGGCGCGCCACCGTCATCAGCCATGCTTCGGGATTCGCGGGACAGCCACGCTCCGGCCAGTCGGCGAGGGCGGCCGCAAACGCATCGGCGAGTGCGTCCTCGGCTGCCGCGACGTCGCGCGTGCGCATTGCCAGTAGCGCGACGAGCTTGCCGTAGCTGCGACGGGCGACCGCCTCGGCAATCGAACGCGCGGCGCCGTCAGCGTCACGGCCGCAGCCGGACGAACTCATGCAGATGGCGCGTCGTAGGGGGCCGTCCAGACCGGGCGCACTTCCATGAGGCCGTGCGCCGCGCCGGGACAGCGCGACGCCCACGCGATCGCCGAGTCCAGGTTGGGCACGTCGATGAGGTAGTAGCCGGCGAGCTGCTCCTTCGAATCGGAATACGGTCCGTCGAGCACCTGCGGCTTGCCGTCGACGAGCCGCACCGTGGTCGCCGCGTTGGTGTTCTGCAGCCGGTTGGCGCCCAGCAGAACCTCCGCTTTTTTCAACGATTCGGTATACGCCTTATATGCGGCGACGCCTTGCTGCCGCTCGCTGTCGGTCATCTGGTTCCAGCCGTTTTCTTCGGAATAAATCATCAGCAGGTATTGCATATGAGCCTCCGTCATGGGTTGAGGCGGGTGAATGACATCGAGCCGCCATCACAATGACGCGCGGGCGGCATGCCGATGGACAGGCGGCTGCGAAAAATCGAGGTCCGCGCGCCGCGTTATTCGTTTGCCTGCGTCGAGGACCGTGCGCGAGGTCGGGTCGGGGGCGCTCACCATCGGCTCCGCGCGGCCTTTAATTTCAGTGGGCCGCTGCAGACTGCATTAAAGCCCGGTTACCGCAGGTATCGCAACCATCCCGGCGAGGATGTCCGACTTGCAACTGTCGTGGCCTCGACTCCCACGCGGCGACGGCAGCGAGCGACCCGCCGGCCGTGCGCTTCGTCGTGCCGCCGGATTGGCGACCGGCCGCCGTCGACCGCCAGTTCGGCGCCCGTCGCATACGACGTGTCGTCGCCGGCGAGGAAAAGGGCGGCTTTAGCCACTTCCATCGCGTTCCCAATCCGCTGAACGGCACCGTCGCGGCAAGGGCTTCACCGGACTGGCGCAGTGCGTCTTCGGGCAGGCCCAGCTTGCTCGCGAAAGGTGTACCGATCGGGCCGGGGCCGACCGCATTGACGCGAATGCCGCGCGGCGCGTCTTCACGATCCGGAAGAGCGCGCTGCATCTGCGCGAGCGCGGCAGCATCGTCGGGTATGCCGCCATCCAGGCCCAAAGAAAAAATATTTCAAACCAGCCACAATATCCGCGCCCCTGAAACGTCTTCAGACGCATGGAACCGCCACCCACCTCGGACACGATGACCGAACGAGACAGCGACATCACCGCGACCGTGGTGCGTGAGCGCACGAGGCTCGTCAACTTCATCCGGCGCCGCATACGCGACCCGAACGATGCGGAGGACATCCTGCAGGATGTTTTCCACGAATTCGTGCGGGCTTACCGGCTTCCCGCTCCGATCGAACAGGCGAGCGCGTGGCTTTTCCGTGCCGCGCGCAACCGAATCGTCGACCGTTTTCGGAAGAAGAAGGAAGAGCCGTTGGCGGATCTCTTCGAGGAGGATGACGCCGACGGTGAGTACCGCCTCGACCTTTCGCTACCGGCGCACGATGCGGGCCCCGACGCCCTCTACGCGCGCGCCGTATTGCTCGACGCATTGCAGGCGGCGCTCGATGAGTTGCCGCCGGATCAACGCGAGGTGTTTATCGCCCACGAACTGGAAGGACGCTCTTTCAAAGACATGGCGGCGGAAAGCGGCGTCACGCTCAATACGCTGCTCGCGCGCAAACGCTATGCGGTCTTGCATCTGCGCGCGAGGCTGCAGGCCATTTATGACGAACTGGATATTTAGAGGAGTCGACGGATGAACTTTCGAATCAGATGTGCAGGTAAGGCGCTGCTCGTGGTGGTCGGTATAGGTGTGCTCGGATGGGCCGTCATGATGCTATGGAACTGGGTCGTTCCCGGCCTGTTCGTGGGCGCCCGTACGATCGATTTTGCGCATGCGCTTGGCTTGCTGGTTTTGAGCCGCATCCTGTTCGGCGGATTTCGCGGACGCGGCGGTTGGCGCGAGCGTCGGCACTGGCGCAAATGGGACGCCATGACGCCGGAAGAGCGGGAACGATTCCAGTCGGCATGGTGCTCGCGGTCGGCGCATCCGGCGCATCCGGCACGGCGAGCGGAAGATTGAACGTGTGCAAAAAAAACCGAATAAAAACCAGCTGATCCGGGAGAACGTATGACGTCAACTGCCACCACGCTTTTGCATCGGCTTCACGAACAGAGCCAGACCGAGGTGATGGCCCGCGCCCAGGCGCAGTTTCGTGGATCGAGTGAAGAGTTTCTGACGCTCGCGGAGGAATACGACACGCTCGCCCCTCGTCTGCGCGGACGGTTCCTCGAAACGCTCGGGCTCTCCAGCGAAGATTTCGACTCCTCGCAAGGCACGGCGCTGTCGTTGGCAGTGTCCGCGGAAACGGGGCGATTTTTACGCAACATGGCGCTCGCGCACAAGCCGGCGCGAATTCTCGAACTCGGCAGTTCCTGCGGCGTATCCACGCTGTATTTCGCCGAGGCGCTTCGTACGCTGGGCAGCGGCGTGGTTGTGGCGACTGAACGCGATCTTGCGAAGTGCGCCCAGCTTCGCGCTCATGTTCGAACGGCGGGCGTAGATGCGTACGTCGATCTTCGGGAGGGCGATGTCTTCCAGACCGTTTCCGAACTGCACGGCACGTTCGACATGGTGTTCATCGACGTTTGGGCCGACACGTATCTGGATCTGTTCAGGCAGACCGAGCGGCTTCTACGCCCAGGAACGATCGTTCTTGCCGACAACATGTACACCGCCGAAGACGCCGTTCGCCCCTACAAGCAGTACCTCGACGGCAATCCGCGCTTTTCGACCACGACGCTGGACTTTGAATCGGGCATCGAGTTTACGGTCGTCGTTTCGTAGGTCGATCAGCAGGGCGCTCTTCTTCGGACAACGACAGCGCTGCGCTCTCAAGCGCCCACGCCCGACCCAGCCGGACAACACTCGCCCGACAAACGAAAACGCGGCGCATCGAACCCGATGCGCCGCACGCCGCGACCGACGGTCCCGAAAGACCGCCGCTCGCGTACCTTCACCCCTCCGTCAATTCGACGTCACGAGCGAATCGGACGGCACGATTCGAAGTGCGCCCGGATTATCCGCCGCCGGGTTCGACCAGCGCAGATGCATGCTGGCCGGCCCCGTGCCGTGCACGTACTCGACCTTGATCGACGCGCGCTGCTTCGCCGCGAGCCAGGCCTTGCCGCTGACGGTCGATTGCGACCCGCTCTTCTTGTCGATCACCTTCACGCCATCGATCCACAGACGCGCCACATTGTCGCTGTCGATCGAGAACGTGTAGTTGCCGTCCTTTGCCGCCTGGATCGCGCCGGTCCACCGCACGCCGTAGCCGGTCGCGTTGACGCCCGCGGAGGCGTCAGGCGAGTCGGTGCCGCGCTCGGTGTTCAGATCGAAATCGATCATCGGCGTAATCGACGTCTTCACCGGGGCGCTCGCGAAGGTCGGATCGTTGTAGTAGCCGACCTGCAGCACCGGCAGCTTCACGCTGAAACCGCCCGTCAACGCCTGGGTCTCCGACGTTTGCCACGGATGGCCGTCCGGGTAGATCGTCCCCTGGAACGGCGTCGCCGGTTCGACCGAGGCGGGCGCGCCCGGCACCTCGCCCCAGTGGAAGCGCGTGTTGGTGCGGCCGATCATCAGTTCCCACACGATGAAGCCCGTCGTTCCGCCATAGTTCGCGACGATGCCCGGCATGGTTTGACCCGCGGTGCCCGTGAAGCCGCGTTGCAGCGTCTCCGAGTTCAACGCGCTGACGTTGCTGCCGTTCGCCGGCGCGCCATACGGATTGCCGTACGGATGGAACGCGTAGAAGTCCGAGAAGTACGTGCCTTCATCCTCCTGCACCTGAGGCGAATTGATCGGCTGCGTCGCGCCCGCATTCAGGATCGCGATGCGCGCGTCGTTCATCATGACCGCGCGGGTGTTCTGCAGCGAGCCGTTGCCGCTGCAGCCCGGCTCGTTCATCGGCTCCCAGAAGATGATGCGCGGGTCGTTGCGGTGCGGGGCCACGAAGTCGGTGATGTAGCTCGCGAGACTCTGCTTGTACGTGACGGCGGAGTTCGATGCGCTCGGCTGGAAATACGCCTGTTCGACCGGCGTGCCCGGCGACTGCACCCATCGGCTGTTATGCACGCCCCAGACCGGCGCCGGCTGCGGACCGTATTGGGGCGTCGCGTTCCAGCAGTCGTCGTAGAAGATCGGCGAGACCTTGATGCCGTGGCGCGCCGCGATCTTCAGCAGGTTTTCGAACTTGCTCAGGAATGCCACGCGATCGTTGGCCCACACGAGGTAGTGCAGGTACACGGCAATCGTGTTCATGCCGTAGGTCTGCGCGTACGTCAGCTCGCGATTGACGATCTCGGGGTCGTAGTTCTCCCAGAAGTCGATCGCGTTCACCGCGTTCGACGGCGTGTAGACCGCGCCGACCACCTTCGAAAAATCGAAGCTCGGCGAGGTCACGGTCGGATACGTGTGGATCGTGATGTTGCTGAACGTCGCGCCGACGCCGAAGCGCCGCAGCCCGAAGCTGCCCGAGCTGAACACGGCGGGCAGGGCGTTGGTGGCGTCGTTGACGCTGATCACGCGCTGGTTGTCGAGGTCGACGGTAATCGCCGTGCCGCTCGTCGTCACTTTCAGATGGTGCGTGCTGCCGCCGACGACCGTGCTCACCGGGTACGAGATGAAGTTCGTCCAGTTGTTGTTCTGGCGTCCCACGACGACCGAGTGCGTGCCCGTATCGAGGCCGATGAAATAGCCGGTCAGGCTGTCGGGGCCGCCGGCCGTCGGGTTGGTGGTGCGCACGATGAAGCCGGCGTTCGCCGCGCCGCTGCCGACCGGCGCGCTGACCGTCACGTCCGCTTCGTACGACGCGGTGGCGTAGGTGCGGGCGAGCGCGACGGTCTTGTCGCCGGCGCCGGTGCCGTTGGTGGCCGGCGCGGGGATCGTGATGCTCGCGTTGCTCGTGCCGGGACCCCAGCCCTCGGTCGAGCCGGGCGCGAGGTAGTTCGTGAAGTCGCCGAACGAGAGGGTGGTCGTGGAGACTGGCGTGGGCGGTGCTGGCGGGGTGTAGGGCGGCAGGTTGAGAGTGGGGTCGGCGATCACGAGCGGCGGTGTCGTCGTTTTCATCCCGAGCGGAACGGTCTTCGCGGCCTTGAATTCGCTCTGGACATTGGCCGCGTCGGCCTGCGCCGCGGCGGAGGCCGCGGCTGCCGCCGAAGCCGATGAATCGACTGCGTTGACCTGCTTGTCCGCCGACGCGGACACGTTCGGCGAACCGTCATTACCGCCGCAAGCGCCCAGCATGGCGAGCGTCGCCAGCACAAAGTAATTGCGCACCTTTATCTCCTGATGTCCCGCTTAATTGATGGTCATAATTATTATTAACTCTGCATGCGTCCATGGAAGGTGGTCCTGGCCGCATCGATGCGGAAATCGATATGAATAATATTATTAGTTTTGCCGGGCTGTATCAGTACATACCCGCAATTGTCGGATGAAGGCAGCCGGGTTACGCGCGAGAGGCAAGGGCGGTAGATCATGCGCAATGGATCAACTGCGCTTGCCGCTGTCGATCGGTCACGAGGCAGCGGGCATAATCCGTTTTCCAGCCGCTCGCGCGAGCGGTGCGATGTGGTGCTCGCGCGATCCGGCGATGCACTGCTTCGCGCCCCCCAGGACAACCTATGCCGCCCTCCGTCGCCATTCGCCCGAGCGCCGTGCCGCTGCGCAGCGTGGCGCTGATCCTCGTGTCGATGTTCTGCTTTGCGGTGGTCGACGCGCTGGCCAAATCGGTGGCGCTCGCGTATCCGGCCAACGAGGTGACGTTCTTCCGCATGCTGTTCGGCCTGTTTCCGGCTGTGGCGGTGTGCCTGCGCGGCAAGCCGCTCGCCGCCCGCCTAAAGCACATGAATGTGCGCGGGCAGACCATCCGTTCGCTGACCTTGCTCGGCGCATCGGGTCTGTTCTTCGCGGGCCTGCCGTACATGCCGCTCAGCGAGGCGGTGGCGATTGTCTATTCGGAGACCTTGCTGGTCATCGTGCTCGCGCCGCTGCTGTTGAAGGAGGCGCTCAAGCCGCGCGATGCGCTTGCGGCCGCGGCCGGTTTTGTCGGCGTGCTGTTTGTGGTGCGCCCGGACGGTGCGCATTCGAGCTGGCTCGGTCCCGTTCTGCTGATCGCGAGCGCGTTGTTCGGCGCGCTGTCGATCATTCAGATCAAGCGCATTCGCGCGACAGACGATTCGGCCACCACCGTGCTGTACTTCACCGTGGTCGGCACGCTCGTCACGGGCGCGTCGCTGTTTTTCGCGTGGCGCACGCCGTCGTTCAACGCGCTCGCGGTGATGGCGCTGCTCGGCGCGTTCGCCACCGCCGGCCAGCTGCTGATGACGATGGCGTTCCGTCAGGCCGATGCCGGCGCGCTCGCGCCGTACAACTACACGAGCATCGTGTGGGCCGCGCTATTTGGCTACCTTGCGTGGGGCGAGACGATCGGCGCCATGTCGCTGCTCGGCATCGCGCTGATCGTCGGCAGTTCGATTGCGGTCGCCATGCGCCGCAAACCGGAAGAGGGGCCGCTGGTGTAGGTGTGCGCGGTTCTGCTTTATCTCTGGCCGACAATCATCGCGGTTTAGTTCGGAGTCCAGCATTCAATCGTCGTAAGAGAACTGGCTTTTCCCGCCATACGGCCTGCCTGATCCGCCGATTCGACATCCGCCAAACATAAACAGAAAATCGGATGCATCCAGTGCGCGTGCGCTTTCGTACGTGGATTGATCGGTCGGAACTTGCAGGCCGTGACGGCGGCATCCATCGTATCGATCGTCGCTAACCCTCTGATCAATCCGGGCGCGTTGCGCACGCCGTCATATGGCATGCGCGGCGTCATGTCCATTATTGGAAGGGGATACGTCTTGTATAGCGAACCTGGAAAGGTGGTGTTCACGGGCATCGTCATCGGCGTCCTGGCGATCGGCGCTCTGTTGTGCGTGTCGGAGTTTGAAGACGACGGGGCGCCGGCGGATGAACTCGAGCTCGCAAGTCGCGACGCGCCGGCGTATTCCGCGCGTGGCGACATCACGAACGGAGCGGTCACGTACGGCGCCGTCAAATCTCGCAGCGATTCGGCCGCGAGCGTAACGGATCGATTGCATGCGGCGCGCAAAAGTCTGCTGCGCGACGATGTCGCCGCTGCGCGCGCGCAACCGGATGCGATACGTGCGGCGCGCCAGAATGACGACCAGACGGTCGAGTTGAAGAAGCAGGCGCAGGCGGATCAGGAGCGGCGTGCGCTTGCGGTGTCGCAAGCAGAGAAGGCTGCGCGGCCGATGGGCAAAGCGGCGCGAACGCCGTCGTCGTCGCAGGTGAAAAGCGCTCACTCGCGCGATAGCCGCATTGCGACGCGCGCGCATTCGAATCATGTGCCGAGCTATACGAAGAACCCGCGCGCGGCCGAAATCGTGACGGCGGCTCCTGGCGGTTATAGCGCACGGAGTGGCAGCCTGTCGGCGGCAAGCACGCTGCCTCATGAAAGTGAGGCGGCCGATGTGCCGCGTGCGGTGAAAGCGGTGGAGAACGCGCCCGCGCCGCGCGATGCGCCCATTGTGCCGCTTGCGGAGGCGCCGTTGCAACAGCCGCAGCCTGACGCGCAACCCGCGCTGTCGGGACCGCAGACCGAACCGCTCGCGCAAGCCCTGGTGTCGCCACCGCTGGTTCAGACCATGCCGTCAGGCGGTGCACTGCCGAAACTGGACGGCGGACTGAAATCGCGTGCACAGGTGCGCGCGGAGATCGTTCACGCACGAGAGGACGGCAGCCTTCCCGCGTTCGGTAATCCCGACCCCGCCGGCCCGGGGGGCGCGCCAAGCCTGACGGGCGCGCCGAGTCCCTGAGTGCGCGCGCTGCGCAGTGCAGCGTTTCGCATCGCGATGCCCGCATCGCTGCGCCGACGTACGTCACGGCACATATCACCCCCACACGATCGCAAGCGCCGAACCGCCGACGCTCAGCGCAGTGACTCGGCCAACCGCGCGAAGGTCGGTTCGTCGGTGCGATCGAACGCGAGCGGGGTGACCGACACGCGGCCCGAGGCGACCACGGCGGTTTCGCTATCGTGATCGTTCGCACGCGTGCCGCGCTGAAAACGTAGCCAGTGATAAGCCATGCCGCGAGGGTCGACTTGCGGCAGCACGTCGATATCCTCGACGAGACCGACGCCTTGGCGGGTTGGCGTGAGCGGGCCTGCGGCGGCCGCGTCGACATCGGGGAAATTGATGTTCAGGCAGGTCGGCGCGGCATGCTCGATGGCGAGCAACTGACGGATCACCCCGGGGGCGAGGGCACGTGCGGTATCCCAGCGCACGTTGTCGCGATTGCTGAAGGTCTGGCTCAGCGCGAACGACGGCAGCCCGAGCAGCAGGCCGGTCATTGCCGCGCCGACGGTGCCCGAGAACATCGTCTCGACGCCGAGGTTGCCGCCGCGATTGATGCCGGAAAGCACCAGCGTGGGCGGCGCGTCGCGCATCAGATGGCGCACGCCCATCACGACGCAGTCGCCCGGCGTGCCCGTCACGCCGAAACGCCGCTCGCCCTGACGGCTGACGCGCAGCGGCGAATGCAGGCTGATCGAATGCGAGGTGCCGCTCTGATCGTGCTCGGGCGCGACCACCCAGACTTCGTGCGCGAGTTCGGCGGCAACGGCTTCGAGCACGGCGAGGCCGGGCGCGTCGATACCGTCGTCGTTCGTCAAAAGCACTCGCGGCACTTTGGATTCGTAGGTGGACATCGCGGCAAACTCCTCTTGGTGGATAAGGAAACGGAACGCTCATTATCGGGCTATCGGGGCTCGCGTGGCGCGAGCGGCGAGGCGGCGCACATTCGCTACGGATGTCTAGCGGCTATGCAAAGGTTTATTGGCGGATTTTAAAATTAGCAAAGACTATTTGCTGTTAGTGAAATAATGGTGGAATTGATTGATGAGTCTGACATTTCAATTACGACTGGTTTCGATGGAAAGCTAATGGAATGAAAAGTGGTTGCGTGGCGTTGTGTCACGCAAGACAGTGTATGGTTTTGCGCCGCGCCTGAACCCATGAAAGGCCAATAAAATCAGATGCTTTTGGAAAATCATGAAGGGCGGGGCAGCTATTTTTGATTCCTGCTCTATCCAGAAATGCATGTCCTGGTCAACGAAATAAACGGAAAGCAAAAAACCATCGAAGTCGCAAAAACACAACGCCGTAATTAACTGAAAAATAGTTTTTCAATTTGTCGGCTATTCTCCGCCGCTCGATGGCATCCGCCATTCGAATCTGGAGAGAAATCAATGAAAAAATTCGTACTATCGAGCCTCTCGCTCGCGCTCGTCGGCGCTGCGGGCGCCGCTCACGCACAAAACTCCGTCACGCTGTACGGGCTGATCGATACCGGTCTCGCCTACACGAACAACTCCGGCGGCAGCAACAACTTCCAGCAGGCGAGCGGCCTGCTCAACGGTAACCGCTGGGGCCTGCGCGGCTCGGAAGATCTGGGCAACGGCCTGAAGGCGATCTTCGTGCTCGAAAACGGCTTCAACCTGTCGACCGGCAAGTTGGGCCAGAACAGCCGTATGTTCGGCCGCCAGTCGTTTGTCGGTCTGTCGAGCGATCAATACGGCGCGGTGACGCTCGGCCGTCAGTACGACAGCGTGGTCGATTATCTCGGCCCGCTCGCGCTGAACGGCACGCAATACGGCGGCACGCTCGCCTCGCACCCGTACGACAACGACAACCTGAACAACTCGGTGCGTATCAACAACTCGGTCAAGTACCAGAGTGTCGATTACGGCGGCTTCAAGCTCGGCGCGCTGTACGGTTTTTCGAACGCGGCGGGCAGCTTCGCCGACAGCCGCGCTTACAGCGTCGGCGCGTCGTACACGTTCGGCGGCCTGAAGGCGGCGGTGGGTTATCTGCAACTGAACGGCGGCGGCTCGACCACCAATTCGAGCGGCGCGGTGGCTTCGGGCGATTCCACCTTCACGGCGGCGCGTCAGCGCACCTATGGTGCAGGTGTCAACTACGCGTTCGGCGCGGCGAATGTCGGCCTCGTGTTCACGCAGACGCAACTGAGCGACGCGAGCGCGATCGGCACGTCGGCATCGGGCACGACGAGCGGTCTGACGCTCAACGGCGGCAGCGCGCGTTTCACGAACTACGAACTGAACGGCCGTTATGCGTTGACGCCGGCGTGGACGGTGTCGGGCGCGTACACGTTCACCGACGCGCGTCTGAACGGCGCGAGCCCGAAGTACAACCAGCTCACGTTGCAGACCGACTACGCCTTGTCCAAGCGTACCGACGTCTATGCTGAGGCGGCTTATCAGCATGTCGGCAGTACCGGCAACTCGGGCGTCACGGCCGATATCGTCGGCGTGAGCGCTTCGTCGACCGATACGCAGGTGGTCGGCACGGTCGGTATCCGTCACCGCTTCTAAGCGAACGCTTTAGCGGCACGCTGCGAAAAAGCCCGTCTTTCACGGGCTTTTTTCACTTCTTCCTTGCGTCTTCTGATTTCGTTGCCGGGCGCGTACCATGCAGACTGCTTCGTGCGCCGGTCTCGACCCCGACCCCGACCCGGCCGCAAGCGGACTTCGTCGGCGCGTGATCGAGCTGCCAGCGCGCGTCACCCATCACCTCGTGCCGGATGAGCAGACATGCAGATAGAACCGTTTGAGATCGCCATTCCCGATCGTGACATCGACGATCTGCGCGAGCGCATTCGCGCCACGCGCTGGGCGCCGGGCACGCCGTCGCCGGCATGGCAGCAAGGCGCCGACCCCGCGTGGCTGCGCGAACTGGCGGCGTATTGGGCCGAACATTTCGACTGGCGCGAGGCCGAACGCAAGTTGAACCGGCAGGCGCAGTTCATGACCGGGATAGGCGCTCAGCGCGTGCATTTCGTTCATCGGCGCGGCGAGGGGCTCTCGCCTTATCCGCTGGTGATCACGCATGGCTGGCCCGGTTCGTTCTTCGAGTTTCACACGCTGCTCGATCAGCTCTGCGACCCGGCCGCGTTCGGCGCCGATCCCGCCGACGCGTTCGATGTCGTCGTACCGTCCTTACCGGGCTTCGCGTTTTCGCCGGCCCCCGCGCAGCCCGGCACGTCCGCGTTTCAGGTCGCGGACCTGTGGGTGTCGCTGATGCGCGGTCTCGGCTACCAACGCTTCGGTGCTCAGGGTGGCGACCTCGGCGCGGGCGTGTCGATCGCGCTCGCCGCGCGGCATCCGCAAGCCGTCGACGGCATCCATCTGAACTTCCTGCCCAGTTCGTATGAGCCCGCGATCGGCGCGGCCCGGCAGCCGCTCACCCCCGAAGAGGAAAAATTCCTGAGCGATAAAGCCGAATGGGCCGCGCTCGAAGGCGGTTATGCGCATATGCATACCACCAAGCCGCAGACGGCGGCCGCGTCGCTCAATGATTCGCCGGTGGGGCTTGCCGCATGGATCGGCGAAAAGTTTCGCGCGTGGAGCGATTGCGGCGGCGATGTCGAGCGGGTGTTCTCGAAAGACGAGCTGCTCACCAACATCTCGCTCTACTGGCTCACGCAGAGCATCGGTTCGTCGATGCAGATGTATTGGGAAAACCGCTTGCAGCCGATGCGTTTCATCGACGGGCAGCGGGTCGTGCCCCCGGTCGGCTATGCGCATTTTCCGAAGGAACTGAGCCATCCGCCGCGCAGCTGGCTCGAAAGAACTTTCGACGTGACGCAATGGACCGACATGCCGAGCGGCGGGCATTTCGCGGCGATGGAAAAGCCTGGCTTGCTCGCGACCGAGATCAGGCGGTTTTTCAGGCCGTTGCGGAAGAGGAGGGGCTAGCGAGGCGCACGCTGCGGCTATTGCGGCACGCTTGTAACCGGGCAAAATCTTAAGGTCGATCCACGACGAGCCAAACAACGCGCCGACAATCTCCCGAATCAGAGGCGCCTTCGCTGCAGCCGGTATTATTTCTTCCGCAGCGTTGCATTGGCGGCGATAGTTGACCTGCTGGCCGAAGCGGCACGCAATGCACCCGGGGCAATGCCCGGTATAGCGCAGCAAAAAGCGACGCGCGAAGAAGCAGGGGCGCAGACCGTTTCCACCTCTCACTGATCCTTCGCATCAACCATAAAAAGGCGCGATGATTTCGCGCCTTTTCTATTGTGTCGTCGTAGAAATATGCATAAGAAATAGACCGACACCTGACGTGTGTAAAGAATTGTCATGTCACCCTCATCTCGATTTGTTCTGGTTGCAGTGCCGTCGCGCTGAATGTTCAATGCATTCGACAGGAAACCAAAGCAAATAAGGTGGGGTATTGATGGGTTCAGTAGTTGAGCATCAGGATACATTTCAACGCAGGGACGATCACGAGAAGTATTACCTTGAAGTATTGGGAAAGGAACGGCTTTCGGGCCTTTCGGTGGTGTCCTTCTGCCTTGTTGAAAGAATGGGCGAGCCGTACCGTATCGACATCGTTGCGACGCATCCGCTCAAGCTGACACGCGAAGTTATTCTCGCGAATGAGGCCAGATTCAGCATGGAGCCTGGCGACGGAAGTGAGGCGCGTCTGTTCTGCGGGCGTATTACGCGCTTCTCCCACACGAATACGACACATGACCTGAGCAGCTATGAGATTGTTGTCGAGCCACACATCGGCTGTCTCACGCCCCGCACGACGCAGACGTACCAGAACCAGTCGGCGCCAGATATCATCAAATCGATCCTGCAACGCAATGGCCTGAACGGCCATCAATTCAGTTTCAGGTTGCGCCGGCAGTACCCGAAACACCCATTCAGATTCCAGTACCAGACGGGAGACTGGAGGTACATCAATATCCTGATGCAGCAGGAAGGGATCTACAGCTACATCGTGCGGGGTAAGGTTGGCGATGTGGTGGTGTTCGGTGATGACATTGACCACTACGTGTACACGCCGATCCTGACCGCGCCAGCCCGGGCCCTCTCGGGTCTGATGACAGGCGACGAGTCCGTGTCGATCCTGCGCACACATACCGAAATGGTTCCCGAATCATTCGTCGTTGCCGATTACAACCCGCAACAGGCATGGGAACGGCTCAAGGACGAAGCCAACGTCGCGCCGCAAGACTCCACGACCTACGGCCGGCCGTATGTCTATGGGACGCATCATCTTGACCAGGACAGCGCGCGGTGGGAAGCCCAGTTGCGGCACGAAGCGGCGCTGGCATGGCAGGTCGTCTACGAAGGCGAAAGCAATGTTCACGAGCTGGGTGCTGGCCGCATTCTGCGCACGGATATCGACCTGCCGGACGCACCGCACGGAATGGTGATGATCGAGGTCACGCATACCGGCGCGCGTGACGAGCCCTATCACAACGCCTACAAGGCCATCCCGGCTAACCGGCGTTTCCGCCTGAAGATCGAGGATGACAGATGGCCGAAGATCACCGGCACGCTAAGCGCGCGCGTCACTTCGCCAGGCAAGTACAAGTATGCGTACCTGACCCGGCAGGGCTACTACGTCGTACGCTTTGATTGCGATTTCGGCGACTGGCCAGCGGGCGGGGAGAGTGTCCCGCTGAGGCTCGCGAAACCTTTCGCGGGCGGTTTGCAGACCGGCTTTCACTTCCCCGCGCTCGACGGTACAGAGGCCGTTATCAGCTTCCACGAAGGCAATCCGAACAAGCCTTTCATAGCCGCATTCCACCACGACAGCCAGCACGTCGATCTGATTACCAGTCAGGAACGCTGGCTGTCGCGCAACGTGATTCGCACGCAGAGCGACAACAAGGTCGAGTTCGAGGATTGGAGAGGCGAGGAACACGCCAGGTTCTCCACCCCGCATTCGGGAAAAAGTCATCTTGTCCTGGGGCACATCGTCAGTGGCAAGCGTGAGCATCGCGGCAGCGGTTTCGAGTTACGCACGTCAGGTTATGGTGCAGTCCGCGGCGGTAATGGCCTGCTCCTGACGGGCTATAACCGGCCTCAGGCGAGCGGAAAGCAACTGGACATGCAGGAGACAATTGCCCAGCTCAGGGAGATGCTGACACTGGCCGAGTCCCTGGCCCAGTCGGCGCAGGCCTCAAAGGCGACGCCCGCGGATACAGTCGCCCAGAAGTCGATCAACGACGCGCTGGACGAGCTTGAACAGCCTGGCGCGCTTGTGACTGCGCCGGGGCCTGTGGGCGTTGTATCGGGCGATGGCGTGCAGCTTGCCGCCGATGGCTCGATCATCGCGACGGCAAAAAAGGGCGTGCATTTCAGCACGCTTAAACGCTTCACCGTGGCGGCGCGCGACGTGGTGTCGGTCTTCACACAGAAAGGCATGAGCTTGATCGCAGCGGCGGGCGCGGTCGTCGTGCAGGCCCAGCGCGGCTCGATGCAGCTTGCGTCGCAGGAGGATATGTCTGTCGAGTCGGTCAACGGTGTGGTTCACGTGAAGGCGGCGAAGGAAATCATCCTGAACGTGAACGGTACCTACGTGAAGATCAGCGGGGGCGGCGTCGAGATCGGTTCGCGTGGCGGCGTGTTGTACCGCACGGCTGGCGTGAAGGGAACCGGGCCTGCCCAGATGGACCTGAGTGGCGCGGCTTTCGCTCCTGCGTTCGTGCCGTACACGACGGCGTGTGAAGTGTGGCGCACTAATCCGGGCTTCGTGCCGCCGCCTGCGGCAGCGCCCGCACCGGACGCGTTGCAGTGGCAGTCGCTGGGTAACACCGGTGCTGTGGCGCCCGCCCCCGCGGCGGATGGGTGCACAACAGTGCCGCCATCATTCCTCGGGGACATGTTCAGTGGGAAATCGGGCGCGAAAGCAGAGCCGTCAAGCAATGGTGGTCTGACGATTCACGATCCGGACAATGCGCCAACTGAGGGCTCGTCAGCAAATCCAGAACCGATCGAGCTCGAAAATCCTGCCTCATGTAACTGGCAGCTTTCGGATTTCACAGCGTCGGCGACGATGCAGCGGGAGACGCCGACGTACCAGAAATACGGCTGGACGAGGACTGAACGGCTTGTGAAGGACGGAAGACCGGTGATGTGTGCCGGGACGGCGCCGACCACATGCCAGTTCACCTATGACTCCAGTACCAGGACTCTCACGGCAAAAGTTGTGACCGCATTGATCCCCCGATTGCTAGTGAAAATGAATCCGGCAACGAGAGAGCCGATGCGCGATCAGCAGAATAACCATGTCGTTGTGCAGTATGAGACTTTTGGAAACGGAGCTAATTCCGGCAAGTCGTTTGCCGAACAGGGTTTGATGCTGGTTGAGCGTGACCCGGGAGAAATCGATGCATCCACGTACAAGAACATGACCGAAAAGACCCTGAATCAAGGGAACTACAAGCTGATCCTTGATGGCTGCAACAAAGGTGCGGCTTGTGGTTGCCGGGTTGCGGTCAAATTTTGTGCCGATGTGCATGTGGTGAGAGCCGCTGATGCTCCGGCGCTTAACCCGAACATCATTATTAACCTGTACCCGACTACTGAACGGGCCGATGCTGCTAATTGGCCGGAAAAAGAATATGTGAAAGCGGCAACAACGGGACGATATACAGAAAGAGTTACGCAAACGAAGGTACATGAAACTGGACATTTGTTTAATTTCCCTGACGAATATTGGGAGCAAGGTGGGTTCGTGCATTCGATGTATGTCAAGGATGGCAGAGACATAGACTTTTCCCTCGCAGACGCCCACAAGGCGACGAATAAGGTTTGGGTGATTGAAACCGAAAATAATCTTATGGGGGGCGGCTGCCTTAAGCCAACGGCTACTACTTCACCTTATTACCTTGAATATATTCGCAGGTGGTTTTCTGCTCAAACCAACAAGCTGTGGCGGGTGGGTTACAACGCTCCTGTTGTAACCGCCACGAAAACTGAAACAAGCGGCGCAAGCGCTGCGGCAAAGACTGGGGCGGACCATGTCAAGAAGTGACGGTGATCCGAAATTCCGAAAGATATGGCCGGTGGCTTTTTTGTCCCTGATGACCCTATGGATAGGAGGTAGGTGCGCGATGGCGAATAATTCGAATAGTGGTGTCCAGCGACCCGGTGCGTTTTCTCTTTCCTGGTCGGGCGGCCTTGAATATGGTTCGAGAGAGATGACTTTCGACGGAGAAGGCAAGTTCTATTTTTCCAACGGGGACACCATCAACGATGATACGCAAATCGGCGTGGGGGTTTTTGTACTTAGTCTGCAAAATCGCGACATGGAGGAGCTGAAAGGGGTGGCGCAGACTTTGTGCGACAAAGATATCCAGACTGGCGGCCCTGAAACGCATGATCCTGCTGCAACATTCAATGTTGCGTGTACGGATGACGGGAAAGTTATAAGCAGATCGGGTTCCCTCCGTCTGATTCCTGAGCAATTCAGGCACAAGATTTTTGATGCTCCCTTCAGATTATCGAAGCAGGCACGGACGGATGGCAGAAAACTCATAAAACTGGACTTCACGACGGAGAGCGTCGAGCATAAAAACGGGAACTATATTGTTTCTGTGCGGTTTATTAATTCCGGGGATCGTTGGATAAAGTTCAAGACGCCGGATCATTGGTCCGGTGACAGTCGGAATGGTGGGCTTGCTGTTGCACCGTTTAGCGAACTTGGGAAAATACAGCCTCGTGATGATTGGGGATTTAACTTGGCTGGCAAAAAAATATTCAATAAGAATGAATTTCCAGAGGGGGAAATTTTCCTCAATCCTGGTGAGAGTAAAATTTTGAACCTGGAAGCCATTCCAGACAACAAAATCCAGAAAGGTGTGTACGAGATTTCAGGTGTGGCCTATATGAATATTCAATATGAAGGCGATGGTTGGGGACTGTCAACGCACGTCGATTTCTGTCCCATTAAAAGCCGTATAACTTTCGACCACGACTACCCCTCTACACCGGAAGAGCGCGAGCAATGGGAAGCAACGCATCGCGCCAGCATGTCGTCCCACCCGGTGAAGCCTGGTGAAACATTCGCGGAAGATGGCCTATACCGCGCGGTGACGCTGATTTCCGGTGTCCGCTACCGCAGCCTTCAGGTCACACCGTTCAAGGCCGGCGACGTGACGACCACGGAAAACGTGAAGATGCCGATGGACGGCGGCAACGGCGTCAACATCAACGGGCCGGTGCAGTAGGAGTGGGAAGCCACCGCGCCGACACCTGTGGAGCAGTGGTCGTTCGACATGATCGATGACACCCGCCAGTTCTGCGAGGCAGGTTCGACCTGTCCGCGCAGCGGGCGCTGGGTGGCCCGCCGCTATGCGGGACCGGATTCCCTGCGCCCGGAATACCGCCATGACGCGTCGAGCCTCGTGACGCTGCGGCGCGGCCAGCCGATGCCCTCCATCCGGGATGCGGGCGAACGGGCCGCTTGGGAATGGGTGGGCGCCTGAGATGGGAGCACGCGCCCATATTTACGAAGGCGACCGCACCACCGCGCGCGGGACCGTGGCCGATGGCATCGATGGCACTGGCTACAACGGACGCAGGATGGGCTATATCGGCGCACCCGTGACCTGTCCGGCCTGTGGCACGACCGACAGGATTGGCCGTAACGGCGAGCGCTTCGACCAGGACTGATGCAACCAGGCCGCGTTACAGCAAGCATCAAGCCTTATTACCTTGAATATGTGCGACGCCAGTTTTCGCTCGCGACGAACAAGTTATGGAGGATCGGCTATGACTCGTAGCCCCTGGATCAAATTTTTGGGCCGAGCGACCCTGTTGTGCTTTGCACTTGGAAACAACGTTCATGCTGCGGCTGTGAACCCGGAGAATCAGACGATGCAATTTAGCTACACGACAAATGGCGCTGCGGATGGCAGCATCAATAAATATGGGAACAACGAAGTATCCGTTTCTGGGGATGTGCTGCGGGTACAGATTGGTGATTCTGACGGAAACAGGAATATCAGCGGCGTTGGAATCTATGAGTTGAAGCTGAATGGTGAAAATCTGGAATTCGCCAGGCAGATGGCTGAACTGCTCTGTTCTCCGAAGGACCCCAAAGGCGGTGTGACGCTGCCTGATCTTTACATTGCGAAGTGTAGCGGAGAGACGCGGAGCAGTTATATGACGGATTTCAGCCGCCCTGTTGCGATCAAGATAGGTGATCTGGTGGACAAGCTTACTACTGCAGGGGTTCTGGATGGCCGGAAAATCGTGAAACTCGATGTTTCATTGCTATCGATTGATCGTGTCAAGGATGGATTTCTCGTGTCCGTCAGATTCACAAATAGCGGCGACTACCCGATCAGGTTCAAGACGCCCGATAAATGGGACGCCAGAATGGGCAAGGACAGCTTGGGTGTAAGTGATACAAAGAGCGGCATGGGAGCAAAATTCGGCCTTGATCTGGTCGGTCGATCTCTAGTCGATCCTGCACAGTTTCCCGATGGCGAGGTCAATCTTGCACCGCATAACGTCGTGGATTTGAAGGTGAAAACGAACAACGTCGATAAATTCTCGGCAGGGAGCTACGATTTATATGCCGGTGCATTCATGAGTATGGAAGTCACCGGAATCCAGTCCAGTCTGCTCTATGTTGATTTCCACTCGGACTACAAGAATCCCACCCGCATCACGTTCGATCGCGACTATCCCTCCACCCCGCAGGAACGCGAGCAGTGGGAGGCAACGCACCGCCAGGACATGTCCTGGCGGCCGGTGAAGCCTGGTGAAACATTCGCGGAAGATGGCCTATACCGCGCGGTGACGCTGATTTCCGGTGTCCGCTACCGCAGCCTTCAGGTCACACCGTTCAAGGCCGGCGACGTGGCGACCACGGAAAACGTGAAGATGCCGATGGACGGCGGCAACGGCGTCAACATCAACGGGCCGGTGCAGTGGGAGTGGGAAGCCACCGCGCCGACACCTGTGGAGCAGTGGTCGTTCGACATGATCGATGACACCCGCCAGTTCTGCGAGGCAGGTTCGACCTGTCCGCGCAGCGGGCGCTGGGTGGCCCGCCGCTATGCGGGACCGGATTCCCTGCGCCCGGAATACCGCCATGACGCGTCGAGCCTCGTGACGCTGCGGCGCGGCCAGCCGATGCCCTCCATCCGGGATGCGGGCGAACGGGCCGCTTGGGAATGGGTGGGCGCCTGAGATGGGAGCACGCGCCCATATTTACGAAGGCGACCGCACCACCGCGCGCGGGACCGTGGCCGATGGCATCGATGGCACTGGCTACAACGGACGCAGGATGGGCTATATCGGCGCACCCGTGACCTGTCCGGCCTGTGGCACGACCGACAGGATTGGCCGTAACGGCGAGCGCTTCGACCAGGACTGGTACGGCCAGGTGCCCGCGCTGGAGGGTGACTTCTGCCTGTGCGCCTGCAATCCGAAACCCCGCCTGCTTGCCTCGCAGTACGAATGGACAGTTGACTGACAGGAGGCTGGATGAATTTTCGCTGGAACCCGCAGTTCCCGTCCGAGCGGATGTCATACGAGCCGTTATCCATCTGGTTCTATCTCGTGCTGTACTTGATTGTGGAGGGTTTCGCCCTCGCCCTGGTGGTGCCTGGCCTGCCGAAGTACGGCTCCATACCCTGGGACAGAGTCCTGCATTACGCGGTTGCGGTGCCGTTCTTCTGCTGGCTGGCACTGAGTTGTGTTGTGTACTGGTTTGCGTATGACATCCCGGCGACGCAGGCCGCGGAACATAACTCGGCACGCTGGCACCAGATAACCGGCTGGCAGCAGCAAAGCCGCCTGGGCATGGCGGTGCTCGACAGCGTGATCCTCACGCCCGAGCCGGACCTGGCCGAGCGCATGCTGGCACTCGAAGGCACACCGCCCGAGAATCCCGGCAAGGTGATGGCGCTGGAAAGCATCGATGCGGCGGATGACGGCTCGCGTCTGAACCGCCTGCTGGATGCGCTGCTCACGCCGCTGGCCGCGAGGCTCGCGCAGGCGACGAAAGGCGGGTCATTCGAGATCGTGATGCAGTGCGATCACGAGGCGCTGTCCAGCGAGGTTCTGGCAGCCTGGGGCAGGCTGGAGCTACCGGGCAAACCGCTGGTGCGGTGGCTGGATAACGGTCGCGACGTTGGCTTTGCGGACAGGTGGTTCGAGAGCGAGGCCCGCTCCTATGGCCGGTACGTACAGGACAGGATGCCGAAGTACCGTCTGCTGTTGGCCTGGCATCTGAACAAAAGCGGGCCGGACGCTGAACATAGGGACTCCGAAGCAGCGGTGGCACTGCTGCTGGGATCGCCTGCACTCATGGTCGAGAAGCCGGAGCTGAAGCGTCAGGCGTGGCTGCTGCGGCAGATTGCCGGCGACGCCGATCAGGCGGACAGACTGCTTGCCTCGCTGCTCAAGGCCGAACAGGTGCCCAGCGAGCGTATCCGTCACTTCTGGCACAGCGGACTCAAGGGGCTGGCACAGCATGCCACGCTTGGCGCTGTGAGGGAGTCGGGCCTGAAGGCGGAAGCGCACGCACTCGATCCCGCCATCGGCCCGCAGGCGCCCGTGGCGCGCTGGGTGATTCAGGCGCTGGCCGCGAAGATGGCCCATTTCGGCCAGGGGCCACAGCTCATTGCACTGCCCCACGAGCAGGGTGTCGCGCTGAATCTGGTGGTGAAGGAACCGGCGCCGGTGGACGTGCCATGGAAAGAGGAATACGGCTACAAGCCGCTATTGGGTCCTGAATTCGGCGTACTCACGTCGTTCTGGGTGGTCAGCATGCTGCTGTTACCGGACGAGGGCTGGAGTACAACGGACACGCTCGTTACGTGTCTCACCATCCTTTTCATGCTGATGTCTTTCATCATCCGTCATCCTGGACTTATCTCACGGATGGCGGAATCGACAGCGGAGTTTGTGGCGAGCATTATTGGTTGATAAAAAGGACACCTGATCCGCAAGGTGGCGGCGACCGATGCGCCGGTCTTCATCGCGGGCGAGTCCGGCACCGGCAAGGAGTTGACCGCCGCCGCGATCCACACGCGCTCGCCGCGCCGCAATGCGCCGTTCGTCGCCATCAATTGCGGATCGATTCCCACGCATTTGCTGCAATCGGAATTGTTCGGCTACGAGCGCGGCGCGTTCACCGGCGCGAATCAGCGGCGCATAGGGCGTGTCGAAAGCGCGAACGGCGGCACGCTGTTTCCCGATGAAATTGGCGACCTGCCGTACGAGAGCCAGGCGAGCCTGCTGCGTTTCCTGCAGGAGCGCACGATCGAGCGCCTCGGCGGCCGGGCGCCGATCGACGTCGACGTGCGCATCATCTGCGCCACGCATGTGGATATGGAGGCCGCGATCGACGCCGGCCGGTTCCGCGCGGACCTCTACCATCGTCTGTGCGTGTTGCGGCTCGACGAGCCGCCGCTGCGCACGCGCGGCAAGGACATCGAACTGCTCGCGCTGTATGCGCTCGACCGCTACCGGAATGACGCGAGCCGACGACTGTACGGCTTTTCGCCCGACGCAATTGCGGCGATGCATGGATACGAGTGGCCCGGCAACGTGCGCGAGCTGATCAACCGGGTGCGGCGCGCGATTGTGATGTCGGAGGGCCGCACGATTACCGCAGCCGATCTCGAACTCCCCACGTACGCCGTCCCGGCTCCGCTGACGCTCGCTCATGCGCGCGAAGCCGCCGAGCGGCAGGCGATCGAACTGGCGCTGCTGCGCCATCGCGGCCGCCCAGGCGACGCCGCGCGCGAACTGAGCATTTCGCGCGCGACGCTGTATCGGTTACTGGCCGCGCACGGCATGCGTGATATCGACGTGGGCGTGGCTCGGGAGGGAGATCTATCGTCAGATTGGAGATGCTAACGCATACGTGCCGGTAAACAGGTTGATAAGTCGACCTTATCAATTCGCTTGACAACATTTTCAGCCACATTGGCACGATGCAACGGCTGAAAAAGAGAAGCGCTTCGGCGAATCTGCGCCGAACCGCTTCTAGCGCCACCTGCTTGTCGCGCATCTGCGCGGCCGGTTGCGCCGCGCGGTGAAGCAGATCGTCAGCGCCTTGAACATGGAACGCCTCGCGCCGCCGTCCGCTCATGAGCACGCGCGCCACGCTTCACATTTTCAGGTCGATGCGTCCGTAGACTCCGTTTGTTTCGTCATTCGGCCCGGCGGTGAAGAACAGTGTGTTGACCGGCTGATTGTCGAGCCCATTGCCGAACGCGATACCCCACAAGCCGTTTTGTGAGAACGCCGAGCCGTTCGGCAGATTGATCGAGCCGTGCGGCTGGCCGCTCGCGGGATCGAATGCGTTGATCGTTCCGTCGCCGAAGTTGCCGATCAGCACGTCACCGCTGAAGTGGCCGAAATTGGCCGGCGCCTGCGTGACGCCCCACGGCGCGTTCAGCGCGCCCGCCGAAGCGAAGCGCTGCATCAGATTACCCGCCGTATCGAAGACATCGACGAAACCCAGGCCGGCACCGTCGACGTTGTCGTGCGCGTCGGCATCCTGTTTCGCGTATGTCACGAAGATCTTCGCACCGATCGCCTGAATGCCGAACGGCGCGAATCCGGCGGGCAACGTCGAGTCCTGAAACTTGCCCGGCATCGCCACCTTCGCGAAGCTGCGGTCGAACACGTCGATCCTGTTGTTGTGAAAGTCGGTCGCATAAAGGAAGTTGGCGCCGCCGTTGTTCGCCAGCGCGAGTCCTTTGTAGACCGCGCTGTCATTGCCGCCGTCGAACACGACGAATGCGACGGTAGGCGCGACTGCGGGCGCCCACGCGGTGATCGTGCCGCCTTCACCCGCGAAGATGAATGCGGCGACGCCGGTTTTGCCGCCTTGCGTGACGTTGAAATCGCTGGTGCCGTTGAACACGATGCCGGTCGGATTGGCAGATCCGGCAGTTCCATTCGGAATACTGACGACAAGCGATTGCGGCGTGCCGTTGCCGTCATACAAGGTCGCCACCGACGTGGCGTTGTTGGCCACCCAGACGAAGCCCTTCGGGTTGAACGCGACGCCCCACGCGTTTTTGAGGTTGGAGTCCGTGTGCGCCGCCGCGACGGAGCCGTCGGACACCAGCATCGTCGAAACAAACGATTGCGGGGTGAGCGAATCGGAACTCCCTCCGCACGCGACAAGACTCGTCAACGCTGCGCCGCCCACGACGGCGCCCAATACCTTAAGCACGGACTTCATGGCTGCTCCTCTCTGATGACCGATGGTCATTGCGCCTATTGAACGCATTGCGTCGCGGCTTTATTCCCTGGCTCGAAGGGATTTTTGAATGGCATTGGCGAGGCGTTGGCGCAAGCAGCGCGAGTTGCGGTTGTCCGCCGATTGCATCGGCTTATCAGACTCCGCATGTGGTTCGAATGTTTGGCTCGCATGCATACTCGGGCGCCGCGTTCGGTGCGGCGGAACCGGCGGCGCGGAGCTGTCTTCGCTGTCTCGAACCACTCGGCGTGCACGCGGAGAAAACACCTTTCGTCGACGACTTCGACGCGCAATATGAACGACGCGGTCGCTGGCGGTGTGCATGGCACAGGTTGGTCAGTGCCGCCGGATTGTCGGATGAATCGCAGCATCACGCCGTTGATATCGCCTCGACGTCCACGATCGCCTGTGCAAAAAAAACTTGACGCAGCGCGCTCAGCGTTTATAGTTCACCATATGGTGAAGTCTCCAGTCAGTCAACTCGATCGTACGTTTTCCGCCCTCGTGGACCCTACGCGGCGGGCCATCCTCGCGCGTCTCGAGCGTGAGCCCGGCCTGTCGGTGACGGAAATCGCGCGTCCGCTGCCGCTCAAGCTGCCGGCGGTCATGAAGCATCTCGACGTGCTGAGCGAGGCGGGTCTGATCGCTCGCACGAAGAGCGGCCGAACCGTGTCGGTCGAACTCGTCGCCGCGCCGATGGAAGAGGTGATGGCCTGGCTGCGACGCTACGAACGTTTCTGGTCCGCGAGTCTCGACCGGCTCGCCGATTTTGTCGAAGGGGAAGAGCAATGATGGAAGAGAAGCCCAGCCTGACGATCGTGCGGCGCCTGAAGGCGCCGCCGGCGAAGGTCTACGCGGCATGGACGCGTCCCGAGTTGATGGCGCGCTGGTGGGGACCCGACGCCGGGCCGGTGCTGAGCGCCGAAGCGGATCCACGCGTGGGCGGCCGCTTTCGCGTGGTGTTTCAGACGCTGGATGGCGAAACGCACGACTGCCGCGGCGAATACCAGCAGGTCGAGGCTGATCGCAAGCTCGTCTTCACGTGGCAGTGGGTCACGCTGCCCGAGCGGCGCTCTCTCGTGACGATCCAGTTTCGACCGATCGAAGCAGGCACCGAAATGACGTTCACGCACGCGCAATTCTTCGACGAAGCCGCGCGCGACGGTCACCAGGCCGGCTGGAGCGGCGCGTTCGAGAAGCTGGACAGTCTCATCACCGAACTGGAAAGCACGGTCGATAGCGATTGAATCTATCGCTCGCCAAACCCGCACGATGGCTTTTGTTGCGGACGGGCGCCCGCAAGCGTGCCGTCATGCGAAGTATTTCGTTTGCGAATTGAAGGTAGCGGAGCCTGACCTTTAGCCGGCGCGTTTTTTTGCGAAGGTTTCGGCCCGTCATGCCTTGGCGAAAACCATGGCAAATGCGGTAACAACCGGGAGTCACCATGAGCTTCATCTTTGCCCTGCTCCAAAAGGTCAGCGACCTCTTTGCGTCACCCCATCTGCCGCTGGATTCGGACTACTCGTTCGAAGCGCGTAGCCGCGAATCGAAGCGCATGCGTAAAGCACTCGCTACGTTGTTCCGCATCGAGCAGAGCGACAAGAACTAGTTGAACCGGCCCTGGCGCGGACCACCGCGTAAGGAAGCGCAGTGCAGGTGCGCAACGTCGGTCACCCCCCCACGATGTCAATGCATACCGAGGTGGAACATGAAGCTCTACTATGCTGAAACGCTCGCGCCCCGCAAGGCATGCGCGGTTGCCAAATACTTAGGGATGCAAATCGACTATGTGTTCGTCGATCTGCGAAAGGGCGAGCAAACGCGTCCCGACTATCTCGCGATCAATCCGAACGGCAAGGTGCCGAGCCTCGTCGACGGTGAGAAAAATCTCTGGGAAGCCGATGCGATCCTCTGCCATCTCGCGCAGCGTGCGGAATCCGGACTCTGGCCGCGCAGCGCGCAGCAGCAGATCGATGTGGTGCGCTGGCTGAGCTGGAACAGCCAGCATCTCTACCGGCAGGGAGGCTCGCTTTATTTCGAGCATCTGGTCAAGCCGTGGATCGGCCTCGGCGAGCCCGAGCCGTCGACGGTCGCGCAAGCGCAGGGATTTTTCCGCCAGCACGCGAGCCTGCTCGATCAGCATCTCAAGGGCCGTAAGTGGCTGCTCGGCAACGACCTGTCGATCGCGGATTTTTCCGTTGCGGTGACGTTGCCGTACGCGAAAAGCGCTGCGATGCCAGTGGACGAATTTCCGGAGGTACAACGCTGGCACGACCAGTTGAACGCATTCGACGCATGGCGCAACCCGTTTCCCGCGCGGCCCGCGCACACTGTGACACAAGCATGACGGCCGGATCATGTGCTGCGCGATCCTCGCGCTGACGATGACCTTGCTGACCGGCTGGCGAAGCGTCTCGCGCACGCTCGACGGCCGCAGCGCACGCGTGCGCCGGACGGCGATCGTGGTCATCGCAATCGGCGCGGCGGCCGGCTCCGCGACGGCGACGGATCGGTTCGCGGTGGAGGGCCGGGCGCCGTCGCGGCTCACGCGACTCGACGGCATGCCGATTTGCGGTGGGCATTTCATCCGGTAGCGGCAGGGGCTGCCGCGTCGCAAAAGCAGGGGTCTTGCACAGCGCGCAGTGCGAAAACCGCAAGGCTCTGTTCGAGCGCGGCTCCCGAACTCAAACACATCTCGCCGAATTGCCGTATCGTACGAACTCACGCGTCTGGTTGCGGATCGAGGGGACGTCATGGCACTTTCGTCGAAAAACGATGGACGTCGCGTCGCCAGGCGCCGGTTTCTGCGCGCGGCAAGCAGCGCTGCAATCGGCTTGCCGGTTTCGCTTTCGCTGCCCCGGCCGGCAGCGGCGCAATTGCAAACTCAGCCGCAGTCCCAATTCCAATCCGAACCCGCCACGCCGCTGCCGCGCATGACGCAACGCGTGATTCCCGCCACGGGCGAACGTCTGCCGGTGGTGGGCTGTGGCACCTGGCGCACCTTCGATGTCGGCGACGACCCCGCTGCGCGCGCGCGACTCGCCGACGTGCTGCGCATCCTGTTCGAAGCAGGCGGCTCGGTAATCGACTCGTCGCCGATGTACGGCTCGTCGGAAGTCGTCGCCGGCGCGCTGCTCACGCAACTCGGCGCGCACGGCAAAGCCTTCGTCGCCACCAAAGTCTGGACCGATGGGCGCGAGGCGGGCATCGCACAGATGGAAGAATCGCTACGCCGCTTTCAGCAGCCGCGCGTCGATCTGATGCAGGTTCATAACCTGCTCGACTGGCGCACGCAACTCGCGACGCTGCGCGACTGGAAAGCGCGCGGCCGGATTCGCTATATCGGCATCACGCACTACACCTCGAGTGCATTCGGCGAAGTGGTGTCCGTGATGCGCGGCGAAAAGCCCGACTTCGTGCAGATCAACTACGCGGCCGACGACCGCACCGCCGAAGAACGCGTCCTGCCGCTCGCGGCGGAGCTGGGCATCGGCGTCGTGATCAATCAACCGTTCGGCGGCGGGGGCTTGCTCGCGCGCGTCGCCAAAACGCCGTTGCCCGCATGGGCGGCGGAAATCGGCTGCACGAGTTGGGCGCAGATTCTGCTGAAGTTCGTGCTCGCGCATCCGGCGGTAACGGTGGTGATTCCGGGCACAGGCCGTCCGCAATACATGGCCGACAATGTGCGAGCCGGTTCGGGTCCGTTGCCCGACAAGGCGATGCGGGCACGGATTGTCGCGGCGGTGAACGGCTAACGAGCGGAACACAGTGGAGCGCCGCTTCCGGCTAATCCGGCCGTGAACTCAATAGCTAGTTAAAATTAAATCCCATTCGAATGGCTATTGGCAATGGCGACGCGCCTTAGCACAATCGTGCGGCAGAGAAAAATAAAATTTCCCGTAGTAAATCTCTAAATCGCGTTTGCGGACGCGTTTAACTCCGCCGATTACCTCTTCCATTCGAAGTGCATACGAAAAGCACGTTCGCAGGAAAGATTGTGAAAGGAAGTTGACACGGGAACGTTTGCCAAACTAGGCTACGCACTGTCGTCCAAATCGATCTCGCTATGTTCACCTGCCCGCAGACGTAGGTGTGGCTTCGTTTCGCCGGTCGGTCAGGCGTCGCATGGATGTCTTGTAAAGCGATTCAGGCAGTTGATTTGAAAGCATTGTAATAAAAACGGTGTGCAATTAAAAAATCAGCCACAAGTGCTGAGGCGTCAACACGTCTATTCATTCTCACTAGCAATTCGGTGCTAGTGCGGGAGACCTTTTTCGCTGAAAAACAGAGAAACACAGCTGAAGTACTCAACGCACTTTCTTTAAGCCGATATTGTCAGTCGAGGATTAAAATGCGTATAAATTTCCGATTGCAGATACAGTGCCTGACGCTAGCCGGAATCGTGGTTCTGGCGGGCTGCGGCGGCAGTGACGGCTCGTCCGCCTTGTCGAGCAAGTCCGCGCAGGCGCCGGCAGCCGCGTCCGAACCTGCGCTCACACCGCCGGCCGCGCCCCCCGTCGCGAACACATCGATCGACAAGACCGTGCCGCCAGTCGAATTGCCCGACACGGTCACACCGGTCAACTACAAGCTGTGGTTCCGGCCGAACCCGGCGCTGTCTTCGTTCGATGGCCGCGCGGATGTGCAGATCAAGGTGCTGAAGGCGGTCAACGCGATTACGATCGCTGGTCATCGCGTCAAATTCACCAACGGCACGATCACGCTTCAGCCGGGCAACATCCAGTTGATCGCCACGCCGCAGGACGACGGCGATTTCTACCAGCTGCGTCCGGTGAGCGGCCAGATCGCCGCAGGCAACTACTCGCTGCACATGGAGTGGAGCGGCATCATCAACTTCAAGACCTATGACGACCCGGTGGCGAAAACCGGTGGCAGTTGCGGCGACGATCCCTACCCGGGATGCTCGGCGGCCGAGGGCGTGTTCCGCGTCGATTTGAAATCGACTGACGGCACCACGAGCGGCGCGATTCTCACGCAAGGCGAATCGAACCTCGCGCGTCAATGGTTCCCGGGCTGGGACGAACCGGCTTTCCGTCCCACCTACGAGGTGAGCGCGGAAGTCCCGCAGAACTGGAACGTCGTCTCGAACGCGGCCGAGAAACCGGCGGTGAACGTGGATAGCGGCTACAAGCTGGTGTCGTTCGAAAAGACGCCGCCGATGCCGTCGTATCTGCTCTTTTTCGGCGGCGGCCAGTTCGACATTCTCGAAGACGATTTCACGAGCCCGCTGCCCGACGGCAAAGGCCTGCATCTGCGCATCTTCACGCCGCCCGGCATGCGCGACTGGGCGAAGCCCGCGATGCAGCAGACCAAGCAGGCGCTCGACTACTACTACCGCTACACCGGCATCGCGCTGCCGCTCACCAAGTTCGACACGATCGCGGCCAACGACGCGTTCAAGGAGCAGAAGGACCTGAACTTCGGCGGCATGGAGAACTGGGGGGCGATTCTCGAATTCGCCGACGACATCCTGCCGGCGCCGGGCACCACGATGTCCGACTACGGCGTGACCGTGCTGACGCACGAAGCCGCGCACCAGTGGTTCGGCGATCTGGTTACGCTCGACTGGTGGGACGACGTGTGGCTCAACGAATCGTTCGCGACGTTCTTCGAGAACAAGACCAAGGTGCGCTTCTTCCCGGACCGCTTCAGCTGGGTCGACGACGTGAAGAACAAGTATGCGGTGATCAACGCCGATCTGAAGTCCACCGCGTTCCCGGTGCAGCCGAACTTCAACGGCTGGGCGTCGAACGACTTCGTGCTGAGCGCAAGCGCGTTCACGTACGACAAGGGCGGCCACGTGCTGAAGATGATCGAGAACTACCTCGGCGAGGAAACGATGCGCAAAGGCTTGCAGTCGTATCTGGCCGACTACTCGCTCGGCAACGTCACGCCGAAGCGCCTGTGGGACGAACTGGCGAAAGCGAGCGGCGAGCCGATGGTGGCGATCGGCGACAGCTTCGTGCGGCAAACCGGCGTGCCGCTGATCTCGCTCGACACGCAGTGCGATCTGACGACGAACCAGACCGTGGTTACGCTGAAACAGTCACCGTTCCCGAATCAGAACGCGTATCCGGGCACCCAGTGGACCATTCCGTTGACGCTCGCTTATGGCGACGGGCTGACCTCGCGCAAGACGGTCGCGATGAAGGACATGCAAACCCAGGTCCGTCTGAACGGCTGTTCCGCGGTGCTTGCCGATCCGAGCGGGCTCGACTACTACGTGACCAACTACAGCAACAACGCGTGGAGCCAGTTGCTCGCGCAGGGAAGCGCGCTGCAGGATCCGGTGCTGCTGGCCAGTCTGCAACTCGAAGCGAAGCTGCTGGTGACCAACGGACTGGCTGACCCGTCGCGGCAAACCAGCATCGGCTCGCTGAGTCCGGCGGTTACGCCGCTCGCGCGTCAGTTGCTGAGCACCGTGCCGACGACGCAGTCGCTGCGTCCGGCGATCCGCTATCAGGGCAAGCTCAAGCAGAAGCAGCAGACGCAGTGACATAGTGGATGGCAGTGAGGCGGCCCGCATCGCAGGATCCTGCGATGTGGGCCGTTTTTTTTCGAGTGTGGCTGCACGACCCAGGAATAAAACCGGCGCGACGCCAGTCATGCCTCATGAACCGAGTCGCAAAGGCCGCCGCGCGATCGCGCGTTGCGCCTGCGAATCCTTATCGTGAGGTCACCATGTCGTCACATCATCCAATTGATCCGGCGCGTCGCGGCGCGCTGAAATGTCTTGCGTTCGGCGGCCTGGGCACCGTGTTCATGCTGGCGGGCGGCGTGCTCACGCCGGTGGAGCTGGCGCTCGCCGCCGACGGTAAAACACCCGCGGCCGCCAAGGGCACGCCGCTCTTCCTGCAGATCAGCGACACGCATATCGGCTTCAACAAGGAAGCCAATCCGGACGTGGCGGGCACGCTGAAGCAGACCATCGAGTTCGTCAACGCAATGCCGCTCAAGCCCGCGCTGGTCATCCATACCGGCGACATCACGCATCTGTCGAAAGCGTCGGAGTTCGATCTCGCGGCGCAGCTGATGTCGGGCCTGAGCGTCACCGAGCTGCACACCGTGCCCGGCGAGCACGATGTGACGGACGGCCCCGGCACCGAATACTTCAGCCGTTTCGGCCAGGCGTCGGATAACAGGGGCTATTACAGCTTCGACCATCAGGGCGTGCATTTCGTCGGCCTCGTCAACGTGATGCACTTCAAGCCGAACGGCCTCGGCGGTCTCGGCGACGAGCAGCTCGCCTGGCTCGAAAACGATCTCAAGGGGCGCTCGTCGAGCACGCCGATCGTCGTGTTCGCACACATGCCGATGTGGACCATCTACGAGCCGTGGGGCTGGGGCACCGGCGATGCCGGCGCGGCGATGAGCTATCTGAAGCGCTTCGGCTCGGTGACGGTGCTCAACGGCCACATTCATCAGATCGTATCGAAGGTGGAAGGCAACATCACCTTCCATACCGCGCGTTCAACGGCCTATCCGCAACCGAGCGCCGGCATCGGCGAGGGCCCCGGGCCGCTGAAAGTGGCCAGCGACCAGCTTCCCAGGATGCTCGGCGTCACCAGCATCAGCATCGCGCACCATCCGCTGAAGGCGACGCTGGCCGATGTGACGCTGGTTTGAGACTCAATTCTTCGCAAGCACGGAAATCACTTAGGAGATCAGTCATGCAAACTAATCGGCCAGGCCGCGCGCTTTCGATTCTGTTCGGCAGCGCCGCGTTGATCGTGGCATCGGCCGGGTTTTATGCGGCGCATGCCGAAACGCCCGGCGCGGTGGTCATCAAGAACTTCATGTTTTCGCCGATGGCGCTCACGGTCAAGGCCGGTTCGACCGTGACCTGGAAGAACCTGGATGGCGAGCCGCATACGGTCGTCAACGATGCCGGCATGTTCCGTTCCGCGGCGCTCGATCAGAACGACTCGTATCAGTTCAAGTTCGACAAACCCGGTGTCTACCACGTGTTTTGCGGCATTCATCCGAACATGAAAGAGACGATCACCGTGCAATGACCGCCGCGAGTGAGAGGCGGTGCGTTCAGGCCGTATGCAGCTCGCTGAGGCGGCAAAGCAGAATGCCGTAGCCGGTCAGATGGCCGAGATACACGCTCGTGAAGACGCTGGAACCAGGCAGGTCTTCGATCAGATGCCGCAGCTCTTCCATGTGCAGCGGCGGCATCGGCAACGGCGGCCGTTCTTCGCGCAGGTCCGCCGCTTCGGCGAGTTGCCGGTGCGCCGCGACGAGCTTGCCGAGGCGTTCAAGGAAGGCTTCGCGCCACGGCGCATCGAGTGCCGCGAACTGATCGTGGAAGGTGTTCATGGTCTCCAGAAAGTTGACGAGCGAATCGAACACTTCCTGGTAGCACGCGAACAGGGGCAGCCGGGCTTGATTGCGGTTCAGATGCGGCGAGACCCACGCCTGCTCGATATCCGTTTTCAGCAGCTGGTGCGCCTGTTTGAGGTTGGTGCTCAGCGCGCGCAGTTTGGCGGTTACGGGTTTGATCTGCGCGCGGTCCAGTTTTCCGGCGGCCAGTTGCGCAAAAGCGTCGGTGGACTGCTCGTTGCCCTCGTTCACGAGCGTGTTGGCCCAGTAGCCGTGATCGGGCGGAAAGGCCACCTGCTGGAGGATGAAGCCGAGCAGCATGCCCAGTACCACGCCGATCAGGCGCTGTTCGAGCAAGGGAAGATGTTCGCCGGTGTAGAGCACGAGCGTCATCGGCACGGTGACGCTGGTCATCTGGAACAGCGACGGCCTCAGTCCGACAATGCCGAAGATCACCACCGGCAGCAGTAACGCGCCCAGCCAGAGGTGGGGCGCGGTCAGCCAGATCAGCAAGGTGCCCAGCGGCATGGCGACGACGTTGGACAACACGCGCTTGTAGAAATAGCTTCTGGCCGCCGAAATCGAGCTTCCCAGCGCCAGGGTGAGCATGGCCGAACCCGCGAGCGAGACGGCGGCGTCGGGATAACCGAGCAGCGAAGGGATGAAGAAGCCGATCCACAGGCCCAGCGTCAGCTTCGTGTATTTCGCCGTTTCGGACAAAGAGAAGCGCGCGAATGCGCGGCGAAACGGCGTGAGCGGCTTGTGGGTGTAGACGTTGGACATGTTGTTGGTGGACCGTTGACGTTAAGCCCGATGCGGTAACAGGTGGACGTGACCTTACCACTGCTCCCGCACTATTTTGGGACTCAGAACAGTAGCAGGTACGGTCCGAGGAAACGTGGCGTCCAACGCGTTTCAAACGTCTCGCGCGCGGCGCACTACGATGGTTGGATGGCGTGGTTGTTGCGTGACGGAGACCACGCAGGATGGCTGCGTTGCGGACCCTCGACAGACGCTTGCCGAGACGACAGCCCGGGATCGTCGGAGGGTCGCCCGCGCCATGCGCTCTTGTATCTTTTACCTGTTCAACGCTGCGAGCACGGCCTGTCGCAGCGGCATTTAAAGCGGCGGCGTCGTGTTGTCGACGGGGGAGGAGCGGCGTACATTCTTTCCTTGCATCGACCTTGCGACGTCGTGTGGCCGAAGTCTGATGATGGCTTGCGAGCCAGAAGTAGGACGTACTCCGGAGCAATTGCGATGGCTAAAGTTTCCGACTTGCCTCAATCCGAAGCAGAGGGCCGGGACCGCCGCTTCGACATCCGCGGCCCGCACCGGACGAATGCCTCGCCGCCCGGCTTCGGCCGTTTCACGCTCTGCGTGGCCGCTGCCGGCGCATTGGCGTGCGGCGTGCTGGCCACGGTCGCTTACGGCGTCTGGTTTAATCACGATCAGCAGGCGTATGCCGAGGCCATCGCGAGCGCGCGGCAGGCGTTTGGGATTCCCGTGTCGTCGCTCGTGGCGTCGGGAGCGGCGGGCGGACCGGTAAAATCCGTCGTGTTGCTGGAGCCGGCAGTGTCGCCGGCTGCGCCGGGCGCTGCTATGAGACACACGATGACGACTGCGCCGGCCGCATCGAGGCCGGTTACAAGCGAAGCCCTCGGGTCCGCCGCGCCTGCGCCGGCAATGACGGCGCCCGCCTCGAACTCACCCGCAACGATCACGCCGCCCGGCAGCCAGACGATCGCGAGCGACTCTTCAAGCAGTCCAACGTCTCCGGTACCGGTCGGCGAAGAGGGCAGCAGGCAGGCGGTCTGGTCGGGACAGGTCGCACGGGTGCCGCTCGAGCCTGCCGCCCCAGCCGTGCTCGCCGACGCCACCCCGCGTACGCCACCCCCATCGTCACCGTCACCCCGTCCGGCCCGCCGCGTTAGCACATTCGCCGACCCCGCCGCCCAACAGTCCGCAGCGGCACGCTCAGGCAGGCAGGCGCGGACCGCGCAAGCCGAGCGCCGCGCTTCAGCGCCCGACGCGACACACGAGGACAGCCTGTTCGCGCGAATCGGGCAGTTCTTTCGACGCGTGGACTACCGGCAACATGACAGCGGACGCCAGCAGCAAGACATCTACTCGCATCCCTGAGCCGCTCGGGAGCCGGCGCGCGGATCGTGAAGGCGTCCCGGCGATGCGCTTCAGACCAGGTCCCGCGACGCTCGCCGTGGCGTCGCTGCTGTGTCTGCTGATCGGCCTGCTGTATCTGGCGATGCAGATCAGGACGGTCTTTTCCGATCAGTTGAAGCAGGAGTACGCCGGGCTCGTGCTCGATGCGGCTGCCCATGCGCAAAGCGCGCTTGAACAGGCCGGCATGTGGCGGCAGACGTCGGGCGAGAGTCCCGCCGCCGCGCTGAACTACCGGCGCGCGCGCGCCGAACTCGCGCAACGCCTCACGTCGCTCGCGGCGCTGGTCAACGCGAGCCCGTCAACGGCGCCGCATATTCCGCCGGCGGCGTTCGGCGCGGACGCAAGCCTCGACGACACCGACACGTTACTGAGCAACGTATCGACCTATTGGCGCGTGCAACGCGACGCCGACAGCGCCGACGTGCGCGTGCGGATCACGCACGTCGCGCGTACGCTGATCGCGTTGGCGGCGCTGCTGTTCTGCATGCTGATCACGGCCTTGGGTATGTACGCCCGGCGCAATCGCCAGTTGGCGGGGCAGTCGCACGAGTTCGAGTACGCGTCGCTGCACGATTCGATGACCGGCCTGCCGAACCGGCGCAAACTGCTGGCGGAGCTCGACGAGGCTGCGACCCGGGGGCGCGCGGCGTCTACGGCTCACAGGCTTGCGATGCTGTACATCGATCTGGACGGCTTCAAGCAGGTCAACGATTCGCTCGGGCATCGCGCGGGCGATGATTTCCTGATCGCGGTGTCGAAATGCTTTCGCGAATCGGTGCGCAAGACCGATCTGGTCGCGCGGATCGGTGGCGACGAATTCGCGGTCCTCGTGCGCACGTTCGCGAGCGACGCGGAACTCGCCGAGATCGCCCGGCGGCTGATCGCGTGCGTGGTGCGCACCGACGAGCAGAGCGGCATCGGGGTAGTGCGCGCGAGCATCGGCATCGCGAGCTTTCCAGAACCGGTGGATGACTATCGCCGCCTCGTCGCCGCCGCCGACGACGCGATGTATCAGGTCAAGCGCAGCGGCAAGAATGGCTACGCATTCGTCGCACCGGCGGGACGGGCGGCTGCTTCGTGAGTTTGTTTCATGAGCTTTGCGGCGCAGTGGTGAGCGTTGCCTCGGAGGGCAGCTTCGCTCTGCGCTGGGCCAGTTCGTCGAGCACTTCCTGACGCCGCTCATCGGGCATGCCTTTCCATTCGCGGATTTCCGCGCGGGTGCGCAGGCAGCCGACGCAGAACCCCGACTTGCCGTCGATTCTGCAAATGTCGACGCACGGTGACTGGATTGTCATGTTCAGATCTTCACTTCCGGTGGATCGATGTCGATGGTCAGGCATGAACGCCCATCGGATCGTTATATCAATGCGTGATAGAAAGCGCGAGTCGCGGCGGCCCTGGCCGGCCGCAGCGTGATCGAGGTTGCCCATGGGCGACAGCCTCGACGCGCGTTCCAGATACCGCGAGGGCGACGAGTATATCCAATTCGCAAGTGAGGCGAACGCACGCGGGGTTTTGTTTCGTGTTAAAAAAACGTAGCCCGCCGATACGGCACGAGACGCCTCGGCGGGCTACGTTATTCCGGATTCATCCGCAGCGGAAGGGGCAATGTCCAGATATTCGTCGATGCGAGCCGTCGGGCGCATAAGCCGGGCCGTGGGGTTTGTCACTGTCGCGACGGCAGTGTTGGCAGCCTGTGCGCCGTTGTCGCCGGACGCGAGTCACGGCCTCGCCCAGCCGCAAAGCGCCGCTCAGTTCTCAGGCCAAAGCGCCGCGCAAGCCACGGCGCCGCAAGCGGCACGTTTCGCCGACGGCCCATTGCCCGTCCCGCCCAACCTGATCCCGTTGGCGCGGCCCGCGGGCCAGAAGCGCCTGACGTCCACGCCATACGGCCAGTCGTACTGGCCGCTCTCGCAGTACTTCGAGACACAGCGCAGCGAAAGCTGGTGTTCGGTCGCGGCCTCGGTCATGGTGCTCAACGCGTTGGCGGTTCGTCGTCCGGAGTCGAGCCTGTATCCGGACTTCCCGTTTTTTTCGCAGCAGGATTTCTTTCGCGGCATCGATCCCCAGGTGGCCGACCCCGCGCGGGTATCGAAAGAGGGCATGACGCTCGATCAACTCAGCGCGGTGCTACGCACGTTCCCGCTCGACGTCACGACGTGGCACGCGAGCGACATGACGCTCGATCAGTTCCGCGAGCGGATTCGTGACACCACGGTTCGTCAGGATCGTTTTGCGCTGCTGAACTTCCGGCGCGTGGAGATCGGCGAGAAGGGTGGCGGGCACTGGTCGCCGCTTGCCGCTTACGACGCCGCGAGCGATAGCGCGCTGCTGCTCGATGTCGCGCGGTACAAGTATCCGGCCGTGTGGGTGCCGGTCGCGCAACTGTACGCGGGCGCGCTGGCGGTCGACAATGTGAGCGGCCTGTCGCGGGGACTGGTGATCGTCAGCGGGGGCGCGCACTGAGGCGCACGCTGCGTCCTCGATACGACGAACGAAAAGCGCGCCGCAGCGCGCATTGCTTGCCGAATCCGTCGCACCCGCTACGCCTCGCGACGTATCACGCGCTGCGCGTCATCTCCCCGGCGACGTTCGCAAAACTTTCCTCCACGCGAGCCCTGCGCGGGCCGGTAGCGACAGCCGCGCCGCTCGCCGCGCGTCCCCGAACGGCTGTCTTGCGAACACGCGCATCGCGCAGCGCCGGCCTTGCATCGACGAGTTGCGCATACAGCGCCAGATAGTTCGCAGTCGACGCATCCCAGCCAGATTCGCGGTTCATCGCATTACGCTGCAACGCGTGCCACGACGACGGCTGCCCGAACGCCGTCAACGCACGTCCGAGCGCATGCGCCACGTGCTCCGGCGTCTCGCCGTCGAACAGAAAGCCGGTTGCGCGATCCTCGTCACGGCCGTCTTGCGGCGCGTAATCGACGATCGTATCGGCGAGTCCGCCCACGCGCGACGCCACCGGAATCGTGCCGTAGCGCATCGCATAGAGTTGCGTCAGCCCGCACGGCTCGAAGCGGCTGCCGTGCAGCAGGATATCCGCGCCCGCATGCAGCATGTGGGCGCGCCGCTCGTCGTAGCCGATCTGCACGCCCGAGGCGTCCCGGCCACGCGGCAGACAAGGCCTGCACCGCCTGTTCGAGATCGCGCTCGCCCTGGCCGAGAATCGCGAATTGCAGCCGCGCATGCCGTTCGAGCAAGGTCGGCAACGCGCGCACGACCACATCGGCGAGCTTCTGGTCGGTGAGCCGGCTGCCGATGGCGACGAGCGGTGCGAACGGCTCGCGCGTGAGGCCGAATGCCTGCTGCAGTTCGCGCTTGCAGGCCTGCTTGCCGGCGGTGTCGTCGACACCATAGCGGCGTGCGATGGTCGCGTCGGTGGCCGGATTCCAGTTCGCCGTATCGATGCCGTTGACGATGCCCGACAGCTTGCCGGCTTGCGCCTGCAGCACGCCTTCCATGCCGTACCCGAAGCGCGGCGTCAGAATCTCGCGGGCGTAGCGCTGGCTCACGGTCGTCACGCGATCCGCATGCACGATGCCGGCTTTCATCATGCTCAGCGAGCCGTAGAACTCGATGCTGCGCTCATCGGACAGGGCCGGCGCGAGCAGTTCGGGCGGTATGCCGATCCAGCCACCCATCGCGAGTGGATGGTTGCCCTGGAACGCGAGGTTGTGAATCGTGAAGACGCTTTTTGCGGCCACGCCGGCAAGCCGCATATAGAGCGGCGTGAGTCCCGCATGCCAATCGTGCGCGTGCACGATGTCGGGGCGCTTCACGTGGCGCACGCCGCGCGCCACGCGCGTCGCGGCGGCCGCGAGCGAGGCGAAGCGCGTGAGGTTGTCGAGGTAGTCGCGGCCTTGCGGATCGCGGTACAGGCCTTCGCGGGCGAACAGGTGATCCATCTGCAGGAGCAGGACCGGCACGGCGGTGTCGGGCATCCGGCCGCGCAGGAGTTTCGCGTCGCCGCCGGGCAGGCCGGTCATGCGCGCGATGGGCGTGACGTCGAGCGCGCGTTCGAGCGCGGCGGGATACGCGGGCATCAGGATCGAGACGTCGGCGCCGGCATCGCGCAACGCGGCGGCGTAGGCGCTGACCATATCGCCGAGGCCGCCGGATTCGGCGAGCGGCAAGGCTTCCGAAGCGACGAGAAGAACGTTGAGCGACAAGTTGGCCCCCGGAGGTGGGATTTTTGCACTTGCACAGTGCGAGGCGGTTCGCAAGCGCGAAGCATCAGCAAGGGGTGTGCCTGTCGTTTTACGTTTTTGAAGCGTGCCGGAGCCGGTTTGTGTTGCAGTGCGCAGCGACTGGGAAAGGCGCGGTTTGCATCAACGCGGATGTCGTACGCTGGGCGTTTTTTTCATTCATGTGTAGATTTGACTTTGGTGCACGGGCGCTCCGTTTGCGCGCGGGACGCTCACATGAATGTGCGGGACATAAAACAGTGAAGGGGTTGCCGCTGACGCGGGCAACCCCTTCGAGCACTCAGACTGAACGAAGCCGGTACGCGCTCAGTGCACCGATGCGTGCGTCTGTTCGACCGGCCGCGGCTGGGTCACCGCGCTCACCACCACGAACACGACCACGTTCACGGCCAACGCAAGGAAGCCGATGTTGACGTCTTTCAGCGTGTCGGGGAGGAACGGCAGCAACTGGCCGACGCTCCAGTGCAGCGTGGTCGTCAGCGTGACCACCGCCACGCCGGCCAGGATCCCGCAGAACGCGCCCTGTTTGGTCGCGCGGTTATGCGGGAACAGGCTGCAGATCACCGCGGGGAAAAGCTGGGTGACGAAGCTATAGCCCATCAGCAGCAACGCGACGATGGTCTCGCCGCCGTTCAGCGTGAAGCCGACCGCGACCAGCGCCACCAGCGGCACGAGGAAGCGCGCGAGCAACGCGACCGAGGCGTCCGATGCGTTGCGGTTCACCATGCCGCGATAGACGTCGTTGGCGAGCAGCGTCGATGCCGAAGTCAGGATCATCGAGCCCGGCACCAGCGCGGTCAGAATGCCGGCCGCGCCGATCACGCCGACGAACCACGGGTCGAAGGTCTGCAACGACAGGCGGAACAGCGACAGGTCGATGTCGCCGCCTTTGAGGCCCGGCACCCGCAGCGTCGCCGCGAAGCCGACGAAGAACACGAACAGCAGGATCAGCTGATACAGCGGCAGCACCATCGCGTTGCGGCGGAAGATGCGTTCGTCCTTCGCGGTGAAGATCGAGCCGAACGTGTGCGGCCACATGAAGAAGCCGAGCGCCGTCAGCAGCACGGTCGACTGGAACCACGTCACGCTCGAGCCGCGCGCCGGGAAGGCGAGGAAGCCGGGGCGGGCGGCGTCGATCGCGCGGAACATGTCGCCCAGACCGCCGTAGTAGTGCAGCGGCAGGTAGATGCCGAGGAACAGCACGATCGCGAGGATCAGCAGGTCCTTCACGACCGAGTTCCACGCGGAGCCGCGCACGCCCGAGACGATCACGTAGGCGGTCACGACCGCGGCGCCGATCCACACGGCCGCCGTCGACGAAATCGCGCCATACGACGCCGTCGCGACGATGATGCCGAGCCCCTTCAGTTGCAGCACGAGGTACGGAATCAGCGCGGCCACGCCCACGAGTGCGACCAGCGTGCCGAGTGCGGGGCTCTCGTATTTGCGCGTGAAGAAGTGCGGTTGCGACACGAGGCGGTGCTTCTTCGCGTAACGCCAGATCGGCGGCAGCATCCAGTACGAGAGGATGTACGCGAGCGTGCCGTACGCAAGAATGTAGTAGACCGGTGCGCCCTTGCCGTACGCGAAGCCGCTGCCGCCGAGGAAGGTGAAGGTCGTGTAGATCTCGCCCGCCATCAGCAGGAACACGAAGGCGGTGCCGAAGCTGCGGCCGCCCACGCTCCACTGTTCGAGGTTCATGTCGTGGCCGCGCCGCGCGCGTACGCCGAGATAGAGGGCGAACAGCGTGACGGCCGCGATGATGACGAGTGCGCTCATGAGCGTACCTCCTCGGCCTCGGCCACGAAGTTGCGGTTGGCCGGGTCCAGACGGTAGACGAGCGCCATCAGGATCGAGCTCAGCACCACCCACATGACGATCCAGGCCAGCACGAAGGGCATGCCGAGCACCAGCGGCTCGACGCGATTCACAAACGGGACGCCGAGCAGGATGCCGATGAACGGCAACGCGGCGAGTACACGAAGCAACATGGGGGCAACTCCTCGAACCGGTTGAGTACGTCTCGTTGAAAGTGCGGCTTCGCTGAGGACTGTATGCCGGATACTTTGGTTACGTAAAGGTGGTCAAAAAAGTGT
The DNA here is from genome assembly GCF_056279605.1 of Paraburkholderia sp. TE9906. Classification (NCBI taxonomy): domain Bacteria; kingdom Pseudomonadati; phylum Pseudomonadota; class Betaproteobacteria; order Burkholderiales; family Burkholderiaceae; genus Paraburkholderia; species Paraburkholderia sp. TE9906. The sequence continues at coordinate 216,977 of NZ_JBWCCT010000005.1, forward strand.
AGGCTTTCTGAAAGTTGCGGATGCATCTTTCGGCCGGCGCTTGTTGCGCTGCAAGGCGCTGCGCAGACGGCGGCGCGCCGCGCGATACCTCGTGTTGTGAGGCTTTTTGCGGCCGGGCTGGCGCGCCGCGATATGATTCTCGCCACGCAGTGCGAGCATGGTCCGGATCGCGCATGACGCTCCGGCTTCATCAACATGACGCGGCGCTCCGGGTGCGCGGGCAGAACGTCCGGCCACCGGGAGCTGCCGCCCGACACGGGTCGCATATGGTCGCCAGTCTGATCTCGGACATTCTGTTTGGCTTTACCGGGCTGATCAGCATCATTAATCCGATCGGCATTGCTTTCGTGTTCCTCGACCGGACCGCGGCGCTGACCACCGAAGAGCGCACCGCGCTCGCGCGGAAAATCGCCATCAACGTGGTGTGCGTGCTGCTGGTGGCGTTCTTCATCGGCACGCCGATCCTGCATTTCTTCGGCATCTCGATGGAGGCGTTGCGCATCGGCGGCGGGCTCGCCGTGGCGGTCGGCGGCTGGCAGATGCTCAACGCACCGGACACGCAACCGGCCGAGCCGTCGGCCGTCAAGCGCGTCGATGCGGACAACGCGATGTCGAAGGCGTTCTTCCCGCTCACCATTCCGCTGACTACCGGGCCAGGCTCGATCGCCACCGCGGTCGCGCTGACCGCGAACCGCACGCACAAGCTGTCGGAGTTCGTGCTGTCCAGCATCGCGTCGGTGGTGATCTCGTTCGCGGTGGCCGCTACCGTTTATCTGATCTACAGCCGTGCGGTGATTTTTGCGAAGTATCTCGGCGTCGAAGGAACCAAGGTCGCGATGCGTGTATCTTCGTTTTTGCTGCTGTGCATCGGCGTGCAGATTATGCTGACTGGCTTCTCCGAATTCCTGATTCCGATTGCGACCTTGCAGCCGGTGGGCAAGTAGTGTGGAGCGGGTGATGGGGTGTGCCGGGGAGGTGGGTTGTGGCTGAGAGCAAGTGTCTTGCATGGGACCAGGGCAAGCGCTAAAGGGCTAACTCTGATCTGGTCGATAGCAATGTCTTGCATGGGACCAGAGTAAGCGCTGAAGCGCTAACTCTGGTCGACCGCAAGTGTCTTGCATGGGACCAGAGTAAGCGCTGAAGCGCTAACTCTGGTCGACAAAGGAGAGCATTCATGTGTCGCTGGCTCGCTTATACCGGCAATCCGCTTCAACTCGAAACGGTGCTGTTCAACGCCAAACATTCGCTCATCGACCAGAGCCTGCATTCCCGGCTCGGCCACACCACCACGAATGGCGACGGCTTCGGAATCGGCTGGTACGGGCATCCCACCGACATCCCGTTTCGCTACCGCTGCATCCAGCCCGCATGGAGCGACCGCAATCTGCGCGAAGCCGCCCGGGCGATTCGGGCGCCGATGTTCGTCGCGCACATTCGCGCGGCGACCGATACGCCGTCCCAGGAAACCAACTGTCATCCGTTCCGTCATGGCCGCTGGTTATTCGCGCACAACGGTCTGGTGCGCAACTATCCGGCGGTGCGCCGCGATCTGATGGTCGCGATCGACGCCGACCTGTTTCCGTCCATCGAAGGATCGACCGATTCCGAAGTGCTGTTCTTTCTCGCGCTGAGCTTCGGCCTGGAGTTGGCGCCCGTCACCGCGCTGGAACGGATGGTCGCGTTCGTCGAGGCGACCGGCCAGAAGCACGGCGTCGATGAACCGCTGAACATGACGGTGTGCGCGACCGACGGGGAGCAGGTCGTCGCCGTGCGCTATTCGAGCGAAGGGCAATCGCGGTCGCTATTTCACAGCACGTCGTTTCGTCACCTGCTGGAACTCTATCCCGACGATCCGCGCATCAAGGCGGCCGGCGAGAATGCGTTCCTGGTGTTGTCGGAGCCGCTCGCGGACTTGCCCGGCTGGTGGCAGGAGATTCCCGAAAGCACGGCGGTGGTCGCGCGCGGCGGCGAGATCGAGCACTATCCGTTCAAGCCGCAACTGGCCTGAGCGGCGTAGCGGGGATGGCGTTCACAACCATACAAACCACGGTGCGCGAGGGCGCCGATGGCCCGCAACGAGGAGCGCGTGCGTTGCATCGCCGCGCCGCGATCCCTCATGCAGGATTGCGTGGACCGACCTCGAGACGACCATGACACCTCAGATAGAAGCGTTCTACGATGTCACCACCGGCACCTTCACGTACGTGGTCCACGCGGGCGACGGTTCGGCCTGCGCGGTGATCGATCCGGTGCTCGACTATGACCCGAAGTCCGGCCGCACGTCGACGGCTTGCGCCGAACGTGTCGTCGCGTTCGTGCGGGAGCATGGCTTGCGCGTGGTGTGGCTGCTGGAAACGCATGCGCATGCCGATCACCTGTCGGCAGCGCCTTATCTGAAGGAGACGCTGGGCGGCCGGATTGCGATCGGCGCGAGCATTCGCATCGTGCAGGGCGTGTTCAGGCGCATCTTCAATCTCGGCGAGGATCTGCCGACCGATGGCCGTCAGTTCGATTATCTGTTCTCTGCCGGCGAGCGCTTCAGCATCGGCGAACTGAGCGGCGAAGCGCTGCACGTGCCGGGCCATACGCCCGCTGACATGGCCTACCGGATCGGCGATGCGGTGTTCGTCGGCGATACGCTGTTCATGCCGGACCTCGGCTCGGCGCGCTGCGATTTTCCGGGCGGCGATGCGCATACGCTGTACGAGTCCGTGCGCAAGCTGCTGACGTTGCCGCCGGACACACGGCTGTGCATGTGCCACGATTACCCGCCGCCGTCGCGCGAGCCGCGCTGGCAAACCACCGTGGCCGAGCAGCGCCGCGACAACATCCATCTGAACGACGCGGTGAGCGCGGCCGAATTCGTCGCGATGCGCACCGCGCGCGATTGCACGCTCGGCATGCCGACACTGATCCTGCCGGCGATCCAGGTCAACATTCGCGCGGGCGCGTTGCCGGAGCCGGAAGACAACGGCGTGCGCTATCTGAAGATTCCGTTGAACGCGTTCTGAGGCGGCGGTGAAGGCGCGCGGCTCAGCGCGTCAGCAGCATCGAGCTCAGCACCGAGAACACGATCGACGGCAATTCGGCGAGACGGCTCACCACCACGTTGCGCGGATAGAAGTCCTCGACCGCGTCGGTCAGCACGCCGACGCCTACCAGTTCGATGCCGCGCTTGCCGATCGCCGCCACGCGTTCGCGCAGATCGCGGCGCAACACCCGCGGGTCGCCATCGCCGGTCGATGGATAGCCGTCGGAAAACACCATCAGGATGCGCCGCGCGGCCTGATGATCGGCGAGCCGCGTCGCGGCCCACGCGAGCGCTTCACCGTCCGGGTTTTCGTGACCGCAGTCGATCGCGGTGATCCCGCTCAGATCCGTCGCGCCAAAACGTTTGTACACCTTCAGATCGAGCCGCTCGACAAAGCGGTTATAGCGCCGCAGATCCGCGCCGGCAGCAAGCTGACGCTCGTAGAGCGCGCGCATCGGCGCGGATTCGAGCGAACAATAGCCGAGCACTTCGCAATCGAACGACAACTGCGTGAGCGCGTCGCATAGCGCGCTCGCACACAGGCGCGCGAGTTCGATCTTGCGCCCGGCCATCGAACCGCTGCGGTCGATCAGCAGCGTCACCGCGACGTCGCGCCCCTTGGCCGCGCGCTGCGTGCGAAACGGCGTGCGGTAGCCGGGCGAGGTCGCGAGCCTGGCCAGCGCGGTGCGGTCGATTTCGCCGCGCTCCTGCTCGCGGCGCCAGCGGATGCGTTCGTCGGCGCTCAGCGCGCGTTCGAGTTTCTCCTTCAGCGGCGCGGTGTCCGCGCGGGCTTGCGCGCGCAGCGCGCGCCACGCGGCGCTGTCGCCCTGGCCCGTGAGGTCGGCGATCACATCGAATTCGGTCGCGAGCGGGATCGACAGCGTGGCTGGCGAGGCATGAGTAGCCGCCGTGCCCGCTGCGCCGTCGGCGTGGCTGGACGGCTCTTGCGCGTCGGCGAGCGATTGCCCCATGCCGGTCGCGTCATCGGCCTGCACGCCACCGCTTCGCTCGGCGGGCGGCGCGGCCGCGTTGTCGTGATCGGGCAGGACGGTGTCGTCGTCGAAGGACAAGGGCGCGGCCTCGGCCTGGGCCGTTTCCGTATCGATGTCCTCGACCGGATCGGCGGTGAACATCATGCTGTTCACGTCGCCTGCCGACAAGGCCCGTACGCGTGCCACCAGGGCTTGCGCCGTCGCGATGCTCCGCGCGGTCGAGCCGCTCGCGCGCGCCTCCTGCAGCAGATCCTGCGCGGCATGCAGCGCGGCCAGCAGCGAATGGCTCGCTTCGATGCGGCTCGGCGGTTCGTCCCACAGCGCGCGCTCGATCAGCCACACGAGCCGCTCGCGCCAATGCAATTGCGGCCAGCGTTGCGCGACCCGCCCGGCGGCATGTGCGCGGAGCTTGCCGATGAACCAGTGCGCGCCAGGATATTCGTCGAGCAGTTGGCCGCACACGCGACGGTCTTCGATCACCTGGGCGAGATTCGACACGACGCCCGTGGGCAATGCGTCGAGCTGCGCGAGCGACGCATGCTTCGCGCGCGCCACCAGCAGATCCAGATAGCCGATCAGCACGTCGCGTTCGACGCCGCCGTTCAGCTCATAGTCTGGAATCACGATGCGGCCGGGTTCGACGCGCGGCCCATCGGGGCTGAACACGACCGTCACGCCGTATTGCCCGGTGAGCACGCGGGCCACCTTGCCGAGCGTCGATTCGAACGCGAAGCCGCGCGTGTCGCGTGGGGCGCCTGGCAGGTGCGTTCTCGCGTTCATGCGTGCGCTCCCGCTCAGCCGGCCGGTGCGATGTGGTGGCGAACGATGCCGCGAATCAGCGCGGCGTCCTCGGGGCTCACCTTCGCGTAGATGGCCGGCGCGGCGGCGCGTTCGGGGTCGCCGGTGCGCAGCATCAGCTCGGCCCAGTCGAGCAGGCGGCGCGTCGAGAACGCGCTCGACAGGTCCTCGCGGGCGAACGCCGCGCGGCAGTCGGCGGCGACCGCGGCGAGCGTCGTGGCGAGTGCGCGCGTCATATTCGGCGCTAGCGTTCGCATCAGCACGTCGGCTTCTTCGGCGGGCGTCAGATAGTCGAGCAGGTACACACGCCAGCGATCGAGAAACGCCTCGTTCATCAGATTCGCGCCCTGATACAGATGGCGGAACTGACTCATCGCGCCCACTGCGTTCGCCGTCGCGAAAAGCCGGAACGAGGGATGCGGCGCGACGATCTCGTTGCCCTTCTCCTTCAGCACGAGGCGGCCATGCGGTTCGAGCACGGCGGTGAGGGCGGCGAGAATCGACGGCTCGGCAAAATCGATTTCGTCGACGATCAGCCACAGGCCGTCGCGCATCGCCGTGGGCAGCACGCCGTCGACCCACAAGGTCTCGCCGCCCTTGACGGTCCAGAAGCCGACGAAATCGCCGACCGTGGTCTGCCCGTTCATGTTCGAGCGCAACACGCCGTGACGCGAGCGCGCCGCGATCTGTTCGATCAGGCTGGTTTTGCCCGCGCCGGTGTGGCCGATCAGCATCACGCGGCGATTCTCGGCAATGTCCTGGATGATGTCGTTAAAGCGCGCCGGAAACAGATAGGCGGGATTGACCGGCGGCACCAGCGCACTGCCGACGCCGCACGGCACCTCGACCTCGGCAATACGCACGGTCTCGCCGGTGCCTTCGCGCGGCAGTTCCCTCGCCGCCGACATCAGCGCCGCGACCCGCCGCAACTCCGGCATGAAGGCGATGCGCGCGTTTGCAGCGGAATCGTTTGCGGTATCGTCCGCGTCGATCGCGAAGCCTTCACGGCGCCATTTCTTTAGCTTCGCGCGCAGATTTTCCGCGTCGACCACCAGATCGATATCCACCGTACCCGTGCCGTCGGCATCGTCGGCACCATGTTCGAGGCGATAGGTTTCGGGCCGGTCGGCCAGGCTGACGCGCCACCATTCCGCGCCGGTTTCCGTCACGCGTTGGTAGAGGCCAAGGTGTTCGTCCTCATTGTCGTATTCGGTCAGTTCGGGCGCGTCGTTCATGGCGAGGAAGAATGGTCGATAAACGGAAATGTATTTCGATTTGGCTCAAGCCGAATGACCGACTATCTTATCTTGGGCGGCTTTCGATCTCCTGTGAATTGTCGGGAGTGGCGCGCAGTGTGTTTTCGGTTTCATCCGCCGTCCGCTTTGCCACCGCTTGAGCCCCTATCGCGACAGAAAAAAACCACGGCAAAACAATGAGACTATCCACCCGATTGATGACCGCTCTGGCACTCGTCAGTCCGCTGGCATATGGCCAAACCAGCGTGTCGTTATATGGCCGCCTCGACGGCGGCATCGAATACCTGAATCACATCAACGATGGCGCGGGCGGCAGTGCGAGCCGCTGGCGCGCGGAAGGCGGCAACTGGGGCACCAGTATGCTGGGCCTGAAAGGCAATGAAGATCTGGGCGGCGGGCTCAATGCGATCTTCAACCTCGAAACCGGTTTGCAGGTGATGGACGGTACGACCAGCGGCGGGCGGTTGTGGTCACGTCGTGCGTTCGTCGGTTTGAAGAGCGAGCAGTGGGGCACGCTGCAGGCCGGGCGCAATCTGTTCATCGATAGCGACGGCGTGTGGGAATTCGATCCGTTCGTGCAGCAGGCGTTTTCGTCGGCCTCGCTCGTACGCGGGCGCAACTGGCAGCAGACCAACAACAACATCGAATATAAAAGCCCGGTGTTCTGGGGCTTCGACGTGCAGGGGCAGTATTCGCTCGGCAATCAGGCGGGTGCGTTCAACAGCGGCGCGCCGGGCGAATTCGGCCGCTCGGACGGCATCATGCTGACCTATCACTCGCCGCTGTTCGACGTGCGCGGCATCTACGACGAACTGCGCGACAGCAACGGCCACTTCAGCAACATCTTCCAGGCGTCGCGTGAATATTTCGTCGGCGCTAACGTGCATTTTGATGCGATGAAGATTCAGGCCGCCTATACCCATTACTCGGCGCCCGACTCGCCGGCCGGCGTCGCCGATACCGCCGATCACTACTGGTTCGGCGCCACCTACAACGCACAATCGCGCTGGGCGGTCACGGCGGGTGGCTACTACATCAAGGTCGGCGACGGCGGAGGCGACGTCGCGCACGATCCGTCCGGGCACGCGATGATGTACGTGCTCGGCACGACCTACAACCTGTCGAAGCGGACCTTCCTGTACGGCACGGTCGGCTATGTGCGCAACGGCAGCAACTCGAACTTCTCGCTCGAAGCCGCGCCGCGCGATTCGACCGGCAATACGAATCCGCTCGTCGGCGAGTCGCAAACCGGTGCTTACGTTGGCATGATGCATCAGTTCTGATGCGGCTTTGACGTGGCGCTTTCGGCGCGTCGTCGTCAGTTCGAGTGTCGGGTCGATCCACGCCTGCGAGTTCGACTGAGTTCTCCACCGGCAGATTGCATCGGCGGCGGGTTGGCAGGCGGATCGCCTTCAGGCTCGCGAGACGGATCGCTGGCCGGATCGTCGGGCTCCGGATCGGGATCGGTGGCCGGTGGCGAGGGTGCGTCGGGCTCGATCTCAGGCGGCATCGGCGTATGCATGCACAGCCCGCGCACGTGACGGGCGTCGCGGATACGAACCCGCGTACTCGCTGAATTCATCGCGTCGTTCTCCATGTGGATCACCTGACACGGACCCACGCAACTCTCATGCCTTCTCCGGCGATTCCGCACCAGACGCGGGTTCACGTCGCGTGGAACGGCTATTGCTCGATTCCGGCACACGCGTTGCCATCAAAACGGGCGCGCATCGCATACGACACATCTGGCGCACTGAACGTGCAGGAACGAGGACAACCCATGGCGCGACACAAGGCCGACGTCGCTGACGATGACTTCGAGATTTTTGCCAGCTATCACGGAACAGGCGACGGCCGTTACGTAGGTGGACTGAAGGTAGTCAGAAAAGCGGACAGAAAACTTCTGTTTCCATTCGACGGTGCACCGGAAATCGGGCCCTACGCGACCGCGGACGAGGCGCGGCGGGCCGCGATCGACTACGGGCGCGAGATTGTCGCTGCGGACCGCGCAGCGCCGGAAAAGTGAGGGGCGCGGATTGAGCGCAGGCGGGCGTGTGGGCGCCGCAGGTGGGTAAGGGCGGACGAGAGGGCAGACGAGACGCAGACTGCATCCCGCTTGCACCCGCGCCTCAAGGCATGCCGCCAGGCGACGGCGAAATCGTGCTGCCGCGGCCCGGATCGTCCGGATGCTCGTCGGGTAACGTGGGCTGCGCGGCCAACGGCGGATGCGATCGATAGCAACTATCGATCGATGTATCGACGAGACAGCGTTGGAATGCGTCCGCGTCGTTCTTTTGCGCGAAGGTGTAGAGCGTGCGTTCCACCTGCACTTCGGTGTCGGACACGCGAATTGTCGTGATCGTCATGACGTTCTCCTTTTTACAAAAAACTGGCTCAGACCTGCAGCCTTGGCGCCGCAACGGCTGTGCCCAATGGGGGCGCTCGTGCGGCCGGCGCTGGCCTTGCGCGTTCGATGCGGTTCGATACACAGAGGGACCGGATGTTGCTGCATCGAACATGTGCCCCAATCAAAAGGAGAGTGCCATGCAGGACGCCAACCCGACCGAACGCCCCGACACACCGGCCATGTCGCCGGAAACGAAGGCGCGTAACAAGCCGAGCGGCACTCACTACGTCGAACCGAGTCCGCTTGGTATCGAGCCGGTTGAGCAAACCGGCGTGGACGAACAAACCAATCCGCCGCGCTCGGGCGATCGGCCGGCGCAGACCGCGGAAGTGCCGCTCGGCACGGGCGCACATGCGGAGCCGCCGGGCGGTGGCGGCCGCGAATCGCAACGCAAGCGCTGACGCGGCGCGCTGTGTTCACGTCGCTCACGTTCATACACCGCAGTCCGTGTGGAAAACCGAAACTAGGAGAGCCGTATGCAAGCGGATAACGAAGCCAGCAACCCCGGCGACGAAGGGCCCGGCGATGCCCCCGGCGTCGGCGAAGACCTTTGCGCAGCGTGTCACGGCACCGGCAAAGTGGAGGGCAGCCGCTGCGCGGTGTGCGGCGGCACGGGCAAGGTGCTGCAAGGGATCGGCGGCGGTTGAGCGTTCGCTGACCGCGTAGCGCTTCGTCGCAGGCGATATTTCGTGCAGGCGATATATCCTGCGATACCGTACGCGCTGCGCGAAAGGCACTGAGCGGACAGTCTGTCTGCCACGTGTTCCCTGGCGAGCATCATGCGATAGATACACACGCGTCCGGCGCTCGTATGGCACCTCATGGAGGTCTGCATGAGCGCGCCCGTGCGGGGCAGGCGCGTTTTATGCTGCACTACTTCAGGATGCGCTGACGCTGCCGCCGGCCCTGAGGCATTCACAACCGTCTCGCGAGTTTCCCCTGCGACGAGACCCATCGGCGGCAGCCTCACCCACACACGCGACCCCTCACCACCGGCGCCGCAAGCATCAGCAAGCACAGGAGCCAACATGTTCAATGATTCGAAACACGGATTCGATGCGGCTCGAACCGGGTACGAAGTCTTCATGCTCGAGCCGCACGACTGGGTGCCGAACAACCGCAAGCTGCCGGTCGTGGTTTACCGCCGCGCACTGGCGCGCGACAGCGGCAATCTGGCCGATGCATTCGAAATGCTGTTCGAGCGTAACGACTGGCCGCCGCAATGGCGCGACGGCATTTTCGATTACCACCACTTCCATGCGACCGCGCACGAAGTCCTTGGCGTATGCGGTGGTTCCGCGCAAGTGATCGTCGGGGGGCCGGGCGGCAGGGTGGTGACGATTTCGGCGGGCGATGCGCTATTGCTGCCCGCAGGAACCGGCCATTGCCTGCAATCATTCGAGCGGCATTTTCAGGTGGTGGCCGGTTATCCGGAGGGGCAGCAGTGGGACATCCGCCGCGAAGCGCTGTCGCCGGAAGAACTCCGGGCGATGGAAGCATTGCCGTTCCCGCCGCTGGACCCGATCGACGGCAAGCAGGGGCCGCTCGTCGAGCACTGGCTGCATGCGGCCTGAGGTTCGAGGCTGATGCGAAGCGCCGCGCGCGTTGCGATTTCGGTACGCGTTTTGCTGCGCCTGCGCGGTGAGGCAAAGCGCGCATGCGGTCGGCACCACGCGCGAAAAAATGAGCCGCCCTCGCAGCGCCCTTGCAAGCCCCCTGAAAGATCCGCCGCCTCCCACGCAACCGCACACACGATCCCGCATGTAAAGCCCCGTGCAGAGTTGCGTACATCGGTGCATCATCGGTAAGCCTCGCTGCGGTTCCTCATGCGTCAGTCCGTTCCATCCCCCCGGTTCGCCGGCACGCTCGGTCAGTGCGTCGCGGCCTCTTTCCACCGCCAAACAAGGAGTGTTCCATGCAAAACGATCCCGCCCTCGATCAGCTGTGCATCAACACGATCCGCACGCTATCGATGGACGCTGTGCAGAAGGCCAATTCCGGGCATCCCGGCACGCCGATGGCACTGGCCCCGGTCGCCTATCATTTGTGGCAGAACCATTTGCGCTACGACCCGGACGAGCCGCTGTGGCCGAATCGCGACCGCTTCGTGCTGTCGGTCGGACATGCGTCGATGCTGCTGTATTCGCTGCTGCATCTGGCGAGCGTCAAGGCCGTGGACCACGACGGCAAGCTGACCGGCGCGCCCGCCGTCTCGCTCGACGACATCGAGCATTTCCGCCAGATCGACAGCAGGACGCCGGGCCATCCCGAGTTCCGGATGACGACCGGCGTCGAAACCACCACCGGTCCGCTCGGCCAGGGCCTTGGCAACAGCGTCGGCATGGCGATGGCCGCGCGCTGGCATGAGAGCCATTTCAACCAGGCGGATGCGCCGCTGTTCGACTACCGTGTCTATGCGCTGTGCGGCGACGGCGACATGATGGAAGGCATCTCGCACGAAGCGGCGTCGCTGGCCGGTCATCTGAAACTGTCGAACCTGATCTGGATTTACGACAGCAACCGCGTGACGATCGAAGGTCACACCGACCTCGCGTATAGCGACGACGTGGAAAGCCGCTTTCGCGGCTACAACTGGCACACGCTGCATGTGGACGACGCGAACGACGCCGCCGCGCTCGAAGCGGCCTTCGTCGAAGCGAAGCGCATCACCGACCGGCCGACGCTGATCGTGGTCCACAGCATCATCGGCTGGGGCGCGCCGAACAAGCAGGACACGTCGGCTGCGCACGGCGAGGCGCTCGGCGTCGAGGAAGTCGCGCTCGCGAAGAAGGCCTACGGCTGGCCCGAGGACAAATTCTTCTACGTACCTGATGGCGTGCACGAACGTTTTGCCGCGGGCATCGGTGCGCGCGGCAAGGCGGCGCGCGCCGAATGGCAGGCGAAGTACGACACGTACAGGAAAAAGTATCCGGACCTCGCGCGCGAATTCGCGCAGATGGAAGCGCATGAATTGCCGGCAGGTTGGGATAGCGACATTCCGGCTTTCGACGCGGACCCGAAGGGTGTCGCCTCACGCGAATCGTCGGGCAAGGTGCTCAATGCGATTGCCGCCCGCGTTCCCTGGATGATCGGCGGCGCGGCCGATCTCTCGCCGTCCACCAAAACGAATCTGAAATTCGAAGGCGCCGGCAGTTTCGAAGCCGATAACTACGGCGGCCGCAATCTGCATTTCGGCATTCGCGAACATGGGATGGGCGCGGTGGTGAACGGGCTCGCGTTGTCGAACCTGCGGCCCTACGGCTCGACCTTCCTGATTTTCAGCGACTACATGAAGCCGCCGATCCGGCTCTCGGCGATCATGGAAGTGCCGGCCATTTACGTGTTCACGCATGATTCGATCGGCGTCGGCGAAGACGGTCCGACGCATCAGCCGATCGAACAACTGGCCTCGCTGCGCGGTGTGCCTGGGTTGACGGTGCTGCGTCCGGGCGATGCGAACGAAGTCGCCGAGGCATGGCGCGTGGCGCTGTCCGATGCGAAGCGGCCGGCGTGCATCGTCGTGTCGCGCCAGCCGTTGCCGACGCTCGACCGCAGCCGCTATGCCGCTGCCAGCGGCGTGCGCAAGGGCGCCTATGTGCTCGCCGATGCGCCGGCCGGACAGAAACCGCAGGTGATTCTGATTGCGACGGGCAGCGAACTGTCGCTGTGTGTCGACGCGTATGAGAAGCTCAAAGGCGAGGGCATCGCGGCGCGCGTGGTGTCGATGCCGTCGTGGGATGTGTTCGAGCGTCAGGACGAGGCGTATCAGGAGTCGGTGCTGCCCGCCGACGTGGACGCGCGGGTGGCCGTCGAACAGGCGGGCACGCTTGGCTGGGACCGCTATGTCGGCCGGCTCGGCGCTCAGGTGGTGATGCATACGTTCGGCGCGTCCGCGCCGCTTGCCGATCTGAAGAAGAAGTTCGGTTTCACGCCGGAGAAGGTCTATGAAGCGGCGAAGCAGCAGATTGCGCGGGTTCAGTCGAAGCGGGGTTCGGCGTAACGTGCGAGCAGGTGCGTGAGGCGGGATGAGTGGCGAGAGGAACCGGCGGTGCGGCAACCATCCACCGCCGGTTCTTTATTTGCAGCGGCCCGCCGCCGCATTTTCCTTATTACACGCTCGGGGTTCGTGACGCGCGATCCATTCGGCGCCCGTCAATTGGCCGGAATCGTCACCACCGGCGCTTTGCTGCTCGTATCGGCTTCCGCCAAAGCCATCAGATTCTGCACGACCGTGAATGCATATTTCGAGTCGAAGTCGTTGCGCTCGACCCAATACATCGACGACCCATAGGCGATCGTCACATACGCATTGTCGGGCGCGTTCTTGCCGGAGTGGATGATGATCGTCGGCCGGGTCTCGCCGCCGATCAACCCGACGGTGGGTTTGGTCGAGCCGTCGCTGATGCGCTCGAGCGGCACCTGCACCTGCGCGCCGAGATCGGTCAGGATGCCGAGCACCGAGCGCGTCACCATCGGAATGCGGTCGCCCTTTTGCGAGGTCGACGACGGCCCGTAGACGATCTGATAGGTCCGCGTATTCGACGACAGCCGCAGCAGCCTGCGCACGCGCGCCACGTCCGCGGCGGTTTGCGACGACTCGCCGCTGGTGGTCGCGCCCATCACCAGGAACACGCCCATCGGACCGCTCTGGCCGTCCTTGCCTTCCGCCTGACGTGACTCGACGTTCAGCTCGCCCGCCAGTTGCAAACGGCGCAGAGCCTGCAGCAATTCGAAGAAGCCCGGCGCGCCCGCGCTGTTCTCGCCGCCGAGCGCATTGCCGTTCTGCAGCCCGCCCACCGATTGCGCGGTGATGCGCAACAGCAGATCGATCGGAATGCCGCCTTCGGCAAGCGGCAGTACCAGCGCCGGCGCGAGTGGCCGGATATACGCGGACGCAAACGCTTCGCCGGTGGTCGGCGTGAAGGTGAAGGTCGGGTGGTTCGAATAGGACACGCTGCCGGATGCAAGCGCATAGTTCGGCATGCTGCCGGAACCGGCGTTGGCGGTGGCGCCGCCGGTGGTGTCGAAGGTATACGCGGCGATGATGTTGCTGACGGTCAGAAAGGCCGGCGCGTCGCCGTAACGCAGGCCGATCACGGCGGCGAGTATCGTGCGTTTCTTCGCATCGCCGAGCGCGCGCGCGTAGTCGACCTGGTCGGCCTTGAGGCGGGAGGGTCCGATGTGCACGCACGCGGAAGTGAGGCACGCGGCGCACAACGCGACGGCGACGGAAGCTGTTCTGATCATGGCGGCGAAAAGGGCGGACGGCAATCCGCTGAAGAATGGGCCCGCAACGGCGGTAGCAGGGCGCATTCCCGCGTGAGCCGCGCACGGGGTCGTTTTTCCGTTTGAGCCGATGAACAGGCGGATTGCGCTCGCATGCGGCCCGTGAATCGCCACCCAGAATTGGCCGGCAACGTGCAAGATTTGCACGAACGCTCCTCGGATACATCGTCAGGCACGACGCGGACGGCTTTCGACGCGGTGGAAGGGAGGTGCTTTCCCACGGTATATCGATCAACCGTGTTGTCGCATCAGGACCCGATCGCGTCCTTCGCCGCGGCGTGATCGCCCGCTTCGAGTGTGCTGTGATAGGCGCGCGACTGCATTTCCGCAAGCCGGCTCAGCGTGCGCGACAGATCATGTGCGCCTTCGAGTCCGCTGAGCGCCGCCGCGAGCGGCTGATCGGAGGCGATGAACAGCGTGCGTTTGCGGTCGTAGAAGATATCGATCAGCCAGACGAGCCGCTGCAGCGTATGCGCTTGCGTGAGCCGGGAGGTGTGCAGGTTATCGAGAATCAGGCCGCGCCATTGCTCGGCGAGGTCCAGATAGTCGAGGTGCGAGCGGCTTGCCACGCACAGAGTGTCGAAGTCCGCCCACAGCAGCGCCGCACCCGCCGCGCGTGCCGCGAGCGGCCGGCCCGCCGCGCTCAGCGTGATCGGTTCGACACTGCGATCGCCTTCGTGGCGCGTGAAAATGTGCCGCAGCGCGTGCTGGCTGGCCGTGTCGAGTGGCGCGAAGAAACGCGGCACCTCGGCTTCTTCTCCACCGAAGCGGTAGTCGCGCGTGCCGTCGAAATGAATCACCGTGAAAGAGCGTTTGATCTGTGCGATGGTCGGCAGAAAACGCTCGTGAAACTCGGGGTCGGGCAGCAGCGCGTCCGGTGCGTAGTTCGAGGTGAGCACGATGCGCGTGCCCTGGGCGATCGCGGTATCGAGAAAGCGGCCCATCAGGAACGCATCGGCGATATCGTGCACGTGGAATTCGTCGAAACACAGCAACTCGACGCCGTCGAGCCATTGCCTCGATACCGAGCCGAGGCGGTCGTCGCCGCGCGGTTCGCTCACGAGCCGCCGGTTCATCTCACGCAGAAATTCGTGGAAATGCAGACGCCGCTTGCGGCAGTTCGCCAATTCGAACGCCGTATCGACGACGAGACTCTTGCCGCGTCCGGGCAGCCCATGGCAATAGACGCCTTGCGGTGCGGATGCGCCGCCGGCGTTCGCTTGCCGTGCTCGCTGAGTGCCGGCTAATGAGACGAGTGCCGCAATCGCGTCGCGCTGGCGAGCGTCGGGCGTGATGCCGCGAGCGGCCAGCTTTCGCGTGATCCGGGCTTCGTCAAGCATGGGCGAGAGTGCCGGTGCGCGGCGCGGCGAATGGCGCGGCCAGCCGCGTGGCGGCCGATGACGGGAAAACTGCGGCGATGTCGTTGAGCATGACGTGACGGCGGGCGATGAGCGCGCCATTTTAGCAGTCATGTCCGCGGACACCTGCCGCCGTCAAACCTGCTGCCGGCTCAACACGCGCTGCAATTCGCGCGGATCGACCGGCTTCGTGAAGTGATGATCGAAGCCGGCGTCGATCGCGGTCTGCTTGTCCTGCTGCTGCCCCCAGCCGGTGACGGCAATCAGCAGAATGCCGGCCTCATGGTGATCGCGCCGCACACGCCGCGCCACTTCATAACCGTTCAGAAGCGGCAAACCGATGTCGAGAATCACCGCGTGCGGCTCGAATTCGGCGATCAACGCCAGACCGGCGATGCCGTCGCCCGCAGTGCGCACTTCGTGACCTTCGAGTTCGAGCACCATCGCGAGGCTGTCGGCGGCATCGGCGTTGTCGTCGACGATCACAACACGCATGCCGCCCGCGTGGGTAGTGTCGGGCGCGGGGTGGTCGGTGGGCGCCGCCGCGCCGCCCGATAGCGGGAGCCTGATCATGAACTCGCTGCCCGTGCCCGGCCCGGCGCTGAATGCGGCGACAGTGCCGCCATGCAACTCCGCCAGCCCGCGCACCAGCGCGAGGCCAATGCCGAGACCGCCCTGTGAACGATCCAGTGCGGGTGCCAGTTGAGAGAACATTTCGAACACGCTGTTCAAGTGTTCGCGCGGAATGCCGATGCCGGAATCGCGCACGACGATGACGGCTTCATTGCCCTCGCGCTCGGCCGCGAGCGAGATGTTGCCGCCGGCCGGCGTGTATTTGGCCGCGTTGTTCAGCAGGTTCAGGATCATTTGCGAAAGACGGGTGGGATCGGCATCGAGATAGAGCGGCTCGCGCGGCAGCGTCACGCTCAAGTGGTGCGACGAAGCCTGCACGGTGGGGCGCGCCGCTTCCATCGCGGATTGCATCGCGCGCGCGAGTTCGAGCCGCTGCTTGCGCAGTTCGAGCTTGCCTTGCGTGATGCGCGACACTTCCAGCAAATCGTCGACCAGATGCGTCATGTGCTGCAATTGCCGGTCGAACACGTCGCGCGACCAGCTCAGTTGCGGATCGGCGAATTCTTTCAGACGCAGAATTTCGAGCACGTTGCGCATGGGCGCGAGCGGATTGCGCAGTTCGTGCGCGAGCGTGGCGAGGAATTCGTCCTTGCGGCGGTCGGCCTTCGAGAGTTCGAGATTGAGCCGCTGTAGCTGCCGCTCGGCGCGCCGGCGTTCGGTGGTGTCACGGCTCACGCAGACCGCGCCGTAGATGTCGCCGCGCGCGTTCGCGAGCGGCTTGACGACGGTGTCGCACACGCCGCGCGTGCCGTCGCGCCGCACGAAGGTGAGTTCGCCGCGCCATGTGCCGTCGGCGGAGAGTGCGGCGAGCGCTTCGCGGCGGATGCGCAGCGCGTCTTCCGGCGGATGGAAGATGGCGATGGGCTTGCCGAGAATCTCGCGCATGCGATAACCGAGCATGCGCTCGCCGCCGACGTTGAAGTCGGTGATGTTGCCGCGCAGATCGGTGATGACGATCGCGTCGCTCAGATGCTCGAAGATCGCGGCCTGGCGCAGCAGCACGGTTTGCGCTTCCTTGCGCTCGGTGATGTCGAGGCCGAGCCCGTAGATCGTCAGCGGTTCGCCGTTGCGGTCGTAGGTGGCGCGCCCGCGGCCTTCCATCCAGCACCAGTCGCCGCTCGCATGCATGAAGCGGAATTCGGCGACGTAGTCGTCCGCACTCGCTACCGCATGGTCGACGGCTTCGTTGAGTCCGGCCAGGTCGCCCGGGTGAATCAGTTCGAAAAAGCCGCCGGGCATGTTCGCGAAGCGGCCTTCGGCGTAACCGGCGAGCGCTTCGAGTTCGCGGCTCCACCAGAACTTGCCCGACTTCGGCTCGTGCGACCACGCACCCATGCGCGCGCCGCGCATCGCGAGACTGAGCACGTCGCGGCTTTCCCGCAACGCTTTCTGCGCCAGTTGATGCGCGGCCACCGACGCCTCGGCATTGCGCCGCGCGAGCAGCAGTTCCTGTTCGTACTTGTGACGATCCGCGACGATCAGCACCGCCACTTCGAAGTAGCTCGTCTCGCCATGACGGCGGCTCACCGCGTTGAGCAGCATCGGCACCATCTGGCCGTCGCGGTGGATCATGTTCAGCTTGACCTCGGCCACCGAACCCTGCATTTGCAGCAGCGGCGCCCAATGGGTCTGATAGAACACCTTGCCGCCCGCGCTCAGCAGATCCTGAATGTGCTTCACACCCGCGAGCTCCGTGGCGCCATAGCCGAGCCAGCCGCAGAAGGTCGCGTTGACGCGTTGTATACGGCCGTTGGCGTCGGTCACGAGCAGGCCGCACGCGGCGTGCTCGTAGAGCGTGTCGGCTGACGGCTGCAGGTGGTCCGTGCTGTGCATCGCGTTACAGGCTCAGCGGCTCGAGAAAGGCGCTCACGGCCGCCGAACTGGCGCCGGGCGAACTCAGGTGCGGACAGTGGCCGACATTGTCGATCACATGCAGCGTGCTGCGCGGCATGACCCGGTGCATATATTCGCCGACCGCCTGCGGCGCGATGATGTCGTCGCTGCATTGCAGGATCAGCGTGGGCGCGGTGCTGCGCGCGAGCAGCGCGCGGTGATCGGACAGAAACGTGACGCGTGCGAATTGCCGTGCGATTTCCGGGTCGGTGCGGCAGAAACTGTTGGTCAGTTCGATGCCGAGTTCCGGTTGCTCCGGCGTACCCATGATAGCCGGCGCCATCGTGCTCGACCAGCCGAGGTAGTTGCTCTCGAGGGTGTGCAGCAGGTCTTCGATATCGTCGCGCGTGAAGCCGCCGATGTAGTCGCCGTCGTTCACATAGCAGGGCGACGGGCCGACCATCACATGTGCGGCGAAGAGCTGCGGCGCCTTGAGACTCGCAACGAGGCCGATCATCGCGCTCACGGAATGGCCGACGAATACGACCGGCTCGTCGGCCACTTCTCGGATGATGCCGATCAGGTCGTCGGCGTAGCCATCGAGCGAATCGTATTTGTCGACGTCGTAAGCGGCGAGATCCGACGAGCCGCTGCCGACGTGATCGAACAGCACGGTCCGGTAGTCGTCATGAAACAACGGCGCGAGGTATCGCCACATGGTCTGATCGCAGCCGAAGCCATGTGCGAGCACCATGATCCGTTTGCCGTGACCCGAAATATGTACGTTGTTGCGCTGGATGATGCTCATTGTCGAGTCCTGAGGTCTGCGGGGAATGACGCGGCGAAGGAGCCCGCGACGGCGCCGGGCCCGCATCCATGGATGTTACCGCAGTCTCGCCGTCAGACCCAGTGCGAGAGGCGTGCGGGATACGTTTCGCGCCGCTCTGCATGCAGTGTGCCGGGTTGGTGGGCGCGGATTCAACCGGTTTCGATTTTCGGCTGCAGCGCCTGAAGCGGTTCGCGGCCGAATCGTTCGTATTGCGAAATCACCTGAGCGCCGAACAACAGCAGCGTAGCGAGCCATTCGAGGCTGAGCAGCAGCACGATCGCCATGGTCAGCGACCCGTACACCACGCTGACCTGAGACAGTGTCGCGAAGTACCACACCAGCACGTGCCGTGTGATTTCCCACAACAGGGCCGCGACCACGCCGCCCAACAGCGCATGTTTGACCGAAGGCCGCCCGACCGGCATGACCAGGTAGATGGACGTCAGCACGAAGATCTCGCCGGCGAGTCCGAGCAGATACAGCGCCACCCGCGATGGTCCTTGCAACGAGACATGCAGGCCGAACAATTCGACGCCCTCGGCGCCGAGCGTTTCCAGCGCGCTCGACACGCACGTGACGATCAGCAGCCCGATGCCGAGAAACAGGATGTAGCAGTACGGCAGCAGCGCCGAGATCAGGAAGTGCCTGCGCCGGATCACGACGCGGTGGACGAAGATCAGCGACATCGCGTTTTCGAGGACGGTGAAGGCGAGCGAGCTGAAGAAGATCATGGTCAGCAACAGCACCCAGCCGATCACCGCGCGATGGTCGAGGAAATTGGCGAGTTCCTGCACCAGCGCATTCGACTGCCCGGGCACCAGCCATCGAAGCAGATGGGCGAGCGACGCCAGCAGCAGGTGTTGCGGTACCACCCGTGACAGCGCGATGACGATCAGGATCAGCAGCGGTACGATCGACAGCAATGCGTAATACGCGACCGCGCCCGCGAGCAGCAAACCCTGGTTCGCCCGGAATGCCTTGAGCGTTTGCAGGACGAAGCGGCCGGGGTGTTTCGCGATATACAGCGCGTGCGGGTCGAGGATGATGCGCATGGGGCCTCGCGGTGCGAGTCGGGCTCTGCCGGCTGGCAGCCAGTATCGACGCGCCTGCTTGCTCTATATACCGTAAGCAGGCACGCAACGCAAACCATGCGCGCGTCGGGCGCGTGTCAGGAATGCAGTTTGCTTGGTGTTCGGGCCAACGTGAGCCAATCCGAGTCGACGCGCACGATGGCGCTCATGGCGCTTTACATCAGCAAGCGACCGGCCCGCCACTCGCCGGACTTCAGGAACTCCTCGATGAACCTGCCGGAATATCAATCGAACCTCGGGTTGAGCAAAACGGACCTCGTCGTCGCGCGGCCGGAGGGGCTCTATTGCGAGGCCGGCGATTTCTATATCGATCCGTGGCGGCCGGTCGAGCGCGCGGTGATCACGCATGCGCACTCCGATCACGCGCATTTCGGGCATCGGCATTACCTCGCTTCGCAAGCGGGGGCGAACGTGCTGCTGTCGCGTTTGCCCGGCATCTCGCTGCAGACGCTCGCGTATGGCGAGGCGCTCGCGATCGGCGGCGCGCGCGTGTCGCTGCATCCGGCCGGGCATGTGCTCGGCTCGTCGCAAGTACGAATCGAACACGCGGGGCGCGTGTGGGTCGCATCGGGCGATTACAAGCTCGACGCCGATCCGACCTGCGACGCGTTCGAACCCGTGCGTTGCGATACCTTCATCACCGAATCGACCTTCGGCTTGCCGATCTATCGATGGGACGCGCCGCAGACCGTGTTCGACGGCGTCGATTCATGGTGGCGTCACAATGCGTCCGAAGGACGCGCGTCGGTGCTGTTCTGCTATTCGTTCGGCAAGGCGCAGCGCGTGCTGGCGAGCGTCGATGCGGCAATCGGCCCGATCTTCTGCCATGGCGCGGTGGAACCGCTCAATCGCGCGTATCGCGCGGCCGGTGTGCGCTTGCCGCCGGTCGGCCTGGTCGGTGAGATACCCGCCAAAGACAAGGCGGTGTTCAGGCAGGCGTTGATCGTGGCGCCGCCTTCGGCGCAAGGCAGCGCGTGGCTCAAACGCTTCGGCGACTATAGCGACGCGTTCGCGTCGGGCTGGATGCGCCTGCGCGGCGCGCGCCGCAGACGCGGCGTCGATCGCGGTTTCGTGCTGTCGGATCATGCGGACTGGCCGAGCCTGCAAACGGCGATTCAAGCGAGCGGCGCGCCACGCGTGATCGTCACGCATGGTTCGGTCGAGCCGATGGTGCGATGGTTGCGCGAGCAGGGCCTCGAAGCGGGCGCGTTCGACACGCAATACGGCGACGACAGCGTCGAGGCCGACGCCGCGGGCGCTGACGAAACCGCTGCGGCGCGCAGCCCATGAAACGCTTCGCCGCCCTCTATACCGCGCTCGATGCCACCACGTCCACGCATGACAAACTCGAAGCGCTGACCAACTACTTCGCCGTGGCCGAACCGGAAGACGCCGCGTGGGCGTCGTATTTCCTCGCGGGCGGCAAGCCGCGTCAATCGGTACCCACGCGCCTTCTGAGCGAGATTGCCCGCGAGCGCGCCGGCTTGCCGCCATGGTTGTTCGAGGAGTCGTATCACGCGGTGGGCGACCTGGCGGAGACCATCGCGCATATCTTGCCGCCCGCGCAACGTACGTCGGAGCTGGGCCTCACGCAATGGATCGAGCAGCGCGTGCTGACCCTGCGGGGCGTCGCGCCGGAAGAGCTGCGCACGCGCTTGCTCTGCTATTGGGACGAACTCGATTGGGGCGGCCGCTTTTTGCTGACCAAACTGATCGGCGGCGGATTCCGGGTCGGCGTCGCACGGCAACTGGTGGTCAGGGCGCTTGCGGAAGTGGCGGGCGTCGATCACAAACGGATCGCGCAACGCATGGTCGGGTGGACCGATTCGCAGCAGAAACCCGACGCGGCGCGCTATCTGCGGCTGATCGCGCCGGAAGCGGGTAGTGGCGATCGGCACGACGCGCAATCCGGCGAGCCTGCACTCGCGCAGCGTGACAGCGATCTCGGCTTGCCGTATCCGTTCTTTCTCGCGCATCCGTTGCAGGCCGCTCCGGCGACACTCGGCGATCCATCGCGGTGGTTGATCGAATGGAAGTGGGACGGCATTCGCGCGCAACTCGTCAAACGCGGTGGGCGTGTCTGGTTGTGGTCGCGCGGCGAGGATCTGATCACCGATCGCTTTCCCGAAGTGGCGGCTTTGGGGGAAGCATTGCCGGACGGTTATGTGATCGACGGCGAAATTCTCGCGTGGGAGCCGGGCGCCATCGCGCCACTGCCGTTCGCGCGTCTGCAACCGCGCATCGCCCGCAAAACATTGACGAAAAAAATCCTCGCCGATTCACCCGCCACGTTGCTCGCTTACGATCTGCTCGAAGCGCAAGGCGAGGACTTGCGCATGACCCCGCTCGCCGACCGGCGTGCACGGCTCGATGCATTGGCCGCTACCGTCGACGGCACGCTCGCGCGCGATCTGTTGCGGGTGTCGCCGCTCGTCAGCGCGCCGGATTGGCAGACGCTCGCGGCGTTGCGTGAAGAGAGCCGCGCGCGCGGCGTTGAAGGGCTGATGGTGAAGGAGCGCGAGTCGATGTACGGCGTGGGCCGCACCAAGGCATCGGGCACATGGTGGAAATGGAAAATCGATCCCTATGCGGTGGATGCGGTGCTGGTTTATGCGCAACGCGGTCATGGCCGCCGTGCGAGTCTTTACACCGACTTCACGTTCGCGGTGTGGGACGAAGCGAATGGCGTGCGCACTCTCGTGCCATTCGCCAAGGCCTACTCGGGTCTCAACGACGAAGAGATGCGCAAGGTCGATGCCATTGTCCGTAAAACCACCATCAAAAAGTTCGGTCCGGTGCGTAGCGTGACGCCTACGCTCGTGTTTGAAATCGGCTTTGAAGGCATTCAGGCAAGTTCGCGCCACAAGTCCGGCGTGGCGGTACGTTTTCCACGCATGCTGCGCTGGCGTACCGATAAACAGATCGACGATGCCGATACGTTGAGCATGCTCAAAGGCTTCATCGACGATCGTGCGGGATAACCCGCTGAGCGCAAACCCCTAAAACGTTGCCGCTTTTTCGGCGCGCTTCCTCGCTTATTCTGTGTGTATGCCGACGCTGCCGCTGCGAGTGACAAGCGCGCAGCGATTTTTCGTCAAGGCTGCAGCGTCGCATTCAGCCGAATAAATCAAACGGCCGAAGAAGTGTCGTGTGATGCACGCGCCAAGGGCGGCATGCACGAGAGAAGTGCGCTGTATCGACGGCGCGCACGTGAGATCTCCGCGCGCTCGTGTCGGATGGGCCTGATCGAATTGTCAAGCGCTGCCAGGCATCATGAGCGATGACGGGCGCCAGGCCGCCTCCAGCGGCGCTTTGACGACAGCGCGACATCGATCGCGGCTCTCGCGTGGCAAGCGATGCGGTTTCTTCGCGCCGTGGGAGCGGATCTTGCGCTGGCGTTCCGACGTGCTCATCGGTGGCACACGAAAAAGCCAGGGAGAACAGGATGATGGTCGACGACAGAATGGACGAAAACGACGATGTCGTAGTGTGGCGGGCTATCCAGTATGCGATGGCCTCGCATCGTCGGGTGCTGGTGGTGGACGACTATCGTGAAGCGGCGGACGCATTGCAGATGCTGCTCACCACCGATGGATTCGAATGCCGTGCGCTCGACGATCCGTTTGCCGTCTGCGACATGGCCTGCGAGTGGCAACCGTTCGCCGTGGTGCTGGACATCAAGATGCCGGGGCTGGACGGGCTCGAATTGGCGCGTCGTCTGCGGGCTCATGCGGCGACGTCCCATATGCTGCTGATCGCCTGCACGGCTTTCGCTTCGAGGGATGACCGCGCGCGTGCCAGGGCCGCCGGTTTCGATGCGCACTGCGCCAAGCCGTTGACGCCCGAGCGCCTGTTGCGTGTGCTCGAATCGGCGGCCGCGTTGCATGTTGCCGGGCCGCCGTGACGCTTGCGGGGCAGTGGCACAAGTGCTTAATGCAGTAGACCCCGGCAGTGAACCCCGGCAGTGAAGCGCGGCAGTGAAGCGCGGCAGTGAAGCGCGGCAGTGAACCCGCCCCTTCAACGCCTCGCCTGATGTGCGTGAAGTCAACGGAATGGGCATACATGCCCGCTATTTTTTTCAACTCCCGCCTGCAACTTCCGAACCGGAAAGCTCCTTCCTCACACCATTCCCTACTTGTCTGCACAACCTGCCGATAGTCACCGTTGGATATAACGGGACCGGTGAATTAAACATCAGGCTTTCGTCCGCGAAAACCCGAAGCTTTCCCGGCCCGGCCACGTAACGCGCTCAATCCGGGGCGTACTTGAACTCCGGCAGCGCGGCGAGCGACTTCCTGGTCGCATCCGGTAAGACGACGCGGCGGTTATCGATTTGCAGATCGTTGAACGGCACGGCGACGAGGTGTTTGCCCATGCCGAGAAAACCGCCCACGGACAGGATCGCATACGTGCCGCGATCGCCACCGGGCGAGACGATCAGATCGTCGAGTGTGCCGATTGCGTCCTTGTTCCGGTTGTACACGTCAGCGCCGCTGAGCTTCGACGCACGATAACCGCTCGCGAGCTGAACCACGTCCGTGCGTTTTTCCGTGATCGCCTGAGGGGCGCCCTGTGCATATGCGTTGCCGTATGACCCCAGCGCGGCAAGAAGCAGGGCGGTTGCGATGGACGGTTTGACCGGCATGTTGCGCATGATGTTCTCCCTGTTGTGTCTGACACGGTGGCGCATACCCATTGCGAGTCCGGGGATCAGCGCACGAGTTCGGTCAGCTTTCAGCTTGCAGGCTGCAAGAGTTGTGCCGCGATCTTGACGATCATGCCGCCGCACCGTCACGACATGGGCATGGGTCGCCTCAGGTCCGGATTTTGCTAAACCAGCGGGCCGATTGTTCGACGGCAGACAGATCATGACCGGGCGCCGCTCGAGCGGAACCCCCTGCATGCCCGATCCACTGCCTACACTAGAAGACGCGCGCAAGCGCCCTTGCTTCCACAGGAACCCCTATGTCAACCCAGGCCAGCTACTCAACGCGCATCTCGGAAGGCACGCCTTTTCCGCTTGGCGCGACATGGAACGGAAGCGGCGTCAACTTCGCGCTGTTCTCGGCACACGCCACGCGAGTCGAATTGTGTCTGTTCGATGAAACCGGCGAGAACGAAATAGAACGCATCGAACTGCCGGAATACACCGACGAGGTCTGGCACGTGTTCGTGCCGAATCTCAAACCGGGTGCGGTCTACGGTTATCGCGTCCATGGTCCGTACGAGCCGGAAAACGGTCATCGTTTCAATCCGAACAAACTGCTGCTCGACCCGTACGCGAAAGCGCACATCGGCGAACTCAAATGGGCGCCTGAAATATTCGGCTATACGCTCGATTCGGAGGAGGGCGATCTGTCGTTCGATGAACGCGACAGCGCGCCCTTCGTGCCGAAATGCAAAGTGGTCGATGCCAATTTTTCGTGGAGCCATCCTGAGCGCAACGCGTTGCCGTGGGAGCGGGTGATTTTTTACGAAGCCCATGTACGCGGTTTGACGAAACGTCATCCGGAGGTGCCCGACAATCTGCGCGGCACCTTCGCGGGACTTGGGCAGCAGGTCGTGCTCGACTACATCCGCAACCTTGGCGTGACGTCGGTCGAATTGATGCCGATCCAGACTTTCGTCAACGACAGCTATCTGCTCGACAAAGGCCTCACCAACTACTGGGGCTACAACACGATCGGCTTCTTCGCGGCCGATCCGCGCTTCTTCGCGTCGTCGTCGGATTCGGTAGCCGAGTTCAAGGAGATGGTGGACCGCTTTCATCAGGCGGATCTCGAAGTCATTCTCGACGTCGTGTACAACCACACTGCCGAAGGCAACGAACGTGGTCCGACAATTTCGTTCAAGGGCATCGACAATGCCTCGTACTATCGGCTTATGCCTGACGAGCCGCGCTACTACATCAACGACACGGGTACGGGGAACACGCTGAACCTGTCGCATCCCCGCGTGCTGCAAATGGTGACCGACAGCCTGCGCTACTGGGTCACGGAAATGAAGGTCGACGGTTTCCGTTTCGACCTCGCGACGATTCTGGGCCGCGAGACGCACGGCTTCGACGAAGGCGGCGGTTTTCTCGACAGTTGCCGGCAGGACCCGGTGCTCTCCAGCGTGCGGCTGATTGCCGAGCCATGGGATTGCGGCCCGGGCGGCTATCAGGTGGGCGGTTTTCCGCCGGGCTGGGCCGAATGGAACGACCGCTTTCGCGACACGGTGCGTGAATACTGGAAGGGCGACGAAGGCAAGGTCGCCGATCTCGCCACGCGCCTGACCGCGTCGGGCGACAAGTTCAATCACCGCGGACGGCGTCCGTGGGCGAGCGTGAACTTCATCACCGCGCACGACGGCTTCACGCTGAACGACCTCGTCTCGTACAACGACAAGCATAACGAAGCCAACGGCGAGGACAACAACGACGGCCACTCCGACAACAAGTCCTGGAACATGGGCGTGGAAGGGCCGACCGACGACCCCGAGATTCGCCAGCAACGCGAGCGGCAAAAGCGCAATCTGCTGGCCACGCTGCTGCTGTCGCAAGGCACGCCGATGCTGCTCGCGGGCGACGAATTCGGCCGCACGCAGCGCGGTAACAACAATGCGTATTGCCAGGACAACGAGATCAGCTGGGTCGACTGGGAAGCGATCGACGACGACGGCCGCGCACTCACCGAGTTCGTCAGGAACCTCACCACGTTGCGTCACCGTCTGCCGGTATTGCGGCGCGGGCGCTTTCTGATCGGCGAATACAACGAAGCGCTGGACGTGACGGACGCACGCTGGCTCTCGCCCGACGGCACGGATATCTCGCCCGAACAATGGGACGATCCGTCGATGCGCTGCTTCGGGCTTGTGATCGACGGACGCGCGCAGGCGAGCGGCATTCGCCGCCTCGCGTCCGATGCGACCCTGCTGCTGGTGCTGAACGCGCATCACGACGTGGTGAATTTCACGCTCCCCGACGTGCCCGAGGGGGCGAACTGGACGTGCCTGCTCGACACCAATATGCCGGTGCGCGCCGAGTTGCCGCAGTTCAGCGCGGGCGACGCGTACCAGGTGACAGGGCGCTCGCTCCTGCTGTTCGCGCTCGAAGCGCCGAGCCGTGCGACGCAGCGCGTGTTCGACCGGCTTGAAGAGCAACTGACGTCAGATGAAGGCGAATCGCCTGCCAGTTCCTGATGACCTTTTACGAAGCGCCGGCTTCGAGCACGCGCTGCCGCAATAGCCCGGCGTAGCCAGGTATAGCCCGCTACTGCCAGGTATAGCGCTTGCTCGATCGCTGATGACTGCGCGCGAATTGCCACGGCGACGAGCGCGCGGCACAGCCGATGTCGGTCTTCGCGAGGTCTAACCAGGGGTGATCAAATGGAACACGAAACAACCGCTCAAGAGGAACAGATTCGCACGCGCGCCTACTATCTGTGGCAACAGGCTACGGACCCCAAGGGCACGCCCGACGAGTATTGGGCTCAGGCACGCGCCGAGATAGAGAAGGAAGCGCCGCCGATCGAAAGCGGGCCCATTGCCGAAGACCCCGCACGCTAAGGCATCTGACGGGCGGGACAGCGGGACGATGCGGCGCGTAAAACTGGACGTGGGGAGGTAAGCGGTAACAGCGCTACGTGCTCGCTTCAGGTATTGCGCGCAAGTCATGAAACACGAAACGACCGGCATTGAACCAGCCGACGAAGCGCCGAAGTGCAGTAGTGAATCGTCACGCCGATGCTCCCGCGCCCTGCACGCCGCGAAGCCATCGGCGTGCGTTTGAGAACTCCTGACCTTATCGACGATCCCACGCAACCGGACAGATCCGCGACATGAAGGACATACCCGACCCGCGCGGCGCAAGACCCGCCACGCGCATTCAGGCGCCGGCCGCCGCATTCGGCATCGACGGACTGGTCGCGCTCGGTGTCGGCGTCACCGTGGTCGCGTGCCTGTACTTCGCGAGCGCCGTGCTGATTCCGATCACGCTCGCGATTCTGCTCAGCTTTCTCGTGGCGCCTCTCGTCGATTCACTGGCCCGGTTGAAGCTCGGGCATGTCGCGTCCGTGTTTGCGGCCGTCGTCATGTCGGTGTCGGTCATCGCGATGCTCGCCGCCGTGATCGCCACGCAATTGACCGATCTGGCCGCCGGCATGCCGCGCTATCAGGCCACCATCGAACGCAAGATGGAAACGGTGCATAGCGTGACGATCGGCAAGCTGGACCGTATCGCCGGCGCGGCCGGTCAGGCTTTGCAGCGCGCGACCGTCGAGCCGCCGCAGGCCGCTGCGCCGCGCGGCGCGGTGGCCGCCTCCGGCGCTCATGCACCGGCCGCCGTGCCCGTCGAAGTGCGTGAGCCGGTGCCGACCCCATTCGAACTCGCACGGCGCGTGCTGTCGCCGGCCATCAGTCCGCTCGAAACCGCGTTCATCGTATTCGTCGTGATGGTGGTCATCCTGCTGCAACGCGATGATCTGCGCGATCGCGCGATCCGTCTGTTCGGCTCGCGCGACCTGCACCGCACGACCACGGTAATGGACGAGGCCGCGCGGCGCCTGAGCCGGTACTTCGTGTCGCAACTCGGGCTGAACGCGGGCGTGGGCCTCGTGATCGGCAGCGGGCTGTTTCTGATCGGCGTGCCGAGTCCGATTCTGTGGGGCATTCTCGCTGCGTTGTTGCGGCTCGTGCCGTACGTCGGCATCTGGATTTCGGCCACGCTCGCGACCGCACTCGCCGCCGCCGTGAGTCCTGGCTGGGCGATGGCAATCTGGTCGCTGGCGTTGTTCGTCACGGTGGAGTTGCTGGTGGGGCAGGTGGTCGAGCCGCTGCTCTACGGACGCAGCACGGGACTCTCGCCGTTTTCGGTGGTGGTGGCGGCGATTTTCTGGAGCTGGATCTGGGGGCCAATAGGGCTGATCCTGTCGACGCCGTTGACCTTGTGTCTGCTCGTGCTCGGCCGGCATGTCCGGCGCCTGGAGTTTCTCGACGTATTGCTCGGCGACCAGCCGGCGCTCACGCCCGTCGAAAACTTCTACCAACGGGCGCTGGCCGGCGACCCGGACGAAGCGGTCGAGCAAGCCGAGGCGTTGTTGCGCGACTGCTCGTTGTCGTCGTATTACGACGACGTGGCGATCAAG
Organism: Paraburkholderia sp. TE9906; assembly: GCF_056279605.1. Classification (NCBI taxonomy): domain Bacteria; kingdom Pseudomonadati; phylum Pseudomonadota; class Betaproteobacteria; order Burkholderiales; family Burkholderiaceae; genus Paraburkholderia; species Paraburkholderia sp. TE9906. The sequence goes on from NZ_JBWCCT010000005.1 coordinate 245,616, forward strand.
GGCCTGCAGCTCGCGGCGAACGACGTGATGCGCGGCAGCGTCACAGCACCGCAATTGGCGCGGATCGAAGCGACGATCAACGATCTGGTCGACGGTCTGGACGGCTACGAGGACCGCGAGCCGGTGCCGCTCGCGGTGGAGGACAACTGGAGCGCGGTGGGGCCGATGGCGCCCTCGGATATGGAGGCGCAGCCGAAGCTCGAACTGCAGCGCACGCTTGCCCCGGTGGGGACGGCGCGAACGATGCCGGACAGCGGCGCCGCGAACGAGCCTCCCGCGGCATTTCACGCCGTCAATAGCCGCGTCTTATGCATTCCCGGACGCGGGCCGCTCGATTCGCTGGCAACGACGATCCTGTTGCAGTTGCTGGGCAAGCATGGGTTTGCGGCCCGCTCGCTGCCGCACGAGGCCGCATCGCGTGCGTCGATCGACACGCTCGACGCGGACGATGTGGGGATCGTCTGCATTTTCTATTTGCAGATCGATGGCATTCCTTCGCATTTGCGCTATCTGGTCAGGCGCATTCGCGCGCGCTTGCCGAAGGCGTCGATCGTGGTCGGCTTGTGGGCGGCAGAGGACACGGAGAAGTGGAGCGCCGATCTGCAGAGCGCGATAGGCGCGGCGAGTTATGCGACATCGTTGCAGGAAGTGCTGGCGGCTTGCCGGCGGATCGATGCGGCGAAGGTGGTGGAAGAGGAGGTGGTGATGGCAGACGGTTGACGGCCTGGTGCGCTCGCCGCGCCCGGCCTGGACATGGGTAAATCAAACCGCACATGCATAAGCGCAAAAAAATGCCCGCCGACGCAAGGGCGGCGGGCAGTGACGACGCGCTACGTCGAGTCCGACGCGCAACGCTTCAATGGCGCGCTGGTTTGCCACCCGACGACTTGTCCTTCGCAGCCGCCTCCTTGTCGGGAACGATCCTGGTGGTGCCGCCGGTGGACGGCGGATCGCTGGCGGGAAAGCTGTCCTCGACCTCCTTGTCGATCTGCTTTTCGCTCTTGTCGGCGTGCGGGTGCTTTTCCTTATGTGCTGTCATAGCGGCTTCTCCTTCAGGTAATCAATCCGATGCCGCAAGTGGCGCGGCATCGCGGTCATCGACGCGCGACCGGTGCTCCGCCGCGATCATCGCGAGCGCTGCGTCACGCGACAGCTCCTGCCCCATCGCGTCGATCAAACGCGCGGTGAGCGCTTCACGTTCGCACGCGAGCACGGCGGCCAGCTTGCCGTCTTTCAGATACAACGCGACGAATTGCTGATGCTCCAGTTCGCCATCGACGAGGATTTCATCCCACTCGTTCGCATGGCCAAGATATTCGAAGCGCTTGCCGTAGTGATAGGTCCAGAAATAGGGCACGCCGGTATAGCGCTTGCGCGCGCCGCACATGTTCCTGGCGGCGATCCGCGCATGCTGTTGCGCGACGCGCCAGTGTTCGACACGCAACGGCTCCTGATTCTCGTGCAACGAAAAGACCGCGATATCGCCTGCCGCATAGAGACCCGGCGCGGCCTGCATGCCCGCGTTGACGATCACGCCGCCATCCTTCTGCAACGGCAAGCCTTCGACAAAGCCGGTGGCTGGTGAGACGCCTGTCCCCAGCAACACCACGTCGGCGGCGACGTGCTCGCCGCTTTCGAGCATCACCTGATGCACATTGCCTTCATCGCCTTCGAGCGACACGACCTTCGCGTCCAGATGAAACACCACGCCATTGTTTTCGTGCAATGCGCGGAACATCGCGCCCGCGCGCTCGCCGAACTGTTTCGCGAACGGCACCTTGTCGGGCGAAATCACGGTGACTTGCGTGCCGCGCTTGCGCAGCGCGGACGCCGTCTCGAGGCCGATGAAACTACTGCCGAGGATCGCCACCTGGGTGGGTTGCGCGTCGTCGCCGAGCGCGTCGATCAATGCGGCGGCGTCGTCGAGATTGCGCAGCACGTGCACGCCGCCCAGTTCACAACCGGGAATCGCAGGCAGCGTCGGTACGCTGCCGGTGGCGAGCAATGCGGTGTCGTAGGCGAGCGATCCGCCGGTTTCGAAGTGGATCATGCGCCCCGGCACGTCGAGCCGCGCAACCCTGGCGACGATCCGTTCGATGCCGTGCTGCTCCAGCCAGTCGGGTGCGAGAAGCGGCGGTACATCGGCGGGCGCCATCTCGGAAGAAGGTACGAACTTGCTCAGCACGGTGCGATCGTAGGGCGCATGCGACTCGTCGCCGATCAGCGTAATGCGGCCGTCGAAGCCGCATTCGCGCAATGCAGCGCACGCTGCGGCTCCCGCCGCCCCCGCGCCGATCACGACGTAATGCGGCTCGCGCGCGGCGGCGCGCCGTACCGGTTGCGAGAGTTTGTGCGGCGTGACCATCACGTCGTCGCCGCTCACCGCGACCGGATAACGATCGAGCGCGACGAGCGCGGGCGGTTCGAGCAAGCTGCCGGTGGCCGCGTCGAAGCTCGCCTTGTGCCACGGACAGATGATCCGCCCGTTGCAAAGCGCGCCTTCTTCGAGCGGGCCGCCCGCGTGCGGGCAATCGGCGGCGTACGCGTGAACCGTGTCGCCGTCGCGCACCAGCAGGATGGCCTCGCCATCCACCACGACGCGCTCGGCGTGGTCCGCGCGCAATTGCGATAACTGGGCGACATGGCGGGCAGTCGTGGACATGGTCGGTCTCTCGCGCAACGGGTTGGGCCCACGTGCTGGCATCGAGTGTCTGCATGCGGGGCGAAGGTGGGCGAGTTGCCCCGCCGTGCCGCAATAGACCCTCGAATGCGTGGGATGCATGCGGTTCAGCAATCCATGTGCCTGCGGGGCGCTCATGCAACGACGCCGGCTGCGCCTTCAACACGCTTTGGAAGAACCGTGGAAGTGCTGTAAATTCCAGACAAGGGGACATAGCGCTCGAGCACGTGCGCGGTCCAGCGCGTGCAAAACCGCCTGTACGACGCGCATGGGCATGATGTTTTCTGACTGTTTTCAAATTTTCATGGAGATCGTGCCGTGCAGCGTGTGGAACGTGTTGCAGTCGATTTCCCGATGCCGTCACGCAATTTCGCGGCGACGCGGCGCATGCTGCTGATCGTGCTAGCCGTTTCGATTGTGTTTCCGCTTGCCTGCCTCGTGGGTTACGGCTACTTCGACTACCAGCGCCGCGTTGCCGATTCGAACGATATGATCGACCGGCTCGCGCGCGTGACCGAAGAGCAGGCCGTCAAGGTGATGGACCTGAACCGGCAGATGGCTTCGCGTGTCGTCGAATTGCTGGGCAGCGCGGACGACGCGCAGATCCGTGCGCGCGAAGCCGAATTGCACGAACGCCTGCGCGAAGTCGGCAGCGACTTTCCGCAGGTGTCGTCGATCTATCTGCTCGGCGCGCAGGGCGACCTGCTGGTGTCGAGCCTCGCGTATCCGGCGCCGGCGATGTCGATCAGTCAGCGCGAAGACTTCATGGCCGCGAGAGCGATGCGTCCGCAGCCGTATTTCTCGATGCCGATGTTCGGTCCGTTGTCGAAGACTAATGTGTTCACCACGATGATCGGCCGCTCGGGCGCGGACGGGCAGTTCATCGGCGCGGTGTCGGTGGCGCTGCGCAACGAGTACTTCTCGCGCTTCTATCGCGAACTGACCGAGGGCGATCCGTCGCTCGTGCTGGCTCTGTATCGCCAGGACGGCAGTCTGCTGGTGCGCTATCCACCGTGGCCGGCGGGCGCGAAGCCGACCTCGCGCAGCGCGTTCACCGCGGCGCTGCGCGACAAGCAGCTGTTCGGACACGTCCGTTTGACTTCGACCGTGGATGGCGTCGAGCGGCTGCTCGCGTTTCGCCGCGTGGGCGACTATCCGCTCTATGTGGTGAGCGCTTATGCAACCTCGTCGATCGCGAGCGCCTGGCGCCGGCATTTCGCGCTGATCGCAGCGCTGACGGCCGTGCCTTGCCTCGCGATCTGGCTGCTGGTGTTCCATTCGCTGCGGCAACTCGCCGGCGAGCGCCGCGCGTGGGAACGTTGGCAAGGCGAAGTGGCGATGCGCCTGTCCGCCGAGGCGTCGAGCCGTCAACTGCAACGCATGGGTGCGCTCGGCAATCTGGTCGCCAACGTCGCGCACGACTTCAACAACCTGCTGATGGTGGTCTCCGCGAACACGGAGCTTGCGCGGCTCAAACACTACAACAACCTCGAAAAAGAGGTGCTCGCGGTGGAGCGCGCCACCACCACCGCCGAAGCGCTGACGCGGCGCCTGCTGAGCGTCGCGCGCAAGCAGCCGCTCAAACAGGAGGCGGTCGACCTCGCGCGCTGGCTGCCTGCCGCTGCGCCGCTGATCGACGCGGCGCTCGGCGACACCGTCGAGTTCGCGCTGAAGATGGTCGATAACGTGTGGCCGGTGCTGGCCGATCCGACCGACCTCGAATTCGCGATCGTGAACCTGGCCGTCAACGCGCGAGATGCGATGCCGCGCGGCGGCCGCTTCGTGATTCGTTGCCAGAACAACCGGCTGGTCGGCAGCGATACCTTGCTGCCCGATGGCGAATACGTGCTGATCGCCTGTTCCGACGACGGCGAGGGCATGCCCGAAGCCGTCGTGCGCCGCGCATTCGAGCCGCTTTTCACCACCAAGCTGCACGGTTCGGGCACCGGGCTCGGTCTCGCGCAGGTGCTCTCGATGTGCGAGCAGGCGGGCGGCACCGCGAAGATCGACAGCGTGCCGGGCAGCGGCACCACGGTCCGGCTTTATCTGCCGCGTCATCGCGAGCGCAAGGCGACGGCGGACGAGCTGCTGCAGCAGCCGGCGCAGACGCCGTCCGGCGTCGTGTTGCTGGTGGAAGACAACGAAGACGTGGCGGCCGGCGTGACGGCGGTGCTGGAGACCTTCGGCTGCGAGGTGCGCCATGAGCCGACCGCCGACCAGGCGCTCGATGTGCTGAGCGGCGGTGCGCGCTTCGAACTCGTGCTCTCCGATATCCAGATGCCGGGCAAACTGAACGGCATCGATCTCGCGGAAAAAGTCCGCAGCGCGTGGCCGTCGCAGAAGATCGCGCTGATGACCGGCTACGCCGACGAACTCGAACGCGCACGCCGCCTTGGCGTGGCGATTCTCGCCAAGCCGTTCAATATCGACGAACTGCACGCGCTGGTGGCTTGCGAACCGTAAGCCCCCGCGCGCGCCGCGCCGCTCGCGGCAGGTTCGAAACGACTCATGACTTGCGGCATAGCCCTTGCTGAAAAGCAGGCGAGGTCTGCGTATCCGGTTGGCGCAACCGGCGCGGCCCACTTACTTTCCGCACAGGAGAACAGTCATGAAGATCAGACACGCACTGCTCGTTTCGACGATGCTCGCCGCTTCCTCTCTCGCGATGGCCCAGGCAGGCGGCGGTGGCGGCGGCCCGGCGGGCAACGACCCGAGCGGCGGCACTACGGCAGGCACCACGCGCGAGGGCGGCGACACGCAGGCGCCCGGCAGCACCACGCATTCGAAGAAGCATCAGATGAAGCATTCGAAGACCACCAAACCGGCGACCGACTCGACCAACATGCCGGGCGCGAATGCCAGCAGTGACACGAAGGGGCAGTAAAACCGGCGGCGCGGCGAAGACGCTTACCTGTGGCACGACGCTCGGTTGCGGCTGATCGTTGCTCGTGGTGCGAGGCGTTCTTCGCCTTTGCTCGTTGCTTGCGGGGTGCCGGGTCTGACGGACCACTCGTTGCCGCACCGCTGCGACATGTATCGACGGGTCGACGGGTATAGCGCTTGCTGAAATCGATCGCATGCACGGCGTCGAGCGCAGCCTTCAAAGCCTCCGATGGGATCGTGCGTTCATCCCTCAGGAGCTTTTCCATGACACTCGGCGACACCATCAAAGGTATGGTCGGGCTGGACCCCACGGGCCACGCCGATCCCGACATGAAAGCAGTGCTCGACGCGCTCAAGGGCCTGAAGCCGAAACCGATCGAAGAGTGTTCGGTCGATGAAGCAAGACAGCAGCCCACGCCCGCCGACGCCGTCCGCAAACTGATGAGCGATCCTACGTATAGCGCGAGGCCGCCGCTGGAACTGGAGGCGGTGCGCACGACGGACATCGAGATTCCCGGCGCGCCCGGCACGAATCCGGCGCGCGTGTATACGCCGCAAGGCGAGGGACCGTTTCCGGTGATCCTCTATTTTCACGGCGGCGGCTGGGTGATCGGCGATCTCGATACCTACGACGCCACGCCGCGCGCGATGGCCGCGCAAAGCAAGGCCATCGTCGTGTCCGCGCATTATCGCCAGGCGCCCGAGCACCGCTTGCCGGCCGCGCATGACGATGCGTTCGCCGCGTGGCGCTGGCTGGTCGGCAACGCGGCGAGTCTCGGCGGCGAGCCGGACAGGATCGCGGTGATGGGCGAGAGCGCGGGCGGCAATCTGGCGATCAACGTGTCGATCCGCGCGCGCGAAGCGGGCACGCGCATGCCGCTTCATCAGGCGCTGATCTATCCGGTGGCGAGCAACAACATCGTGTCGATCTCCTACGAGGAGAATCGCAACGCGAGGCCGCTGAACAAGCCGATGATGCTGTGGTTCGTGCATAACGTGATCAACAGCGAGGGCGATCTGACGAGTCCGCTGATCGATGTGGTCAGCGCCAATCTGTCGGGCCTGCCGCCGACGGCGATCGTGACCGCGGGCATCGATCCGCTGCGCTCCGATGGCGAGAAGCTCGCGCAGAAACTGCACAGCGCGGGCGTGGCGGTCGAGCACCGCAACTATCGCGGCGCGACGCATGAGTTCTTCGGCATGGCGGCGGTGGTGCAGGCGGCGCGCGACGCGCAGGCGTTCGTGTCACTGATGCAGCGACAAGCGTTTGGTGGGGCGCCGATCTAGAAGCACGGAGTTCCGGCTTTCACGCGGCGAGTCGCGAGCGCCACGAATTGCCAGAGATCGCATTCGATCGCTTCGGTTGGCGGTTCACCCGGTGTTCACTCACCCATCAGATGCAGCACGACATCACGATGCTGCGTCTGCCGGCGATGTTCGAACAGATATAACCCTTGCCATGTGCCGAGCACCATGCGCCCATGCTCGACCGGCACCGACAACTGCACCTGGGTGAGCGCCGTGCGCAGATGGGCCGGCATGTCGTCGAGGCCTTCGGCGTCGTGTTCGTAACGCTCGGCATCCTCGGGCGCGAGGCTCGCGAAATAGCGTTCCAGATCGCGCTGCACCGAGGGGTCGGCATTCTCCTGAATCAGCAGCGACGCTGACGTATGGCGGCAAAACAGCGTCAGCAGGCCGGTGTCGATGCCCGTGCCGGAGACAAAGCGGCGCGCTTCGTCGGTGAACTCGGTGAGACCGCACGTGCGGGCCTTGATGCTCAGATGATGGATTGCCTGTCGCATGATGGGTAATCGAGGGGGTTCGTGTGGCGGCGCGAAGCGCTTGAGGCGCTCCGGCTTCGATGCGGGGAAGCGGCGCGTGAATCAGAAGATACGTGAATCAGAAAAGCGGACGCGAACTCAAACTCGATCGACCATCACGCGTTGCCCGCAGCTTCAGATCGACGTCAAGGCATGCTCGATTTCCGCGGCGCCGGTTGGCCGAACCACGCGCGCGACTTCAGCGCCGTCACGCATGACCACCAGCGTCGGCCACAGCTTGACCTTGAACGAGCGGCCGAGCGGCCGTCCGGGACCATCTTCGATTTTCAGATGCCGGAGGCCGGCATGCGGCGCCAGCGCCTTGACGATCGACGGCTGTGCTCCCTGGCAGTAACCGCACCAGTCGGTGCCGAATTCGACGACGGTGACGCCCGGCAGCGCGTTGAGTTCGGCGCGCGAAAGGGCTTTGGATGAATAGGCTGTCTGGGTTGCCATGCGTGCTCCGATGCTGTTCAGGCCGTTCAGTGCAGGGACTTTGCCCGGCGCCGCGGTCCCCGCGCGGGGATTCGCCAAGAGTAGCAGCAATGCCTCGGATCGTCATCGACGCCGGCTTGCCGCGCACGCGCCGCGACGGCCTGCGCGCTCGCGCGGTTTTCACGCCAATTCACATGCGTGGCGCGTTGACGTGTTAAACATCTTCCCTGCGCCGTCACGAGGCGGCGAGTCATCGCGTTTGGAAAGGGAAATGGGAGCAAGGATCTATCTGCAACATCCGGCCACGGACGACACCGTCGCGGTGGCGACCGGCTTCAGTTGGGGCGCGTGTCTGCTGGGTTTCATCTGGGCGTTGTCGAAGAAGATGTGGTTTGCCGCCTTCGTCATGCTGGGGGTCAGTCTGATCCTGTTCGGCATGGGCCTGTGGGGCGAAACGGCCGACCTGATCGGACTCGTGCTGTCGATTCTGTTCGGCGTCGCCTGTGGCGCTTATGGGAATCGGTGGCATCGCTGGACGCTTGAGAAGCGCGGCTACGTCGTGCTCTGAGGCGGCGAAGGGGCGATGACTTCGCGTTGCGCAGCGGATCGTCGAAAGGATTTCAATCGGATTACCTAAGGGAGGTTCTTCATGCACTTTGCATTTTCAGCCGCCGTAAGCAGGTCGATCGGAAACGCGAGGCGGTTTCGCCGGGACGCGCTGTGCATGGCACTGGCGGCGTCGCTCGCCGTCGCGCCGCTCGCGTGCGGTGCGCAGTCCACCGCTGCGCCCGCGGCCGGCGCACCTGACACACCGGCCATAGCGAAGGCCCCGGGCACCTCGGCCGCGCCATCGACACCCGCCGCCGCACCCGCCGCCGACGACACCTTCCTGCTCACCATCTTCCTGCGCCACGACGAATCCAAACCGCTGCCGAAGATCAACGACCAGCTTCGCGCGCAAGGCTTCTTCAAGACCTTTCCGCCGCCCGGCATCGAAGTCGTGTCGTGGTACGTGATGATGGGCATCGGCCAGGTGGTCACGCTGCGCGTGCCCGCGAGCCGGCTGCGCGAAGTCAACCGCGCGATCGAGTCGACCGCGTGGGGTGGCTATCACACCGAGTTTTATCCGACCTACGACTACAAGACGCAAGCGCAGCAAATGCGCGCAACCGACGGCAAGTAGCGGCGAGCGTGCATTCAGTTGGTCGTCAACGCGCCGCCATCGTTCTAACGACGCGGTGCAACATGCATGTGGGACGGCGCGGCGCGGGTTTACGCGCCCGCGAGCTAGGTCGATAATGCCCCGGTCGTTCCGGCCCCGAACTTACGGCGCACGTTGTGCCGACCCGGCTCGCTCCATCTGACCCACCGCCCTCGTGTTGAAAACTTCGCGTTTTTTCGACCTGCTGCGTATCCCTGGCTTCAAGCCGCTGGCCGCCGCCACCCTCATGCTCGGTGTGGCGATGTCGTTCACCGCTCCGTATCTATCGCTGTTCGGCGTCGAGCGCGCCGGCATGACACCGTTCAGGCTCGGCGTCTTTATGACGCTGATCGCCGCGAGCGGGGTGCTCGCCAGCACGCTCGCCGGCCGTTGGACCGATAAGAGCGGACAGCATCGGCCCTTGCTGCTGGCGGCGCTGGTGGCCGCTGCGCTCGGCTATCTGTGTCTGTGCGTCGTGCGCGATTACCGGCTGCTGCTGCTGGTCGGCATCGTCTTCATCGGCGCGGGCGGCTCGGCCATCTCGATGGTGTTCGCGTTCAGCCGTGCGGCGCTGCCGGTGCCGGACCCCGGCGAGCGCGTGTTCGCGAGCGCGACGTTGCGGACCATCCTGTCGGCGGCGTGGGTGTTCGGGCCGTCGGTGGGCGCATTGGTGCTCGCGGCCACCAGTTTCTACGGACTGTTCCTGTTCGCGGCCGCGAGCTTCGCGACCTGCGCGTTCATCGTCTGGCGGATGCGCGAGCCGCAAGGTCATCTGGGCGATCACACGGTGGAGGACACCGCGTCCGAGCCGTCGGCGTCGATCACGGTGCCGCCGCTGACCGCGCCGGGCGAAGACGCGCACGAAGACCTGCCCGGCGTCGCGTCGGCCAACGACATCAGCCGCGCGGTCGCCGCGCTCACGCTGCTCGGCCTCGCCGCGAACGCGACGATGATCGTGCTGCCGCTCTACATCGTGCATGGCTTGAACGGCTCGCATCTGGACGTATCGGTGATGCTCGGCCTCGGCGCGCTGATGGAAATTCCGATGATGCTCGCGCTCGGCGCGAAGTCGTCGGCGCTGCACAAGCCGAACTGGCTGGCCGCGTGCGCGGCGGTGCATGCGGTGTACTTCGTCGGGATGTCGCTGGCGGGCAACGTCAACGTGCTGATCCCGATGCAGATGCTCAATGCGTTCGTGGTCGCCGTCACCTCGTGTCTCGGCATGACCTACGTGCAGGATCTGATGCCGCACTCGCCCGGGCGCGCCACCGCGCTGTTCTTCAACGCGGCGCGGGTCGGCTCGATTCTGTCGGGCGTGTTGTCGGGCCTGCTGGTGCAGGCGTTCAGCTATCGCGGCACGTTCCTGTTCTGCGGCTTGCTGGCGCTGTGCGCGCTGGTGCTGTTCGCGGTGCCCGGGTATCGTTATCCGTTGATGTGGCGTGCGGTGAAGCGCTTCGCGCGCGAGCAGTATGCGAAGCGGCGGGCGAAGCGGCGGCAACAGGTGACGGGGCGTGGCGAGTGAGGCGAAGCTCGCGAACGCGACGCGGCACACAGGCAGCCGCATGCGTGTCCGGCGCGCATATATACGTGCATAACACACACGCCAGGAACTTTACGTTACGCCACGCCTCTGCAAAGAGGCGTATCGTCTTTTGACGCGCGCGGCGACACGCGCTGCGCAGGCAGGAATGAACCGGACGGCTACGGTGTGTCCGGCATTCGTGTATCGACGCGGCTAAAGTGGTCTGCGTGGGCCACGCGATGCTGCCTGCCTCGCCGCTGAAAGGGCGACTGCCGAATTAGCGACCGAATTCACCGTTGAGTTCATCACCGGGGCACAACGAAGCAACGACGAAGTAGCAACCAGCGCCACCGCCGGCATAACACCGGCGCAACACCCGCATCGCCGCAACACGCCGAACCCCCATCGGGCAGCGCAACGAGCCACCTTCCGGAGCGAGATATGCAGCTAGGCATGATTGGATTAGGGCGCATGGGCGCCGACATGGTGCGACGCCTGACCAAAGGTGGTCAGCAATGCATCGCCTACGATGTGCAGTCCGCGGCGGTGGACCGGCTGAAACAGGAAGGCGTGGCGGGCGCGGCGACGCTGCAGGACCTCGTCGCGCAACTCGAGAAGCCGCGCGCCGTATGGCTGATGGTGCCGGCCGCCGTCGTCGACGCGACGCTCGAAAAACTCGTGCCCTTGCTGGAACCCGGCGACGTCGTGATCGACGGCGGCAACTCCTACTATCACGACGACATCCGCCGCGCCAACGAACTCGGCGCACGCCAGCTTCACTATGTGGACGTCGGCACGAGCGGCGGCGTCGCGGGCCGCGAGCGTGGCTACTGCCTGATGATCGGCGGCGAGCCAGAGGTCGTGAAGCGGCTCGAACCGATTTTCGCGACGCTCGCGCCGGGCGCCGCCGCGGCGCCGCCCACGCCGGGCCGCACCGCGACGAGCGGGAGCACCGCCGACCAGGGCTTCCTGCATTGCGGAGCGCAAGGCGCGGGGCACTTCGTGAAGATGGTCCACAACGGCATCGAATACGGAATCATGGCCGCCTATGCCGAAGGCCTGAACATTCTGCGCCACGCCGACGCCGGCAAGCACGCGCGCGAAGCCGACGCGGAAACCTCGCCGCTGCGCCGTCCCGAGCTGTACCAATACGATCTGAATCTCGCCGAGGTCACCGAAGTCTGGCGGCGCGGCAGCGTGATCGGTTCGTGGCTGCTCGACCTGATCGCGGGATCGCTCGTCACGGACGCCGATCTGCAGAACTACACCGGCCGCGTTTCCGATTCGGGTGAGGGCCGTTGGACGGTGGCGGCCGCGATCGACGAAGGCGTGCCCACGCCGGTGCTGAGCGCGGCGTTGTTCGCGCGCTTCAGTTCGCGCGGCGAAGCGGACTTCGCGAACCGCGTGCTATCGGCAATGCGGCATGATTTCGGCGGCCACGTCGAAAAAACGGCCGAGCCGGGCAGTGCGCCAAAGGGCTGAGCGAGCCGCCCACCGAAGAGCTCACTGCAACCCTCCACGAAGCGCGCCCACTTTCAGCCAAGGACCCTGCGATGCAAGCCACTGCCTCCACGCCGCACGACGTCGTGTTTCTGTTCGACTGCGACAACACCCTGCTCGACAACGATCACGTGCTGGCGGATTTACGCGCCCACATGACCCAGTCGTTCGGCGCGGAGAACAGCACGCGCTACTGGGAGATTTTCGAGACCTTGCGCGCGGAGCTCGGCTATGCCGACTACCTGGGTGCGCTGCAGCGTTACCGGCTGGAGCATCCGCGCGACACACGGCTGCTGTTGATGTCGTCGTTCCTGATCGAGTATCCGTTTGCGAACCGGCTGTATCCGGGCGCACTGGATGCGTTGCGGCATCTGGGCACGCGCGGGCCCACGGTGATTCTCTCCGACGGCGACGTGGTGTTCCAGCCGCGCAAGATTGCGCGTTCGGGCTTGTGGGACGAAGTCGAGGGACGCGTGCTGATTTACATCCACAAGGAGTTGATGCTCGATCAGGTGATGGAGTGCTACCCGGCGCGCCACTACGTGATGGTCGACGACAAGCTGCGAATTCTCACGGCCATGAAGAAGGCCTGGGGCGGAAAGCTGACGACGGTCTTTCCACGCCAGGGGCACTATGCTTTCGATCCAAAGGAAATTGCAAGCAATCCGCCCGCGGATGTGAGCATCGAGCGGATTGGCGAGCTGGCCGATTTCGACGTCGATGCGTTGATGGGCGAGAAGGGGTAGGCGGTTGGGCGGAGCGCGAGCGCCGCCATCAGGAATCCGGACCTGCTTACGGCGCGCACGCGGACAAAGACCCAAACCGACACGCGCACGCGCAGAACCCGGCGCGTCAGGCGCCCAACTCTTTCAACCGGGCCTGCGCATCGCCGGCTCCCATGCGCGCGGCTGCGTCGCTGGCCTTCACGCCGTTGACATCCTGAGCATTCGGATTCGCGCCGTGCGCAATCAGCAAGTCCACGATCGCGGTGCGATTGAACATCGCGGCCACCATCAACGCGGTGCGGCCGTCCGGCGATGCGCCTTCGACGTCCGCGCCGTGCGCGAGCAACGTCTCGATCACCTTGTCGAAACCCTTGAACGCGGCACCGGCGATCGGCGTCTGGCCGTTATCGTTGCGCAGATCCGGATCGGCGCCGCGTTCGAGCAGCGCGCGCACCGCATCCACGTGACCGTGGTAGCTCGCGAGCATCACGAGACTGTCGCCCTTGTCGTTACGCAGATTGGGCGGCACGCCTTTTTCGAGCACGGCGGCGAGCATCGATGCATCGCCGCGCCGCGCGAGGTCGAACACCTCCTGGGCGAGTGCGAGCAGTTCGGGATCGATCTGCGCTCGGGAAGGCGGGGTGGTATCGGCGGGGTCCGTCAATGAAATCTCCTTGCTATCGACGAGGGCGGCGCCGCGGCGCCAGGACAGCAATCAGAATACACATTTTGTCCCGCGGATGCCCGCGCGGCGGTGCGCTAGCCGGCGCCGAACAGTTTGACGAGGAGGCCGAAAAGGCCGATCAGGACGGTCAGGCCCGCGCACAGCAGCACGATCGTCAGGACAAGGGTCACGAATACTTTGGCGGAGCCGGGTTTGGACATGGCGGTCGTTATAGTCGGAGGCGAGGCAAGCGCGGCGCGTCAGACGCGTGCCGCCGCTGCGCACTCGGTTCGGGTGGTGTCGAACGAACGCGCCAGTTCAGCCAGCGCGCCGGGTTCGATCGGGACGTGTTCGGAGTCTAGCGCAAGACGGCCTTCGCGCATCGATCCACGGCAGCCCGCGACACATTGCGCGAAAACGTCGAACGATGACGCGCGCCGTCTGTCACACCCGCGTGACGAATGCGGGCGACACTCGGGAAATCGCGGTGAAATGTCGGCTGAGGGCGCTGCACCGATCGGTCCGCGCCGCTTGTGCCACGCCGCTTGTGCCGCGCGCATGACGCAGCAGCCTCGCTGGCGATTTCATGGGCCGTAGCGACGCGATTGACGCGATCGGCACCATCCGCATAACGACGCCTCATCACGCCACCATCACGAACACCCGCAGCAGCACCCGCTAACCTGCCTGACAGTCCTTTTCGAGGAATGACGCCATGGTTCAAGCAAGCTCGCATCCCGCCCCGTCCCAAACTCTGGACCCCGACACGCTGCGCAAGATGGATCGCTATTGGCGCGCGTGCAATTATCTGTCGGTGGGCATGATCTATCTGCGCGACAATCCGCTGCTGCGCGAACCGCTGAAACCCGAACACATCAAGAACCGGCTGCTCGGCCACTGGGGCTCGGACCCGGGGCAGAGCTTCGTGCTCGTGCATCTGAACCGGCTGATCCGCAAGCTCGATCTGGACGTGATCTATCTGTCCGGCCCCGGCCATGGCGCGCCGGCGAGTCTCGCGCACTGTTACCTCGAAGGCCACTACTCGGAAATCTACCCGGACCGCAGCGAAGACGAGGCCGGCATGCGGCGCTTCTTCCGGCAGTTCTCGTTTCCCGGCGGCATCGGTTCGCATTGCACGCCGGAGACGCCGGGCTCGATTCACGAAGGCGGCGAACTCGGCTATAGCCTGTCGCACGGCTACGGCGCCGCGTTCGACAACCCCGGGCTGATCGTCACCGTGATGATCGGCGACGGCGAAGCGGAAACCGGACCGCTCGCCACCTCATGGCATTCGAACAAATTCCTCAACCCGATCCGCGACGGCGCGGTGCTGCCGGTGCTGCATCTGAACGGCTACAAGATCGCCAATCCGACCATCCTCGCGCGGATTCCCCGCGAGGAACTCGAAGCGCTGCTGATCGGCTATGGGCATAAGCCGTTTTTCGTCGAAGGCGACGATCCGGACACGATGCATCAGCAGATGGCCGCCACGCTCGAACAGTGCATCGGCGAAATCCGCGCGATCCAGCAGCATGCGCGCGCCAATCACGATGCGACGCGGCCGCGCTGGCCGATGATCGTGCTGCGCTCGCCGAAAGGCTGGACCGGCCCGAAAGAAGTCGATGGTCACAAGGTGGAAGGCTCGTGGCGCGCGCATCAGGTGCCGGTGCTCGATCCGGTCACCAATGGCAAGAGCCTGAAGCTGGTCGAGGGCTGGCTGCGCAGCTATGGGCCCGAGTCGCTGTTCGACGCGGGCGGCCGTCTGGTCGACGAACTGCGCGAACTCGCGCCCGAGGGCGCGCGCCGCATCAGTGCGAATCCGCATGCGAACGGCGGCCTGCTGTGCAAAGCGCTCGACATGCCGCCGTTTCGCGACTACGCGGTGACGGTGAAGAAGCCGGCCGCTTCGTACACGTCGCCGACCGGCGTGCTGGCCAAGTTTCTGTGCGACGTGATGCGCAACAACATGACGAACTTCCGTCTGTTCGGTCCCGACGAAACCGCGAGCAACAAGCTCAACGCGGTCTATGAAGCGTCGCCGAAAACCTGGCTCGCCGATACCGAACCCAGTGACGCGGACGGCGGCGACCTCTCGCCCGACGGCCGCGTGATGGAAATGCTCAGCGAACACACGCTCGAAGGCTGGTTCGAAGGCTACGTGCTGACCGGCCGGCATGGCCTGTTCGCGACCTACGAGGCGTTCGTCCACGTGATCGACTCGATGTTCAACCAGCACGCGAAGTGGCTGGAGAAAGCCAAGCGCGAACTGGGCTGGCGCCAGCCGGTGCCGTCGATCAACCTGCTGATCACGTCGCTCGTCTGGCGTCAGGATCACAACGGCTTCACGCATCAGGACCCCGGCTTTCTCGATGTCGTCACCAACAAGAGCCCGGACGTGGTGCGCATCTATCTGCCGCCGGATGGCAACTGCCTGCTGAGCGTGGCCGATCATTGCCTGCGCTCGCGCGATTACGTCAACGTGATCGTCTCCGACAAGCAGCCGCATCTGCAGTATCTCGACATGGACGCGGCCGTCACGCATTGCACGAAGGGCATCGGCATCTGGGACTGGGCGTCGACCGATCAGGGTGTCGAGCCGGACGTGGTGATCGCCTGCGCGGGCGACATCGCGACGATGGAAGCGCTCGCCGCCGTGCAGATTCTGAAGGAGCGCTTCGCCGCGCTGAAGATACGCTTCGTCAACGTGGTCGATCTGTTCCGCTTGATGCCCGAGCATGCGCATCCGCACGGACTGTCCGATCGCGATTTCGATTCGCTGTTCACCACCAGCAAGCCGGTGATCTTCAACTTCCATTCGTATGCGTCGCTCGTGCACAAGCTCACCTATAACCGCGCGAATCACGAGAATCTGCATGTGCACGGCTATCACGAGAAAGGCAACATCAACACGCCGCTCGAACTGGCGATCGTCAACCAGGTCGACCGCTTCTCGCTCGCAATCGACGTGATCGATCGCGTGCCGGCCTTGCGCGGCGTCGGCGATCATGCGAAGGAATGGCTGCGCGGGCAGGTCATCGAGCATCTCGCGTATGCGCATGCCGAGGGTATCGACAAGGAAGAGATCCGCAACTGGACCTGGAAGAGCTGAACGAGGACGACGATGCATACTGAGGACGCCGCGGCGAAGCAAACGATTCTGGTGCTCAACAGCGGCTCTTCGTCGCTGAAGTTCGGGCTGTTCGCGCAGGCGCGGGACGACGAAGCCCTGCTGCTGGAGGGTAGCGCCGAAGGGATCGGCCGCGGCGACGGCAGCTTGCGGATCAGCGCGCCCGACGGCAGCGTGCTGGTGCAGCGGGAGCACGTGCTGGAGTCGCAAATGGATGCGTTGCGCGAGCTCTCGCAGGTGGTGGCGCAACAGCATCAAGCGCAGCCTGCGGCACTCGGGCATCGGGTCGTGCATGGCGGGCCGCATCTTCGCGCGCATCAGCGCATCACGCCCGAGGTGCGCCGCCGTTTGCAGGACGCGGAGCACTTCGCGCCGCTGCATATTCCACCGGCGCTCGCGCTGATCGACGAGGCAACGAAGATTTTCGGCGGCGCGGCGCATTTCGCCTGTTTCGACACCGCGTTCCACGCGACGCTGCCGCCGCGCGCGGCGCAACTCGCGTTGCCGCGTCGCTATGCGCAGGCCGGCGTGATCCGCTACGGCTTTCACGGGCTATCGTACGAATCGCTGGTGACGCAACTCGGCTCGCAACTGCCTTCACGCGCGGTGTTCGCGCATCTCGGCAACGGCTCGAGCGTGTGCGCGTTGCGCGATGGCCGATCGATCGATACGTCGATGGGTTTGACGCCGACCGGCGGCGTGCCGATGGGCACGCGTTGCGGCGATCTCGATCCCGGTGTGCTGCTGTATCTGATGCGTGTCGAGAAGCTCGATGCGGATGCATTGGAGACGCTGCTCAACCGTCACAGCGGCCTCGCCGGTTATGCCGATGGCGAGAGCGATATGCAGGCGCTGGAAAAACGCGCGGCTGCAGGCGATGTGAACGCGTCGCTCGCGCTCGACGTGTTCGCGAGCGCGGTGCGCAAGACGATCGGCAGCTATGCGGCGTTGCTCGGCGGGATCGATCTGCTGGTGTTCACCGGCGGGATCGGTGAACACAGCGCGACGATTCGCCGGCGCGTGTGCGACGGGCTCGCTTTCATGGGGCTGACGGAAGGCGATCCGGCCGGCAAGGTGAGGGCGCTTCACACCGAAGAGGAAAAGCAGATTGCGCGGCATTGCCGGGCACTGTTGCGAGCCGAGGCCGGCTAACGCTGTCATTGCCCGCTATGCCGCGTTATTTCGCCTTGACGACCGTGTGATCCAACACGCCTGTCACGCCGAACAGGCGCGCCACGTCTTCCAGCGCGGCGGTTTTTTGCTGCGGGCGTTGCAGCTCGCCGTGCAGCGTGATGCGGCCGCGTGAGACCCTCACCTTGACGCAGTGTTCCGGGACAGCCGCGTCCCACGCGAGGCGGCGGGTCGCTTCCGCGGCGATTTGCGCATCGCTCAGGCGCGCGCCGGTGCCGGATTCTTTGCCCGCCTCCCAGCCTGCGCCGGGTAGCCTGCGTTTCGCGACGCGAGCCGATGACATGGGTCCTCCACGGAATGAACGGCGATTGAACAACACTAGCAGATGCGTGGAATTTTGCAGGCGGGGCCGCCATGCATCAGCGATGCGCCGCCTCGCATGGCAAGTGCTTATCCGTGCAGCGGCGGACCCGCCGCCGCTCCTTTGAACGCCCACCCGTTGAACAATGCGCCGCCGAGCATCAATCCGCTCGTGATCAGAAACACCGCAGGCATGCCGAAATGCGCGCCGACGAAGCCGCCCGCGAGCGGCCCCGTCACCTGTCCCGCGTAATTCGCCGAGGTCGCATAGCCGAGGATGTAGCCCGCGGAGCGATCCGGCACGCTGTGGCGGATCACGCTCGTGATCGACGGCAGCAGGCCGGCGAGCGCGAGGCCCATCAGAAAACGCAGCACCACCAGCTGAACGCCGTTCGTGACGAACGCCTGCGGCACCAGCAACGCCGCGCACACGGCGAGACACGCGATGATCACCTTGGGCGCGCCGATGCGGTCCGCAAGACGGCCCACCCGCGACGCCGCCAGCACGCTGCCGAGCGCCGACGCCGACATCACGAAGCCCGACACCAGCGTCACGTGCCGCGCGTCGCGCACGAGCTGGCTCACGTAGACGGTGATGATCGGCTCGATCGACATGTTGGCGAACATCAGCAACGCGGCCGTGAAGAGCATGGCGAGCACCGGCCGCAGGTTCGGCACGCTGGCCCAGCCGGTCGATGTGTCTGCTGCCCCGGTCACGCCGGCCGCGTCGGCGGCGCGCGACTTCGCGCTTGCGCGCTCGACCGGCTGTTCCTTGACGAGCCACGTGGTCGCGATGAACGCGCAGAAGATCATCGCCCCGGCGATGAAGAACGTGTTGCGGATGCCGATCAGCGGCGGCAGCGCGCCGCCCACCAGCGGGCCGACCAGATTGCCCGCCATCACACCCGAGGCGAGCGTGCCGAGCGCCCAGCCGGTGCGTCCGCGCGGGGTCTGCGTGGCGATCATCACGGTCGCACCCGACGCATAGCCGCCGACGAGTCCCGCCAGAAAGCGCAACCCGACCAGTTGCCAGACGTTTTGCGCCAGCCCGAGCAGGGACATCACAATGGCCATGCCGAGGCTCGCGCGGATCAGGATCAGCTTGCGTCCGTAACGGTCGGCCATGCGCCCCCACAGCGGCGACACCAGCGCGGCGGCGAGAAAGGTCGCGCCGAATGCGATGCCCGACCACTGCACGGCGGCCTTCGCCGAGCTCACGCCGAGCTGCTGCACGTAGAGCGGCAGGAAGGGCAGCAGCAGGGTCATCGCGACGATGGTCGAGAACGAGCCGAACAGGCAGACGTACAGGTTGCGCCGCCAGTGCGGCGCGGCGTCGGAGGGCGCGGATGAACTCATCGGGACAGGAGGTGACGCGGCACGCGAAAACGTTGGCGGCCACCGGAGCAAAAACAGGATTGTGCCTGAGCGCACGGAAACCTGGCCGATACCCCACACCGAACGCTAGTATGCTGACGGCTCATGACCGGCGCACCCGCCGCTCGCGCGTCGCACCTTCCTTACCCTGAACAGCAAAGGCTTCGACCATGTCCGACTTTCCCATCGACAACCCGTTTCTCGAATCGCTCGGCGTGCGTCTGACGCAATGGCGCGACGGCTACGCGGAACTGGTCATGCCGATCGACGCGAGCAAGCTCAATCGCCAGGGCGTGCTGCAAGGCGGTGCGATCGCGACGCTGCTCGATGCGGCGGCGGGCTATGCGGGCCTGCATGCGCCGGCGGGACAACCGGCGCGGCATGCATTCACGTTGTCGCTGACCACCAACTATCTCGACAAGGGCCTGGGCGTTTCGGTGACGGCGAAGGGCTTTCTGGAACGCCAGGGCCGTTCGATTTTCTTTTCGCGCGGCGAAGCGTGGGTGGACGGCAAACTGCTGATCGCGAGCGCGCAGGGCACGTTCAAATATTCAAAGACGGCCTGATGGCCGATGCCTGCCGCAAGCGCCACGCAGCAATTCACAGCGCCTTGTACATGATGGTGGTGGCGTCGAGCCGGCCTTCATCGTGCGAGGCTTGCGCATAGCCCGGAATCACGCCGGCGGTTCTGTAGCCAAGCGCGGAATAGAGCGGTTCGGCGTGGTCGCCGGTGCGGGTGTCCAGCGTGAGCAGGCTGCGCCGCAAGTGCCGCGCATGGCGCTCCAGTTCCGTCATCAACGCCCGCGCGATGCCCCGGCGGCGAAACGCGGGATGGACCAGCAGCTTGCGCACCTCCGCGCGATGGCGCTGATTCGGCATCGTGTCGCAATCCAGTTGCACGGTGCCGGCAATCGCGTCGCCCTCGCGCGCGACGAACAGCATCAGTCCGCCCGCGCGCAACGAGGGCAGCACTTTGCCGCGCCAGAACGCTTCGCTGTCGGCGACGCCGTAGGGCATGACGAAGCCGACGCTCGCGCCGTCATGCACACAGGCATGCAGCAGCGCGCCGAGTTCGGGTAGATGCCGAACGAGGTCGTCGGCGGAGAACGGCGTGATGGTGATCGCGCTCATGCTGGCTCACACGATGAAAAGAAGATAGCGGGCCGAACTATCGGCGGGCGTCACGAAGGCGCTCGGGCCGAACAGCAGATAGCGCAGGCAGTCGCCGGGGACGAGGTCGTGGCGCTGGCCGTCGACGGTGATCTGGAGCCGGCCTTCGAGCAGGATCAGATGATGTTCGAGCCCGGGGCGCGGCGAGGCGTCGTACTCGATGCACGCGCCCGCGTCGAGTTCGCATTCCAGCGCCTCGCCCGCGAGCGCTTGCGCGGGCGGCGACACCGAGCGGCGCCGGAAGCCTGCGCCGGCGTCGCTCCAGACCGGTTGCGCGGTGCGCGGCACTCGTGGTGCGAAGTCCTCCTCGACCATGCGCATCAAGCGCGACATAGGCAGGCCGTACGCGACGCAGAGCTTGCCGAGCACGCTCGCGGTCGGACTCACGGCAGCGTTTTCGAGGCGCGACAGCGTGGCGCGGCTGACGCTGCTGCGCGTGGCGAGTTCGTCGAGCGACCAGTTGCGCTCCGCGCGCAAGGCCCGCAAACGCTGCGCGATGCGGCGGTCGATGAGCGTATCGTCGGTGGCCATATTTTCCATATCAGGGAAACTATCTCTAATATGAGAATCGGTCAACGGAAAAAAATGGCGCGCGGGCGGCGCCGGGCGGCTCGTCCGCCGTCACGGAGATTCGTGCGCCTTCGCAACCGCGTGCGTTTATCATAGTGGCCACCAACCAGAACGCGCCGCCTCGCTACGCAACGGTAACGCGCATCATCCACGAGACCCGGCGACTCATGCCGCACCATCATCTATGAACACCACTCCCGACGTTTCCTCCCGTCCCCCGATCCGTGAACTGACGCTGCTCGAGGGGCGCGTGCTCGGCGTGCTCGTCGAAAAGCAGCACACCGTGCCGGACAGTTATCCGCTTTCGCTGAACGCGTTGACGCTGGGCTGCAATCAGAAAACCGGCCGCGCGCCGGTGATGAACGCGACCGAAGCCGAGGTGCTGACCGCCATCGACGGCCTGAAACGATTGAGCCTCGTGATGGAAGGCAGCAGCAGCCGCGTGCCGCGCTTCGAGCACAACATGAATCGTGTGCTTGGTTTGCCGAGCCAGTCGGCGGCCTTGCTGACCACCTTGCTGCTGCGCGGCCCGCAGACGGCAGCCGAATTGCGCCTGAACAGCGCGCGTTTCCATGGCTTTGCCGACATCTCGTCGGTCGAGGCGTTTCTCGATGAACTGGCCGGCAATGAGCCGCCGCGCGTCGTGAAGCTGGCCCGCACGCCGGGAGAGCGTGAGCATCGCTGGATGCATCTGCTGTGCGGCGAGGTGAGTGCAAGCGAGATTGCGCCACCGGGCGGCGAGGACGACACGGTGCCGTTGTCCGCGTTCGAAGCGATCAAGGCCGAGCAGAAGCGGCTCGCCGACGAAGTGGGCCGGCTCCAGGCGGTCGTGCGGCGGATGGCGGCGGAGTTGGGGATCGGTGTCGACGATCTTTGAGTCGATGCCGGAGAGCGGCCGTGCGGCGGTCTTGCGGGAAGACCACGCCCGCGCAATAGACTGTTCGACGCAAGCGATCGTCAGTACGGCATGCAGGCGCCTCAGCGGCGATCGCTCAAGCCGACGGCTCATGCATCGCGGCTGCGCTGAGTGTTTGCCGACAGCATGCGTTGCGTGCGATAGAAGATGCGCGGCGGCACGTTCGGCGAATCCTGAGCAAGCCGGTCGAGCTCGTCGCGAATCGCGGTGAGATAGTGACCGTTGCGTGCGTCGGCGTCGCCGGCGAATACGGCTTCGAGCCTGCGGCGCACGGCGCCATAGCGTGCGCCGGCCGCGCGGTGTTTCTCCGCGCGCTCCGCGTAGCGCAGGAACAGTTTCAACGCGGCGGAGACGGCGGCCGCGACGCTCACGAGTCCCACGAAGAGCCGCTGTTCAATCGACACTGCGCTCAACGTCAGGGACGCGAACACGGCGGTGCCCACGAAGGCGCTCAAGGCGGTCACCAGCCAGCCGACCTGACGGTCGCGCGCCGATAGCAGATCGGCCATGTCGTAGTGGCTCATCTGGGATTCGCGCGCGCGGCGAATCCATTTCAGCAGAAGCTGGTTTTCGTCGATCGGGGGCTCGTAGCCGGGCAGTGTCGTCATGGCGCTTGTCGGGGCGGGTCGGCTGCGCAGCATAAGGCGTGCGCCAGACGACACTGTGCCACATCGAAGCATCGAGCCGGACATCGCGCGTAACCGTGGCGGCAGGTCAGCCGTTCAGCGAGTCAGGCGTCGCACGCGCGGCACCACTTCTTCCGCAAAGCTGCGCATGTCGTGCTCGAACGGCTGGAATTGCAGCATGAACAATTCGATCCCCGCGCGGTGAAAACGGGCGATGCGCTCGGCGACCGTGTCATAGCTGCCGACCAGTCCCGCTGCCGTGCCGCCGTTCGAGCCGACGCGCGGCGTTTGCGCGAAAGTCTGGAACATCACCGCCTTCGGGTCGATGTTCGATTTCTGCTGCGCGCGCAGCGGCGCATCTCTCGCGGCCAGTGCGAACAGATGATCGAGGTGCCGGGTTGCGTCGTCGTCGGTTTCGCGGGCGATCACGAATGCCGACAGGCCGAAACGCAGCGGCGCTTGTGCGGTGGGCCGCTTGCGGGCGCGCAGGTCGGCGATCAACGCTTCGACGTCCGGCAACGGCTGGCCGTTGATGAACCATACGTCGCCTTTGTCGGCGACCAGCTGGCGCGCCGGCTCCGATTCGCCGCCCACGTAGATGAGCGGCCGTTCGCGATACGGATCGGCGGGGCGCAATAGATAGTCGTCCACATTAAAGTGTTCGCCGTGAAAACGCGTGCGCTCGCCGCGCAGCAACGCGTCGACCACGGTGATCCACTCGCGCCCATACGCGTAACGCGCGTCGTGCTCCGCGAAACCGATGCCGGCGCGCTCCAGCTCCGGGCGATTCCACGCATTGACGAGATTGATTGCAAAGCGCCCGCCGCTGATGTGCTCGATCTGCTGCGCCATTTTCGCCAGCACGACCGGGTGATACAGATAGGGCTTGATGGCCGCGATGATTTCGATGCGTTCGGTCAACGCCGCGAGCGCGGCCGACGCGGTCCACGCTTCGAGCTGATCGAAGTCGGGATTGTGCGGATTGATCGTGTGTTGCGCGACGAGCACCGAGTCGTAGCCGAGGCGCTCGGCTTCGAGCACGAGGGCTTTGTTGCGCGCCCATGACGCGTCGTACGGTTCGTCGGGGTCCTGCGGTGCGGCGCGGCTGCCATGAACCAGCGCCCAGACGCCGAAGCGCGGAGGCAGTGTCGACATAAAGCGGAAATCTCCACGAAAAAGCGGTACTTGCGATTCGTTGCGACTTGCATCAAAGCTTTGAATGATGCGCGATGCCGCCGCCACGCGTTCCAATTTCTGTCTATATCGTTCGATGAAATCGGTCTATGGACGTGCCGCGAACTTTTATATATTCAGCGATTGCGCCTACCTTCATGGAATTCTATCGATGCATTTCACTTTCTCCGGCTCTCGCCGCCTGCGGCACCTTTGCGTGTCATTGACGTTGATCGGCGGGGTGCTGTCCGCCGGCCTCGCGCAAGCCAACGAAACGGTTTCGATCAGCTATCAGCGTTCGTCGACGCTGTTCATTCTGCTCAAGCGCACCGGTGCATTGGAGAAGAAGCTCAAACCGCTCGGCTATGACGTGAGTTGGCACGAATTCTCGACGGGCCTGCTGCAATCGCTGAACGCGGGCAGTGTGGATCTGCATGCGGACGTCGCTGACGCGTTCGCGCTTTTCACGCAGGCCGCCAACGCGCCGCTGACGTACTACGCGGAGGAAACCTCGGCGCCGACGGCCCAGGCGATCATCGTGCCGCCGGACTCGCCGATCCGCTCGATCGCGGACCTCAAGGGGAAACGCGTCGCGGTGGCGAAGGGCTCGGGCTGCAATTACCTGTTGCTGAGCGCATTGGCCAAGGCGGGAATGACGATCAACGATATTCAGGTGCGGTATCTGGAAGCGCCCGACGCGCTCGCCGCGTTTCGCGGCGGCAACATCGACGCATGGGCGATCTGGGATCCGTTCCTCGCGGCGCAGCAGCGTGATGCGCAGGTGCGCGTGATCGCCGACGGCACCAGCGGCGTGGCGCAATACAACCGCTTCTATACGGCGACCACCGCGTTCGCGGACAAGCATCCGGACGTGTTGCGCGTCGTATTCGACGAACTGCACACGACCGGCAAATGGGTCAAGGCGCATCCCCAGGACGCCGCGCAGATTCTCGGTCCGATGTGGGGGAACATTCCCGCGCCGACGGTCGAGCTGGCCAATAGCCGCCGCAGTTACGACATCGTGCCGGTGCAGCGCGATCAGTTGGCGGAACAGCAGCGTATCGCGGATACGTATCGCGCGGCCGGACTCATTCCCGCTGCACTGAAGGCGACGGATATCCGGATCTGGACACCGCCAGCGAAGTAACGGAAAGCATTGTTCGGCACATTCCTGTGCCGAACAATGCACGCGAGTCACTCAGTCGAGTGCATTAAGCGGGCGAGACTTCACGCGCGACGCCGAACCGTTCGTTGTGCGCCTTCCCGTTCAGATAGAAGTCACCGATCGCGGCCTCGCGAATGATCGCCGGATTGTGCGACGCGAGCACCCGCGCATTGCGCCAGTAGCGGTCGAAGCGCCGCGATTCGCTGGTGGCCGATGCGCCGCCCACTTCGAACAGCAGCGTGGCCGCCTGCAGCGTTTGCTCGATGACGATCTGCTGCGCCTGAAAGGTCTGGATATCGAGGCGAATATAGGTTTGTTCGTCGGTGCGGCCTTCGGCACGCGCGACGGAAACCTCGTCGATTGAACGCGCCAGCGACGCGCTGATGCTCTGCGTCGAGTAAGCGAGACTCGCGAGGCGGCCGACCACGCGATGCACGAGCGGATTGTCGCGCGGACTCGATTCGCCTGGGATGCCGAAGGTTCTGGTTTTGGCCTGAGTGAATGTCACTGCGTCGCGCAGCGCCGCACGGCTGATACCCGCGAGGTTCGCGACGTGCAGCGCCTGGTAGTACGCGGTCAGCAGGCTGTTGCGGCGCGGTTCGGACGCCTGGTAGCGGCGGTACAGATTGTCGGGTGAAACCGGCACGCGCTCGAAACGTGCAGTCCCGCTGCCGGTCAGACGCTGGCCGAAACCGTCCCAGTCGTCGATGCGTTCGACGCCCGGCGTATCGGCCTTGACGAGCACGCGCACGTCGCTCTGGCCGTCGTGCGCGGTGACGTCCACCCAGTCGGCGTAGAGCGTGCCGGTGGTGTAGTACTTCTCGCCGTCGAGATGCCACGCGCCGTCGGTCTGCGTAAGACGCACGCTGTTGTTGGTCACGCCGGTGCGCTCGGACACCGCGCCGCCGACAATCTGCCCTTGGGCCACACGCGTGAGCCAGCGGTCGCGCAGCGCCGCGTCGCTGTTTTCCAGCAGCGATTCGATAAAGCCGCCATGCACACGCAGGATTTGCGGCAGATTCGAATCGGCTTCGCCGAGGCGCGTGACCAGCGCGAAGAACTGCGTGAGCGAGACGCCTTCGCCGCCGTATTGTCGCGGCACGCGCAGCCGTGTGTAGCCCGCTTCGCGCAGCCACTCCACCGGTTCGTAGGCGAGTTCGCGCTGTTGCTCGCGCTGCACCGCGCCTTCGGCGATGCGCGCGAAGACCGGCGCGAAGCGGCGGGTCAGCGGGTCGTCGCCGAACAGTTGAGCGGCGTCGGCGACGGGATGAAGCGGGCTGTGTTGCGATTGAACGGCTGACATGTGTTCTCCGAAATGAAGCGCGTACGCGGCGCGATCGGAGTACGGTACGGGAGGACGCAGGGCGCCAGCAACGAAGTATTTTGCCGATTCTTAGCAGAGCGCGTGCAATGGATCTCGCATGCACGGCGACGCCGCTTCTACTTCAACGCCGCCACCGTACGCCGGCGTGCCAGCAGCTTCACCGCAAGCAGACAGGTGCCCATCACCGTGAACGACAACACGGTCGTCATCGTGCCGAGCGCGTAGATGACCGGCGTCGTCACCGACGTCGTGAGGCCCTGCAATTCGAGCGGCAAGGTGTTCTGGTCGCCGATCGCCTGCGAGGTGCGGGCGATCTCGTCCCATGACAGCGTGAAGCCGAACATCGCGACGCCGACCACCGAGGGCCCGATGATCGGCAGCACGACGTGCCGGAAGCTCTGCCACGGCGTCGCGCCCAGATCGCGCGACGCTTCCTCGTAAGCCGGA
The DNA here is from genome assembly GCF_056279605.1 of Paraburkholderia sp. TE9906. NCBI lineage: Bacteria > Pseudomonadati > Pseudomonadota > Betaproteobacteria > Burkholderiales > Burkholderiaceae > Paraburkholderia > Paraburkholderia sp. TE9906. The sequence continues at coordinate 272,429 of NZ_JBWCCT010000005.1, forward strand.
TTGAAGCGGTTGAACACCGCGAACATCACCAGCAGGCCGAACGGCAGCGTCCACGTCAGATGCGCGCCGAGCGCGGACGTGAAGAGGCCCATCGAGGTCGTATAGCTATCGGCGAACGATTGATAGCCCCATGCCGACGCGAGGTACTTCACGCCGTTATCCAGCAGCCGGAACGTCAGGCCGATGCCGAGCGAGACGATGATCGACGGCATGATCAGACTCGCCACCGACACATAAAACACCGCCGTATCGCCGCGAAATTTTCGACGGAACGCGAGACCCGCCGCGACCGAGAACACCACCGTCAGCACCGTCACCACCAAAGCGAGCCGCACGGACCGGCCGAATGCGGCCCAAATGTCGATGTCGGCCACGCCGTTGCGCAGCACCGCGAACCAGTGCAGCGAAACACCACGCATCGGGAACGTCAGACCGCCCTCGGGGCCCTGAAACGACAGAATGAAAATCGTGATCACCGGTCCGTACAGGAACAGCACGAACAGGCCGAACAGCAGCGCGAGCCAGTAGAAGCTGGCCGGCCGGCGTTCCCGATGTTTGACGCGAATGGTCTGCATCTTCACAGCTCCTTGCGGATATCGACGACGCGCGTCAAAGCCCACACGATCATCAGCACGACGGCGAGCAGAATGATCGCATTGGCCGCCGCGGCGGGAAATTGCAGGTAGCCGGTCTGCACCTGAATGATCTTGCCGACCGACGCGATCTGCTGCCCGCCCATCACGCCGACGGTCAGGAAGTCGCCCATCACGATCGTGATCACGAAGATCGAGCCGATCACGATACCGGTCTTCGACAACGGCAGGACCACGTCGCGCACCACCTGCCAGCCGCTCGCGCCGGCATCGCGCGCGGCTTCGAGCAACGACCGGTCGATGCGCATCATCGCGTTGAAGATCGGCACGATCATGAAGAACGTGTACAGATGCACGAACGCGAGCACCACCGAAAAGTTTGAATACAGTAGCCATTCGAGCGGCTGATCGATCACATGCGCGCCGAGCAGCGCCTGATTCACGAGGCCATTGCGGCCGAGCAGCGGCATCCACGAAATCATCCGGATCACGTTGGAGGTCCAGAACGGAATCGTGCAGACGAGGAATAACACCGTCTGCATGCTCGTCGTGCGGACGTGGAACGCGAGGAAGTACGCGATCGAAAAGCCCAGCAGCAAGGTCACGGCCCACACGATCGCGCAGAACTTGAGCGTCGACCAGTAGGTCTTGAAGGTGACGCAGACGTCGGTCATCGACGAACAGCCGTCGAAGATCGCCGCGTAGTTCTTCAGCGTGAACGCGGGAATGATCTGGTACTCGTTGAAGTCCCAGAAGCTGACGATCAGCGTGATGACCAGCGGCACGATGAAAAACAGCAGGAACGTCAGCGACAGCGGCGTCGCCTGCAGCCATGCCGGCGCGCGGCGATGTTTGACGGGCGCGTCCTGCGCGAGCGAGGGAAGGTCGATCGTTGCCATGGGCGGGTGTCTATCGAATGACGCACGCGGCTCAAGCGCCGCGCGCGGGGAAATCTCTACGCGACGAGCGGGCGCGGTGTTTGCCGACGTGTTCGCCGGCGCGTCATGCACCGGCAAACACAATGCACGGCGTGACGCTCGATCACGCTGCGATGAACTCGTTCCACTTCTGCACCATGTAGATGTTCTCGTCCATCACCGCGTTCCAGCACGCAATCGCGCTCATGCGCTGCGTGTAGGAGCCGCCGTCGCGCACCGCGCCGGCCTTTTCGAGCAGCTGGCCGTCCGGCGCCTTGATGTCCTGCACGGCGGCCTTGCCTTCGATCCAGTAGTCCCATTCGTACGGCTGCATGTGCGTCTTCGCGGTTTCGATCACGCCGGGGTAATAGCCCTGGCGCATCAGGTAGGCGCCGGCCCAGCCGTCCTGGAACCAGTTGACGAACTCATAGGCGGCGTCGAGCTTCTTGCCTTGCAGCGAGCGCGGAAAGCCGAAGCCCGAGGCCCACGAACGATAGCCTTCCTTGAGCGGCTGGAATTTGCACGCGATGCCCATCGTGCGGACCTTCGTCACCGCGGGCGACCACATCGACTGGATCACGACTTCGCCCGACGCCATCAGATTCACGCTCTCGTTGAAGTCCTTCCAGAACGCGCGGAACTGGCCGACATGCTTGGCCTCGATCAGGATCTTGATGGTCTGGTCGATCTCGGCCTTCGTCATGTTGCCTTTGTCGCCGTATTTCACGTGGCCCATCGCTTCGATCGCCATCGCCGAATCCATGATGCCGATCGCGGGAATGTTCAGCAGCGCCGCCTTGCCCTTGAATTGCGGATTGAGCAGCTCCGCCCAGCTGTCCACCGGCCGCTTGATCAGATCGGGACGAATGCCGAGCGTGTCCGCGTTGTAGGTGGTCGGGATCAGCGTCATCCATTCGGTCGGCGTCGCCGAGAATTGGGTCGAGCGCGGGCCGGTGAGGAACATCACTTTTTTCGGCGCGGTGCCCTGATCGCCGATCTTCTTGCCGTTGACTTCGCCGCGCGTGAGCACGGGCGTGATCCTGTCGGCGAGCTTGATGCGTTTGGCGTCCATGCCCGCGAGCGTACCGGCCGGAATCAGTTTCTTCAGCGCGAAATATTCGGTGTCGACGATATCGAACGAGTTGGGCTGCGTGATGATGCGCTTGGCGACGTCGTCGGTGGTGACCGGCACGTATTGAATCTCGATGCCGGTGTCCTCCTTGAATTTCTTCGCGATGTCGGCGCTCTGATTGACCGCCGTGCCGAGGTAGCGCAACGTGATCTTTTCCTGCGCATGCACGTACGGAAAACCGGCAATGCCGGCCGCCGCCACCGCACCCTTGATGAACGTGCGGCGCGACAGGCCTTTTTCCTTCACATCCGTTGCATCCACTGCCGCCGCTGCCGGACTCCCGTTCGTTTCGTTCATTGCTTTCTCCTCAGTTGACGTTCGATTGACGCTCATTCGATGTTTTGTTCACTGCGCCGCGCTGGCCGCATTCAAACGCTCAGGCCGCCAGCGGATGCGCGTCCTGCTCGTTCCACCAGACCACTACGCGCGCCTCGGGGCCGAGCCGCGTCGCGTCGTAGTCGCCGTCGCTCACGAGCGAGATCAGTTCAGGCGAGCCGTCGAGCGGATCGAGCGTCATGCGCAGATGCGTGCCCTGGTACTCGGCTTCACGGACCTTGCAGGGCACGCCGCCGATGCGGGGCAGGCCGCTCTCGCCGCCGGCGTTGTGCACCGGCGTGACGCCATGCGGCAGCACGCGCAGATGATCGGCGCGCACGGTAAACGAGCGGCCATTCGTGTTGAAGACGTTGTGTCCGCCCAGAAAGCGCGCGACAAACTCGGTACGTGGCCGGTTGAAGACTTCATGCGGCGTGCCGCTCTGTTCGATGCGGCCGTGACTCATCACCACGACGAGATCGGCGAGCGCCATCGCTTCTTCCTGCGAGTGCGTGACGTGGACGAAGGTGATGCCGAGTTCTTTCTGCCAGCGCTTGAGCTCGGCGCGCATCTGCACGCGCAGGAACGGGTCGAGCGCGGAGAGCGGTTCGTCGAGCAGCAGGCAGCCGGGCTGATTCAGCAAGGCGCGCGCGAGCGCCACGCGTTGCTGCTGGCCGCCGGAGAGTTGTGCCGGCTTGCGCGCGGCATACGCGGACATGGCGACGAGTTCGAGCAGTTCGGCGGCGCGCTTGCGCCGCACGTCCTTCGCGACGCCGCGCATCTTCAGGCTGAACGCGACATTGTCGAGCGCGCTCAGATGCGGGAACAGCGCATAGTTCTGAAACACCATCGCAGTGCCGCGCGCGGCGGGTTCGGCGCGCGTGACGTTGCGGCCCGCGATCAGAATGTCACCGTCGGTGACGGATTCATGCCCGGCGATCATGCGCAAGGTCGAGGTCTTGCCGCAGCCCGACGGTCCGAGCAGGCAGCAGTATTGGCCACCGGCGATGCGCAGGTCGATCGCGTCGACGGCCAGCGAATCGCCGTATTGCTTCGACACGTGAACCAGTTCGATATCGGCGGCTTGAGTGTCGAGCACCGTTGAAGCAGGCTGAATCATGAAGGAAGTGTCCTCGTGAACGGCGAACAGTGGGGCACGCGCCAAAACAGCTACGCCACCTATGCGAAGCGATGCAAATGCAAGACATGTGCCATCCATTGCATCGCGGCGCTCGCGCAATGCCGACGTACCGATGGGCCTAACGTCTACGAGTTGGCGCACATATTGCAAACGATCTGCTGCGTCGATCGTTAGCGATCAGCAGGATGGATTTGCGCGATCACGGTGCGTCAGCGGTCCGTCTCGGGGCATGAACCGGCCAATCCGGTTCATGCATGACGTGACGCGGCGTTTTTCGTCATCCACGGTTTCTTCTCATGAACGACACACGGAACATGCCCGCAATAGAGAACCGCGCGCGTCAATCGCTCGCGACGCATGGACGTTTTGCATACAGGCCGATCACGGATAGCGACGCCTACCGCTGGCCAGGCGGAGCGGGGCTCGCGGTCTATCTCGGCTTCAACATCGAGCACTTTGCGTTCGGTGAGGGACTCGGTGCGGCGCTCGGGCCGCTTTCACCGCAGCCGGATGTGCTGAACCATAGCTGGCGCGAGTACGGCAATCGCGTCGGCGCGTGGCGCTGCATCGAACTGTTCGATCAACTCGCTTTGCCGTCCGGCACGCTGATCAACACCGCGCTTTACGATCACTGTCCTGAACTGATCGCGGCTTGCGTCGCGCGTGGCGATGAACTGATTGGCCATGGCCACACGAATGCGCACCGGCAGAGCGAGCTCGACGAAAGCGGCGAGCGCGAGTTGCTTCTGCATTGCCGCGAACGGATCGCGGATGAGTCCGGTACACCGCCGCACGGCTGGCTGTCGCCGTGGATTTCGGAGTCGCATCTGACGCCCGATCTGTTGGCCGAAACCGGCTATCGCTACACGCTGAACTGGTGTCACGACGACCGCCCCGTGCGCATGGCCACGCGCGGCGCGCCGCTCTGGTCGATTCCGTATCCGCAGGAACTCAACGATCTGCCGATGATGGTGGGCCGGCACATGGACGGCCGTGCGTTCGCCGACATGATCGTCGACCAGTTCGACGAGATGCTCGAACAGGCCAATCGCGGTTCGCAACCGCAGGCCCTCGTCATGGGCATCGCGCTGCATCCGTATCTGGTCGGGCAGCCGTACAGGTTGCGGCATCTGCGCCGCGCGCTCGAACATATCGCCGCGGCGCGTGCGCGAGGCGATGTGTGGATCACCACACCGGGCGCGATCGCGAATCATATGGACGATCTGGAGCGGGACGGCATCGTGCGCCCGGCTACGGTATGAGCGCGAGAGACGGTGCGGCCACCGCGAAAAAGGCCCGTGGTGAGGAGGCCGATATCGATGCGCGCATCTACCAGTCGATTTTCGACGGCGTGCTCAATCATCGTTTGACGCCCGGCACGAAGCTGCCCGAGCCCGAGTTGTGCCAGCTGTTCGGCGTGGGCCGCGCGGTCGTGCGTCGCGTGCTGGAAAAACTCGCGTATGACGGCATCGTCGTGTTGCGGCCGAACAAGGGCGCAGTGATCGCCGAGCCCACGCCCGAGGAAACTCGCGAGATTTTCGAGGCGCGGCGTTCGGTCGAGCGGATGCTGGTCGAGCTTGCCGTGCAGCGTGCGAGCGCGCGAGACATCAAGGTGCTGCGTCAGCAACTCGCGAACGAGCACGAGGCGATGCATCGCTTCGACCAGCCGTCGTGGGCGACGCTCGCGAGCGGCTTTCATATGCGCATCGCCGCGCTGGCGGGCAACTCGATCCTGCAAAACTATCTGAAGGAACTGGTGTCGCGTTGTTCGCTGATTGTCGGCGTATACGAACCGCCGGGGCATGCACCGTGCGAGCACGCCGAGCATGCGGCCATCGTCGATTGCATCGAGGCGCGCGATGCGGCAGGCGCGATCGTGCATATGGAAGCGCACCTGCGCGATCTCGAAGAGCGCATTGAAACGTCGCGAATGCGTGGCGAGAAGAGCCTCGGCCAATTACTCGGCATCATTGGACAAGCGACCACGAACCAGGCGGACCGACATGGAAATTGATTTCGAGGCGATCACCGAATACCAGCGCTACAAGCTGATGGCGAGCCTGATCGTGCCGCGTCCGATCGCGCTCGTCACCACGCTCGGGCCCGACGGCACGATCAACGCCGCGCCGTTCTCGATGTTCAACATGCTCGGCGAAGAGCCGCCTATCGTGATGATCAGCGTGAACCGCGGGGCGGACGGCACGCTCAAGGACACGGCGGTCAATATCGTGCGGACCGGCGAGTTCGTCGTGCATCTCGCCGACGAAGCCATCGCCGAAAAAATGCATCGCTGCGGCGAAAGGCTGCCGCCTCATGTGAGCGAACTTGCCGAGGTCGGCTTGACGCCGGTGCCAAGCTCGCACGTCGCGCCGCCGCGCATCGCCGAAGCGCCGGTCGCGTTCGAATGCACGATCTGGGAGACGCTGGAGACGAGCAGCCGGCAGATTTTTATCGGCCGCGTGCATCGGCTGCATGCGCGCGACGAATTGATCGACATCGAGACGTGGCGCGTGCGCTTGCAGCACTACTTTCCGGTGGGTCGATTTGGTGCGAGCGATTATGTGACGACACGTGACCGGTTTACGCTGGGGTGACGGCGCTCGGCCGCGCAGTCCCAGCACCACTCCGATCACACACCCAGCGCGCGCCCGTCGCTGCGCGGATCGTGCGCGCCTGAAACCGTGCCGTCGGCATCGATGCGAATCACGCCTGGGTGACCCGCCAGCGGACTCTGCGCCGCGATCGTGCTGACCTCGTGGCCGCGCGCGGCCAGCGCCGCGAACACGTCGGCGCCCGCGTCTTCTTCGAGCTTCAACGCATCGCGCGTGTCGGAGAACGTCTTGCCGAGCAGAAAGCGCGGGCGGGCGAGGGCGGTGAGCGGGTCCATCCCGTAGTCGATCAGCCGCGTGAGAATCGCGGCGAGCGTTTGCGGCTGACCGTCGGCGCCTTGCGTGCCGAACAGCAACGCCGGGCGGCCGTCTTTCAGATACATGCCGGGGTTCAGCGTATGAAAGGGGCGCTTGCCCGGCTGCACGACGTTGTGATGCGCGGGGTGTGTGCTGAACGAGGCGCCGCGGTTGTGCCACAGAATGCCGGTGTCGCCCGCGACCACGCCGCTGCCCCAATCGAAGTAGACCGTTTGCAGCACGCTGACGCTGCGGCCTTCGCGATCCGTCGCGCCGATGAACACCGTATCGCCCGGGCGGAACACGTGCGGCCACGCGCGGGCCTGCTGCAAGTCGATCGAAGCGGCATGCGCGTCGAGTGTCGCACGCGAGAGCATCTGCTCGAGCGGCACGTCGTTGAACTCGGGATCGGAAACGAAACGGTCGCGATCGACGAACGCGCATTTCACGGCTTCCACCAGCAGGTGGTAGTAATCGGCGCTGCCTTCGCGGATCGAGGCGACGTCGAAGCGATCCAGCGTACCCATGATCTGCAGCGTCGTCACCCCTTGCGTGGGCGGACGCAGGCTCACCAGCTCGCCGCCGCGATACGCGACCCGCAACGGCGCTTCGTCGCGCGCGCGGGTTCTGGCGAGGTCGCTCGCGGTGAGCGGCGAGCCGGCCTGCTGCAAACCGCGTGCGATTCGCTCGGCCAGCTCGCCTTCATAAAACTCGCGCGCGCCGAAACGGGCAATCCGTTCGATGCTTTTCGCCAACGCCGGTTGCGCGAAGCGCTCGTCGATGGCGGGAATCCTGCCGTGCGGTGCGAAGGCCGCCGCGAAGCCGGGTAATGCGCTCAATTCGTCGGCGCGCAGGCTCTGCCAGAAATGTTGGGACGGCGTGACCGGAAACCCGTTGCTCGCATAATCGAGCGCACGCTCGAACAGCGACGACCACGACTGCGTGCCGCCCCATGTGCTTTGACTGATCTCGTAGGCCTGATGCCATGTATCGACAGTGGCGGCAGTCGTGAGCGCGGACGCCGCGCCGCGCACGGGAATCGCGGCATCGAACGCGGGCAGTTCAGCCGCGGCCTGGCCGATGCCCGACAGCGTGCGCAATGTCCCCGCGCGGTCGCCGATCACCCAGAAGGCGTCGCCGCCGAGTCCGGTGAAATGCGGATAGGTCACGCACAGCGCCGCGCCGATCGCGATGGCCGCTTCGATCGCATTACCGCCCGCACGCAATACATCGCGGCCGGCCTCGCTCGCCAACGCATGAGGGCTGGTGACCATGCCGTCGATGGCACAGGCGAGTCGAGAGTCGTGCATTCTTGCTCCGCTACGGGGGATGAGTTGCGCATGAGCGCGCCGGAGTCGGAAGTATAAGTTCGCGCGCGGCGCCGAAAATAATCAGTGCGACGCCGCAACATGCGTGAGGCCGCGCGCGGACAGATAGCGCGTGATCAGTGCGCAATGAGACACACGGCGTAATCCCTCACCGCCGCACGCGTTCATTCATAAGAGAAGAAGCCGCCGAACTTCTCGATCCGTTCGAGCGCCATGCCCGAGCCGCGCACCACGCAGGTCAGCGGCGCTTCGGCGACGAACACCGGCAGCCCCGTTTCTTCCGCCAGCAGCCGGTCGAGGTCGCGCAGCAGCGCGCCACCGCCCGCCAGCATGATGCCGCGCTCGGCGATATCGGCGCCGAGTTCGGGCGGCGTCTGTTCCAGGGCGATCTTCACGGCCGACACGATCTGGTTCAGCGGATCGGTCAGCGCTTCGAGAATTTCGTTGCTCGACACGGTGAAACTGCGTGGTATCCCTTCGGACATATTGCGGCCCTTGACTTCCATCTCCTTGACTTCGGAGCCGGGAAACGCGGAGCCGATTTCCTTCTTGATCGCTTCGGCGGTTTGCTCGCCGATCAGCATGCCGTAGTTGCGGCGGATGTAGTTGACGATCGCATCGTCGAACTTGTCGCCGCCCACGCGCACCGAGCCCTTGTACACGATGCCGCCGAGCGAGATCACGCCCACTTCGGTCGTGCCGCCGCCGATGTCGACCACCATCGAGCCGGTCGCGTCCGACACCGGCAGCCCCGCGCCGGTTGCCGCGGCCATCGGCTCCTCGATCAGATAGACCTGCGATGCGCCCGCGCTATGGGCGGCTTCCTTGATCGCGCGGCGCTCGACCTGGGTCGAACCGCACGGCACGCAGATGATGATGCGTGGCGACGGCGCGAACATCCGCGATTCGTGCGCCATCTGGATGAAGCGCTTGATCATCTGCTGGGTGATGTTGAAGTCGGCGATCACGCCGTCTTTCATCGGGCGGATCGCCTCGATGTTGCCCGGCACTTTGCCGAGCATCTGCTTTGCTTCCTTGCCGACGGCCAGAATGATCTTCTTGCCATTCGGGCCGCCTTCCTGGCGGATCGAAACCACCGAGGGTTCGTCGAGCACGATGCCTTTGCCACGCATGTAGATCAGCGTGTTGGACGTGCCGAGGTCGATGGCCAGGTCGTTGGAAAAATAGCCGCGCAGAAAACCGAACATGCAAATTCCTGTCTCTGTGAGGTCGGGCGCGTGAGCGCCGCTGGGGGAGTGCCGCGCCATGGCGCCAGGCGACCGGTTGACGGTCGGGAGAGAGGGAAGAATAACAGTTTCGGATGCGGCGGCAATGCCGGTGGCTGAGCTGGCGCAAAATCAGTCCTGCTTGGGCTTATCCGTGCGCTCGCCACGCGGGTGCACGAGCAGCCTCGCGGCTTCGCAGGAAGTGGACGACGCAGGCCGGGCTTGCGTACGGAGGCGCGAGCGGGCGAACGGACCGGCCCTGCGCAGGCACGCTCGCGCGGGTTCGCCGGCCACGGGCACGGCCGCTTCAGACCTCGGCGACGGTTGCTCAAGGCAGCGCGGCGGCGTGACGCGCAACGCGCCGGGCGGCCGAAGCCGCCCGCCGGCCGGTTCTTCACGGGATGCTGCGCGGACGAACATTACTGAATGGTAATCGTCGACCCGAGCGCCAGACGGTATGATTTCAGCGTCAACGCAAAGCGGAGTAACCAATGCGAATCCTGGTGATCGAGGACGAGCTGAAAACAGCGGCCTATCTGAAGAAAGGTCTGGAAGAATCCGGCTACGCGGTTGACGTCGCGAACGACGGCCCGCAGGGACTGCTGCTCGCCCAGGAGGAAGAGTACGACGTGATCGTGCTCGACGTGATGCTGCCGGGCATGGACGGCTGGAGCGTCGTCAGGAGCTTGCGCAGCACCCGCACCACGCCCGTGCTGTTCCTCACCGCGCGCGACGACGTCGACGACCGCGTGCGAGGGCTGGAGCTCGGCGCGGACGACTACCTCGTCAAGCCTTTTGCCTTCGTCGAATTGCTGGCGCGCGTGCGCACGCTCGGGCGCCGCGGGCCGCCGCGCGAAAGCGAGCTGATCAAGGTAGGTGATCTGGAAATGGACGTGAATCGCCGGCGCGTGAAACGGGGTGGCACGCGCATCGATCTGACGCCGCGTGAATTCTCGCTGCTGCAGCTGCTCGCGCGCCGCGAGGGTGAAGTGCTGAGCCGCACGCAGATCGCCTCCTATGTATGGGATATGAATTTCGACAGCGACACGAATGTCGTCGAAGTCGCGATCCGGCGTCTGCGCACCAAGATCGACGATAACTTCCCGGTCAAGCTGATTCACACCGTGCGCGGCGTCGGCTACGTGCTCGAAGTGAAGGACCTCGGCTGATGCGCGGCCGTTCGCTTGCCGCCACGCTCGCCTTTGCTTTTGGCGTCACCACGCTGGCGGTATTCGTGCTGGTCGGCAGTTTCCTGTACCTCGCGCTCGAAAAGCAGATCAAGGCGCAGGACAATCTCGACATCGTGCTGGCCGTGCGTCACGCACGGCGCCTCGCCGAAGAACTCGAATCGGCGCAGGGCATTCGCGAACACGGCGAGCGCCTTGCGAGCATCGTGCTCGGCAACGAGGCGATGTCGATGGAAGTGTTCGGCCCCGACGGCAACAAGGCGATCGACCACAACATCGCCGCTGCGCTCGCCGCGCCGGACGCGGCCAGCGGCGCGGCGAGCCTCGCCGCGCTGCCGCCGCTCGCGCGCGTGGCGGCCACCGCGCGCATTACCGAGGCCGACATCGGCGACTGGATCGGGCGCAATGGCGCCCCGATTCGCGGCATTCTCACCGATGTGCGGCTGCGCAACGGCGACACCGCGAGCGTGCTGGTGGCGCGCAACATGAGCGACCGCTGGCTGCTGCTGGACCGTTACCGCGACAAGCTCCAGATGGCGGGCGTGGCCGGCGTGCTGCTGGCGATGCTGCTCGGCTATGTGCTGATTCGCGTCGCGCTGCAGCCGCTGCGCGACATTGCGGCGAGCGCGGGCCTCGTCACGATCAACCGCCTCGATACGCGGGTCACCGTCGAGCGTGTGCCGAGTGAACTGGCGGCGCTGGTGGTGTCGTTCAATGCGATGCTCGAACGGGTCGAGCAGGGTTTTCAGAGGCTGTCGCGTTTCACGGCCGATCTCGCGCACGACATGCGCACGCCGCTCGGCAACATGCGCGGCGCCGCCGAGGTGGCGCTCGCCCGTCCGCGTTCGGTCGATGAATACGAGTCGCTGCTCGCGTCGAATCTCGAAGAGTGCGACCGTCTGTCGAGAATGATCGAGAACGTGCTGTTTCTCGCGCGCGCCGAGCATCCGCAGTTCGTCAAGCACATGCGCGAGTTCGACGCGGGGCAGGAACTGAGCCACATCGCCGACTACTTCGAAGGCATTGCCGAGGAGGCGGGCGTGCGCGTGCGGGTCGGCGGCGCAGCCAGCCTGACGGCGGATCTCGAACTGTTTCGCCGCGCGCTCGGCAATCTGCTCGCGAATGCGATCCGCTATACGCCGCCGGGCGGCGAGATCGCGCTGGACGTCGGCGAGTCGCCCGAGGCGGTGCGGGTCAGCGTGTCGAATCAGGGCACGCCGATCGCGGCCGAGCATCTCGAACGCATCTTCGACCGCTTCTATCGCGTCGATCCGTCACGCAGTTCGCTGCCCGCGGCAGACGTCTCGCAAGCGTCGACGGGATCGACGGGACTGGGCCTCGCCATCGTGCGCACCATCATGGAGTTGCATGGCGGCACGGTGCATGCGGAGAGCGATGCGCGCGGCACACGCTTCGTCCTGACTTTCAAACGGGCAGGGTGAACGCCCGAGGCCCAGGCGGGGCGCTCGGCAACGCTATCCATGCGCGGGCGTGTTCGCTGCGCCTGCCTGCCACGGTCCGCCCAACGCCTTCAGCAACAGCACACTCGATTCCAGTTGGCGCGCGGCGATCTGATCGGCGACGCGCTGATTCGTCAGCGCGATGGTCTGTGCGGTCACGACGTCGAGATAGCTCACGGCCCCCGCATTGAAGCGGTTCGTCGTGAGGCGCAGTGACAGATCCGCGGCCGTCGTGGCGCGCTGCTGGCTGGCGGCTTCGTCGGCGAGCGCGTGCAGCGCGGACAGGCTGTCCTCGACTTGCTGGAACGCCACCAGCACCGACTGGCGATAATCGGCGACCGCGCCGTCATATTGCGCGACGGCGCCGTGCAGGCTCGCGCGGCGCTTGCCGCCGTCGAACAGCGTACCGGCCAGTTGCGGGCCGAGTGACCAGAACAGACTGGGCGCGCTCAGCCATGGCGCGAAGAAGGTGCTCTCGAGGCCCACGCTCGCCGACAACACCAGGTCGGGGAAGAACGCCGCGTGCGCCACGCCGATCTGCGCATTCGCGGACGCCACGCGCCGTTCGGCGGCGGCGATGTCAGGGCGGCGCTCCAGCAGCTGGGACGGCAAGCCCACGGGAATCGCCGGCGGCGCCGCGGCGGAGCCGTTCGGCGGCAGCGTGAAGCTCGAGGCCGGCTCGCCGGTCAGCGTGGCAATCGCATGCTGCATCTGCGCGCGCGTCACGTCGATATCGGTCGCCTGCGTGCGGGTGGCTTCGAGTTGCGTCGTGGCCTGGGCGACGGCGGAAGCATCGATCGCGCCGTTGTTCAGTTGCTGTTGCAGCAGCTTCAACGCGGCGGCGTAGGCGCTCACGCTGTCGTCGAGCAGTTTCTTCTGGGTATCGAGCGAGCGCAGCGCGAAATAGTCGACGGCGAGATCGGCGCTCATCGACAGGCGCACGCCTTCGAGGTCCGCTTCGCTGGCCTGGGCGTCGGCGTGGGCGCCGTTCACGCTGTCGCGGATGCGTCCGAACAGATCCGGTTCCCAACTCGCCGAGACGCCCGCCGCATAGTCGGGCACGGTCTTGCCCGCCAGCGATTTGCCTTCGACGTTCTGCGAGGTCCGCGACCGGTCCTGCGCGAGGCCGGCGGTAATCGTCGGGAAAAAACCGGCGCGCTGGTAGTCGACCAGCGAGCGCGCCTGCTGGAGCTGCGCGACCGCCTTGCGCACGGTCTGGTTCGACACGTCGATGCGCGCTTCGAGCTGGTTGAGAACCGGATCGTCGAAAGCGGTCCACCACGGACCGCGCGGCGCCGAGTCAGCCGGCGCGGCCTGCGCCCAGCCGGGCGCCGCGCCCGCATAGTGCGCGGGGACTTCGGCGGTGGGGCGCTGGTAAGGCGGCAGGGTCGAACAGGCGCCAAGCAGCGCGGAGCACAGCGCGGCGAGCAGCGTGGCGAATGGGGCGCGGCGCGGCAGCGGCCTTGCCGGAGAGCTTGAAAACATCGGCGATTCCTTTCTGTGACGGTGGCTCAGCTATGCATCGCCGGTGTGATCTGAACGACCTGGCCCGTGCTCAGCGAATCGCCGGGGTTGTCGATCACGCGATCGGTCGAGGCGAGCCCCGTCGTGATTTCCACATGCGTGCCGAAATCGCGGCCGATCTGCACGGTCTTCAGCACCGCCCGGCCGTTGCCGTCGACCACCGCTACCGTCACACCGCCGGGGCGGAACAACAGCGCGCTGACCGGCAGGTCGAGCGCGGGTCTCGTCGCCTGCAACTGCAGATGCACCTGCCCGTAGGCGCCGGGCATCAGCGCGCCATCCCGGTTGTCCACGTCGACTTCGACGCGCAGCGTGCGGCTCGACGGGTCGATCGCGCCGCTCGTGCGGGCCACCTTCGCGGGGATCTGGCGGCCCGGATACTGCTGGGTGCTCAGATACACGCCGATGCCGGGCGTGACGTAAGGCGCGTCGTTCTGCGGTACGTCGACGAACACGCGCAGCGTGCCGGTCTGCTGAATGTGGAACAGCTCGCCTGACGCGCCGGCCGTGCCGGGCGAGCCGCCCGCGGTCACCAGCGCGCCGACGTCGACGTTGCGCGCGGTGATCACGCCGTCGAACGGCGCGGTGACCTTTTCGTACGAAACCAGCTCGGCGAGATGCGCGACGTTGGCCTGCGACGACGCCAGCATCGCGCGGCGCGCCTCCATCTCGCTGACTTTGGTGTCGGCATCCTGCTGCGCGACCGACTGGGTTTGCAGCATCGCCTGCCAGCGCTGCGCGGTGGTCTTCGCGAAGTCGAAATTGGCCTGCGCGGTGGCGGCGTCGGCGCGGGCCTGGCGCAGTTGCGCGTCGAGCTCCGGCGCGTCGATCGTCGCGAGCGTCTGGCCGTTCTTCACCTGCGCGCCGAGGTCGGTGTTCCAGTGCGCGAGATAACCGCTCGTGCGGGCATAGATCGAGGCTTCCGCGAACGGCGTAATTGAACCGGGCAGCACGAGTTCACGGCTGGCCGGTGCGGCGCGCGGCGTGACGACGGAGACGCTGAGCACGCTTTGCGCGTCGGTCTGGCGAGTCAGCGCGGCGCTGGCATGCAGGCGCGGCACGATGCCGAGGAGCAGCAACGCGACGGCGAGGCCGGCGGGCACGAGCGGCCAGAGGCGGCGGCGCTGCCTCGCGTCAGGGGAAACAGTGGCGCTGGTGGCTGTGTCGCTGTCGGTCCCGGCGTGTTCGCGGTGATCGGCGCTCGCGGGTTCTACGGGCGAAGCGCTGCTTCTGTCGGACATGTGCGCGCGTGAGCCGCCGTCCGTCTGCGATGCTGACGCCGCCGCCCGATGCGGCTCGGCAGCGCGAGCCGCATCGGGGGGAGTGCCGGTTTCAGCGGCGTGCGCAGACTGGCTAGCCTGCTCGCCCAGTTCGGGCGGAAATGATGAGTCGTTCATGGGCCAGGTCCTGTCGGAATCAAAGAGTGTGGGCCGGCTCGCGGACTTGCTGGGCGGCGTTGCGCGCCGCGCGGCGCCGATCGAGCCACGCGTGCACGGTCCCGTAGACCACCGGGACGAACAGCAAGGTCGACAGCGTGCCGAGCGCGAGGCCGCCGATCACGGCGCGTCCGAGCGGCGCGTTCTGTTCGCCGCCGTCGCCGAGGCCGAGCGCCATCGGCAGCATGCCGATCAGCATCGCCAGCGCGGTCATCAGCACCGGACGGAAGCGGCTGAACCCGGCGTCGAGCGCGGCGCGCAGCGGCGGTGTGCCGCCGTGGTGCAATTCACGGGCGGTGTTGATGACGAGAATGCTATTGGCCGTGGCAATGCCGATGCACAGAATCGTGCCCGTGAGCGCCGGCACGCTCAGGCGAGTGCCGGTGCTGAACAGCATCCACGCGATGCCCGCGAGCGAACCCGGCAGACCGGTGACGATGATGAGCGGATCGAGCCACGACTGGAAATTGACGACCATCAGCAGATAGACGAGTGCGATCGCGAACAGCATGCCGCTTGCGAGGCCGGTGAACGAGTCGTGCATCGCCTGCACCTGGCCGCGCACCACGATCGACGCGCCCGGCGGCAACTGCGGCCTGATCTGGTCGACGAGCCGGGTCACGTCGGCCGCCACGCCGCCGAGATCGCGCCCTTGCGCCGACGCGAAAATATCGAGCACCGGCTGCACGTTGTAGTGCGACACCACGGCTTGCTGGGTGCCGCGCGTCAGCGTGCCGAGCGCGCCGAGCAGGTTCTGCGGTGCGGGGCCGGTCGCCGAGCCGGATGCGCCGCCTTGTGCGACCGGAATATTGGCGAGCGCCTGCAGCGAGTTCACGTCGTACTGCGGCATCATCGCCAGAAGTGGGTAGCTGACGCCGTTGCGCGGATCGAGCCAGAAGTTCGGCGAAGTCTGCGAACTGCCGGACAGCGCGATCAGCAGATTCTGCGAGACGTCGCGTTGCAGCAAACCGGCCTGAATCGCTCGCGTGCGGTCGACGTTGACGTTGATCGCGGGGGCGTCGCCCGGCTGCTGGATACGCGCGTCGACGAGACCGCGCACGCCGCGCAGTTGCGCGAGCAGTGTGTTGGCGACGGCGCGGTTCGCATCGAGCTTGTTGCCGACGATCTGGATATCGATCGGCGCGGGCAAGCCGAAGTTGAGAATCTGGCTGACGATGTCGGCGGGCAGGAACGCGAACGTGACGCCGGGGAAATCCTTCGTGAGCATCGTGCGCAGCGCCGCCACATACTGCGCGGTGGGCCGGTGTTTCGCCGCGAGCGTGATCATCACGTCGGCGTCTTCCGGGCCGATCGGGTCCGACGAGTCGTAGGTCAGATTGATGCCGCTCACCGGCACGCCGATGTTGTCCAGCATCGCGGCCAGTTCCTTCGGCGCAATCGTGTCACGCACGCGGGTTTCGACCTCGTCGGTGAGACGCGCGGTGTCTTCGATACGCGTGCCGGTCGGCGCCCGCAGATGCAGGCGGATCTCGCCGGTATCGACAGCAGGGAAGAAATCGCGGCCGGCGAACGGCACCAGCGCGAGCGAGCCGACGCACGCCAGCAGGAACACCGCAATGAAGCGACGCGGGCTCGCGATCGCCGCGCCGAGCGCGCCGCGATAGGCTTCGCGCAGCCGCTCGAAGCGTCGCTCGAACGCTGCCTGAAAGCGGATCAGACGCGCAATCGGGCCGTTGCCGTTGCCGCTGAGCGGCGCATGGCTGCGCGCGCGCATCAGATACATGGCGAGGGTCGGCACCAGCGTGCGCGAAAAGAAGTACGACGCGATCATCGCGAACACGACGGCTTCGGCGAGCGGCACGAACAGATAGCGCGCGACGCCGGAGAGCAGGAACATCGGCACGAACACGAAGCAGATCGAGAGTGTCGAGACGAAGGTGGGCACGGCGATTTCGCCGGAGCCGTTCAGGATCGCGTCGTGCAGCGGCGCGCCGTTTTCCAGATGATGCGTGATGTTTTCGATCGCGACGGTGGCGTCGTCGACGAGAATGCCCACCGCGAGCGCAAGCCCGCCGAGCGTCATGATGTTGATGGTCTGGCCGAGCGCGGAAAGCGCGATCAGCGAAGTCAGCACCGCCAGCGGAATCGACACCGCGATGATGAGCGTGGCGCGCCAGCTGCCGAGAAACAGCAGGATCATCAGCGCGGTAAGCGCGGCGGCGATCAACGCCTCGCGCGCGACGCCCACTACGGCCGATTTCACGAACACCGACTGGTCCGAGAGCGCGGTGATGTGCAAGGCGCTCGGCAAGCCGGCCGCGATGTGCGGCAACAGCGATTTGACCTGCTGGATGATCGTCAGCGTCGAGGTATTGCCGGATTTTTCGACGGTCAGCAGCGCGGCGCGTTTGCCGTCGCTGCGTACGATGTTGGTCTGCGGCGCGTAGCCGTCGCGCACATGGGCGACGTCGCGCACGTACACCACGCCGCCCGCCACTGTTTTGATCGGAAGATCGTTGAGCGCGGCGACGGTGTCCGTGCTGCCGTTCATCTGCACGTTGTATTCCTTCGCGCCGATCTTCGCCGTGCCGCCCGGCAGGATGAGGTTCTGCGCGTTGATCGCGTTGACCACGTCGAGCGGTGCGAGGCCCTTGGCCTGCAGCGCGCGCGGGTCGATATCGACCATGATCTGCCGCACCTTGCCGCCGAACGGCAGCGGCACCGCCGCGCCTTGCACCGTCGCCAGCTGCGTGCGGATCGCGCTATTGCCCAGGTCGTAGAGCTGCTGCTCGGACAACGTGTCGCTGGACAGCCCCAGTTGCAGGATCGGCACCGTCGAGGCGTTGTACGTGATGATGTTCGGCGGCAGCGTGCCAGGCGGCAGCACGCGCAGAATAGACGCGGAATTGGACGCGGCCTCGGCAATCGCGCGATTGATATCCGCACCCGGATGAAAAAAGATCTTCACCACCGACACGCCATTGAGCGATTGCGATTCGATATGCTCGATATCTTCGACGTCGGAGGTGAGCGCGCGTTCGTAGTTCGACGTGATGCGGTTGGCCATGTCCTGCGCGGAAAAGCCGTTATACGTCCAGACGATGCTGACCACCGGGATATCGATGTTGGGGAAGATATCGGTCGGCGTGCGTAGTATCGCGAGCGGGCCGACCATAAAGATCAGCACGGCGAGTACCACGAAAGTGTAGGGGCGGCGCAGCGCGAGCCTGACGATCCACATATCGGATTCCTGAAAATGACAAAGGAGGCGCGCGTCGGGGCGGCGCTGCGATGAACGCGCGACGCGGCTTCGTGAGTCAGGAGTGTGGCGGCGGGGCGCTTACGCGCTGCGGTCGGCTAGATTACCGTTCTGTTATCTGACGGACCGGGGGGAGGGGCGAGGCGCGCGGCGGGCTCGCCATGGATAACAAAACGGTAATGTCCGGGTCAGTGCTCCGACAGCTGAAATAACAAGAATGGGAAGCGTGGTTCAGGCCACTTCCTTCTTGCCCCTACCCGGAGATTCATCATGAAACTGCTTACCGCTCTTGCCGTTGCCGCCCTCAGCCTGCCGTTCGGCGCGAATGCCTTTGCTCAAACCACCTCGTCGGGCTTGACGCGGGCCGATGTGATGGCGCAGTTGCAGCAGGCGCAAGCCGAAGGACTGGTTCCGACGCCGACCGGCGACTATCCGCCGTCGGCGGCGACGATTGCGCGAAACCGCGAAATTTACGCGATCCAGCACGGTACGGATCACGCCGGCGCGCTCAGCACGGCAGACGCACCCGCCATGCAATCGCGCACGGCGTCGAATTGAGAACGGCTTCAGGCCGGATTGCTTGCGGGCGCGGCGGCCCAATCCACCGCCGCATCGAACAGGCTCGCGCCCGCCGCCGACAGATTGCCGAATGTGTCGTTGTTCAGAAAGAACATCACGCGCCGCGCGGGCGCCAGCGACTCATAGTCCATGGTCGCGCCTTTTTCGTACGCGAAAATCGCCGCTTTTTCCGGTTGACCGTACAGCGTCGCGATGATCGCCGCGCCGAGCCCGGGCTTGCCCCAACTCATCGCGGCCTGCCTGCCGTAGACATTCGTCACGCCCGCCGGCAAACCGGCGGCCATCGGATGCGGCGCATTGACGAGCCACAGGTAGCGCTCTTTTTGCGCTTCGCCGAAGTCGACGTCGTGGCGTTTGCCGGTCATCGCGAAGTCGTCGAGCAGATCGTTTTCCCATGTGAGTAGCGGCCTGGCCAGATAGCGCCAGCCGCTCGCCACCTGTTTCGACGACACAGTCGACGAGATCAGCACCAGATCGGCGTCGCTCGCCGCTTCGGGCGGCTGTGCCTGATCGAGCATGCGAACGCCGTAACCGCGCGCGATGAGATGTGCGGCGATCTTCTGGTCGGCGCTCTGGTCCGGGCCGCTTTTTTTCTCACCTGTTTGCGCGTTTGCCTGCACGACCATCACCACCTTCCTGCCCGTGCCCGTGGCGTTCGATACCGCGTAGGCTGCGGGCGCGCCAAACGCCAACCCCGCACCGAGGCTCGCTGCCGCAGTGAGAAAAGTTCTGCGGTTCGCGCGCGGCGCGAGGGCGGGTTCATTGCGGTGCTTGTGAATTTTCATGGGCCTTCCTGTCTCGTTCAGGTGGATAGTGCGAACGGCGGCGCGTACCGCGCCCGTGCGGTTCAAAACTCGAGCGTCGAGAGCAGCGACACCTGGCGCGCGTCGCCAATCGACACGAAGTACTTGTTCACGCTCGACGGGTAGTACGTCTTGTTGAACAGGTTCTTCACGTTGAGCTGGAAAGACAGATGACGGTTGCCGATTTTCGTGTCGTAGGTGGCGAACGCATCGGCGACCGTATAGGACGGCAGCGTGAAGCTGTTCGCCGAATCGCCCGGCCGCGCGCCGACGTAATGCGCGCCGGCGCCCACGCGCAACTGGTCGCCGCCGAGGACCGCGCCGAAGTCGTACACCGCCGCGAACGACGCCGTGTTCTGCGGCGCGTTCCACAAGCGGTTGCCGGCATAAAGCGGGTCTTCCGTGGTCTTCGCGTCGATATACGCGTAGCTCGCGATCACGCTCCAGTGCTCGCCGATCTGACCGGCGACGTCGAGTTCGACGCCGCGCGAGCGCGCCTTGCCGGCGGTGCGCCAGTCGGTCTGTTTGGTCGCATCGTTGTACTGCTGCACCAGCACGTTTTTCTTGTCGATGTTAAAGAGCGCGAGCGTGCCGGTCAGCCCGGCGGGCAGCGCCATTTTTGCGCCGAGCTCCCATGAGGTGGCCTGCTCGGGCTGCACTGACGAGTCGATCACCACGCCGGTGGAGAGCGGCGCGATCGTCGAGGTCGGCTTCAGCGACTGCGTATAGCTGCCGTACAGCGACACCGTGTCGGTCCATTTGTAGACCACGCCCGCGCGAGGCAGCCATCTCGTGCCGTTGATGTCGGTGTTGGCGACGAACGGCCGGCCCTTGCCCGCGACCTGGTTGTAGCTCAGAAAACGTGCGCCGCCGATCAGTATCCACTTGTCGGTCAGATGCAGACTGTCCTGGAAGAACAGCGAGCGGTCGTGCAGCGTGTCGGTCTGATCGCTGTCGCTCGCGGACACCGTGGTGGACGGACTCTCCAGGCCGTAGACCGGATCGAAATAGTTGAACGGATACTTCGTCGCCTGACGCAGCAGGTCGCGGCGATAGATGCGGCGATACTCGGCGTCGACGCCGACCTGCAGATCGTTACGCAATCCGGCGACGTTGAAATGGCCGTCCACATACGCGATCGAGTAACTATCCGTGCTCAGCGCGCCATGCGTCGCATCGTTGCTGCGCGACACGGCGCCTGTCGTGCTGTTGATGCCCTGCACGCGCAACTGGTTCGCGTCGTAGGTTTCGCGGTTGTAGCTGTAGCCGACATGCGCCTTCCAGTCGGCGTTGATCTGATGATCGACGCTGATTTGCGCGAGGTGCGATTCGCCGTCCATCTCGTTGAACGGCTCGTCGAGACGGCGGCGGCTCGGAATCGCGAGTGGCTCGTTGGTCTTCGGATCGAGCGCGGTGCCACGGTCGAACGGATAGAGGAAGTTCCGGTATTCGTACGAGACCACCACCTGCGTATCGCGTCCATACCACGCGAGCGACGGCGCGACCAGCGTCTCGCGATGCTCGCCGAAATTGCGCCAGTACTGTTCGTTGGTTTGATCGACGACGAGCCGGTACGCGAGGCCCGAGTCGCCGATGGGCCCGGTCGTATCGAGCGTCGTCTCGGCGCCGTTACGGCCGTGCCCGTATGTCGAGCCGAGCACGGAGATCGCGTGATAAGGCGTGAGCAACGGCTGCTTGCTCACCACGTTGACGACGCCGCCGGGGTCCATGATCCCGTACAGCAGCGAAGTCGGGCCCTTGAGCACTTCGACGCTGTCGGCGGCCGCGTTCAGGCCGCGCCCCTGCACGAGCGGCATGCCGTTGTGCATGATCGAGCCGTCGCGATTGCCGCCGAAGCCGCGCTTGAGCAGCGTGTCCTGCGTGCCGGCGAGCGTATTGCCCTGCACGATGCCGCTCACGTTCGCGAGCGCGTCGTCCAGATTGCGCGGACGCTGGTCGCGCAGCACCTGTGACGGCACCACGGCGACGGCCTGCGCGGTGTCGAGTATCGGCGTGTCGGAGCGGGTCACGCCCGCTTCGGCGGGCGGGCGATAGCTGCCAGCTTGCACCAGCCGCGACGTCACGGCGACGGTGGGCAGGGTGGCGTCGCTCGCGCCGTCCGCGCCTGGCCGTTCCTGCTCGATGAGCGTGTAGCTGCCGTTCGACTGCTGGCGTGCGGCGAGGCCGGTGCCATGCAGAAGGTGGTCGAGCGCCTGTTGCACGCCGTACTCGCCGTGCAGGCCTTCGCTGTTGCGCCCGGCTGTCAGCTCAGCCGGGAACGACAGCAGCAGCCCGGCTTCGCGGCCGAAACGATTGAGCGCGCCCTCGAGCGGGCCGGCCGGAATGTCGTAGCGCTTGCGCGCCGGCGCTTCGGCGGCGGCGCGGGTGTCGGCCGAGGGTTCGGCGGCGAGCGCCGCGTTGGACGGCAGCCCCGCCGAGATCAGCGCGGCCGTTGCGATATGCCGCGCGAAGTGCGCCGCCGGCCGTGGGCGCAACACGCCACGGCCGGCGCCGGTCTTTCGATACTGTCCCATGTTCAAAGCTCGCAGGAAGATGGACGATGTGTTGCTCTCATCTCCCTTGTCACGCGAGATTCGAAAACAGCTCACAACTGGCGGAAAAATTGTTCGGCGAGCACCGCGCAGGTCGTTCGCGGGGCGTCCTTACGAACGCGCGGCGCGCACGGTGGCCCAGTAGCGTGTGATGAACACGACCTCGACCGGCAGGATGCGGGTTACGGTATCGAGCACGCGGTCGGTATCGGCGAGCGGGTAGGTGCCCGACAGACGCAAACCGGCCACCGCCGGATCGCAGCTCAGATGCCCGGCGCGATAGCGCCCGAGTTCGTCGATGAAATCGCCGAGCCGCATGCCGCCGGCCACGATCAGACCGTCCGTCCATGCGGCGTCGTTCTCGCTGATGGTTTCCACCGCACTGATGGCGTCGCGCGTGAAGCGGGCGCGTTGCCCGGCGCGCACGACCGGTGCAAGGTGCGGCGCGTCGCGCGGACTGATCCGCACGGCGCCTTCGAATACGTCGAGGCGGCCAAACCCGCTTTGCTGTCTGACCGCGAAGCGCGTGCCCAACGGCTGCAGGCTGCCTTGTGCGGTTTCCACGCTGAAGGGCCGCCGTTCGCCGTCGCGATGCGCGGTCGCGACCATGATTTCGCCTTCGATCAGGCGCACGCGCCGCTCGGTGTCGTCGAAGCGGATATCGATCGCGCTGCCGGTGTTCAGCGTGACGCGCGTGCCGTCACCGAGGGTGAGGCTGCGGCGTTCGCCGAGCGCGGTGCGCACGTCGGCATTCCATGCGCGCCATGGCACGTGTTCACTGGCCATCCAGCTTGCACCGCCGGCGAACAGCAGCGTCGCCAGTACTTTGACGCTGGCGCGACGCCGGGCCGAACCGGTGCGCGTCAGTGCGGCGCGTGCGGCGGCTGTGCCGCCGGCCTCGCCGGTGGCGTCGGCGAGACTGCGCAAGCGGCCGCTGACGTTGCAGATGTGCCGCCATGCGAGTTCGTGATCGGGGTGCTCGGCACGCCAGCGGGCCAGCGCAAATTGTTGCGCGCGCGTGTCCTTGCCGGATTGCAGTTCCATCCACCATTCGACCGCGCGCATCGCGACATGCCGCGGCACATCGGGTCTCGTGTCTGCGTTCAAGCCGGGCATCCGTTACGCGGGGCTCAATGCGAAGAAGCACTGCGCGGCGGCGCGCACCAGATGACGTTTCACCGTGGTAATCGAGATCTTCAGTTGCGCGGCGATTTCGGCATGGGTCAGGCCGTCGAGCTGGGCTAGCAGGAAGGCGCGTTTGACGGCGACCGGCAGACTGTCGAGCAGACTGTCGATCTCCACCAGCGCTTCGAGCAGCAGCGCACGCTCTTCGGGCGACGGTGCGAATGCCTCGGGCACGAGCGCGAGCGCGTCGAGGTACGCGCGCTCGATCTGCTCGCGGCGCCAGTGGTTGGCCATCACGCGTTGCGCGACCGTCGTCAGGAAAGCGCGCGGTTCGTCGAGGCGCAGCGGCTCGTCGCGGGCGAGCAGGCGCATAAACGTGTCGTGCGCGAGGTCGGCGGCGCGATGCGCGCAGCCGAGCTTCCTGCGCAGCCACGCGTGAAGCCAGCCGTGATGATCGCTGTAGAGCGTCTGCACCTCTCGATGCAGCGTCGGATTGTTTGCCGCCATGGCCCGCTATGGACGCCGGATCGACCGATCAGGCATCTTGCTAAATGAGAATGATTCGCATCATAGCATGGAGAAATTGGCGACGGAAATGCTGTTTGGGTCGCGAGGGGGCGGAGTTTGGCGGGGTCGCTCGAGAAGGCTGGATACTGATGGGGGCGGTTTTGCGCGCCGATTCCGGTCCTTCTCGGGAGGGGGCAGGTCGTTGCGGGCAGTTGCGGTTAATTGGCGGCGGCAGTGGCAACAGTGGCAACAGTGGCGGGCGGACAATGAGCCATGCGCCCGTCCGAAGGGTGTCAGGCTTGGACGGGCGCGCATGTCTAGGTCTTGTCGCGGCTGCGTGCCCGCGTGGCGCCGGTAATCACCGCCACGCCCAGCAGGATGACCGCCACGATTTCGACGGTGTGTCGAGCGACGTGCAGCGTGACTAGTCCCCATGACACGCCTGCAATCAGAATGATCCAGCCGGCCAGGTAAATGAGCAGGGTCATCGTGGTTCTCCTCGTTCGATTCGACGGATGGCCCCCGGTTGCTTCTCCTGATGCTCATGAAAAGCGCGACCGGATGCCCCGATTCATCCGTTGAAATCGCGTCGCCCCGGCCGTGGACCGTTGGGTGGCGTATCGGGCAAGCGATCAACGGGGTAATCGAGTAGCAGATTCCGCGCCCGCTCTGGTCTTCGAACAGTCGTGCGTGGTGGACCTTGAGTGCCGCCTGCGCTGTCCCTTCGACCGAGCCGTGCCATGCGACGCGTGCCGGCCTGCCGATTGACGAACAGCGCACCGTGCACGCGTGTCCTGACCAGCTTCGACCTTGGTCGTTCAGCGCCCCGAGGCCGGCCCGAGGCGCGCCGCGATAGTCCGGCAAGCCGCGAGCAATGGCTCGATGTAGCGCGTTTGCGCGTCGCGCTCCAGGCGAAAGGTCGGCATGCTGATGCTCACGCAGCCGACCGCGCGTCCGTCAGCGCCGCGAATTGCCGCACCGTAGCAGGAGATCGCGACTTCGTTCTCTTCGCGGTCCTCGGCGTAGCCGCGTTGCTCCGTGGCGACCAGTTCACGGCGGACTTCGTCGAGCGTAACTAGCGTGTGCTCGGTGAAGCGGCGCAGCGGCGCGTCTTTGAGCAACGCTTCGCGTTCGGTCACGCCGAGCGTCGCGAGATAGGCCTTACCCACCGAGCTCGACGTGAGCGACACCCGCGTGCCGATGCGCGACGCCATGCGCACCGCGTGCGGGCTTTCCAGTTTCTCGATGTACACCATCTCGCCCTGACTCGGCACGGCGAGATGAATCGTTTCCGACGTGAGATTGCGCAGTTCCATCAGCGCATCGACCGCCGCGAGGCGCAAGTCCGAGCGCTCCCAGCTGCGGCTCGCCAGATTGACGAGGCGCGGGCCGAGACCGAACGTGTTGCCGCTGCCCGCGCCGACGATCAGCCCTTCGGCCTGCAACGCGGCCACGATACGGTGGACGGTAGGGCGCGGATAGCCGCTCGCCGCGCTCAGCCTGGCGACATTGGGCGGCGTCTGCGCATCGGCGACCAGTTGCAGCACGGCAATGAACTTGGAGAACGCGGCGGCGCCAGCAACGGTCTTCCCGTCGGCGGTACTGGCCGTGCCGGTGGCGACGCTTTCGCCGGTCTGGCCGGCGTGGGAGGAAGGCTTGGAATCGGAGGTGGACATCAGGCTACGGTCGGACACAGTTGAGCAATTATGCCCTTATTTCCCGGGCAGAATGCCATCGACGCCAAGCCGGTTCGTCACGCGACCAGATAGCCGCCGTCGACCGGCACGATCGCCCCCGTCATGAACGACGCGGCCGGCGTGCACAGAAACGCCGCGACCTGCGCGACTTCATCCGGTGTTCCCCAGCGACGCATCGGCGTGCGATCCAGAATGGCCTGCGAGCGGCCGTCGTCGTCCTGTAACGCCTGGGTCAGCGGCGTCGCGATCCAGCCCGGTGCGATCGCATTGACGCGAATGCCGTCGGCCGCATAGGCGAGTGCGAGCGACTTGGTCAGTTGCGCGACCGCGCCTTTGCTCGCGCTATAGGCCGGCACCAGACCGCCGCCGAAGAAACTCAGCATCGACGCCGTATTCACGATGCAGCCCGACGACGCCTTCAGCAATTCACGCGCGGCCGAACAGACGCGCATCGTGCCGTTCAGGTTGATGTCCATCACGCGCTCGAACACCTCGATGCGGTGTTCTTCCACCCGGCTGATCACGCCAGCGCAATTGACCACGATGTCGAGCCGCTCGAACGCCTGCAACGCGGCGGCGACGTCGTCGCTCGAACGCACATCGAGCGTGACGCGCCGGATTTCTCGGTCGAGCGTATCCGGCGCGCCTTCGGGCAGCGGCAAGCCGGCCGCGACCGTTTGCGCGCCGAGCTTCGCGAGCCCGTTTGCAATGGCCGCGCCGATTCCGGAGAGGCCACCCGTGACGAATGCGACCTTGCCTTCAAGCAGATTGTTCTGGAATGTCATGTGAGTCAGCAACGAGTGCTCAGGTTGGTTGTGTTTTGACGGCGTTCGGCAGCGGCGCGGGCGCCACTTCCTTCACGACGAACAGGTAGACGAAGGCGGCGGCGAAGGCGACTCCCGCGCTGATCAGCAGTGCGTTGACGAACGAATGCGTCTGATCGACGACGATGCCCGTGATCACCGGCGCGAACGAGCCGCCCAGATAGCCGCCGAAGTTCTGCATGCTGCCGAGCGATGCCACGAGGTGGCGCGGCGCCGCGACGCTGACGAGCGCCCACGCGGTGCCGCTCGACATATTCACGAAGAACATCGCACAGGACACGTAGACGATCGCGAGCGTGGTGCTCGGCGTGTACGCGGCGGGCACCGTGAATGCCGCCGCGCCGATCAGGCCGATGCATAGCGGCCACTTGCGGCTGCGGATCGGCGCCATGCCGCGCTTGAGCAGATAGTCGGCGATCACGCCGCTGCTCAGCATGCCGATCGTGCCGAAGATGTACGGAATCGACACCAGCCAGCCGGTATGCGCGATGCTCAGGTGGCGCTCTTTCTCCAGATAACCGGGCAGCCACGTGAGGTACAGCCAGACCATGTAAATCACGCCCATGAAGCCGAAAATCATCCCCCACGTGTTGCGCAGCTTGAAGAGCGCGCCCCATTCGGACCAGCTCAGTCCTTTCGGACCTTCGGTGTTCAGCGAGCCTTCTTCGAGGTGCGCCGTTTCGGCTTCGGTGAGCACGAGTTCATCGCGGTTGCGATAGAACATGTACCAGCCCACCGCCACCAGAATGCCGAGCACGCCCATGATGACGAACATGGTTCGCCATCCGAATGAAAGCATCAGCACGGTGAGCAGCGGCGGGGCGATCATCGGCGCGATGGTCGACGACGAAATGAAGGTGCCGGTAGGACGTCCGCGCTCGCGCACGGCGAACCATTCGTTGACGACTTTCGCGCCGGCGGGAAACAGCGGCGCCTCGGCCACGCCGAGCACGACCCGTGCGACGAGGAAATGATTGAGGGACTGGATGAAGCCGCCCATCACCTGCGCGATCGACCACACCAGCATGCCGAGCCCGAGCATCACGCGTGAGCCGAAACGGTCGAGCAGCGCGCCCACCGGCAACTGCGCGAACGCATAGGACAGCGAGAACGCCGAAAGCAGCAGCCCCATCTGCGAAGCGGACAGATGAAGCTCCTCGCTCACCAGATGATTCGCGATCGACAGCGTGCTGCGATCGAGGTAATTGATGATGCCTGCAACCGTCAGAAAGGCGACCGCGACCAACTGAATACGTTTCAGACGCTGTGACTTCTGAAGCATGTTTGTCTCCTGCGCAAGATGTCTTGCGTGTGTTTGGAATAGTGCGGATACAAGGGCTAAAACACGAACTGCAACGACGACGTCAATAAGTCGCCCGTCCGCCGGACAGATCGAAAATCGCACCGGTACTGAACGAGCAGGAATCCGAACAAAGCCATAATGCGAGTTGCGCGACTTCATCCGTGGTGCCGAGCCGTCGCAGCGGACTCTTGTCGATCATCGTCTGCACGTGGGCTGGCGACATCTGCGCGAGCAGTGTGGTTTCCACCGCGGCGGGCGCGATGCCGTTCACGAGGATGCCGGTCTGCGCCAGCTCCTTGCCGAGCGACTTCGTCATGGCGATTACGCCGGCTTTCGCTGCGCTGTACGCGGACGCGTTCGGCGTGCCTTCCTTGCCCGCCAGCGAGGCGACATTGACGATGCGCCCGGCGTTCGCGCGGCGCATCACCGGCACGACGAAGCGGCTGACGTGATAGGTGCCGAGCAGGTTCACGTCGATCACGCGCTGCCATTCGAGCGGATCGTATTCGTCGAGCGGCAGCGTGGGACCCGCGAAACCGGCGTTGTTCACCAGATAGTCGATGCGGCCGTACGCGTCGAGCGTCGCCGCGAGCGCCGCCTCGATCGACTCGGGGCGCGTGATGTCCACCTGGAAGTGGCGCGGCGCGCGGGGCGTGTCCTGCTCTCCCGGCACGCGGTCCCAGTTGACCGCCGAGGCGCCATTGCACGCGAACGCCTCGCAAAGCGCGCGGCCGATGCCACCGGCCGCGCCCGTCACGACCGCGACGCGCCCGGAGAAATCGTAGTGAGCGAAGCTGACGGGCGCGCTCATCGGATGAACTGGTCCACGTAGTTCTCACCGAGGCCGACGGCCGTGTAGTGCTTGCGGCACATGTCGATCTTGGTGAACACATCCTCGTAGCCGGTGTAGTTGCCGTAGGGGTCGCAGTAGAACATCACCCCGTTGACCTGGAAGTACGTGATCATTTCCTCGACGTCGTCGGGCACGTAGAGCGTATGCGTTTCGCCGGGCGGCTCGTACACGTAGCTGCCTTCGGTGGCTTCCCAGTCGTGTTCCAGATAACGCCAGCGGCCCTTGAGCACCATGCCGTGCACGCTTTGCGGATGTCGATGGCGGCTCAGCACGCCCGACTTGCGAACCCGCAGCAGGTTCATCCAGTAACCCTGCGATGCGTTCAGGCACAGCGGGCGGAACGACACGTTTTCGGCCTGCGGGACCCAGACGCGCTCGTCGGTCGGAATCGCGAACGGAACGACGATCTCCTGCTGCGCTTCCTTCGGGAAAGGCAACTGGTACGGCGTCATGGGGGAATGGTTAGCCTCGGGCATGGGGATCCTCTTTGAAATGTCCGTATTGTGGACATGAAGTCCACCATATGGCTATTATCGAAAGGGGATTCGCCGAGGTCAATCCTGGGGAAATCACTTACCGGCACTGAAACGGAAGACGCGGCGGCTGCTTCGAAGCGGGCGGGGCGCCCAGCCACAAACGTGTCCGGCGACGCGCTCGAACAGATCGACGAATGCCCGTGAGCGCCTGTGTGTGAGCGCGAACCAGGGCGTGCCGGCGTCTCGTGATCGCTCACCATCTTTAAGCCTCCTTTAAGAGGAGGCCCCTACAGTACGCCACCTCCACGCAACCCACCGCACACTTTCAGACTATGACCACCAGCAAATATTGGCGCGGCAGCGCTGCCGCTTGCGTTGCGCTGGCGATCGCCGGTACCTATGCGATCAGCCACCGCGAAGCCGACGCGTCCGTCAGCGATACGCACAGCGGAGTCTCCGCCGCAGGCGCTTCGGCAGGTATCACCGGCACGCGTTCGTCTGCGCCGGACTTCTCCGGCATCGTTTCGCGCTACGGCGCGGCGGTCGTGCATATTGGCGCCAAACAGGCCGCTACCGGTGGTGAAGACGGTGAAGGCGGGCATGGTGGGGAAGCCCTCGGGTCGGGTTTCATCATCAGCCAGGACGGCTATGTGCTGACCAACAATCACGTGGTCGAAGGCGCCGAAAAAGTCACCGTGAAGCTGACCGACGGCCGCGAGTTTCGCGCGCACGTGATCGGCACGGACAAAACGTCCGACGTCGCCGTGCTGAAGATCGATGCATCGAACCTGCCGACCGTGAAGATCGGCGACCCGGCCAACAGCAAGGTCGGCGAATGGGTCGTGGCGATCGGTTCGCCGTACGGCTTCGACAGCACGGTGACCTCCGGCATCATCAGTGCGAAAGCGCGCCAGTTCTCCGACGACAGCCCGATCCCGTTCATTCAGACGGATGTGCCGGTCAATCCGGGCAACTCGGGTGGCCCGCTGTTCAATCTGAACGGTGAAGTGATCGGCATCAACTCGATGATCTATTCGCGCACGGGCGGCTTCCAGGGCCTGTCGTTCGCGATTCCGATCGACGCGGCGATGCACGTGAAAGACCAGCTGGTCAGCACTGGCCATGTGAGCCGCGGCCGCATCGGCGTGGGCGTGCAGCCGGTCAGCGCCGAGCAGGCGAAGTCGCTGGGTCTGGCCTCGACGCACGGCGCGCTGGTCGGCTCGGTCGATCCGAGCGGTCCGGCTCAAGCGGCCGGTTTGCGCCAGGGTGACGTGATCGTCAGCGTGAACGGCACCCGCATCGAGGGCACGCGCGAACTGGTGGGCCAGGTCTCGCAGCTGACCCCGGGCAGCACGGCGACGCTCAGCGTCTGGCGTAATGGCGCCGAGCGCAAGCTGTCGGTGACGGTCGGCGTGCAGTCGTCGCAAGTTGCATCCGAGTCGCCGCGTGCGCGGCAACCGCAACAACAGCCGCAGCCGCAGCAGTCCCGCCCGCGTCTGGGCGTGGCGGTTCGCCCGCTCACCGCGGACGAGCAGCAGGAAGCCTCGCTGCCCGGCGGCGTGGTCGTGCAACAGGCCGGTGGCCCGGCCGCTGCTGCGGGCATTCAGGCCGGCGACATCATCGTCGCGGTGGACGGCAAGCTGATTCGCGGCGTCCAGCAACTCAAGCAAATGATCGCGCAGGCCGACGACAGCGTTTCACTGACCGTGGTGCGCGATGGCGAAGAAGCGTCGGTGACCGTGAACCTCGGCTAACCCCGCGGCGTTACATCGACGAAAACGGCACTGCGCGCAGGATGCTGCGCACAGTGCCTCAGTTTGACTGGTTCCCGGCCGCTTGCACCTGCTGAATGTGCGGCGCGTCGGGACCGCCGCCCAGTGCGACGTAAAGCGACACGCCGTTTTGCAACGCGGTGGCGCGAAGCTGAATCAGCTGCTGCTCGGCAGAAAAAAGATTGCGCCGCGCATCCACCACCTCGAGATAGATCGAGATCCCATTCTCATAGCGAAGCTCGGCCGTTTCGGCGAGTTGCCGCTGTGCTTCTACCGCCTGTTCCTGCGCGGTAATCTGCTCCTTATAGCGTTGGCGTCCGACCAATGCATCGGATACCTCACGAAAAGCCGTCTGCACGGTGCGCTGATAATCGGCGACCAGTTCATCGCGCCGTGCGCGCGTCTGCGCGAGTTGCGCCTGACGCTGGCC
The DNA here is from genome assembly GCF_056279605.1 of Paraburkholderia sp. TE9906. Classification (NCBI taxonomy): domain Bacteria; kingdom Pseudomonadati; phylum Pseudomonadota; class Betaproteobacteria; order Burkholderiales; family Burkholderiaceae; genus Paraburkholderia; species Paraburkholderia sp. TE9906. Next base: position 303,735 of record NZ_JBWCCT010000005.1, read on the forward strand.
GGCATCGAAGATCGGCATCGCGACCAGCGCGCCCACCGACCACGCCTGTTTGCCTGGCACGAAGAGGTCGCTCAGTTCCGCCGACACATAACCGAAACTGCCCGTCAGCGCGATGCGCGGGAAGAAGTCCGCGCGCGCCGCGCCGATGTCCGCGTCGGCTGCACGAAGCTGTTGTTCGGCCTGCACGATGTCGGGCCGATTGACGAGCAACGCGGACGGCAGACCCGGGTCCAGCTCGCCGAACTGTTTGGCGTCGGCGATCGCCGCCGCCGGGGGGAGCGTATCCTGCAATGGCCCGCCGATCACCACTTCCAGTTGATTGCGCTGCTGCGCGGTGGTCCTTTGCAATTCCGCCAACTGGGTCTGCGCCTGCGTGACGAGAATCGCGGCCTGCTCGTAATCGACCATCGACGTCACGCCGGCGTCCAGCCGCAGCTTCGCGACTTCGAGCGCATAGCGGCGGCTCGCCAGCGTCCGTTCGGCAAGCTCGATGCCTTCCTCGCCCGAGCGGATCGCGTAATAGTTCGCCGCGACATTGCCGATCAGCGACAAACGGAATGCGCGCTGTGCTTCGACGGTTGCGAGATAGCGCAGGCGCGCGGCGTCGCTGAGATTGCGCACACGTCCCCAGAAGTCCAGTTCGAACGACGTCACCGCCGCCTGCACGTTGTACTGGTTGAACTGGATCGACGTGTTGTTGTCGGGGAGTTCCGGTTCGATCGAACTGAGCGGCGTTTTGGTGCGCGTCGCGCCCGCATTGACGTTGACCTGCGGGAAGCGCTGCGCGTTCTGGATGCGATAGAACGCGCGCGCCTGTTCGATGCGCGCGACCGACGCCGCCAGATCGCGGTTGCGTTGCAGCGCCGTGGCGATCAGCAGCTTCAGGTGCGGATCGGCGAAGAATGTTTCCCAGTCGACCTCGGTTGCGAGGTGGGTGCCTTCGGCATGGGGCATCGCGAAGTGCTCCGCGATCGGCAGTTCAGGCTGGCGATAGGTCGGCGCGAAATTGCAAGCGGCCAGCGAGCAGACGAGCGGCACGAGCGGCACGAGCGGGACCAGCAGGCGCTTACGCATCTTGCTTGCCTCCCGCCGGTTCGCCGCCGTTGGACGCGGCCAGATCATCCTCGTCGAGATCGATCTTGCGCTTCTTGCGGCTCAGCCAGCGACGCGCGGCCACATAGAACAGCGGCGTGAAGAAGATGCCGAACAGCGTCGCCGTCAACATGCTGCCCATCACGCCGGTGCCGACCGCGCGCCGGCTCGCGGCGCCCGCGCCGGTCGCGAGCACGAGCGGCATCATGCCGAGCACGAAAGTGACGCTGGTCATCAGGATCGGACGCAGGCGCTGCTGCGCGCCATTCTTCGCGGCGGCGATCGCGTCTTTTCCTTCGGATTCCTCCTTGATCGCGAACTCGACGATCAGAATCGCGTTCTTCGCCGCTAGCCCGATGATAGTCACGAGCCCGATATTGAAGTAGACGTCCGCCGAAAGGCCGCGCAGCATCGTCAGCACCACCGCCCCGATCACGCCGAACGGAATGATCAGCAGCACCGAGGCCGGAATCGCCCAGCTTTCGTACAGCGCGGCGAGCAGCAGGAACACGACCACCAGCGACAGGCCGAGCAGCAGGCCGATCTGGCCGCCGGCCTGTTTCTCCTCGAACGCGGTGCCGGTCCATTCGTACGTGAGATTGCCGGTCAGCACATGCGAAGCGATGCGCTCCATTTCGGTGAGCGCGGCGCCGCTCGAGCGGCCCGCTGCCGCCTGGCCGGATACGGTGGCCGACGGAAAGCCGTTATAGCGTTCGAGCTGCTGCGGACCGGAAATCCAGCGCACGCGGCTGAACGCCGAGAACGGCACCATCTCGTTGCGGTTGTTGCGTAATCGCAGCGCGCTCACGTCTTCCGCTCTCATCCGATGCTCGGCATCCGCCTGCAGAAACACGCGCAGCACATTGCCCTCGAACACGAAGTCGTTCACGTAGTTCGAGCCGAACGACAGCGCCAGCGCCTGATTGACCTGTCCGATCTGCAGGCCGAGCGCGCGCGCCTTGACGCGGTCGATCTCCACGTACAACTGCGGCGCCTCGGGCATGCCCTCGGAGCGCACGCCCGCGAGAATCGGGCTTTGCGCCGCCTCGATCATGATGCGCCGCGCGGCCTGTTGCAGCGCATCGCCGCCGACGCCGCTGCGGTCCTGGATCTTCATCGTGAAGCCCGTCGCGTTGCCGAGCGAGGGGATGGCCGGGGGATCGAGGGCGAAAATCATCGCTTCGGGAATCTGCCGGAACGCGCCGTTGGCGCGGCGAACCAGTGCGCTCGCGGAGTTCGCCTCGCCAGGCCGCTCGTCCCACGGCTTCAGATCGACGAAGGAGAGCGCCGCCGATTGTCCCTGGCCGAAGAAGCTGAACCCGGTCACCGACGCCACGTTGCGCACCTGCGGCTGTTGACGCAAAAACGCTTCGACCTGGTTGATCGCCTGCTGGGTGCGCTGCTCGGTGGAACCCGGCGCGCCGGTGTAGGTGATGAACACATGCCCTTGATCTTCGGTCGGCAGAAAGCCGCCTGGCAGCCGCATGAAAAGCCAGGCGGTAATCACGCAGGCGACCACGAACAGCAGCAGCCAGCGCAGCGGCGAGCGCAGCATCGCGTCGACGCCGCGAATATAACGGTCGGTGCCCGCGCCGAGGCCGCGGTTGAATCCGTCGAACACCCGCTGCAACAGTTTGCCGGCCGCGCTTGTCGGCGTGGCCCCCTTATAGGTTTCGTTGCGTAGCAACGCGGCACACAACGCCGCGCCGAGCGTGAGCGCGAGCAGAGTGGAGAGGATGATCGACACCGCGAGCGTCACCGAGAACTGCCGGTAGATGCCGCCGGTCGAGCCGGGGAAGAACGCCATCGGAATGAACACCGCGACCAGCACCAGCGTACTCGCGATCACCGCGCCGGAAATCTGGCCGACCGCCTTGACGGTGGCGCGCGGCGCGCTGAGTCCTTCTTCGCGCATGATGCGCGCGACGTTTTCGACGACCACGATCGCGTCGTCGTTGAGGATACCGATCGCCACCACCATCCCGAACAGCGACAGGATGTTGATCGACAGCCCGAACAGATACAGCCCGGCGCAGGTGCCGATCAGCGCGACGGGTACGACCAGCGTCGGAATGAGCGTGGCGCGCCAGTCTTGCAGGAACAGGAACACCACGACGGTGACGAGCAGCAGCGCCTCGATCATCGTGCGGATCACGCTGTGCACGGACGTCGTGATGAACGGCGTCGTATCGAACGGCACCGCCCACGTCACGCCGCGCGGGAAGGTCGGCTGCAATTCGGCCATGCGCTGGCGCACGTGATTGGCGACCGCGAGCGCGTTGGCCCCGCTCGCGAGCTGGATCGCGATGCCGGCCGACTCCTTGCCGTTGACGCTCAACCGGTTGCCGTAGCTGTCGTTGCCGAGTTCGACGCGCGCGACGTCGCCCAGACGCACGGTCGAGCCATCCGGATTGGCGCGCACGATGATTTCGCGGAACTGCTCGGGCGTCGAGAAACGGCTTTGCGTGACGATCTGCGCGGTGAATTCGGAGCTGCCCGCGTTGGGCTGGTCGCCGAGTCCGCCGCCCGCCGTCTGGCTGTTCTGCTCCTGCACGGCCTGCAACACCTCGCTCGCCGACAGACCGAAGCCCGCCAGCCTGGTCGGGTCGAGCCAGATGCGCATCGCGTACGACGAGCCGAACAGCTGCACGTCGCCGACCCCGTCGATCCGGCGCAACTCGTTGACGATGTTGTTGGACGCGAAGTTGCCCATCGCCGTCGCGTTGGTGGAGCCGTCGGCGTTCTGCAACGCGAGCAGCATCAGAAAGCCCGACGACGCCTTGGTCACGCTGATGCCGCGTTGCCGCACTTCCAGCGGCAGGCGCGGCTCGACGCGGCTCAGGCGGTCCTGGACCTGGGTGCGCGCGATGTCGAGATTGGTGCCCGGCTTGAGCACCACAGTGATCTGCGCGGTGCCGTTGGAGCGGCTGACCGATGACATGTAGAGAAAATTCTCGATGCCGTTCATCTCGTCTTCGATGATCGAGGTGACGGTGCGATCGAGCGTGCGCGCGTCGGCGCCGCTGAAGATTGCCGAGATGCTGAGCGAGGGGGGCGCGACGTCCGGATATTGTTCGACGGGCAGAAGCGCGACGGCCAACGTGCCGAACAGCACCGTGAACAGTGCGATGACCCAGGCGAAGACCGGGCGGGAAACGAAGAAACGATTCATCGGGCTCCCGTCAGCGCGTGGCCGAAGCCGGTGTCGGCGCCGCGGTTGCCGCTGCCGCTGCTGCTGCCGTTCCCGCTGCGGGGGCAGGCCGCGCATCGACCCGCTGGCCGGGCTGGACCTTCTGCCACCCGTCGACGATCACGCGCTCGCCGGGTTTCAACCCGTCGCGCACGGTCCAGCGTCCTTCGCCTTGCTCGCCGAGATCGATGTTGCGGTGAACCACGGTGCCGTCGTCCGCGACGAGCGCCACGCTGGCGATGCCGTTGTCCAGTTGCACCGCGCGTTCGGCAATCCGGATGCCTTGCCGGTTGCCCGCCGTGATGATGCGCCCGCGCACGAATTGCCCGGGTAACAGCGTGCGCGACGGATTGGCGAACTGGGCGCGCACCGTTTGCGTGCCGGTCGACGGATCGACGACCAGATCGGCGAAGTCGAGGAAGCCGTGCTCGTCGTAGACCTGGCCGTTGGCGAGCAGCAGTTCGACCTCGACGTGTTTCATATCGATCGCCTTGCGCGTGCCCGACTGAATCTGTTGCTCGACGTCGAGCATCGCCGTATTCGATTGCGTGAACACGGCGTTGATCGGCGAGAGCTGATTGACCTGCGCCATCAGCGTAGCCGCGCCAGCGCTGACGAGCGCGCCTTCGGTGACTTGCGCGCGGCCCACGCGTCCGGCGATCGGCGTGCGCACCACGGAGCGTTCGAGTCGCAGATTGGCGAGCGTCACGGCGGCCTGCGCATCGGCGACGTTGGCCTGGGCCTGCTGCATCGTCGCGACCGCGGCGTCGTTTTCCTGGGCGCTGACCGCGTGCCGCTCGAGCAGCGGCCTGAAGCGATCCACTACCGAAGCCGCGTTCTTATACACGGCGGTGGCGCGCGTCAAGGCAGCCTGCGCCTGCTGCAACTGCGCGCGGTAGTCCCGGTCGTCGATCTGGAAGAGCGGCGCGTTGGCGCGCAGGTCCGTGCCTTCCTGATAGAGCGTGCGCTCGACGATGCCGTCGACCCGCGCGCGAATCTCCGCGGTGCGGACCGCCTCGATCCGGCCAGGCAATTCGACGACGTCCGGCACGTTCGACGCGGCCACCGTTTCGACCAGCACGGGCACCGGCGGCATGGCCGCAGCCGGCACATCCTGCCTGTCGCCGCAGGCGGCAAGCACGAGCGGCAAACCGGTGATTACAACGAATACGGCACGACTACATAAGCTGGACGCGGAGCAGGGCAAGAGAAACTCCTCGGTGAAGGCACTCTTTTTCGCTTTGAATTTGCTTGCAGTCTTACGGTCTTGCAGTGTGATGGCGGGTGGTTCTTTAGGGCTTCCGGGCGGCGGCCGTTGCAGCCGGCGTATTACACGCTTGCGTCCAATTGCAAGTTGCCTGAACCCACGTTGTAATCGAGGACAGGTGTTTCATGCGTATTCTCACTGAAGGCCAGCATCTTGATCCGGTTTTCGGCAATGCGCTTTCATGCGGATAACGAGCTTGATACTTTTTAATGCCCGCGGCACAAAATCTCTGTCGATCTTACAAGGTTTGACCTGCTTGTCAAATTGCCGCGCCAATGCAATTGAAAGCGGCGCGATGCCGGCGGCGGGCGCACAAAGTTTAGTACAGGTAAACCGCATGAGGGGGCGCTACCGGGCGCGCTGGTACCCGGGACTGGCCGGAAAGAATGGGTGAACGGTCGATTATGTTTTCAAACCGGCATATCGCAATGGCGATTTGAACGGCACGCAACCGTTATCAATGAAAGCTGGGTATAAAGCCGGGGCCGTCTGTCGAGCATCATGTGCCGCGCGCGCTCAATGCCGCGCGACGCCGCATCGACCTGTTGAGCCGGTTGAATGGCCATGCGCTCAGGTTCTCTGTGCCAGTGGGGGGGAGTTAGCGCGCTTGCGCATCCGACGAGCTCAAGGTTTGCACGCGCATCGAGGGATCGCGCACGATCGACGCTTCGGAAAACGGAACGCTCAGCCAGCGCCGCGCGGCGTAGTCGCGCGTCGCGTCGGCATAGTGGGGTGAGGCCGGGTCGCCGGATTCGGACGACGCGAGCATGGTCCGCGCAAGCACCTGGTCGCCGTCGAACGAGACGAGCTGCAGGTAGGTGTCGCCGTTCGGGTTGATGTCCATCGAATAGCCGCGCGTATCGAACGGATGGGCCGCGCACGCGGCCGTGAAGTAGCCCCCTGCGTCGCAGCCGCCGAATAGCGGGATGCGCTCGCCATTGCGCTGTACGTAGAGTGCGGCGCTGCGTGGCTCATCGAGCGCGATGCCGGCGTGACGCAGGGCGGCGATGGCGTCGTGCAGCGCGGCGGCGAGTTTGGCCGGGTCGGCGGCGATGCCCGCGGGTGTCGTCAGCGGTTGCGCGGGATCGAACTGCACCGCGTACAACTGCTGCGGAGGAATCGTCAGCAGGCGACGCCACAGTTCGTCCCACAGCGTCGCGCCGACGGCATTGGCGGCAGCGGTGTCGTCCCAGGTGGCGAGTACTTTGCAGGCTTGACGGAGGTCGTTGCTTTTATCGGATTCAATCGCGGCGTCATTTGCACCGGCCACTGCGCCGCCGCACAGGCGATCGAGCACGGGCTGCTTGAACAGCAGCGCCGACATCGAGCGGCTGTCGAGCGCGGCGCGGCCGAGCGCATCGGCGGACACGCCCGCCGGGTCGCTTTGCAACTGCGTCGCGATGCTGTGACCGAGACGCGTGCGCAGCGATTGCGGCGTATGTGTCGCGCCGACTATCTGCGCGTAGCCGCTCAACGGCTCAGCCGGATTGCTGAGCCAGTAGCTGCCATTGAAATTGCCGACGTAATCGCGCCGCAAGAGGCTCGGCATCTGCGCGACCGGCAATGCGCGAGGCTGCACGGAGCCGGTCTGATTGCGCCAGTCGCAATCGCTGCGCGAACCGTCGAGGAACGGCACGCCCGGCATCGACTGCGCCAGCGCGCGGCCGACCGGCGGCGTACAGCGCTGCGCGAGTTCATCGGGCACGTCCGGCACCGCGCCGATATCCGCGTACCACACGCGCGGATCGCCCCGGCCGATTGCCAGCGTATTCACCCACGGCACCGCCGCGTTCTTCTTCTGGATGCGGATGAAATCGTCGAGCGAACTCGCCTGGTTCCATTCGAGAAAGTTTTCGAACACGCGGAAGTTGTCCGCGTTGATGTCACGCAGCGCGAAAGCCTGCTGCTGATTCCACGCGAGCGCGGGCGACATCGCGCCGAGATTGACGAGCGGGCCGAAACGCGAGCGATACAGCGTGCGCGACACGCTATGGATCGAACCGTCGTCCGCGCGCACCTCGACCTTCACTTGCGTCGGTGTCATCGTTTCGCTCCTGCCGTCGACCAGGTAGCGCGTCGGCGAGCCCGGCACGAGCGTCAGCTTGAAGAGGCCAAAGCGCTTCGCGGTGGAGACGGTATGTGTCCACGCGACGTTTTCGTTGAAGCCGATCATGATCAGCGGGATGCCGAGCAAGGACACGCCGCTCACGTTGAGCTTGCCGGGGATCGTCAGTTGTGCCTGGTAGAAGCGGTCCGGGCCACTCCAGAACCAATGCGGATTGCCGAGCAGCAGCGCGCTGCCGTTATGCGTCGCGTCCGCGCCGAACGCCAGTGCGTTGCTGCCGATTCCGGAATGGCCGCCGAAGTGGGCGAGCGGCGCGGTGGTGGCGAGTTCGTTCTTGTCCGTTGCGCTCACGTCTTCTTGCTGCTGCTCACGCGAAGCTGCGGGTCGTGCAACGTCCGCAACCGGCGGCTTTGCCGTCGCGATCGCGCTGGCAAAGCGTGCCGCGCTGCCCGCCAGATTCGCCGCGTAAAGACGCCGGTAAATATCCGCGCTGCTGATCTTGCCCGCCCACGGCGCCGCACGGCAAGCCGCATGCGCGCCGGGCGACGCGCCTTGCGCAAGCTCGCCGACATAGCGGTTGTAGCCCGCCACGAAGCCGTCGATCAGGGCATGCATGTCGGCGGTCTGACTTTGCCGATAGCGCGCAACGGCGGCATCGTCGGCGATGAATCGGAAGAAGAAGTCGGCGTCGAGGTTCTCGGGCTGGCCGAAGCTCGCTTCGGTCGTGGGGCGCGCTTTCGCGCCGAAGTAGCGTGAGCGTTCGCCACGATAGGAGACGAAGGCGTCGGCCATTGTGCACAGATTGTCCTGTGCCTGGACGTAGCCGTAGCCATAGCCGAGGCTGCCCCAGTCGCCGGCTTTCACATGCGGAATGCCCAGCGCGGTGCGGCGGATCTCGACCTGATACGGTCCCGTGCGCGCGTCGAGTTCGGCGTTCGGCACGGCGCAGCTTTGCAGGCCCCATGCGAGCAAGGGCAGGGTGACTAGCAGACGGACCCGATGGCGCAGAAAAACGGTCAAAGGCATAGGCAGTCCACGAGCAGGCTGTTGGCGGTGAAGAATATGGCGTAAACGGGGAAAGTTCGCGCCGTCTTACAACGTACCGGCGGCAACCGGCGTGCCCGCCACGCGCGGCTCGCGCAGGCGAGCGCCAGTTCGGCGTCGGTGAAGTCGAAATGGTCCGGGCCGCCGTCGCGCACGAAGGGCAGTGCCTGGAACGGCTTGAGCGTCGAGCGGGAGAACACCCACGCGAGCGGATCGCCGGCGTGGGCCAGCAGCGCGCCGGTAGTGTCGACCACCGCCACCGATCCCCAGTGAATACGCTCCACATGAGCGTTGCGGGTGGCGACGACGAGCGGGACGTGCGAGGGAAGGGTCATTACGTGTCCTTCGGGGTGAAACGATAAAGCCGAGTTTAATTATTGCAAAAAAATGCATTTAGACGTAATTTCGAAAATGGTTTTGCACTGGACGCAACGCAAGCATGCCTTCGAAAAAAGCCAGAGACGTGAGCCTCGATCAACTCGGCGCGATGCGCGCGCTGGTGCGGATCGTCGAATTGGGGAGTTTCTCGGCCGCGGCGCGCGAACTGAAGGTCGCGACGTCGACGATCGCACGCAAGATCACGGCGCTCGAAGCAATGCTCGGCGTGCCGCTGCTGCACCGCTCGACCCATCATGTCGCGCTGACCGAAGCGGGGACGCTGTATCACGCGCGCGCGGTGTCGATGATCGCGGATCTCGACGACACGCTGCGTGTGGTCGCGGAGCTGGATTCCGCGCCCAGCGGTCCGTTGAAACTGACCGCGCCGGTGGCGTTCGGGCGCCGCTATCTGGCGCCGCTGGTCGCGCCTTTTCTCGAGCTTTATCCAGCCGTTCAGCTCGATCTGCGCCTGACCGACAACCACAACGACATGGTCATGGGCGGCTTCGACCTCGACATCCACGAAGGCGAGAACTATCTCGACAACCTGATCGTGCAGCCGATCTCGCGCAACGACAGCATCCTGTGCGCCGCGCCTGGCTATTTCGCGCGACGCGGGCGCCCGCGCAGGCCCGCCGATCTGATCAATCACAACTGCTTGCGCTATCTGCATCCGGAGGGCGATCGGCGCTGGCATCTGTCGGATGGCAAGGCCGTGCAGTCGGTGATGCCGTTGGGCAATCTGCAATCCGACCACTCGGAACTGCTGCTGGAGGCGACACGCGTGGGCCTCGGCATCGCCGAGTTCGAGATCTGGCTGATCCGCGATCTGCTGGTGAGCGGCGAGCTGGAGGTCGCGCTGCCGGACTACCGGCTCGAAAACGCGCTGACCGGCCGGCAGATTTACATGGCGTATCTGCCGAACCGGCGCTTCTCGACCAAGGTGCGCGTGCTGCGCGAGTTTATGGCCGAGCGTCTGAAGGGCATTGGCGAATTGCCCGAGCGGATGCAGACGCCGGCTTTGGGGGCCGACGTTTGACGCGGAGGTGATAAAGCTGCTGGCAGCCCGCTAGCCCGCTAGCCCGCTAGCCACGCACGCGGCGCAAGCACGCCGCAACGCGCGGCAGCAAGCCGCCCGTCGCGTGTGCGGATTATGAGCGAGGGCTCAGGCCCCGCCGCTCAATGACGCTCCGGAAAGCGCAGCTTCGAATGATTCCGGCCGTACGTCAGATAGATCACCATTCCGATCACCAGCCACACGACGAGCCGCCCCCAGGTCACGAGCGGCAGCCCGACCATCAGCAGGAGACAGAACAGGATGCCCAGCACCGGCACGACCGGCACGCCCGGCACCCGGAACGGCCGCAACGCGTCGGAATCGCTGCGGCGCAGATACATCACCGCAGCGCACACGAGGATGAACGCGAACAGCGTGCCGATGCTGACCATCTCCCCGAGCACGCCGATCGGCGTCAGCGCCGCCACGATCGCGACGATCGTGCCGATCAGGATCTGGCTCAGATGAGGCGTCTGCAGACGCGGATGCACCCGCGCGAACAGCGGCGGCAGCAAGCCGTCCTGCGACATCGTGAAGAAGATGCGGCTCTGGCCGTACAGCAGCACGAGGATCACGGTGGTGAGCCCCGTCAATGCGCCGATCTTGATCAGGATCGAGAACCAGTTCAGACCGATCGCGTCGACGCCCCTGGCAATCGGGTCAGGGACGTTCAGATCAGCATAAGGCACGAGCCCGGTGAGCACGCCCGCGACGAGGATGTAAAGCACCGTGCAGACGATCAGCGAGCCAAGAATGCCGATCGGCATATCACGCTGCGGCTTCTTCGCTTCCTGTGCGGCGGTGGACACCGCATCGAAACCGATGAACGCGAAAAACACCACCGCCGAGCCACGCAGAATCCCGCTCATCCCGAAGTGGCCGAACTCGCCCGTATTCGCCGGGATGAACGGATGCCAGTTCTCCGGTTTGATGAAAAACACGCCGAGCGCGATGAAGGCCACCACCACGACGAGCTTGACCGCCACCATGATGTTGTTCAGCCGCGCGGATTCCTTCGTGCCGAGCACCAGCATGGTCGTGAGAATCGCGATGATCACGATGGCCGGCAGATTGACGACGCCGGTCGCCGTGGTGCCGTCGGCGAGCTTGATCACGGTGCCCGGCGCGGCGGCCAGGGTCGGCGGGATATTGATCCCCACGTTATGCAGCAGGCTCACGATGTAACCCGACCAGCCGACCGCGACGGTCGCCGCGCCCATCGCGTATTCGAGAATCAGGTCCCAGCCGATGATCCACGCGAAGATTTCGCCGAGCGTCGCGTAGGTGTACGTATAACTGCTGCCGCAAACCGGCAACATCGCCGCCAGTTCCGAATAGCACAGGCCGACGAACGCGCACGCAATGCCGCCGAGCACGAACGACAGCGTGATGCTGGGGCCCGCGAATTGCGCCGCGGCCGTGCCGGTCAGCACGAAGATGCCGGCGCCGATGATCGCGCCGATGCCCATCGCGGTGATGCTGGCCGCGCCGAGCGTTTTCGATAATGAGTGACTGCCGTGAGCTTCGGCGCTATTCACGATATCGGCGACGGATTTCCGTGCCATGTAACGCGTATCAGCCATGATGAGTCGTCCCGTTCATTGGTGTTTGGGCGCGAACCGACACGGCTTGTCCCGGCTCGCGGAGCACGACAAAAGCATCTGTCAGCAAAGACTGGCGGGGGAGGTGGGAGGAAAACCTGAATTCAGTGTATTCCGGATCCGATGAAAACGTGAAGTTTTTCGAGTCCGGATCGTCGCGGACATTATCTCCGTCGGCGCTTATCGCGCGAGCATCCGGGATAAAGCAATCTGATTGGAAGAGGGGGACCGGGATCGGTCCTGGTCGAACCGGCCGGCGAGGGATCAGCAGCGTCGGCGGACGGGAGCCGGAATGACGACGGCAATGACTTTCCGCCGGCGTTGCCACGCGCGCACAGCGGAGCACGTGAAAGGGTTCCGGCGACAGTTCGGTCTGGCCGGCCTCGGCCGCGACCGCGCGCGTTCGCACAAGCAAGCTCCTCGAATTCCGATGCGCCGGCCGGCCCGTGCCGAACGCCCCGAAACTTTCAGTTGATCTCACCTCGGCCGTGAACTACAAATCTAAACTGAGCGCAGCTATGCATGCGATGGGGTACCGCAGTCGACGGTATGCACGGCAAAGGGAACGCGATGACCGCGTCCCCGCAGGTATGTGTGTCGGCCGCCCCGATACTCGCTGCCGCCAGAAGATCGCGACGCCCGTCGCTCAATCGTGGACCGCGTCATATCTGCCGTGTAACCGCGCAGGTTACCGGCGCGCGCCGTTCGCAACCCGCGGAACGGCGGCGTACTGTTCGATGAACATCCGCACGCTTGCGACCGGAACCAGACAATAGGAGACCCCCGCCATGGGTATGCGCCCAGATTCCACGTTCCACGCATCGCCGAAACTCGCGATGGATGCGCCGCCGGAAGAATACGCGTACACGCTGCTGCTCAGCCCTGATTTCTCGCAGCCCGATGCGCTTGCCGTGATCGACGTGAAACCCGGCTCGCCGACCTACAGCCAGGTCGTTCATACGGTGACGATGCCGAACAAGGGTGACGAGTTCCATCATTTCGGCTGGAACGCGTGCTCGTCGGCGCTGTCGCCGCTGACCGGCCACGCATTCCTCGAACGACGCTACCTGATCATTCCGGGCATGCGTTCGTCGCGCATCTATATTGTCGACACCAAACCCGATCCGACTCAGGCGCGCATTCACAAGATCATCGAACCCGAGGAAATTTTCCGCAAGACCGGCTATTCGCGTCCGCATACGGTTCACTGCGGGCCCGAAGGCATTTACATCAGCACGCTGGGCGGCGGCGGCAAGGACGGCACCGACGGGCCGCCCGGTATTTTCATCATGGACTGCGAGACCTTCGACGTGCTCGGCCGCTGGGAGATCGACCGCGGCCTGCAGGAGAAGCACTACGATTTCTGGTGGAATCTCCCGCGCGATTACATGGTGTCGAGCGAGTGGGCATTGCCGCCGCAATTCGAGAACGGGATCGTGCCTGAGGACCTGCTCGCGAACAAGTATGGGCATCGTATTCACTTCTGGGACCTGCGGGCAAGACGCAACGTGCAGACCATCGACCTCGGCGCGAATCACCAGATGGCGCTCGAAGTTCGGCCCGCGCACGATCCGAGCCGCGAGTACGGGTTCATCGGCGTGGTGGTGGACACGACGAACCTCGAAGGGTCGATCTGGACCTGGTGGCGCGAGGACGGACAGTTCCACATCGAAAAGACGGCGACCATCCCACCCGAACCGGCCGCCGCCGAACTGTTGCCGCCGTTGTTGCAGGGTTTCGGCGCGGTGCCGCCGCTCGTCACGGACATCGACCTCTCTCTCGACGACAAATTCCTCTACGTCGCCTGCTGGGGCACCGGCGAGATGCGTCAATACGACGTGACGGAACCGCGCAAGCCGAAACTGGCGGGCACTGTGCAGCTCGGCGGGATCGTGCGGCGCGCACCGCATCCGAACGGTGAGGCGTTCGCCGGTGGCCCGCAGATGGTCGAGATCAGCCGCGACGGCAAGCGGGTGTACTGGACCAACTCGCTCTATTCGACCTGGGATGACCAGTTCTACCCGGCGGGCGTGCCCGCGGCGCAGGTCATGGCGCGGGCGGAACCGGGCGGCGGCCTTGCGCTGGCCGAGGATTACTGGGTGCGCTTTCCCGATGGCTATCGGGCTCACCAGATCCGGCTCGAAGGGGGCGACTGCTCGACCGATTCGTTCTGCTACCCGTCGGTGGGCATTTGACCGGGGAGGGCTGGCCGCGTCTCGGCCTTTGGTTAGCTATCCTTGCGAGCGGTCTCTATCACGGGCTCAACCCGGCGATGGGCTGGCCGCTCGCCGTGTCGAACGGATTGATCCAGCGGCGTGCGCGGGCGCTGTTTGCCGCGCTGTTCTATCTCGCGGCTGGGCACGTGCTCGCCATGTTCGTGGTGATGCTGCCGTTCGCGATGCTGGCGGTTCTGCTCGAATGGCAGCGCGCGATCCAGGTCGGCGCGAGTGTGCTCGTGATCGCCTTCGGCGCCTGTCTTCTGATCCGCCGACGCCACCCGCGCATGCTCGCGCGGATTCCGCCATCGAGGCTCGCGCTCTGGTCGTTCGCGATAGCGATTGCGCACGGCGCGGGGTTGATGCTCGTGCCGATCTATCTCGGGCTGTGCCGCTCTTACGGCATGGATCACGCGCACCGGGCCGCCCAGGCGTTGATCGATGACAGCCTTCGCATGGCGCTGTGGGTCTCCGCGGTGCACGGTGCGGCGATGATCGCGGCCGGCGGACTGCTGGCCTGGCTCGTCTATCGCTATCTGGGGCTGAAGTTCGTGTCGCGCAGCTGGTTCAATCTGGATGCGGTCTGGGCGTCGAGTCTCATGCTGGTGGGCGCGATCGCATTGACGCATGCCGCGCTCGGCTGAGCGTCGTGGCGTGTTGGTGTAATCGGCGCGCTGGACGCCGCTTCGTTTCAGCGCAGCGCCAGCCACATCGGTTGATGATCCGACGCTCGGCTGTGCTGATCCACGTCGCACACCGTCACTCGCGGCGCGAGGTCGTCCGTGACAAAAATGAAATCGCACGCGAAGGGTCCGTCGGCCCATTGCTCGTGATCGTACAGGCCGACCGTCGCGGCGCGCGGCTCGTCAGGATGCGCGCAGGACCAGGCGTCGGCAAAGGCCGGAGCGTCGGCGATTGGTTCGAGCATCCGGCAATAGGCGGTATCTTCGTACGCGCTGTTGAAGTCGCCGCACAGAATCGCGCTCATCGGGCGAGCGGTGTCGGCGAACGGGCTGTCCGGCTTTTCCGCTTTCGCGGGATGGCGCGCGTGATCGCATCCTTCGCGATGTAACGCGCGCAGTCTCTCCACTTGCGCGAGCCGCTGCTGCTCCGAATAGAACTCGAGATGCGTGGTGATGACGCGTAGCGGGCCGGCGTCGGTGTCGAGCACGGCTTCGAGCGCGATGCGCAACATCGACGGTTTGGCGGGATCGGCGGGCCACGGTAGCGAATGCCGAAGCACTTGACGCACCGGCAGGCGGGTGGCGATGGCGTTGCCGAACTGTCGGCGCGGCGCCCGGCTGTCGCGCAGTGATGGCAGATCGGAGCCGATCGCATCGATCACGGTCATCTCGGGCAGCAATGCCGCCAGCTCGGCGAATTGATCGAGCGACGGACGGCCTTTCAATCCGCCGGTCTGCGGCTCATCATTGAATCCACGCGTGACTTCCTGCAAGCAGAGGACATCGAAGTCGCACAGCGCGCGCGCTTCCCGCACGATCCGGCCGAGGTCGACACGGCCGTCCACGCCGCAACCCCACTGAATGTTCCAGTCGACGAGTTTCATGGCGCTCTCCTTGACACTCGGACGGTCAGTTTATCGCTGAGTAGAGGATGTGATGCGAGGATGTGATGCGAGGATGTGATGCGGTCGAGGCGCCAACATATCGGCGCCTCGAATTCCGCGCCTCGCCGTTCGGGCGCCATCGCCCCCGGCGCAATCGTCTTGCTACCGCAAGCGGCAAACCCGCCGTCCGGCAAAATCCTCATACGTATCGAGTCACGCTTGATAAAAACGCATCGACGTTCTAGAAAAACCGAAGCGCATAGCCTACCCTTAAGCGAGCCGGCCTTTTAGGGGACGAGCACTTCGCCCCGTTTCCCTTCTGCGCAGCCGACCCATCCGGACAAAGCAATCAACGGTTCAAAATCGTACGCTTTTGTTGTTTGAGAGGGCTGCGCCATCCTGGTTTTCCACGCTATCCGCCGGTGGATGAATGCCGCACTCCGTCGTTGAAAAGCTCGAACGATAAGAAGCCAAGGAGACGCTCATGCCATTCACACTCACCCGGGGTGTCGTCGGCCTGCCCCTGCTCGCCATCGCATTTGGCCTGCCTGCCGCTCACGCCGCCGACGAAGTCCAGAACACGTCGACCACCACCGCCTCGCCGATGCCTTCGACGCTCCAGCCCGTCAGTCAGGAGCAGCTCGACCGCGCCGCCACCGCGACGGCCGACTGGCTCCATTCGAACGGTTCCTACGCGCAAACGCGCTACTACCATGGCGCGCAAATCAATCGGACCAACGTCGCGAAGCTCAGACCTGCGTTCATCTTCCAGACCGCCGTCAACGAATCGATGGAAACGGCGCCGATCGTCTCGAATGGCGTGATGTTCATCACCACGTCGTTCAATCACGTGTATGCGGTCGATGCGGCGACGGGCAAGGAGTTCTGGCATTACAAGCACAAGATGGGACCGGTCACGACGTTCTGCTGCGGCCCTAACAATCGCGGCGTGGCGATCTCGGGCGACCGGCTTTTCATGGGCACGCTCGACGCGAAACTCGTCGCGCTCGACGCGAAGACCGGCAAGGTGCTGTGGCAAACCGAGATCGCCGATCCCGACCAGGGCTATTCGGAAACGATGGCGCCCGCGGTTGTCGACGGCAAGGTGCTGATCGGCACGAACGGGGGCGAGTACGGCATTCGCGGCTTCGTCAAAGCGTTCGATGCGAATTCCGGCCAGTTGCTGTGGACCTTCTACACGATTCCGGAGACCGGCCAGGAAGGCGTGTGGGCGACCAAGGACGCGACCGGCCGCGACGAGAAGCGCGACATCGACGCGGAGAAGAAGCAGCTTGCCGCGAAGGGCGGCGACTTCTACAAGACGCTCGGCGGCGGCGTGTGGATGACGCCCGCCATCGACCGGCAAACGAAGACGGTGTTCTTCGTCGTGGGCAACCCGTCACCGGACCTGTATGGCGCGATCCGGCCCGGAGACAATCTCTATACGGACTCGCTCGTCGCGATCGATCTCGACACCGGCAAATACAAATGGCACTACCAGTACGTGCCGCACGACGTGTGGGACCTCGACGCGGTCAGCCCGCCGATCCTGATCGACGTGCGCGACAACGACGGCAAGATGATTCCGGGCATCGTGCACGGCGGCAAGACCGGCCACGTGTACGTTCACGATCGCGCCACCGGACGTCTGATCCGCTATTCGCAGGCGATGATCCCGCAAGAAAACATGTGGACGCTGCCCACGGCTGCCGGCGCGCGCATGCTGCCGGGTGCGAACGGCGGGGTCGAGTGGTCGCCGATGGCCTTCGATCCGAAGACGCGCCTCGTCTACGCAGCCAATCTGCATCAGCCGATGACGTATCAGGTCGAGGAGGCGGCTTATCCGGGCGGCAGCAAGCTGTGGCTCGGCGGCGCGTTCAAGGTGATTGCGAACGAGCAGCAATGGGGCAAGCTGTCCGCGGTGAACGTCGACACGGGCAAGGTCGCGTGGGACTACAAGACCGAACAGCCGCTGATCGGCGGCGTGCTCGCGACGGCGGGCGGCCTCGTCTTCAACGGCGAAGGCAACGGCCTGTTCCGCGCGTTCGACTCCGCCAGCGGCAAGAAGCTCTGGGAGTACCAGTGCGGCGCCGGCGTCAATGCACCCGCGGTGTCGTACTCGGTGCACGGCAAGCAGTATGTCGCGGTCGCGGCGGGCGGCAATACGCAGCTCGATTTCAAGCGCGGCAACACCGTGCTCGTCTTCGCGCTGCCATGACGGGGCCGATGCTGCGCTCGCGGTTGCGTTCGACACGCCGTGCAGGGGCGGCATTGCTATGCGGCTGGTTCGCCGCCGCATGGCTGCCGCTGAACGCGCGCGCCGACGCCGAGGCGGGCAAGGCGAAGGCGCAGGTGTGCGTGGCCTGTCATGGACCGATGGGCAACTCGACCACGCCGGACTATCCGATTCTCGCCGGGCAAACCGCGCGCTATATCTATCTGCAACTGCGGGACTTCAAGGAAGGGCGGCGCAGCGACCCGCGCATGTCGCCGATGGCGGCCAATCTGTCGCGCGAGGACATGCAGGACCTCGCCGACTACTTCGCCGCGCAAAAGCTCGTGTCCGTGCCGTACAAATCGGATAGCGCCAGCATCGAAGCGGGCAGCAAAAAGTCCGCGGAAGTACTGTGCACGATGTGCCATCTCGGCGGCTTCGCCGGGCAGAACGAGATTCCGCGCGTGTCCGGCCAGCTGTATCCCTACATCGTCAAGCAATTGCAGGACTTCCGCTCGCACACGCGGACCAACGATGCGGGCAACATGGCCAGTGTGTCGCGCAATCTGAGCGACGAGGACATCCGCAATCTGGCCGCGTATGTGAACAACCTCCAGTAGCACGGAACCGACACCATGAAAATGACGCTCACCCGCTTCATCGCGACCGCGATGCTGCTTGCCGTCGCGTTCGGCGCGTGCCTGCCCGCGAGCGCGCAAGGCGATGGCGAAACCAACCGGCAACTGCTCGCCGCCGCCAAGGACGGCGACCAGCAGTCGCTTCTTGCCGCGCTTGAGCGCGGCGCCGCCGTGGACGCGATGAACCGCATCGGCGATACGGCGTTGATCACCGCTTGCAAGCAAGGCGACGCGGCCATGGCGCGCACGCTGATCGAGCACGGCGCGAACGTCGGGCACGCGAGCGCGCCCGGCGTCACGCCCTTGATGGCCGCGGCCTATGGCGGTTTCGATGAAATCGTCGCGCTGCTGCTCGCGCATGGTGCGGACATGTTCACGACTGATCGGGTCGGCAAGACCGCGATGGAGTACGCGGCCGGGCAGGGACAAACGAAGGTGGTGAGCCGGCTGCTCGATGCCGGGGTCGACGTGAATCGCCTTTACAAGAACGATCTCACCGCGCTGATGTGGGCGGCGGGATACGATCGCGCGGAGACCGTTCAATTGCTGCTCGCGCGCGGCGCGAACCCGGCGCTGAAGGACAATCGCGGCATGACGGCGAAGGATATCGCGGTGCAGACGAAGTCGGCGAGAGCGAGCGGCGTGCTGTCCGCCGGCTAGCCGCGGACACGTCCGCATGCCTCGCAGTGCGCAGAGTCGGCAGATGCCTGCCTGTTACTTCGAATCAGCCAGAAGCCACCTCTGCGCGAGCATCGCCGGCAGTGCTTCGAACGAGTCGATGAATGCGTCGCAGTGCAATGCGTGCGCACCGTCCTGGCCCGCATACCCATAGCTGACGATGAACACAGGCAAGCCGGCCGCGCGTGCCGCGGCGACATCGACCGGCGAATCGCCGACTACGACGCAGTGCGCAGGCTCGCTGTCGAGCAGCCGGCAGGCATGCCGTAAGGGCTCAGGCGAAGGCTTCATGCTCGCCAGCGTATCGCCCGCGACCAGCACCTCCAGATAACGGGCGAGGCCGGTGCGCGTCAGCAGCGCGGCCGCCAGCGCCTGCGGCTTGTTGGTCACGCAGGCGCAGCGATAGCCGCTTTCGCGTAATGCGCGCAGGCCCGCCGCGACGCCGGGAAAGACCCGGCCGATCCGTCCGTTGGTATCGGCATAGTGCCGTTCGAATACACGCTGCGCTTCTTCGAATTCGCACCGCTCGCCCAGGCCCGCCGCCTCCAGCGAGCGCCGTACGAGGTTCGCCACACCCTTGCCGATGAATCCGGTCACCGCGTCCAGCGGCAAGGGCGCTGCACCGAGGTCCTCCAGCATGCGGCCGACGGCGGCGGCAAGGTCCGGCGCGGTGTCGACCATCGTGCCGTCGAGATCGATCAGCACGGCCGGGCGGGAGGCGCTTAGCATGGCGAGCTCGCCGCAGATGCCAGCCCGCCCGGCGCCGGGAACGAAGCCGGCCCGGCGTGCGGCAGCGTCCTCCGATGCCAACGCTGCAGCGTCGCCAGGTCCACCCAGCGGTGTGGTTCGCCAGGCACAGGCTGAACGAGCGGCATCTGCGGATCACCAAGGTGGGGCAGAACGGCCAGCGCCCCATCGAAGCTGTCCTGCGCCGTGTAGCCGGTCGGCGTGACGATGGCCGGAATACCCGCCGCGCGTGCCGCGAGCAGACCGTTGCCGGAGTCCTCGAAGGCAAGACATGCCGTTGCGGGCAGATCGAGTTGTTCGAGCACGTGATGATAGACATCGGGCGCGGGCTTCTTCGCGTGAGTGGTGGCGGCGTCGCCGATCGCCGAGAAGCGCGTGCGCCAGGCCGCGCCGAAGTGGACCTGCAACAGGGCGTCGAGATTCGCGGGCGTGGTGGTCGTCGCGATGGCGAGACGGATGCCGTGCGCCTGCGCCTCGTCCATCAGACGCGCAACGCCCGGGCGCAGCGGCAGGCCGCCGCGTACGCGCCCGGTGTAATGGCGGGTTTTGAGCGCGTGAAGCGCCTCGACGATCTCCGACGCCTTCGCGCCATCCGCTTCCTCGCGTTCGAGCGTGCGCCAGTAATGCCGCAGCCGTTCCTTGCCGCCCGCCACTTTGAGAAGGCGCGTGTAGAGCGGCTCGTCCCAGAACCAGTCGAGCCCGGCCTCCGCAAAAGCCGCATTAAAGGCCTGCAGATGAGCGGTCTCGGTGTCGGCGAGCGTGCCGTCGACGTCGAAGATTAGGGCTTGCATCGTCCGGTCCTCGTCATGGTGGTTGCCGTTCAGACACGCACCACGATAGCGGAGCCACGGGCCGATTCAAATTCAGAGATTCTTTCGCGTCCGATAAGCGACGCTTTGAGTGTTCACGCGCCCGAGGCGCCGCGCTAGGGCTTCGGCTTGGGCGTAGTGACGAAACCCATCTTCGTCAAACCGCCGGCCTGAACGGCCGACATCACCTCGGCGACCCGTTCGTAGGGCACCTTGCGGTCGGCGCGCAAATGCAGTTCCGGCTGCGGCGTCGCATGAGCGGCCTCGGCGATGCGCGCGCGCAAGCCCTCTTCGGTGACGGCCTGGCCGTCCCACAGGATGGCTCCGTCGGCGTCGACCGCGACGTCCACGTGCGTGGCTTTGACCGCTTCCGGCTGGCTGCTCGCGTGAGGCAGGTCGATCCTCACCGCATGTTGCATCGCCGGAATGGTGACGAGAAAAATGATCAGCAGGACCAGCATGACGTCCACCAGCGGCGTCATGTTGATCTCGTTCATGAGGCCTTGATCGTCATCGTCGGAGAAGGGGCTCATTGCCATCTGAAGTCTCCGTCACGGGGCGGGGTGTTCTCGCGCGGCACCACGTGCATCTGCGCGCCTGCGCTCGAGCGCAATTGCGAGCCGGTCACGAAGTACGCGTGCAGGCCGTGCGCGAAACGTTTCAGGCGCGCCACGATGGTGCGGTTCGCGCGATTCAGGCCGTTGTAGCCGAGCACGGCGGGAATCGCCACGAAGAGCCCGAACGCCGTCATGATCAGCGATTCGCCGACCGGTCCTGCCACGTGTTCGATGGAGGTCTGGCCGGTTTCGCCGATCAGGATCAGCGCGTGATAGATGCCCCACACGGTGCCGAAGAGCCCGACGAAGGGCGCCGTGCTGCCGATCGACGCGAGGATCGCGAGGCCGCTCTGCAGGCGCGCGACCGTCTCGTCCATCGTGTCCTGCAGACGCCGCGTGATCCAGTCGGAGACGTCGATACGGTCCTGCAGATGCTGTTGCGTCTGGCGATGGTGGGTCGCCGCTTCGTGGCCCGCCAGCGCGAGCGCGAGCAACGGATTCTCGGACGGCGCCATCTCGGGGTGGCCGAGACTGCTCAAGCCGTCCTCGAAGCGATCCGCGCTCCAGAACCGCGCGTCGTTCTGCCGGGTCACGCGTCTGAGCCGCAGCACCTGCCGCAGCTTGACGATGATCACCGTCCACGACATCACCGACATGATCGCCAGCACGCTCAGAATGCAGCGCGTGACGACGTCGCCGCTTTGCCAGACATTCGCGAGTCCGTAATGTTGCATGGCTGTTTTCCTTTGTCCTGTGATCGGTGGCGCAGTCAATCGGTCAGTCCGAAGACGAACGACTGGGAGTACGCGGCGCGAACCACGGCGCCGTTTTCGCTGTACGGCTGGCAGACGCTCGCGTGGACGGCGGCGAGCGCGGCCTCGTCGAGCCGCGCATAGCCGCTGCTGCTTTGCAGTTGCATCGTTTCGATACGGCCGGTGAGCCCCACGACGAATCGCACGATCGCGGTGCCGTTCTCGCGACGCCGCTTCGACATGTCAGGATAGTCGGGCTTCGGGATGGCGCAATCGATATGAGCGACGTTTCGTGGCGCGGCCGGGGCGGCGAGGGTGCGGCCGGTGGCGGGGGCGCTTTCGGTTGCGGGTGCTGTCGCGGGTGACGGTGTCGGCACGGCGGGGGCCGGCTGAGCGGTGGCGGACGGCGCGGCGCTGTCGGCTGGCGCGAGTGGCGCAACCGGTGCCGGCGTGGCCGCTGCGCTGCGTGACGCGCGTGATCGCGCTTGCGGCTGCACCTGCGGCAACGGTTTCGCACGAACGACAGGGCGCGCGGCAGGCGGCGTCGGCGCCGGTAGCGCGGCAGCCGGTGCGGCTGGCGTCACCGGTTCAGCCTGCGGACTCAACAGCATGGCGGTGATCGTCGCGGGTTCGACCGGCCGCTCGACCATTCTGTCGCGCGTCGACACCGCCAGAAACAGCAACAGCAGATGCGCGCCGATCACCGCGCCCAGCACGATCACCCCGCGACGATATCGCGTCGCCGGGGTCGTAGGGTGTGCAGGGTTCGTCATGACAACTTGCAGCATCGTTCGCGGCCAGACAAGGGTTCCTTCATCCGCGCAAATCGCGGCATGCGTGCGCTTCGGGACGGCCCGGACCCTTGGCCACCTCCCCGTTCATTGTCCTCCCGCACCTGGGGTTTTAGAACCGGCGTCCTTCGCCGCGCGTCAATTCGGGAAATTCTCCCGTCCGATGCGCGTTGTCAAACAATCGCCCGGTGGGATACTTTGAATGGATGACGCGAGCTATCGCGGCGCAGCGATTTCACCACGGAGTACAACAATGCTGGAGACACGCAATCCCACCCGAACACCACGCCGTTCCATCGTGCTGGCCGCCGCGTGCGTGCTGGCCATGAGCGCCGCGCATGCCGCCGCGCCGCTTGCCTATGTGACGAGCGAGAAGGCCGGCGTCGGCGTGATCGACCTCGATCAGATGACGCTGGCCAAAACGTTTCCGGTGGGCGCGGACGGCCCGCGCGGCCTGAGCCTGAACGCGGACGGTTCGCGTCTGATGGTCGCCAACAAGAACACCGGCGATCTGTCGGTGATCGACACGGCGTCGGGCAAGGTCGTCAAGCGCGTGAAGATCGGCAAGAATCCGGAGTATGTACGGGTCCACAACGGCTATGTCTACGTGACGTACGAGCCCGGCGAGTCGGGCGGGGCGCCGCAGACGGCGGCCAGGTCCGATGGCAAGCCGCCCGGCAAGCCCGGCGCGGACGACGATGACAACAAGCTACCCGCCGAAATCGCGATCGTCGATATGAAAACGTGGCGCGTGATCCGCTCGGTGACGAGCGGTCACGAAACCGAAGGCATCGAATTCTCGCGCGACGGGCAGACGATGCTCGTCACCAATGAAGGCGACGACACCGTATCGGTCTATCACGCGCGCACGGGCGCGCCGGTGAAGACCGTGAAGCTGGCGGCGGGCGGCCGTCCGCGCGGCATCCGCCTGTCGCCCGACGGCAAGCACTATGTGGTCACGCTGGAGTCGCTCAGCAAGTTGGTCGTGATCGACGCGCATAGTCTCGAAGTGCTCAAGACCGTCGATACCAAACTGGGACCGTACGGCGTGGCGTTCGGTCCGGACGGCCAGCGGCTTTTCGTGGCTGCCTCGCGCGACAAGACGGTGCAGGTTTTCGACGGCCACACCTACGAACACGTCGCCGACGTGCCGGTCGGACAGCGCTGCTGGCACTTCAGCTTTACGCCCGACGGCTCGAAACTGATGGTCGCGTGCGGACGCTCCGATGCGGTCTATGTGCTCGATGCGAAGAGCTATCAGCCGATCAAGCAGATCGGCGAGTTGCCGCTCGCCTGGGGTATCGTCACGTATCCGCACAGCGACGGTTCGATCGAGTCGCATTGAGCGACCCGACCCGACCCGACCCGATAGCGTGCGCCGTTGTTTTCACGCTTATTTCCACGCATACCGCAAGCCCACCCAGAAGCCCCGCGGCGCACCCGGCCCGACGAATTGTTCGTTGACCGGGTTCGCGCCGTCGAAGGTGTGGTTCGGTCCGTTGAAGAAGTTCTGGCCGAGCGCGCCGAAGCTGGCGTAGCGCTTGTCGAGCAGGTTCGACACCGAGGCGAAGACCTGCAACTGCTTCGTCACCTGGTAGGTCGTGTCCAGATCGATCAGCAGATAGCCGGAAATCCTGCCATTCTCGTCCTGATTGTTTTCATCGCCCTGCGCGTAGACGCTGCCGCGCCACACGAGGTTGGTGCCCAGGTTCCATTTCGACGTGGCCGCGTAATCGAGCCGCAGTTTCACGGTGGTCGCGGGAATCCCCGGAATGTGATTGCCCGGCTTGACGTTGATGTTGCCGTCGGCGTCGGCGCTGGAGTTGCTCGGGCTGCTTTCGGTCCAGGCCGACTGGTAGGTCGCGTCGACATAGCTGTAGCTCGCAGTCACCGCGACCGGGCCGAACTTGCTATGCCCCGACAGTTCGACGCCTTGCCTGCGCGTGCGGCCGACGTTCTGGAAAAAGCCCTGCGAGCTGCCCGCGCCATTGCTGCTGATGAACTCGATGTCGTTGTCGAGCGTCGTGCGATACGCGGCGGCGCTCCATGTCGTGGCCGCGCCGAGCTTGCCGCGCGCGCCGATTTCGTACGTCTTCGAGATCACCGGCTGGAGCGCCGGGTCGGAGATGAACTCGTTCGGCAGCGAACACGGCGCGGCCGGATCGGCGCAGGCCAGCTCGATCGCGGTCGGCGAGCGCATGCCCTCGTTGTAGGACGCGTAGGCCGTGAAGCCCGGCGTCGGATTCCAGTTGATGCCGAAGGCCGGGTTGAATCGCGAGAACGTATGGTGGCCGTCGAGAGCGGGCTGCAGGCCGCTTGAATCGCCGATCGTGGCGTCGGCCCAGTTGTAGCGGCCCGCGAGCGTCACCGACCAGTGCGGCGTCAGCGACAGCGTGTCCGACAGGTAGAGGCCGTAGTTGGTGTTGTGCGTCTTCGCGTCGGTCTGCTGCGCGAAATCGCCGAGGCCGATCGTTGCGCGCGAATCGGTGAAAGCGGCATCCTGCGACGACTGCGTGAACTGCGAATTCGCGGCATCGACGGCCATGCCCGCAATGAACTGGTTCTGCATGCCGCCGAGTTTGCCTAGCAGCGTGAGTTGCAGGCTCGCGCCGTAGCTTTCGGTCGCCACGACCGACTTCTCATTGGTCGCCTGCAAGGTATCGACGTCGCCATTGTCTTCCACGGTGCCGTAGTCGTCGTTGACGTTGCTGCTGATGTTGGTGTTGCGGAAATGCCGGTAGTACGCGTTGCCGCTCAGTTCGACATGATCGTTGAAGTAATGATCGCCCGACAGCGTCAGGTAGCCGACTGTGTTCTGATTCTGGTCGGGATACGTGTAGGGTTGCTTAGGGTTGCCAAGAAACGAGCGCGGAATGGTTTGCGTGCCGTGCAGATCGTTGTCCGCGCCGCCCGCGGAGAGCGACAGCGTCGTATCCGCGTCGGTATAGCGCAGCTTGCCGAACGCCTGGCGTATGCGGCTCTCGTTCTGCTCGGCCCAGCCGTTGTCGTTCGTGGCGTCGGCGGTGAAGTAGTAATCGAGGTTCTGGCCGAGGGTGCCGCCCTGTTCGATCTGCGCGCTCTTGCGCCCCCACGAGCCCAACGAGACCTGGGCCTCGCCGACGGGGTCGTCCCTGCCGTTTTTCGTGGTGATCGACAATGCGCCGCCGAGCGTGTTGAAGCCGTAGGTCGGATTCGAGCCCGGAATCAGCTGGATCGTGTCGATGGCCTGCTGCGGCAGCAGGTCCCAGTTCACCACGTCGCCGAACGGCTCGTTCACCCGCACGCCGTCGACGAACACCGACAGGCCCTGCGGCGTGCCCAGCAGCGGCGACGCGGTGAAACCGCGATAGGTGAGATTCATCTGATACGGATTGCCCTGAGCGTCGGCGACGTCGACGCTCGGCAGATTTCTCGCCATGTACTCGGTGAGCGTGCTGCGGCGCTGCCGGAGGAGGTCTTCCGACCGGATCGTCTGGACGTTGGCCGGCACCTGCGAGAGCGGCGTGCCGATGCCGAGCAGCGGCGTGGTGCCCACCACGACGATCGGCGCGAGCGTCGTGACCGGGGCGGCGTTCGCGGCGGGGGTGTCGGACGTGGAGGACGCGGCGGGAACGGCGGGAACGGCGGGAACGGCGGGAACGGCGGGAACGGCGGGAACGGCGGGAACGGCGGAAGACGAGGAGGGTGCCGACGCCGCCACAGGCGCTTCGCCCTGCGCCCATGCGGCCGCGGATAGACTGGCCAGCGCCCCGCCGAAGCAGAGTGTGATGCCGGCGCGCCGTTGCAGGCGGCGTTTGCGGCGTGCTTGTGATCGCATGCTCATTGTTGTCTCCTGTCGATCAGAGCGGGAGCCTGGGCGCCGTCCTCTGGTCGCGTGCGACTGAGTCGCTGCCGGTTCGGCGCTTGCCGCGCCCATCGCGCTGATCGCGCGTTCTGTTGTGTGCGTTGAAAGCTTCGCATACGAGGCCGTCAAGCCGCGCGGGAGCTTTTCCCGATCTGCCAGGGAGACGTTCCCAAAAGACCCGCAAAAGTCCGCCGCTCGCGATCGCGCTGGGTAGAATGCAGACGTCATGTCAAGCGAACCGATCCACTCATCCTCCGCCGGCAGCCCGTCGCCCGTCTCGGCCATCTGGCGCGATCTCGCATGGGTGCTGGCCGTGACCGCGCTCGCCGGGGTCTTAGGCGCCGCGTTCGATCTCAGCGAACGGGCCTACCGGTTCACGCGTGGCATGGAGCGCTTCCAGCTCGACGAATTGCCGGCCACCTTGTGCGTGCTCTCCATCGGCCTTGCATGGTTTGCGTGGCGCCGCTACCGCGATGCGCGCCGCGAACTGAGCCGCCGCCGCGCGCTGGAAGAACAGGCCGAACGGCTGCTCGCCGACAACCGGCGGCTCGCCAATCAGGCGCTGCAGGCGCAGGAACTCGAGCGCCGTCATCTGGCGCGCGAACTGCACGATGAACTGGGCCAGTATCTGAACGCGATCGCACTGGACGCGGCGCGCATCCGCGATCTGTCCAGTGGTGAGGACATTGTGCAAAGCCGCACACAAGTTCCCGCAGCCACCCGCGCTCCCGACCCGGAGATCCATCGCGTCGCGCTCGGTCTGATCCAGAGTGCGAGCCACGTGTACCGGCAGATCGGCGACATGATCCGCCGCCTGCGTCCCATCGGACTGGACGAGTTCGGCTTGCCGAGCGCGCTCGAACATTGCGTCGACGGCTGGCGCGAGCGGCTGCCCGATGCCTCGTTTTCTCTGACGATCGAAGGTGATTACAGCGGCCTGAGCGACGCGTTGACCATCACGCTCTACCGGCTCGTGCAGGAGGGGCTGACGAACGTGTCGAAGTTCGCCCGCAGTTCACGCGTGGAGGTGTTCATGGTGCGCGCGCCGCGAGAGACGCACGGCACGGACGGGACCGACCCGCTGACCGACGAGATCGTCGTGACCATGGCCGACGACGGCCCCGGCACGGACCTCACGAAGCCGCGCGCCGGCCTCGGGCTGATCGGCATGCGCGAGCGCGTCGAAGCGCTCGGCGGCGAATTCCACGTAGCGAGCGAGCCGCAAGGCGGCTTTCTGTTCTGCGCGCGCGTGCCCGCTCACGCCGGGCTGGCCGAACCCGTGAACTGAAGGCCGAGCCGGCTCGCCATCTGCGCGAGCTGCACGCCGTTGTCGGCGCCGAACTTCTGCCGGATCACGGACTGATGATTCGCCACCGTCTTCTGGCTCAACCCCAGCTTCTCGGCGATGCTCGGCAGCGTATAGCCCTGCACGAGCAGACGCAGCACCTCGAACTCGCGCGCCGACAACTGACGCCCGGGCGGCCCTTCGCTGAAGGCCGTGCGCATCGCGAGCGCCTGTGAGATATCCGGGCTCAGATAGCCCGTGCGCCGCGCGATGGAGCGCACCGCTTCCACCAGCACGTCGGGCGCGCTGGCTTTCGTCACGTAGCCGAGCGCGCCGGCATCGAGCGCGCGGCGCACGAAGATCGACTCTTCATGCACACTGAAGATCAGCACGCACGCATCCGGCTCACGCGCGAGCATGCGCCGCATCGCCTCGACGCCGCTCGCGCCGGGCAGCGACACGTCCATTACGACCACGTCGGGCCGCAACGCGCAAAAGCGCTGATAAGCCTGGGCGGCGTCGGCGGCCTCGCCGCACACCTGCACGTCGGCGTTCAGTTCGAGCAGACGCCGGTAGCCTTCGCGCACGACCGCATGATCGTCGACGAGCAGGACGGAGATGGTTCCCGCACTCATGGTTTTGCTCCGCTGCCGCTGCCGCTGCCGCCGCCGCTGCCGCTGCCGGGCTCGCGGGCCTCGCTCGCGAGCTTGCGCGAATTGGCATCGTTACGAAACAGGATCGGTTGTTCGCGCGGCGCGGCCGTTCCTGCGCAAGCGGAAGCCGACGCCGACGCCGCGCGTTGCACGATTTTCACCACGCTCTCGTGAAACGGCGACTTGTCGCACACGGGATCGGCGTTGGCGGCGTCGCCGGTGAGCATGTAGGCCTGGCAGCGGCAACCACCGAGATCGCGCTCTTTTTCTTCGCAACTGCGGCACGGCTCCTTGAGCCACTTCAAGCCGCGAAAGCGGTTGAACGCGTCGCTCTCGTACCAGATCTCGCGCAACGGCGTCTCTTTCACGTTTGGCAGCACGAGGCCAGGCAGCCCGCGCGCCGCATGACACGGCAATGCCGCGCCGTCCGGCGCGACGCCGAGAAAGACCGCGCCCCAGCCGTTCATGCAGCGTTTGGGGCGGTTCTCGAAGTAGTCGGGCACGACGAAGAAGATCTTGCAGCGCTCGCCATGCGTGCGGCGATAGCGCGCGACCACCGCTTCGGCTTCCTCGAGCTGCTCGCGCGTCGGCATCAACTGCGCCTCGTTTGCGTGCGCCCAGCCGTAGTACTGTGTGTTCGCGAGCTCCAGGTATTCGGCGCCCATCGCCAGCGCCATCTCGATGATCTTGTCGACGTGCGGCAGGTTATAGCGATGCAGCACGCAGTTGAGCACCATCGGAAAGCCATGCTGTTTGATCGACGTAGCGACGCGCTGTTTCAGATCGAAGGTGCGCGTGCTGCTCAGGAAGTCGTTCAACTGTTGCGTCGAATCCTGAAACGACAACTGGATATGGTCGAGCCCCGCCGCCTTCAGATCGTCGAGCCGCTTATCGGTGAGACCGACGCCCGAGGTGATCAGATTCGTGTAGAAGCCGAGCTTGTGGGCTTCCTCCACCAGCACTTCGACGTCGTCGCGCACCAGCGGCTCGCCGCCCGAAAAACCGAGCTGCACCGCGCCGAGCGCGCGCGCGTCGCGCAGCACGTCGATCCATTGCGCGGTGCTGAGTTCGCGGCTGTGATCCGTATAGTCGAGCGGGTTGTAGCAGAACGCGCAATGCAGCGGACAGCGATAGGTCAGCTCCGCGAGCAGCCAGAGCGGCGGCGGCACGGCGTCGGGATTGTCGGGCTGTATGCCGACGACGGGTTGAGCAACCGGTTGCGACAGATCGGTCATCACGCTACTCCAGCCAGCCGCGCGTATGCGCGTCGGCAATGAAGGCCCGCACCTCGGCGCCGAGCCCGGTGGTGTTGAACGTCTGTTCCAGTTCGGCGATCAGCGCGTTCATGTCGCGGGTGCCGTCGCAGCGCTTGAGAATTTCCCCCGCGCTTTGATTGAGCTTCACCATGCCCTCGGGATAGAGCAGCACGTGCGCGTTCTGCGCGGGTTCCCACTGCAGGCGGAAGGGCCTGGCGATCGTCAGCGGAAGGGCGGCTTCAGTGGCGCCGCCGGCGCGTGCGGGGTCGTTCATGGCGTTCATTGTGGAAAGGCCTTTTCGATCGAGTCGAGCATGGTCCACAGAATGTCGAGCTTGAACTGCAGGATCTCGAGCGCCCGTTCCTGCTGATCGCGCCGCGTGAAATGCGTAAGCGTGACTTCGAGTCCGTGCTCCACGTCGCGCTGCGCGAGCGAAATGCGCGAGCGGAAATACGCAAGGCCCTCGGGCTCGATCCACGGATAGCATTCCGGCCAGCTCGCGAGCCGGTCGCGATGAACCTGCGGCGCGAACATTTCCGTGAGCGACGAGCAGACCGATTCCTGCCACGGCGCGCGGCGCGCGAAATTCACATAGGCGTCGACGGCGAAGCGCACGCCGGGCGTCACGTGTTCGAGCGACCAGAGTTCGTCGCGCGACAGGCCCACGGCATCCGCGAGACGCGCCCAGGTTTCGATGCCGCCTTCCGCGCCGTCATAGCCGTCGTGATCGAGAATGCGCAGCACCCAGCGGCGGCGCGTCTCGCGGTCCGGACAGTTCGACAGCACCGCCGCGTCCTTCAGCGGAATGTTGATCTGATAGTAGAAGCGGTTCGCGACCCAGCCGCGAATCTGCTCGCGCGAGCAGCCGCCGCTATTCATCTTCACGTTGAACGGGTGATGGATGTGATAGGCGGTGCCCTTCGCGCGCAACTGCGCCTCGAATTCCTCGCGGCTCCACGCGGGCGCGTCGGCGCCCGAGGTCCGCTGCGTACCCGTCATTGCACTCGCGTCGCGCATCGGCGGCGTCTCATGAGTATCTTTCGCGTTCATACCGTCTCCGTGTTTTTATCGAATACAGCCGCGCCTCGTCAGTGCTCCTTGATACATTCACGCTTCAAAGTTCGAACGTCATGCCATCGTAGGCGACCTCGATGCCGTGCTCGGCGAGCACGCGCCGCTCGGGGCCGTCTTCGACCAGAATCGGGTTGGTGTTGTTGATATGGATGAGCACCTTGCGGACCTTGCGCGCCTTGCCCGCGGGGTCCGCATCGAGCGAATCCAGCGTGTCGATCATGCCGCCCGCGCCGGTCTGCGGCAGGTGCCCCATATCGGCGGCCGTCTTCTTCGACAGGCCGAGGCGGATCATTTCATCGCCGGTCCACAGCGTGCCGTCCACCAGCAGCAGGTCCGCCTCGCGCATCGCGGCGAGCACGTGGTCTTCGATCGCGCCGAGTCCCGGTGCGTAGAACACGCGCTTGCCCGATTGCAGGTTGGTCAGCACGAGCCCGATGTTGTCGCCCCGCTCGGGCGCATCACGATGCGGCGAGTAGGGCGGCGCCTTGCTCGACAGCGGCAGCGCATCGATGCGCACGCCGCTCAATGCGTCGACGGCGAGCGGCGCGCCGTCGAGCGCAATGCGGCGATGCTCGACGCCGCAATAGTGCGAGAGGATCGGCGCGACCGGAAAGCCGGAGCGCAGGTCTTGCCACACGGCGTCGGTCGCGTAGAGCGGCAGCGGCGCATCGCGCTCGCGCAGCATCAGCAGGCCGGTGACATGGTCGATCTGCGCGTCGATCACGAGCACGGCGGCAATGCCGCTGTCGCGCGCGCGGCGAGCGGGCTGAAGCTCGGGATGCGCGGCGATCTGCGCGAGCAGATCGGGCGACGCATTGACGAGCAGCCAGTCCTCACCGTTCGCGCTCACCGCGATCGACGACTGCGTGCGGCGCGTGGCCCTGAGCGTGCCTCGGCGCAAGCCGTCGCAATTACGGCAGTTGCAGTTCCACTGCGGAAAACCGCCCCCCGCCGATGAGCCGAGCACCTTGATTTTCATGCCGCGTGGCGCAGGCTGCGCCCCTCCTGAACGGTTGAGATGAACATCGTGGCGAGGGTCTGCGCGACGCGTTCGTGAAGCGCCGGGTCGCTCGCCAGATGACCCGCGCTGACCCACTCGAGCTGCGCGGCGGGAACCGCGCGCGCGAGGCGCCGCAGATTCGCCGGCGGACAGACCGGATCGCGCGAACCATGCACCGCGGCGAGCCGCACACCGGCCGATGCCGCACGGCGCGCGAGCGACAGCAAGCGGGTTTCGCCGAGCCAGCAGCGATGCGCGAGATAGTGGCTCTGAATCCGGTATTTGCCGATCAGTTTGCGGGCGAGCCGTGGCGAGTGTCGCGTGCGAGGCGGCACTGCGCGGCCCGTGGCGGCGCTCGCCAGCACCTCGTTCTCATAGCCGCGCCACGCGAGCGCGAGCGCGCGTTGCCGCGTTCCGTTCGCACCGTATTGCAGTCCGGCCGCGCAACGGGCCGCAAGATCCACAGGCCGCTCGCACCCGGCTGCCGCCCGCAAGCGCGACCACGCGCGCGGCGCGCGTCGGCGGGACGTGACGAACAGGCCACGAACTTCGCGTGCGGAGGTGAGAAAGAGGCCGCGCAACACGACGCCCGTGACCGACTGCGGACACTGCCCGGCATACGCGAGCGCGAGCGCCGCGCCCCACGATCCACCGAGCACGCCCCAGCGTTCGAAGCCGAGCCGTTCGCGGATCGCTTCGAGATCGTCAATCAGATAATCGGTGCGGTTGTGGCGCACGCTGCCATGCGGCGTCGACGCGCCGGTGCCGCGCTGGTCGATCAGCACGACGCGAAAACGGTTCAGATCGAAGAGCCGCAGCGAACCCGGCTGACTGCCGCTGCCGGGGCCGCCATGCAATACCGCGACCGGCACGCCGTCGGCCGCGCCGGCCGCCGCGAACCACACGCGATGACCGTCGCGCGTGCGCAGCGTATCGGCTTCGAGCGGCGGCAATGCGTGCCGCGCGGCGGGCTCGCGGCGGCGTATCGTCATGGCAGCATCCTCGCGAGCAGGTTGTCGCGATCGATCCATTGATGCTTGAGCGCGCCCGCCACGTGCAGCACGATCAAAGCAATCAGCACGTAGGCCGTGACTTCGTGAATGCCGAAGAAAAGCTTGCGCAGAGGCGGATCTTCCCAGCCCCACTTCGGCAGCGCGAGGCCCCAGAAACGCGTCCCGAAACGGTTGAACGACGAGCCGAGATAGCCGGCCAGCGGCATCACGATCATGCCGGCGTATAAAAGACCCTGCGTAATGCGCGCGGCGGCGCGTTGCCACGCTCGCATCGGCGGCAAAGGCGGCCGGTTGAAGGCCGCCAGCGCCACGATGCGCAGAAGCACCAGCAGGAAAACCGTCAGTCCGAGCGACTTGTGCAGGTTGATCAACGTCGCTTTGACCGGCAAACCCTTCGGCAATCCGACCATATAGAAGCCGACCGCCAGCAGGCCGAGGATGCCGAGCGCGATCAGCCAGTGCAGCGCGATCAGCACGCCCGCATAGCGCGGCCCCCGCGCGCCGGCCTCGATGCCGGGAGCTGGCTTCGCATCTGGCGAATGCACTGTCCTCATGCCTGTCTCCTTCTTTGTCCGGCTGTCTCTTGCCGACACCGTTTCAGTCCGGCCGGGGTCCCGCGCGGCCTGATTACGTCACCCGGCGATCAGTATTTCCCCTCTGCCGTCGACCGCGAGGTCGCCCGTATAGCGAGCCGGCAGGCGCTCGGCGCGCCACTGCGAAAACGGCGCGATTTCGTTTGCGAGGCTGCGCACGAGCAATGACCAGAATACGTCGAATCCGTGGCCGCCGCCGGTGAATGTCGCCGGCAGATGCGCGGGGCGCTGCGCGAGCAGCAGCGTGCCGCGCCTCATCCCATAGGCATAATGCGGGCCCAGGCGGCCCGCCACGCCCACCGTACCCGCGACCAGCCGCGAGACCGCGAATTCGCCCGCATTGCCGCCGACCAGCACGAGGCCGCGGCGCATCCGGTCGGCGAGGCGCGCGCCCGCGTTGCCGTGGATCGTCAGCGTGCCCCCGGTCATGCCCTCCATGTCGCCCGGCAGCGCGCCGGCGATGAAATCGCCGCTGTCGCCGTTGACCGTCAACCGGCCGCCGCGCATCTCGCAGCCGGTGAAATGCCGTGCATCGCCATCGATCTTCAACTCGCCGCCTGTCATTCGGAAACCGCTGTAGTCGCCCGCCGAACCGTGCACGGCGAGGCGCCCGCCGTCCATCTGCGCGCCGAGCCGGTCGAGCCAGGGGGCGGCGTCTTCGATGATCAGCGCGGCCGAGTCGTCGGCCGTCTCATCGCGCGACACCTGGAACACGTCGCCGACCGCGCAGCACTCGTTGCCGGACGGCAGCACGATGCGCTCGATGTCGGCGACGCTCAGCGCGGCCAGCGCCGTGGGCCGCAGCGCGGCGGCGTCGACCCGAAAGCCGGGCGCGGACTTCACGCGCAAGGTCGTCGTGCTCATGCGCGGCCTCCGTCGAGACCCGCCGCCAGCGCATGCAGATGAAAGTGGTACGGCCCGAGCTTGCCGCCGTAGTTGCCCGCCGAAATGCGCAGCACGCCGCGCGCCAGACCCAACGCCGAGGCCGCGGCGATGCCGGCCGTCATCGCCGCGCCGACGTCGGCATCGGTGAGGCCGTCGATCACGATCTCCAGCACAGAGCCCACCTCCGCGCTGAGTTCACTGTGCGCTGACAGACCGATCAGGCTCGGACAGAACGCGTCATTGGTCGAGGCGCTCGCGCCTTTGTAGCGCGACCCGACCTTCGAGCCCGAGCGGACGATGCCGCCGGGAAACGGCATGATCACGTTCGGCAGGCGGCGCATGGCCGCAACAGCGGCTTCGGCGGCGGCGAGCGCGGCGTCGGTGTCGCGCGCGAGAAACAGCAGGTTGCCGCCGCCGACCGCCTTGACGGTCGCCGCCGTGTCCTCGCAGACGAACTCGCCGTCCATCACCGGCACGCGCCAGTAACGGGTGTCGCCGATCATCTTCGAGATCTGCCAGCCGTCGCCGAAAAAACGCAGGCCGCTGCCGAGCGCCGCGCGATCCGACAGCGGCGCGCGGCTCGTGGCCGGATCGATGCCGCTGAACACGGCGGTCGTGGGGCAGGTGAGCACGGATTGTCCGACGCGCCGCCCGATCTGCTTCGCCAGTTCCTTCGACGACACCGCGAACAGCAGTACCGCGACGCCGGGTCGGCCATCCGGCGTCTCGTCGGGCGGGAGCGCGCGCTCGACGCCCGCCTCGCAGCCGCAACCGATCACCGAAGTCGCGAAGCCCGTCAGCGAGTTCGCCGCGTGCATCGCCCAGACGGGCGTATGGGCGGTGATGATGAGCCGGGTCGCCTTCATCGGAAAGGCCTCCGCGAAGGTGGCGTCGATCGCGGTGCCGTTGATCTCGAGGGTGGCCGGGGCGTTCATTGGGGGCGCTTGGGTAGCCTTGATGGGTTCGCGTGGATCAGTGAGCCAGACAGTCGACGGGCAACAGACGCCCGCCGCGGCAGCAGAGGCAGACTTCGTCGTTGCTGATCGCGGCGTGCGCGAAGTTGCTCGCGAGGTTCGCGTCGCTATAGGCGCGCAGTCTTTTCTCGATGCCGCGGTCGAATTCCGGTGCGACGAAGTGGATCCCGCCGGTCGGCGTGGCGACGAGCGTGCCGTCGCGCGCGACCAGCTCGCCGTCCTTGAACACATAAGCGGGCGACGTGAACATCCGCTCGCGGTCCGGCTCGTCGCGATAGACGGCGATGTCCGCCGCCGCGCCCGCACCCAGATGGCCACGATCGCGCAGGCCCAGCAGCCGCGCGGGACCGGCGCGCGTGATGATGGCGATTTCGTAGAGCGAGAACTCGCGCTTCAACTCCGGCAATGCGCTCGCCACCGGCGCATCGGGATGCAGCTTCGCAAGCTGCTCGTCGCGAAAGGACTTGTCCATCAGCAGGCGAATCAGATGCGGATAACTCGTGAACGGGCCGCCGTTCGGATGATCGGTGGTCATCGCGACGCGCCACGGGTCGTCGACCAGCAGGAAAATCTCGAGCCCGATGATCCACTGCAACGCGTTCACGTAGCTTTGTTCGCGATAACGGAACGGCACCACGCCGCAGCCCGCATCGCATTCGATGTCGCCGGCCACCCACTTGTGCGGCCGCGCGAGCGGTGTGTTGCGGAACTGCATCATCGTGTCACCCGAGGCCGTGACGGTTTGTCCAAAGATGATCTGGCCGACGTCGATCGATACGTTCGGCCGCGCGTTCACCGCATCGGCGATCTGCCGCGCGCCCGACGAAAACTTTTGCGGTCCTTCTACACCGTAGCTGTGAAACTGGATGTGCGTCAGATGGATGGGCAGGCCGTCGGCGGCGTCCATGGTCGCGATCGTCGAATCGAGATTGCCGGGCACGCCGAGATTGCTCGCATGCACATGCAGCGGATGCGGCACGCGCAATTCGGTCAGCGCGCGCGACAGCGTGTGCAGCACCTCGCGCGGCGTGATGCCGTAATGCACGTGCGGCTCGTCGACGTCGAGCGAACGCTGGTTGAACTTGAACGCGGAGATGCCGCCGGGGTTGACCACTTTCACACCGAGCGCCTTGCTCGCGTGAATCGTCCAGCCGACGTAATCGCGCAGGCGCTCGAAGTCGTCGCGCGCCGCGAGCATTTGCAGGAACAGTTCGTCGTTGCCGAGCATCACGTAGGCGCCGTGATCGATGATTGGGGTGTCGCCCATTTCGAGGTGTGTGTGGCGCGCGTTGGACGGCATCATCGCCGGTTCGAACGCGGCCGTGTAGCCCATTTCGGCGTAGCGGTAGCCGGTGGCGAGCGTGCCGGGCGTGCAAACGCCGCACGACGGCAGACGCAGATAGCGGCCTGCATCGTCCTGCACCGATTCGTAGGCGGCGTCGCGCAGCGGATCGCTGCGATGGTCTTCGGGCAGCAGCAGCCGCGACAGATTGGTCTTGCCGCCGCCGATATGCGAGTGCAGGTCGATGCCGCCCGCCATCACGGTCATGCCGGTGGCGTCGTATTCGCGGTCGGCCGGCGTACTGGCCGGTACGTCGACGATGCGCCCGTCGCGGAAGCTCAGATCGCGGCGCTCGCCGTTCACGCCGTTGGCCGGATCGAAGATCGTGCCGCCTTTCAGTCGGACCAGCGTCATGGGTGCTCC
This sequence comes from Paraburkholderia sp. TE9906, assembly GCF_056279605.1. Classification (NCBI taxonomy): domain Bacteria; kingdom Pseudomonadati; phylum Pseudomonadota; class Betaproteobacteria; order Burkholderiales; family Burkholderiaceae; genus Paraburkholderia; species Paraburkholderia sp. TE9906. The sequence continues at coordinate 340,681 of NZ_JBWCCT010000005.1, forward strand.
TGCGCGGGGCGCGTGGTCCGCTGTGCCGTCAACCGCCCGCTCAGCTGAGCGGCAAGCGACGCCACGGTGTCCGGCGCGGCGCCACGCGCGGCGGCCAGCGGCATCACCACCGAAGCGTCGACGCGAAACAGATGACCGGTGCCGTCGATGCCCGGCGTCGCGGCCGGAATGAACACCGTGTTCGCGCCGCGCGCCTTCGTTCCCGCTGCAAGCGCCGGATGACCGAGCACGATCAGCGCAACGGCAGGATCGAGCGAAGCCGGCCATGCATGCGGCGCGAAGCTCGCGACCCACAGCAGCGCATCCACTTCGCCGTCGGCGAGCAGCCGCGCAGTGCGATAGCGGTACGGATCGTGGTCGAGCGGCGCGGTGCCGGCGAGCCGCGCGGGCGTCGACACGCGTGTGCGCAGCGGCATGCCGGAGAGCCATGTCACCGTCTGGTTGACCGTCAACGCGCCGTCGTCGCCGCCGAGCGCGAGACAGGCCGCACGCGTCGTGCGGTTCGCCGCCTTGACGATCCGGTTCAGGGCTTCGATGAGCAGCGCCGCATGTGGACCGGGCAAGGCGGCCGGCTCGTAGACGAGGACCGTGTAGCGCGCTGCGGCGATGCGTGCCTGCAGTGCGGCGAGCGTCGCCGCTGCGCCGGGGTCGGCGTGACTGCTGTCGTTGTGCAGCGCCTCGGGGGCACGCCCTTCGGCAAGCGCGGACCACAGCGCGAGCGTGTCATAGGGATCGCTGTGCGGCAGCAGCGTTTCCGTGCGCGCATGAGTGAGGACGGCCGTCGCCGGGTCCACCGCGCTGCCGACGAAGACCAGCTCACGCTCGCTATCGGTGCCCGCCAGCGTCCGCGTGAAAAACCGCGGATAACGCTGCGAGGGCTGGCATCCGAAGAACACTAGCAAGTCGGCCCGCGAGCGCACTTCGGAGAGCGTCGTGAAGAACGAGCCCCGGTCCTGCAACGCGAGCGTCGCGGGGCTCAGCGCGTCGCCGTGCAGATGATCGAGCATCGCGCCGCAGCCGGCCGCGAGCGTATAGAGCGCCCGGGCGCCGGCGACGTCGGTGGCGAGTCCGCCGAATAGCGGACGCCGCGCATCCGCCAGAATCTGCGCGGCGCGCGCCAACGCGGTATCGCGGTCCGCCTCGTTGCCGTCCACGAGCGCGCCGCATCGTGTGTCCGCCGCACCGAACTGCGCGAGCGCCTGCGAAAGCCGCGGGCATTCAGTGTCCGGCACGGTGAGCGTGCCGTCACCATGCGATGCGACGACGAGGTCGTCGCAGAGCAACGGGCAGAACGGGCAGGTCCAGTCGCGTGTGATCGCCGGTGCGCCGGCAGCGCCCGATGGGCTCGTGCGTGAGGTCGATGGATCGGTGGGCGAAAGATGCATGGCGCACTTTTAGCAAGCTCCATGCCGATCGATGCAACGGTCTGCCGGCGCGGTCGTATCGCGCCTGACGTGCACGGTCGTGCTGCTTTGTGCACAGCGGGATTCGGACGATCGACGCGCATTCGCCAGCAACCGCTGATCAACATTCGGTCGCGATGCAATCAACATGCTTCAGCGCGTGTGCGCCGTACAGGTTGTGTGCGCGGCTGGAGCAGAGTGTCACGCGCAGCCTGTCTGGCTTGCCGTTGGCTTGTCGTTCGTTTACATGCAGGGCCTGCGCGCCGCGTGGCATGGAAATTGTATGGCAAGCCTACAGCGATTCGAGTTGCGCGGCGCCGATCTGCCCGTCGTGCAATGCGGAGGCGACGAGCCATGCTGTTGCACCAGCGCTGGCCGCGGTGTCCATATCGGCGCGATGGCGGATGCCGCCCGCGCCGATCACCGTGGTGTGCGACCCGGCGCTGGCGCGGATGCGTTCGAAAGTGTCGAGGTCGGGGCCCGTGTAACTGCCGACCTGATCGAGCGTCATCGCGATCACGCGCGAGGGCCACCACGCCGACGAAGGTTCGAGCGCCGTGACCGAGAGCAGGCGGCCCGCCCGATGATCGAGCGAGAGGATCGGCGCGAGGCCGGCGGCCTGCGCGGTATGCAGTGCGTGGATGTCACGCAGCGTCTCCGTGCCGAACACGGGCACGAGAGTCGCGAGCGGTGGGTGGTGAGCAGCAGGGCCGTCGCGTTGGCCGATGGCGTCGATGTGGTCGAACAGCGCGCGCATCGACGCGTAGTCCGCATAGCCCGCGTCGAGCCAGAGCTCGATACCGGGCAGCGCGGCACGTAAGGCGGCGAGCTCGGCGGCATGCGCGCCGCCTTGCAGGATCGCGCCGAGGTCGGCGATGTACAGCGTGCGTGCGCCGCTCGCGGCAAGCAGCGCGCGGGCGAGGGCAAGCGGCTCGCTGGCGGCGGCGAGGCGGGACTGGATGGGCCGATAGGCTGTCCGCTCGCCGCGCACCGCGCGCACCACATGGCCGTCGAGCAGATCGAGAACCGGTATCACCTGCATAGGGGCGCGTTCCTTTGACCAAGATCTTTGTCTACGAGTATCTCACCGGCGGCGGCATCGATCCCGCTCTGGCCGACGCAGGCAGTCTCGCCGACCTGAGCGCGCTGATCGTCGAAGGACGCGTGATGCGCGACGCGCTGGTCGCCGATCTGCGCGAACTCGACGGCGTGCAGGTCACCTTCGCGACCTCGCGCTTCGAAACACCCGCGCCGGGGCAGCGCCATTGTATGGCCGCGCCCGGCGAATCGATGACGGCCTTCGTCGCGCGTGCCGCGCGCGAACACGATTACGCGTGGATCATCGCGCCCGAATGCGACGGCTTGCTGCTGCGCTTTTACGATGCGGTCGGCTCGGCTCGCTGGCTTGGCTGCGCGAAGGAGGCGATCCGCGTGGCGTCGAGCAAGAGCGCGACTGCGGCGTGTCTCGCCGCGCACGGCATTGCCGCAACGTCCGTGCTCGAACCCGGGCAAGCGGGAGAACCGGCGCACGGCCGTTGGGTCGTGAAGCCCGACGACGGCGCGGGCGGTCTCGATACCTTCGTCTTCGACCGTTTCGCCGATGCGTGCGCCGAGTACGACGCGCGCGCGGCCGCGGCGCGCAATCCGGTGCTGCAGGAATGGGTCGACGGCGAGCCGCTGAGTTTGTCGCTGATCTGCCGCGACCGGCATGCCGAAGTCATCAGCATCAATCGTCAGCAGATCGGGCTGAGCGCCGGTGGCGGGTCGTCCCGGCAGCCGCAGATCGTCGAATTCGACGGCGTGCTGGTCGATCAGTTCGATCGGTTCAGCGACGAGGGCCGCACGCTGACCGCGCTCGCGCTGCGCGTCGCGATGGCGCTGCCGGGCTTGCGAGGTTTCGTCGGCATCGACGTGGTGTGGCATCCGCAGCGCGGACCGGTCGTGATCGAGGTGAATCCGCGTCTCACGGTGGCTTATGCCGGGCTCGCGGCGACACGCGGCGGCAAGCTCGCGTGCGCGCTGCTGGAGGCGCACGGGGTGCGCATCGCGCGATGCGCCGCGACGTGCGCGGGTCCGCAGCCGACCCTCGGGGCACAGCCTTGAGCGCCGCGCATCCCGCAGGTGCGGCGTCGGACGCCACAGCGTTCGGCTGGGATGTCGGCGGCGCGCATGTGAAGGTGTCGATGGCCGATCGCAGTGGCGCCGTGCTCGATGTCGCGCAATGGGCCTGCCCGCTGTGGCAGGGACTCGACCATCTGGAGCGCACCGTCGAGCTCGTGTTCGAGCGCTGGCCGCAGGCTCGCGCGACCGACGCGCGGCACGCGGTGACGATGACCGGTGAGATGGTCGACCTGTTCGCGGACCGCGCCGAAGGCGTGCGCGCGATCGTCGCCACGCTCGCCCAGCGGCTCGGCGCGCGGCTCAGGTTTTACGGCGGCGACGCCGGCTGGTTCGCCGCCGACGCCTGCGCGGCCAACTGGCGCCACATCGCGTCGGCGAACTGGCTCGCGACCGCGCGCTGGGTCGCCACCGGCGTGCCGAACGCGGTGCTCGTCGATATCGGCAGCACGACCACCGACATCATTCCGATCGTCGGCGGCCGCGTGGTCGCGCGCGCCGTGACCGACGCCGGCCGCCTCGCCACCGGCGAACTCGTGTACCAGGGGGTCGTGCGCACGCCGTTGTGCGGCATCGCGCACCGCATCGACTTTGGCGGCGTCACGGTCAACGTGATGAACGAATGGTTCGCGACCAGCGCCGACATTTACCGGCTGACCGGCGAACTGAACCCGCTGCACGACGTGCATCCGAGCGCCGACCAGGGACCGAAGACGCAGGCCGCGAGTAGTGCGCGGCTCGCCCGTATGATCGGGCGCGATGCGCATGAAGCCGACGCGATCGAATGGCGCCGCTTCGCGCAGCGCTGGCGCGCGCTGCAGTTGCGCGAAATCGGCGCGAACCTCGCACGGGTGGCCGCGGCGCATCCGGCGTTGAGCGCCGCGCCGCTGGTGGGCGCGGGCTGCGGCCGCTTCCTTGCCACCGCGCTGGCGCGTGAGGAGGCGCGCGGTTATGTCGATTTCGGCGCGCTGGCGGGCGTGCCGGACAGTTGCGCGGCGTGGGCGGCGACTTGCGCGCCGAGCGTGGCGGTCGCGCTGCTCGCACTGAGCGAGCGCCACACCGGCGAGCCCGGGGTGCGCCGTGTGGCGTGAGATGAAAACGGCGGCGCGCAGCGCCGTCCAACGATAGGACGCGCAAGCAGGCATGCGCGCCGAAGAATGTGATTGGCAGCATGACGCAACAGACGGGCACTCAACCGGAAGTGAGGACAACAGTCATGTGGGTGGTCAAGATCGGAGGCAGTCTCAGTCATGAGCCGACGCTGCGCCACTGGCTCGCCGAGCTATGCGAGATCGGGGGCGGGCGCGTCGTCATCGTACCGGGCGGCGGCGATTTCGCGGACAAGGTGCGGCAATACCAGAACGAGTGGCGCTTCGACGATCTCGCCGCGCACAACATGTCGCTGCTCGCGATGACCCAGTACGCGCTGCTGATGAAGGGCGTGTTCCCCGAACTCGTGCTGGCCTCGAGCGAGGCCAAGATTCGCCGCACGTTGCGCGACGGGCATGTCGCCGTGTGGGTGCCGACCGCGCTGATGCGCGACACGCCCGATGCGATGAGCAACTGGGACACGACCTCGGACAGCCTCGCGGCCTGGCTGTCGACGATGCTCAACGCGGAGCGGCTGATCGTGGTGAAGTCCTGTCCGATCGCCGCCGACGACGCGCTCGACACGCTGTCCGCGGCGGGCGTGGTCGATCGCCGTTTCGTGGACTACGTGAAGGATGCGAACTATGTGGTCGAGCTATTCGACAAGAACAGCGTGGCGTTGATGCGTGACCGGCTGCTTAACAGCCCGGTCACGTGAGGGATTGGCTGACCGGTTCCATCGGCTCTGCTGGGGTTCCATGGGTCGCTCCCGTCGGTGCACCTGTGCTTGCCGGGTGAGCAGAACGACAGGGACGCGAGGCGTGCCGACGTCCCCCCGCACTCGTTATGGCCGCGCCGCGCTCGCATCGTCTTGCGCCGATGCGCCGCCGCTTACGCCCCGCCCGCCGGGCCGATGCAAGGCGCTGGCCCATTGCGCGACGCGTTGCGGATCGAGCCGCGAGCGCCGCCCATCCGCGCATAACGCGGTGCGAAACCCCGCCACATCGGGCGCGAGCGCGCGGATCTGCTCGAGCTGCGCCCACCCGAGCGCACCGGCAATGCCGCCCATCCCGCCGCGCGCACGCGTGAGCCGCAGCCAACGCGCGAGCGTATCGACATCCACGTGATCGAACAGCGTGCTGCCGTCCTTGCCGGCGGTATCGAACATCACGCCGACAAAGCCGAGCGCAGCGGTGTGCGTGACCAGATCGTCGTCCATGCCGCCGTCGCACAGGAGCACGGGCACTACCGCCGCCGGCAGATTCGCGAGCTGCTCGATGCAGCGTCGCGCGCACGGTCCACGCGCCACGCCCACCTTCACATAGTCGATGCCCGCGTCGCTGACTTCGATCACACGCGAGGCGATCTCGTCGAACGCGTCGGCGGGCACGTCGCCGATCGTCGCGCTGATCGGCTTGACCGGGTAGAGCGCGCGCAACTGCCGGGCGATGTTCGTAATCTCGCCGATCGCGAGTCCGCCGAGCGCGCCCGCGTTCGGCTCCTTCAGGTCGATCAGTTCGGCGCCGGCGCGAGCGGCGTCGAATGCTTCGTCATCCGAGCGGACGCTCGCAAGCAATGCGGTCATCGGTCATCTCCGGAAAAACTAGTGGTGGACGGCAGCGCTGGCGGTGTGGCCGCCGGACGATTCGAGGCTCGCCCGATGCCGCGCGACCGCGGCGACGAGCCAGCCCCATGCCGTGCGCTCGTTGTCGCCGGCGGTTTTGTCGATCGCGATCTGCAGGTAGGCCATCTCGCGATCGACCTTGTCGGCGGGCAGCATGAAGAGGCGGCTCACGAGAATCGCGCCTTCGACCACCGCCGACTGCGCGCGGTTGAAGCCGGCAAACGGCGCGTGATTTTCGCGGTACACGCATTTCATGCGCAGCACCGGGCGCTCGGCATCGTCGCGCAATTCGTCGAGTTCGAGTTCGGCGTGCGCGAGCGATTCGGCGAGCCGCACGCTGGCGACGCAGCTTGCGGACAGCGTGGGCCAGTCGGTCATGTAATGCGTGACGCAGCCTGCAAAGACGCGCACGTCGGTGGTGAAATTCAGAACCGCTGCCCGCGACGCGACGATATTGTCGAGTGTCGTGGACGGGCGAAAAGGGGAAAGGATGACATGGTCACCCTCATAGCGCGCCCCCATCGGGGCGATGTGAGGACGGCCATCGCACGCTGCCGTGGTGACGATCGTTTCGTGGATCATGAGTGAGAACGCGTGTCCTGACAGCGCCGAAAGGCCGGCCGGTTAGCTAACGACAATCACAGACCGCAGAGGGGCCGCGCCAGGCGGCCCTTCTGCGGGTTTAACGCGTAGCGACATACATCACGATTTCAAAACCGAGACGCACATCGGTGTAGCTCGGAGTGGTCCATTGCATACGTGCTTCCTCCATGGATTGAAACAGCGTTGCGCCACCGGCCCGACATGGTGCCGGACTTCGGCGGCATCCGGCATCACGCAAGCTCTATGCCCATGTGTGATGCCGACGGTATGCGCCGGCGCGCGTCGGCACCGCAATACAGCGTCTGCCGAATTACACCGGCGCCACGGCCACACAGCCTGCCCGGATGGGCTGCCGCGCGGTGTGGCGAAAACGAAGCAAAGTGTTCCATCGCAATCGGGTGACGCTCATTGCGCTGTCACGTGATCCTCGCATCGCCTCCAACACATTCTGCACCGATTCCTCGAACGCTGCCGGGAATCCGCTTCGCAATATGCAATCGATAACGGATCGGTTAAGTCTGCCAAATAAAATCGTGAATTCCCCTTGGCGTCGTCCGTGCCTACAGTGCAACTCAAGCGCTTCGTTCTTCCGGCAACGCGCTTGCCACATTCGAGGACACGTCATGAACGATTTCAGTCAACCGGTGGTGATCGAGCCCGAACGCAATCCGCGCAATCCACGCGAACGGTACGCAGCAGGTGTCATGAAATACCGCGAGATGGGTTACTGGCAACCCGATTACGAGCCGAAGGAAACCGACGTCATCGCGCTGTTTCGCATCACGCCGCAACCCGGCGTCGACCCGGAGGAAGCGGCGGCCGCGGTGGCCGGCGAATCGTCGACGGCGACGTGGACCGTCGTGTGGACCGACCGGCTGACCGCGTGCGACATGTATCGCGCCAAAGCCTATCGCGTCGAGCCGGTGCCGGCCTCGCGCGCCGACGAGCCGCAGTTTTTCGCGTACATCGCCTACGACCTCGATCTGTTCGAAGAGGGCTCGGTCGCGAACCTGACCGCGTCGATCATCGGCAACGTGTTCGGTTTCAAACCGCTCAAGGCGCTGCGTCTCGAAGACATGCGCATACCTGTTGCTTATCTGAAGACTTTCCAGGGACCGCCGACCGGCATCGTCGTCGAGCGCGAACGTCTCGACAAGTATGGGCGGCCGCTGCTCGGCGCGACGGTCAAGCCGAAGCTGGGTTTGTCGGGCAAGAACTATGGGCGGGTCGTCTATGAAGGCTTGCGCGGCGGACTCGATTTCCTTAAGGACGATGAAAACATCAACTCGCAGGCCTTCATGCATTGGCGCGACCGCTTCCTGTTTTCAATGGACGCGGTGAACCGCGCGCAAGCGGAAACCGGCGAGGTCAAAGGTCATTATCTGAACGTCACGGCCGGCACGATGGAGGACATGTACGAGCGCGCCGAATTCGCGAAGGAACTCGGCTCATGCATCGTGATGATCGACCTCGTGATCGGCTGGACCGCGATCCAGTCGATGTCGCGCTGGGCCCGCAGGAACGACATGATCCTGCATCTGCATCGCGCGGGACACAGCACGTACACGCGGCAACGCAATCACGGCATCTCGTTTCGCGTGATCGCGAAGTGGCTGCGCATGGCGGGTGTCGATCACGCGCATGCGGGCACGGCGGTCGGCAAGCTCGAAGGCGATCCGCTGTCGGTGCAGGGTTACTACAACGTCTGCCGCGACGCGCGCAACGCGGTCGATCTGTCGCGCGGGATTTTCTTTGATCAGCCGTGGGCCGGCTTGCGCAAGGTGATGCCGGTGGCGTCGGGCGGAATTCACGCGGGACAGATGCATCAACTGCTCGACCTGTTCGGCGACGACGCGATCCTGCAGTTCGGCGGCGGCACGATCGGTCACCCTGGCGGTATTCAGGCGGGCGCGGTGGCGAACCGCGTCGCGCTCGAAGCGATGGTCAAGGCGCGCAACGAAGGCCGCGACATTCTCAACGAGGGGCCGGAGGTGCTCGAAGCCGCCGCTCGCTGGTGCACGCCGCTCAAGCAGGCGCTCGACACGTGGCGAGATGTGACTTTCAACTACGCGTCCACCGATACGCCGGATTTCGCCGCCACGCCGACGGCGGCCTAGACGATGTAAGCGACGTCAGCAACGCGAGGCATCGGGTCAGCGCCCGTTGCCGATTCACCAGCGGCTCCATATGGCGGTGCCACCGCGCCGCGCGAGGAAGTGCTGGCGCCGTTCATCCGAACGTGACATCAAACAACGAGGTTCGTCATGCGCATTACACAAGGAACGTTCTCTTTTCTGCCCGAGCTGACCGACGAAGAGATCGGCTTGCAGATCGACTACGCGCTGCGCCAGGGCTGGGCATGTTCGGTCGAATTCACCGACGACCCGCATCCGCGCAACACCTATTGGGAAATGTGGGGCTTGCCGATGTTCGATCTGCACGACGCGGCCGGCGTGTTGCAGGAAGTGAAAGCCTGCCGCGCGGCACGGCCGCAGCACTACATCAAGGTCAATGCGTTCGATTCGGTGCGCAGCTTCGAGACGATGCGGTTGTCGTTCATCGTCAACAGGCCGGACGAGGAGCCGGGCTTCCGACTCACACGTCAGGACGGGCAAGGGCGCGTGCAGCGCTACGGTCTCGCGGGCTATGCGAGCGACCGTCCGTCGGGCGAGCGGTATGGGCCAGGGTCAGGGTCAGGGCCACGGACAGCGCGCTGATTGCACGCGGGGCATGCAGCGTGAAGCGATTTTCGCCGCATCGTAGACGAATCGCCACAAGGAGAAGCCATGAGAGACGACGCTGCCATAGCGCACGCAATCCTGTCGTCGATGCCGCGAAGCGCCGATGCGCCGGACACGCGCACCGCAGCGCCGCAAGCCGACGCGCCGCCCCCCGGCAACGAAACGCCGCATGTCGATCTCGCGGCGCTGTATCGCGACTCCGGCATCGGCGACGTGCTCGGCGAACTCGATCGCGATCTGGTCGGCCTCGCGCCGGTGAAAACCCGCATCCGTGAGGTGGCCGCTCATCTGCTGGTCGAGCGCGCGCGCGATTCGCTCAGCCTCGCGGGCGCCGCGCCGACGCTGCATATGTGCTTCTCGGGCAACCCCGGCACCGGCAAGACCACCGTCGCGCTGCGCATGGCCGAGGTGCTGCACCGGCTCGGCTACATTCGCCGCAATCATCTGGTCTCCGTCACGCGCGACGATCTGGTCGGGCAGTACATCGGCCATACCGCGCCGAAAACGCGCGATGTGCTCAAGCGCGCGATGGGCGGCGTGCTGTTCATCGACGAGGCGTATTACCTGTATCGCCCGGAAAACGAGCGCGATTATGGGCAAGAGGCGATCGAGATCCTGCTGCAGACGATGGAGAACCAGCGTGGCGATCTCGTGGTGATTCTGGCCGGCTACGCTTCGCGCATGGAAGTGTTCTTCGAGAGCAATCCGGGTTTCCGCTCGCGCATCGCGCATCACATCACGTTTCCCGATTACGCCGAGGCCGAACTGCTCGACATCGCCGAGCGCATGCTCGGCACCATGCACTACCGCTTCGACGCCGCGTCGCGGCATGCGTTCGCCGACTATCTCGCGCGTCGCATCCGTCAGCCGAATTTCGCCAATGCCCGTTCGGTGCGCAATGCGCTCGACCGCGCGCGGCTGCGTCAGGCCAACCGGCTGTTCGCGAGCGCGCTCGACGGCGGCGCGCCGATCGACTCGGCCGCGCTCACGCTGATCGACGCGACCGACGTGCGCGCGAGCCGCGTCTTCGACGAGCCGCTGCCGTCCATACCGACGTCGCGCGCCCATACGGCGCCGTCGGGCTGAGTCATGACACCCTCCAGGAGAAACGCCATGCAGGACGGACGCACGACACTCTCGAAGTTCCTGATCGACACGCTCGACCGGCAGCCGTCGCCCGGGAACGGTGTGGAAACAGCGGGACTCTCGGCGCTGCTGATCGACGTGGCCGCCGCGATCAAGTCGATCTCGGCGATGCTCACGAAAGGCTCGCTAGGCGGCAACTACGGGTCCGCGCAGACCGTCAACACACACGGCGAGGAGCAGAAAAAGCTCGACGTCGCGACCAATGAGATCTTCGTGCAGCAATGCGAGTGGGACGGTCTGCTGGCGGCGATGGTGTCGGAGGAAATGGAGGACGTGTACGCGATTCCGCCGCACTATCCGCGTGGCGACTATCTGCTTGCGTTCGACCCGCTCGACGGTTCGTCGAATATCGACATCAACGGCGTGGTGGGCTCGATTTTCTCGGTGCTGCGCGTGAACGGCAGCGACAGGAACGCAGTGGGCGACGCCGCCTTCCTGCGCCCCGGCTGCGAGCAGGTCGCGGCCGGCTACGCGGTGTATGGGCCGTCGACGATGCTCGTGCTGTCGGTCGGCAACGGCACGCATGGCTTCACGCTCGAGCGTGACATCGGCAATTTCGTGCTCACGCATTCGAACATCCGGATTCCCGAAGATACCGTCGAGTTCGCGATCAACGCCTCAAACGAACGTTTCTGGGAACCGCCCGTACGCCGCTATGTGCAGGAGTGCAAGGACGGCCGCAGCGGGTGCCGGGCGAGCGACTTCAACATGCGCTGGATCGCGTCGATGGTCGCGGAGGTGCATCGCATCCTGATGCGCGGCGGCGTCTTCATGTATCCGCGCGATTCGAAAACGCCGGCGATGGAAGGGCGCCTGCGGCTGCTCTACGAAGCGAACCCGATGAGCTTTCTGGTCGAGCAGGCGGGCGGCCTGTCGATCACCGGGCGCGAACGCATTCTCGACGTCCGTCCGCATGCGCTGCACGGACGCGTGCCGGTGATCCTCGGCTCGAAGCACGAAGTCGAACGCATCGCGCGCTATCACGGCGAATACGACCGTGGCGAGGACAAGCCGTTCACGTCGCCGCTGTTCAGCCCGCGCTCGCTGTTTCTGCCGGATTTCACCGCGTGACGCGCCGCTAGCAGAGACAGCAGGCCACGCACCGCCCGTCGCGAAGGCGGCCAGAACATTGCCATCCGGAGACAACCTATGTCAGTCAAACATCCGATCATCGCGGTGACCGGTTCGAGCGGCGCCGGCACCACGACCGTCATGAAGAGCTTCACCCATATCTTCAGACGCGAGCACATCAATGCGCAGATCGTCGAGGGCGACGCATTCCATCGTTACGACCGCAACGGCATGCGCGCGGCCATGAAGGAGCATGAACACGACGGCGCACCGAACTTCAGCCATTTCGGCCCGGAGGCGAATCTGCTCGAAGAGCTGGAGACGCTTTTCACGTGCTACGGCGAAAGCGGCACCGGCCAGCTGCGCCACTACGTGCACGACGCCGCCGAGTCGCAGCTGTACAAACAGGATGGCGGCACGTTCACGCCGTGGGAGGAGGTCGCGCCCGGCACCGACCTGATGTTCTACGAGGGGCTGCACGGCGCGGCCGTCACCGACAAGGTGGACATTGCGCGGCACGCGGATCTGCTGATCGGCGTGGTGCCGATCATCAACCTCGAATGGATCCAGAAGCTGCACCGCGATCAGACGATGCGCGGCTACTCGCATGAAGCCGTGGTCGACACGATCCTGCGGCGCATGCCCGACTACGTGAACTACATCTGCCCGCAGTTCTCGCGCACGCATGTCAACTTCCAGCGCGTGCCGACCGTGGACACCTCGAATCCGTTCACCGCCCGCGAGATTCCCCAGCCGGACGAGAGCTTCGTGGTGATTCGTTTCGCGCGGCCGAAGGGGATCGACTTCCAGTATCTGCTGACGATGCTGCACGACTCGTTCATGTCGCGCCCGAACGTGATCGTCGTGCCGGGCGGCAAGATGGGCCTCGCCATGCAGCTGATCTTCACGCCGATGATTCTGCAACTGATCGACCGGCGCGCGCGTGCCTGATACGTGCCGTGTGCCTGCCGGCGCGGAGCGTGTTCATTTTGCAAGGAGAGATTCGATGAGTGCTGTCGCAGAATCGGTGGTCATACCCGCCACCCGCTTGATGGCCGACGCGCTGCGCATGCTCGCGATCGATGCGGTGGAAGCGGCAAAATCAGGGCATCCCGGCATGCCGCTCGGCATGGCCGAGATTGCGGTCGCGCTGTGGGACCGCCATCTGAAACACAATCCGCGCAATCCGGCCTGGCCCGACCGTGACCGCTTCGTGCTGTCCAACGGACACGGCTCGATGCTGCTGTATGGCCTCTTGCATCTGAGCGGCTACGACCTGCCGATCGACGAGTTGAAGCGCTTTCGCCAGTTGCATAGCAAAACGCCGGGGCATCCCGAAGTGGGCGTCACGCCGGGTGTCGAAACGACTACCGGCCCGCTCGGTCAGGGGCTCGCGAACGGCGTCGGCATGGCGCTCGCCGAGGCGCTGCTCGCGCGCGAATTCAACCGGCCGGGACACCGGATCGTCGATCATCGCACCTACGTGTTCGCCGGCGACGGCTGCCTGATGGAAGGCATCTCGCACGAAGCGGCGTCGCTTGCCGGCACGTTGAAGCTCGACAGGCTGACCGTGCTCTACGACGACAACGGCATCTCGATCGACGGTCACGTGCAGCAATGGTTCGCCGACGATACGCCGGCGCGCTTCGCCGCCTATGGCTGGCACGTGGTGCGCAATGTGGACGGACACGATGTCGATGCCGTCGATCACGCGCTGCAATCCGCACGCGCAGCAGAGCGCCCCACGCTGATCTGCTGCAGGACGGTGATCGGCCAGGGCTCGCCGTCGAAGGCCGGCACGCATGACGTACACGGCGCGCCGCTCGGCGCCGACGAAGTCGCGCGAACCCGCCACGCGCTCGGCTGGGCGCATGCGCCGTTCGAGATGCCCGCCGAAGTCCGCGCAAGCTGGGACGCGAGCGCGCGTGGCGAGGCCGTCGAAGCCGATTGGCGCGCGCGTTTCGAGGCGTACCGCCAGCACTACCCGCACGAGGCCGCCGAGTTCGAGCGGCGCGTGCAGGGCGCGCTGCCCGCGCATTGGCGCGACGCGGCCCGCGCGCTGGTGCGCGACGCCGATTGCGCGGCCGAATCGATTGCGACGCGCAAGGCCTCGCAACAGGCGATCGCGGCGCTCGCGCGCAGCTTGCCGGAAATGCTCGGCGGCTCGGCCGATCTGACCGGCTCGAACCTGACCGACTGGAAAGGCGCAACCGAAGTCCGCACCGACGACGGCGGCCTGCAAGGCGGCAACTATCTGCACTACGGCGTGCGCGAATTCGGCATGAGCGCGGTGATGAACGGCATTGCGTTGCATCGCGGGCATCTGCCGTTCGGCGGCACGTTCCTCACATTCTCGGACTATTCGCGCAACGCGCTGCGCATGGCCGCGCTGATGAAAACGCGCACGATCTTCGTCTTCACGCATGATTCGATCGGGCTCGGCGAGGACGGCCCGACGCACCAGGCGGTCGAACATGCGGCGAGCCTCAGGCTGATCCCGGGGCTGGACGTCTGGCGCCCGTGCGACACGGTCGAGACCGCGCAGGCATGGGTTGCCGCGGTCGAACGGAACGGGCCTTCATGTCTGCTGCTGAGCCGGCAGAACCTGCCTTTCGTCACCCGTTCCGCCGAACAGATCGCGGCCATCGCGCGGGGCGGTTACGTGCTGCGCGACTGGCCGGACGACCCGGCGCTTGCGCCCCACGCACGCGTCGTGCTCATCGCAACCGGCTCCGAAGTCGCGCTCGCGCTCGATGCCGTCGCGCCACTCGCAGCCGCGGGCATCGCCGCGCGCGTCGTGTCGATGCCGTCCACCACCGCATTCGACCGGCAAACGACCGCGTGGCGCGAGGCGGTGCTGCCGCCGGGCGTGCCGCGCGTCGCGATCGAGGCGGGCGTCAGCGCGTTCTGGCGGCAATACGTCGGGCTGGACGGCGGCGTCGTGGGCATTGATTCGTTCGGTGAATCGGCCCCGGCCGCCGCGCTGTTCAACCATTTCAATCTGAGCACGCAGGCGGTGGTGGACGCCGCGCGCCGCGTCGCGCAACGCGCGCACTGAGCCGAACCGGTTTTCATCTCGAGGAGTCAGTCATGGCCTTCATCACCCTGCGGCAACTGCTGGATCACGCGGCCGAACACGACTACGGCGTGCCTGCGTTCAACGTCAACAACATGGAGCAGATTCAGGCGATCATGCGCGCCGCCGAGGCGACCGACAGCCCGGTCATCCTGCAGGCCTCGGCGGGCGCGCGCAAGTATGCGGGCGAGCCCTATCTGCGCCATCTCGTGCTCGCCGCGCTGGAAGCGCACCCGGATATTCCGCTGGTGCTGCATCAGGATCACGGCGCGAGCCCGGCCGTCTGCCAGCAGGCGATCCGCTCGGGCTTCACGTCGGTGATGATGGACGGCTCGCTGCTGCCGGACCAGAAAACGCCCGCCGCTTACGACTACAACGTCGAGGTAAGCCGCCGTGTCGTGGAGGCGGCGCATGCGGTGGGCGTCTCGGTCGAAGGCGAGTTGGGCTGCCTCGGCTCGCTCGAAACCGGCACGGCGGGCGAGGAGGACGGCGTCGGCGCGAGCGGCCAGCTCGCGCGCGACGATCTCCTCACCGACCCCGAGGAAGCATGGCGCTTCGTCGAAGCGACCGGCGTCGATGCGCTCGCGATCGCGATCGGCACGTCGCATGGCGCTTACAAGTTCAGCCGCGAGCCGACCGGCGACATTCTAGCGATCGACCGGATCATCGACATTCACGAACGGATTCCGAACGCGCATCTCGTGATGCATGGTTCGTCTTCAGTGCCGCAGGAATGGCTGGCGGTGATCCGCGAATACGGCGGCGAGATTCCGCAGACGTACGGCGTGCCGGTCGAGGAAATCCGGCGCGGCATCGCGCATGGCGTGCGCAAGGTCAACATCGACACCGACATCCGGCTCGCGATGAGCGGCGCAATGCGCAAGTCGCTCGCCAACGCGCGCTCCGAGTTCGATCCGCGCGCGGCGCTCAAGGCTGCGACGGCGGCCGCGAGCGCACTCTGCGTCGAGCGCTTCGAGGCGTTCGGCTGCGCGGGCCAGGCGGCACGGATCAAGCCGCTCCCGCTCGACGCGATGGCGCGCCGCTATCACTAAACCATTGGCCGGGAGAACGTGATGCGTGAATTCCTGATTGCGCCGTCGCTGCTGTCGGCGGACTTCGCCCGTCTCGCGGACGAGGTTCGCGACGTGAGCGCAGCCGGCGCGGACTGGCTTCATTTCGATGTGATGGACAACCACTACGTGCCGAACCTGACCGTCGGGCCGCTGGTGTGCTCGGCGATCCGGCCGTATGCGACGATGCCGTTCGACGTGCATCTGATGACGATGCCGGTCGATCCGCTCGTCGCCGCCTTTGCCGAGGCGGGCGCGAATTCGATCAGTTTTCATCCGGAGGCGTCGCTGCATGTGCATCGGACCATCGAACTGATCAAGTCGCACGGCGTGCGCGCCGGACTCGCGTTGAACCCGTCCACGCCGCTTGCCATGCTCGATCACGTGATGGAAATGCTCGACGTCGTGCTCGTGATGTCGGTCAATCCGGGCTTCGGCGGGCAGGCGTTCATCGGGGAAACGCTGGACAAGCTGCGGCTCCTGCGCGAGCGTGTCGACACCACCATGCAGCGTACCGGCCGGCCGCTGCTGATCGAAGTCGATGGCGGGGTGAACGCGTCGAACATCGCGCGGATCGCCGCGGCGGGCGCCGATGTGTTCGTGGCCGGTTCGGCCGTGTTCGGCGCGGCCGATCGCAAGCAGGCAATCGGCCGCTTGCGCGACGAACTCGATACGGTGGCGGAAAGCGCGGGCGTGGCCGCGCTGGGATGACTGGCCGTCAGCCTTTCTTCATCGTCTCGCCGGGTGCGCGCCAGGCGAGCAGGTCTTCGTCGGGACGGTCGACCGCGCAGCCCCAGTCGAGCGGCTGGTCCTGATCGAAACGCTTGCCGAGCCGCCATGCGATTTCCGCGCGCGCGAGTTGCACGCCCATATAGAACGCGTGGCCGCCGTCGGTGTCGAGATTCAGTTGCGGATAGAGCGCGAAGGGGTCTTCCGCGCGCCGATGGCCGTCGCGGTTGTAGACGTGAATGCCTTCGGCGCTGACCTGGACGCGGAAATTCGGATCGCGCACACCACGCGCCAGTTCGTCGATTTCGTCGGCGCTATAGGGAAACGGCCGCTTCGCATGCACGGTCGCAAGATCGCTGTTGATGCCTTTCGGCAGCACTTGCGCATCGCGCGCGGCATGCATCACGCGGCGCGCGACGTCGGCTTCGCGCAGCGCGCGCCGCGCATGCAGACTCACCGACGTGGTCAGCACCGCGCCGATCCGCAATTCGGCGGCCATGCCGAGCAGCACCGCGTTGATGCCGCTCGTGTCGGCTTCGGTCAACTCCGTCACGTTGCCGATGCCCATCATGATCGCGATGTCCGGATAACGTTCGCGCAAGCGCACGTATCGCGCCACCGACACGGCAAGCCCGAACGGAATCGGGTCCAGGATCGGATCGGCGTAGAAGGCGCGACCGCGTGCGGACAGCTGTTCGATGGCGGTATCGAGCGAGGCCGGGTCGCCCGGCTCGCGCGCGACGAGGATCGGCGTCGACGGCACTTCGTCGGCGATCCAGAGCGTGTCGAGGTTCAGACTCATCAGGTAGTCGGCGCCCGCGCGGCCGCCGCGCAGCAGTTCGTCGGTGCGCATCGAATCGACGCTCACGCGGTAGCCTTCGGCCTTCAGCCGCCGGACCGCGTCTTCGAGATGGGGAAACGGCGTTTCAGGCAGACAGCCGATGTCGATCACGTCGGCGCCCTGAGCCGCATACTCGCGCGCGCGGCGCGCGATACCGTCGAGGTCGAGGCGCGGCGCGTCGACGATCTCCGCAAAAATTTCTGTCTCGTAGCGGCTCAGATCGAACGGCTTCGCCTTGCGGCCGAAAAATTGCGGCAGGTCCTTGACCTCGTCGGGACCGCGCTCGAACGGCACGCCATAGTGAAGGGCGAGGGCATCGAGATCGCCGCGGCAGCGCCCGGGCACGATCACCCGTTGCGCGGTGAGCGGGGCGGGCACGCGGCGCTGGATCAGGTCGGCCGTCATCAACGCGGCGACCTGCAGACCGATTTCGCGGACCTCCCAGCTGAACGGCGTCGGCGCCATGCTGTCGAGCACGCGCAGCAGACTCGGTTCGGCAAGCCGGCCGGTCAGGAAGAGGATGTGGTCCATGCAAGATCGAGGGTCGACAGGCGTTGATCGAGCGCCGCTTTGAGTTCGTCGAGCGAGCGGGCGAGCGTCGTATATTCGAAGCGCGACAGGCGCTCAACGTTGTCGAGTTCGATCGTCCGTGGCCGCAGTTCGACCCATTCGTCGGGGCTCGCCGTGATCACGGTCGGTTCGGTGTCGCATGCAAAGACAATGCCCGGAATGCATTGCTTGCCGGCCTGCGCGTACATGTTGGTGGGCAGCGTGTCCGAGATGCCGTACGCGCATTTGGCGACCGTGTTGCTGGTGGCCGGCGCGATCACGACCGTGTGATAGACGCCGTGATAGAGCATCCCGACCGGCACGCCGCTCGCGCTATTGTCGCGCAGCACGCGGAATTTTTCGCGCAGTTTGTCGATCGGCCAGCCATACAGCGGCAGCACTTCCTCCGCCGCCGCGGACAGGAAGAGGTCCACGCGCGGCAATTGCAGCGCGAGCGCGATGGACTCTTCGAGCAGATGGCCGGAGCCGGTCACGCACCACGCGAAGCGCGCGTCCGGCTTGAAGTCGGCGAGATCGCGTGCGGGCGTGTGGGTCATGCGTCGAGATCGAGCGGCATTCCGTCGGACGGCGAGCCTTCATGCGACAGCCGGATGTGCAGCCGGCGCATCTTCCGGTACAGCGTGTTGCGGCTGATGCCGAGCGCCTTCGCGACATTGCTGACGTTCCAGCGATGCTCGTCGAGCAATGACAACACCGTTTCGCGCTCGTTCAACTGGATCGCATTGAGCGCCGAGATGTCCGCGTCGTCGGTCAGATGCGCGTCCATGTCCGCGCTGGTGAGGCCGAGGGCTGCAGGCATGTCCCCGCCCGGCGCGCGTTGCGTGATTTCGGGCGGCAAGTCCTCGCAACGGATCGGCTGGCCGTCGGACAGCGCGATCGCCATTTGCAGCACGTGGCGCAGTTGCCGGATGTTGCCCGGCCACGCGTAACTCAGCAGCGCGTGTTCGGCTTCGGGGCTCAGTTCCGGCGGATCGTCGGTCTCGTTCGCGAGCAGATGGTGGATCAGCGGCAGCTTGTCGAGCCGCTCGCGCAGCGGCGGCAGGTTTAGCTCGACACCCTTGAGCCGGTAATACAGGTCCTCGCGGAATTGCCCGCTGTGCACGAGTTCGAGCAGATTGCGGTGACTCGCGCTGATCAACTGGAAATTGACCTTGACGGTGGTCTCGGCGCCGAGCGGCGTGACCTCGTGTTCCTCGATCACGCGCAGCAGACGCGCCTGCAACACGAGCGGCATGTCGCCGATCTCGTCGAGAAAGAGCGTGCCGCCGTTGGCCTGCACGATCTTGCCGCGCCGTCCTTCGCGCTGCGCGCCGGTGAACGCACCGGCGCGATAACCGAACAGTTCGCTCTCGATCAGGTTCTCGGGCAGCGACGCACAGTTGACCGGCACGAAAGAACCGCCCGCATGCGGGCTGATGCTATGCAGCGCCTGCGCGAACACTTCCTTGCCGGTGCCGGTTTGGCCTCTGAGCACGATCGGAATCTTGCGCTGGATCACGCGCGCGGCCAGTTGAATCTGCGACGCCATGCGCGGGTCGCCGAACTCCAGGTGCGCGATCTCGTCGAGCTTCGGCGCGGGCGGGCGCTTCTCGGGCGCGCTATGGCGAGCAGCGGCGGGCGCGTCGCTGCCGAGCACGCGCGCGACACGCCCGCTGTTGTTCTGCGAGGTCTGCGCAACGAGAAAGAAGCGGTTCGTCGCGTTCGCGCTGTACACGGTGACCGGATGGAACGAGCCGCGGATGCTGCGCGCGATCATGTCTTCGAGCGACGCGTTGAACGCTTCTTCGATACGCCGCCCGCGCAGTTCGCTGAGCGAGCGGAAGCCGAGCTGGAACAGCGCGCTGCGATTCGCGGCGAGCACTGTGCTGTCGTCCGCGACGGCGAGCTTGCCGCCGTGCAGCGTGCCGACGAATTCCGGACGGCTGTGAAAGTGGATCATGTTCGCGTGACGGTAACGCGCGTCCAGCAAACGGTTTTCGATCATCTGCCGCGACATGCCGACGAGCACCAGCGAGTGCTGTTGCAGCAGCTTGGAGCGGCTCGTCACATCGAGTACGCCCGCGATCTCGCCGCTGTCGTCGAAGATCGGCGCGGCGGAGCAGGTGAGCGACGTATAGCGCGGATAGAAATGCTCGTGCTGACACACGGCGATGCAGTCGCGCTCGGCAAGGCAGGTGCCCATGCCGTTGGTGCCGGCTTCGCGCTCGCTCCATAGCGCGCCGACCCGGAAGCCGTCTTCGGCGACCGCCTCGGCAAACGGCACCGACGACACCTGATGCACGATCGCGCCACCCGCATCGACTAGCACGACCGCAAGTTCGGGGTCGGCGAGTTGCTGATAGAGCGTCGTCATCTCGAGTTTCGAGCAGGCGATCAGATCGCCGAGCGCTTCGCGGCGCGCGCTTAATTCGTACTGCGTGAGGACTGGCGGGGTGACGAAACGCGAGGGGTCGAGCTGAAATTCGTTGATGCAGCGCGCCCACGATTGGGCGACGGATTGGCTCGTCGGGCGTGTGGTCAACTGATGATTCACGACGTTCAACACCTCTCGGACGTGCGTATTGCTGTCAGCGAGCAACGACATGGGGTTTGTCTCCGTTGCGGCATTTCGGACCTGCTTTTGAGCACGCCACGAATGCCGCTTTATCAATCCTGTATTCCCCTGACGCCGCGAATTCGTACGTTCGCATGCGCCTACGCGACCGGCCTCTCTCAGGCGGCTATTTAAAACTCTACGCCCGATGGCGGTTTGGTTCAACAGGAAGTCGCATTATCACCACCGACTGTGCCCGATATTTGCTTTTCTCTATTCGTTGCGTTGTTGACGGGCCTATTCGATGGCGTTGTGGCAGCTTCGGCACAGAGTGTGCCGCCGCCGTCGCCGCTGTTCCTGATGCAGTATTAACCCGAAGCCGCGTCGCGGCGGAGTACACCATGGATCGTATCGATACTGTTCGCCTTGCCGCTTTTCCCGGCGTCTCCGACACCGCCGCAATGCCCGAACGCATGGACATCGTCTTCATCGAAAACTTCGTAGGCCAGACGGTCATCGGTATCGACAGCAGCGAGCAGCACGTCCCGCAGCCGGTGCGCATGAATCTCGCAATCGGCGTGCCGGCGATTCGCGCCTGCACGACGGATCGGATCGAGGACACGGTCAACTATGCGGCCGTACGCAGTGCATTGCTCGATCTGTTCGCGACACATCGGGTCCGGTTGCTCGAAGCGCTCGCGGAAAACATCGCGCAATTACTGATTGCGGATTTCGGCGCTCACTGGGTGCGTGTGTCGCTCGCGAAGCCGGCGAAATTCGACGACGTCGCGGCGGTGGGTGTGCAGATCGAACGGCGACGTGGTGCACTGTCCGCGTCCGGTGCCGGCGTCGTCAGTTACGCATCGCTGGGAGAAGGGCTGGTGCCGAACTGAAACGCGGCAGTTGACGCGGCGCCGCATTAGCGGCGCCATTCACCCCATGCATGCCCCGCATAGGCGGTGCACCGCATCACTACTTCGCGGCCGTAGGTGTCTTCTGCGAACCCAATCCGCACGCCTGATATGCAGTCATCTGCAGCGCGCGGAATTTCTTCGTTTGCGACTTCGCATGGTCGACGCGGAATTCCGAGCCGCCTTCGCCGCCGAGCGTCGCGTACTTCGAGAAGGTCGACTGCGCGACGAATTCGTCGTACGGAAGGGCGGCCGCCATCTTGTCGATCACACACGAGCATTTATAGACGTTCGCGAAATCGTGCCCGTTGTCGTCCATGCAGGTCAGCACGTATTCCACGCGGCCCTGCGTCGGATAGTTGTAGCCGCCCGCCGGAGCGGGCCCGGTTGGCGCATCGCCCTCCGCCCAGCTGAGCGGTGCTGCCAGCGCGAGGCAGGTGAAGGCGAAAAGCGCGCGACATCTTATGGTCATTTTCATGCCTCTGCGGGAGCATTGAGCCTGCTTGTCGAACATAGGTGCGGTCAGCCGTGCAACAGGATGCGCGAGGAGGCGGCCCCTGCGAGCGCCGCGTCTCCTCCCGTACCGCGCGTAATCAGTTCGGTGCGAACGGATGCGCGACGGTGCCTTTCTTCGCGACGACTTCCGCCGCGCTCGGTTCGCCGTTGACGGCGCGTTTGATGGCCTCGCGCGTCGCCTGGTAGTTGAACTGCTGGATCTTCTTGTCGTCCTCCGCCTGCCAGTGAATGAACACGCCGACGCACAGGAACAGATCGTCGGCCTCGTCCTGCGGGATCGTGCCGTCCTCGACACTGTCGGCGACCGCGAGGGCAACCGCGTGCTGCGCAGGGCCGAACATCTGCACGGCCTGCTTCGCGCCCTTGATGGTCACCTTGTTGAAGAGGATCGTGTTCGGCTTGGTGAGCAGATTCGGGGCGACGACCGCGAGCAAAGATGTAAAGCCGTCCTTATTGTTGGTGAGCGCGTTGCAGAATGCGGTTTCCGCAGCCGAACCTCGCGGTCCGATCAGCAAGTCGATGTGCGCGACCTCGTTGCCGTCGCCGACTAGCGACTCCCCGATCATGACGCGGTTGATCTTGGCCATTCTGTTCCTCCGATGAGTGGTAACGGACCTGCTGATTGGCCGCCGCCTGCAATCGTGCTGCTCCTGCATCGCACGGCGGCGTATTGATGTACGGCGGTACTAACTAACATGTTCCGTGCCAGTGCGCGGCCCGGATCGGGTGAGGCCGGTGCTTCAGAGGCTTTCGAGGCAAGCGGCGACGAACAGCGTGGCGACCGCGAGATCGGCACTGGTGCCCGGATTGATTGCGCGCGCCTTGAGCTCGGCATCCCATGCGTCGAGCTGCGCGGCCGCCTCCCCGCGTGACGCATGAAGCGCCGTTTGCCGCCAGCGCGCGTGATGTTCGCGTGCCGCAAGCGTGACACTCTGCGCCAGCGCCATGCCGTGCTTGCGCACAATGTGTGAGTCGGGCCAGCCGCCGAGAAACGCGAGGAACACGCCGAGCATCGCCGCTTCGGGCGCGCCCGCCGGCGCTTCGCGATATGCGGCGAGACCCGTTTCGAAGATGTCCTGACAGCCGTTCGCGTATTGACGGGCGATGCTGTCGCGGTCGCTGGCGAGCCGCATCGCGTCGAGCAGGCCGACCGTCGGCGGCGCATGGACCGACTGCTCGGGGGCGTCGCCGAGGCCGCCTGGATTGGCGAGGGCGATCGCGCGGTAGGCGAGGCGCGCGTCGTCGACGTCGAGGGCCGCCAGCGTGCGTGAAGTCGCCGCGCGCCACGCGTGCGCCGACGGTGCTTGCGCGCAATCCTCCAGCGCCGCGGCGAGCGGTGCGACGAGCAGCACGATGCCGAGGTTCGTGTTGCAGCCGACCGCATCGCGCGTGCGCGTGACCGCATCGAGAATGCGCCGGCCGACCGGTGCGCCGCGCGCGAGCAGCACGTCCGCCGCGGCGTCCGCGCTGGCGAGGAACTGCGCGGCGCTCATGCCGTGGCCGGGGCTTTGCATGCTGACGTTGCCGGGCTTGGGCGTGGCGACGTCGAGTGCGCACGCTTGCAGGAACGCCGCGCGAACCTGGTCCGGTGTGAGCGCGCCGGTCTCAGGCATGGCGTGCGGGCAGCGTGGCGACGGCCGCTGTATCGGCTGACGTATCGGACTGCGTGAGCAAACGCCGCTGCGCGGCGAGCTTGCGCTCGAGCAGGTCATCGGCGAGCGCCGCCGCGAGGTCGAGCCGCGTGACCGACTGCAAGCCGCGCCATGCGGCCACGCCGTTCACTTCGAGCACGAGCGGACGCGCGGCGTCCTCGGGATTGGGGATCAGGTCCACCCCGGCATAGTCGAGGCCGAGCGCGGCGGCCGCCTGCACGGCCGTTTGCGCGAGCGGCGCATCGAGTTCGGCCGGCTCGCAGAGCGCGCCTTGCGCGAAGTTGTGTATCCAGTCCTTGCCGCCGACGCGCCGCATCGCCGCCACCGCGCGCCCGCCGATCACCAGCACGCGCCAGTCGAACCCGGGCCGCCCGCCGGCGACGTAGCGCTGCAGATAAGCGACCTGCCGGTAAGGCCGCAGCGACGGCAATGGCGCAAGCCCGCCACGGCGCGCGCCGAGCCGTTTGAGGCCGTGGCCCTGCGAGCCGAACAACGGCTTGAGCACGACTTCGCGGCCCGCGGCCGCTTCGCGCATCAGTACGCGCTGCGCAAACGCCGCGGATTCGACCGCCCACGTCGCCGGTGTCGGCACGCCGGCGCGGTGCAGCAGGAAGCTGGTCATCGATTTGTCGACGCTGCGCTCGATCGCGCGCGCGTCGTTGTAGACCGGCACGCCGGATTCGCGCAGCGCGTGCAGGATGCCGAGCCGCAGCGTCACCTGCTCGAAGGTGCCGCCGGCGATACCGCGCACGAAGACCGCGTCGGGCAGCGTATGACCGAAGCCCGGCACCACCAGCCCGTGAGGTTGCCACGTGGTGTCGATGCGGCAATCCGCGAGATCGACGCAGCGCGCCTCGGCGCCGCGCGCGCGGAACGCTTTTTTCAGGCGTCCGGTGTGCCAGCCGGTTTCGTCGGTCAGGATCGCGATGCGCACGCCCGCGTGCTTTGCGTCGGACTTCGCGTCAGGGTCGGTGGCGGGCGTTGCACCGGCTCGCGTGAGCGTCATGGCGCGACGGGCTTGCCGCCCCATTGATCTTGCAACAACGCGCTTTCGAGCCGCCCGCCGTGGTAGGTCGCGCCGCTTTCGAGGCTGCTCACCCACACTTCGGCGGGCGCGAACAGCGCCGGATCGATCTGGTAGAAGTCGAAATTGAACGACGTGAAGATGTCCGCGAACGGCCGTCCATAGTCGCGCGAATTCGCGGCGGGCAAGCTTTCGGCGAGGCGCCGCGCAGTGTCGTCGCGCCTGACGGTCAGATGGACGCGGCCGCCGTAGAGGATCGCGTCGTTGGTGCGGCCCATCGCCTGGATGCCGTCGGGCGCGGGCGGCGGCAACGGGGCCGAGCCCGCGCCTTCCACGACTTCATCGAGCGGCACACCGAGCACATGCGTCTTGTGCAGTGCAACTTCGACGACGCGCGCCACCACCTGTACAGTCCCCGCGACAGAGTGTGTCGGCGTGACGATCAGCGTGAGTCCTTCGGGCGCGAGGCCGCAATCGTGCAGCACCTTATCGATGATCACCTGCGGCGGCATGCGGTCCACTTCGAGCACCAGCACACCGCGCTCATGGCGGTCGCGATAGCCGAGTTCGGCGAACAGCGGCTCCTTGACGGCCAGCGCGCGCGCGGGACCGGAGCCGAGCGAAAAGAACTTCTTGCCGCCGGTCTGCTCCTTGGTGGCCGCGAGGCTCCACCCCGCGTATTGACTGCCGAGACAGGCCAGCACCGGCGACGACGTGCGCGCTTCGATCATCGTGGGCCAGAGCGGCGCCGCGTCGAAGTTCGAGTGCACCGCGACGCGGCCGAGTCCGCCCATGCAAATGCGCGCGATCAGCACACCGGCGTCGATGCTGCCGGGGGCTTCGACGCCGGCGTCCGCGATCACGGTGCCGCCGGCTGTATGGCTGATGACGACGCCAAGGCGCGCTGCATCGTCGATCAGCCGGGCGACGAGGCGCTCGCTCAGCGCGTTGACGCTGGGTGCGGCGGCTGCGCGGGAAGTGTCAGGCGAGGGAGGGGAGGCGGACATGGTCGGGCTCATCGCAGGTTTCGATTCGTTGCAGGACGAGGGCGCGCTGCGCATCGAGCGCGCGCCGCACCGCGTCCACCGAGGCCGCGCGCACGAGCAGCGTGCAGACGGGCTGCCCGGCTTCGACGCGCGTGCCGGGCATCGGCACGTCGCGGCACTGACGATCGCGCAGACAGGCGTCGGAGAATTCGGCTGACACATTGAACGGCGCTGGCGCGAACAGCACGCGCTGGCCGGTACGCCAGCGCGGCTCGCGCGCCAGGGCCGCGCTGCGATTCGACGGCAGCCGGTCGAAACGGCACGCGTCGAGATGGCATTGGAGCAGCCCGTGCGGCCATGCATCAGGCGACGCGGTTTCGTAAAGCGCCATCGTGGAGGAGGGCCGCGCGTTGATTTCGAGCAGTTCGAACGCGTCGCCGTCGAGCAGGAAGTCGCAGCTGTTGAGGCCGATCAGGCCGGTTCGCGCACAGAGTGCTTCGAGGGCGGATTGCACGCGCGCCGCGACCTGCGGCGGCACATCGATCGGACCGATCGATCCGGCATGGACGAACGCCAGTTCGCCCAGTGCGCAGGTGAGTTGCTCCGCGAAACCGATCAGTTGCGCGCGGCCTTGCGCGCCGATAAAGAGCGCCGACAGCGACCGGCCGCGACCGATGCGCTGGAAATAGCCTTGCGCGGGCACGCTCTGCGCGCCGAGCGCCGCGAGCGGTTTGATGTGCGTGCCGCCGCAACCGTCGGCGAGCTTGAACAGCCAGCCCGCCTGGGCCGTCGCAGGTCGCGCGAACGCAACGGCAGGATGCGGGATATGCAGTTCATCGAGCAGCGCAAAAAAACGTCGTGGCTCGCGCACGGCGGCGCTCGCTTCGGCCGTGTTGCCGATGAAACGGGGCAAGCCGGGTGCACCGCACAATTGCGCGATCAGCGGCTCCAGTCCGCTGCCGCCGATCCAGCCGAGAAAACGCGGCAGACGCGCCACGCGCTCCAGCGCATGCGTGAGCCGCTCGCGATCGATCGTCAGCGCGCCGCCACCTCCGCCGATATCGCACCACACCTCGGCGGCCGCGCGCGTATCGCGATCGCCGAAGAGGTCGAGTGCGGCGACCCGCAGCCCCGCGCGCGTCGCGGACTGGGCGAGCAGACGCGCGGACAGCCCCGCCACCGCGACGAACGGCGCCTGTGCGAGCGGCTGACGCGGCGTCGTCACGGCCGGCTCAACCGAGGCCTGCCGCGACCTCGCGGGCTTCGTCGAAGGCTTGCGGAAAACCGAGGTAGACCGGCTTGCCGCCGGTGCGCATGCGCATGAAGAGCCGGTGTTCGACCTGATACTTGACGTTGCCGATCGCCAGCGCGCCGATGCCGACCGCGCCCGCGTTGGGCACGCCGTCGATGGGCTTGCCGTCGTTCATCACGTTGACGCCGGCAATGCCTTCCGGCGGCACGGCGTTGACGTCCGCGGCGATCAGCAGGCGTTTCGCAAACGCGAGGTCGTCGCTGCTGATCACCTGGACGCCCGCCACGGCGGTGGCGAGCACGATCTCCGCATCGGCCAGCGCGCCGCGCAATTCGTCCGGCGTCGCCACGCTGATGCCGTTGGTGACGATGCCGAAGCGCTGGTTGATTTCCGCCGAGACACCGAGCGCGCGGGCGCGATCGTGGTGGCTCGCGATCGTCACGTCGGCGCCGCGCGAGGCGGCCATCGCCGCCGCGACGCGTCCGACCGCGCCGGTCCCGCCGAGAATCAGCATGCGCTTGCCGCCCAGCTCCATGCCGTGCTGTTTGCCGAGATGCCGCTCGACGAGGGCGACGGCCGCGGCCGCCGTCGTGTACGAGCCGCTCGGATCGGCGAACACCGACACTTCGAACGGCGGCACCATCGCCTTGCGCGCGGTGTCGAGCATGTCGGCGGCCTGCATCACGTCGCGTCCGCCGATGAAGATGCCGGTGCGCGACACGCCTTTCGGGCCACGCGAAAAGATCGCGTCCTGGGTCAGGTTCGCGACCATGTTCGGCAGCACGTTGCAGTACGGCACGATGACCTGGTAGCCCGCGTCGGCCGCCATGTTGACGTCGAACGGACTCATCTGCGGCGTGGCCGTGAGCATGTGCAGGATATAGGGCCTTTCAATGGTTTCGGACATGGCAGCAGGCTCGTTCCGGTTTCAGTGGCAAGGTGGTGGACCGCGCAAGCGAAGGGCTCGTGGCAGCGCGCCGATGGTGGCGATGGTGCGCCGCCGCGTGCGGGCTCCTGCAACGGGCGCAGGACCTGAGGGGCGTCATGCGGCGTCGATCCGCTGCGCGTGCGCGTCGGTGTTGCGAATGACCGCGCCGCTGTTTCGCGCGGCGACGACCGTGCATTCGATATGCGGCATCGCGCGGGCCGCTTCGCGCGCGGTGGCGAGCGCGCTGTCGGCATCGGGCGCGCTCGGGAGAATGGCAAAGCCCGTCGGGCCCCACGAAGTCTGGCCGATGCCCGCCGTCCGTTCGGCGGCGACCGCGCGCAGCACGCGCTCGACGTCGGGGCTCGCGAACACGCCGCCTTGCACGCTGGCGAAGTATTCGCCGATGGTCTGCTGCATGTCGGTGAGGCCCTCGGCGAACGGCACGAAGTGATGCTCGGCCGCGCCCGGCAGAATGCGCATCAGCACCAGATGACACAGGTGCGCGGCAAGCGCCTGCGGAAACGGCGCGAGCGAGGCGAGGGCGCGGCGCTCCTCTGCACCGTGCAAACCCTGGCGGGCGTGGTCGCTCACGAGGAGCACGCGCCATTCGTGCGGAAACGGCTGGCGTGCGAGCAGCGGCGGCACGCCCTGATGGAGATCGCCGGCCGGTCCGCCGTCCAGCAGCAGGCCACCCGCATCGAAACCGAGAATGCCGATGCCGGAGCGCGCACCGCGCCCGAGCAACCCGGCGATCTCGGCGGTGCTCGCCGGATGGCCGAGCAGGCGCACGAACGCGGTGCCGACGGCCAGCGCGAGCTGCGTGCCGGAGCCGAGGCCGGTGTGCGCACGCGGCGCATGCGTGACGTCGATCGCGACCGTCGCGGCTCCGTAGGCGGCCTGCAACCGCGCGAGGCAAAGCGCGATGCGCTCGCGGTCCGCTTCGGTCACCGCGCCCTCGATCCGCTCGCGCTCCGCGAGGCGTGCTTCGAGCCTTGTGCCCTGCGCGTCGATCACCAGTCCCAGGCTGCCGAACGCACGTCCTAGCGACGCGTTCGGGTCGAGAAAACCCAGATGCAGGCGCGCGGGCGCATCGACGGTGATGGCGGTGTGAGGCGGAAGGCGGCGAAACTGGAGCGGCATCGCAAGTATCCTTGTGGGTGCGCTGAACAGGGTCTGGCCGAAGGGCGCCGGTGGATTCGGCGCGGTGCATCGCGGCAGCGCGCCGGGCGAGTTCAAGCAGAAGCCGTACCAGGCGCGCAGGCGTGCGGCCAGCGCGGGAGAGCGCCGCCTCACGCGACAATCAGGCCACTTGAATAGCCGCTTCAGGTCGCGGTGAAACGCGCCGCCTGCCGTGTTGTCCCGCGTACGTGTGGACGCTGTGTGACGCCGAAGGTGCACTGTGTCACGCGGTGTTGCACCCTGGCGTCATCGCATCGCGGCGGTCACCGCGAGGCACACGTCCGGCAAGCGGGAATGCGCGGTAGGGGAAAACCCCTCACTCGCCTTGCGCGGGTTTCGGCGCGTCGTACTTGATATAGCGAAAGCGCTGATCGTCGGACGGCGTGCCTTCGAGCGGACCGTCCTCGAGCCCGGGTTGCCACTGGATCACCGACTCCATTTTCGTGGCGAGCGCGAAGTCCTTGTCCGTGATGCCTTTCGCGCTATGCGTCTTGAGCTTCACGGTCACGAATGCGTAGGAGACCGTCAGATCCGGATGATGCCAGGCGGCCTCCGCGAGATGGCCCACTGTATTGACCACCATCAGCGTGCCCTTCCAGCCTTCGGTCCGGTACTTGCGCCGCAGCCAGCCGTCCTCGAGATACCAGTGCTGCAGCGGACCGACGAGGCGTTGCTGGATCTCCTCGTCGGAATAGACCTGCTCTGTCTTTGCCATGACCGTTCTCCTCGGAAGCGGGCAACGCCCGCCGAACTACGGAATGCTGCAAGTGCCGGGCCAGTTCGCACGGGTAGATGACTCGCAAAGGACACGCTTCGTATCACCGGCGTGACACAGTATGTGTCGCATCGCGTAACGCAACGGGTTCACGCGTGTCACATCCGTCGCATTGCGCGGCATCGGTGATGAGCCCTGCAACGGCCGCCTCGCGACGCGCGACTCGTGCAGCGGGGCTCGCGTGCCGCACGGCAACCCGATGCCGGCCATAGGCTGTCCTTCGGCGCCACAGTCGGCATGGAATATGCGTTGGCCGTTAATGCGCCGCGAAGCCCGACGTCGAATCGGGACAGCGCGTAAATCGTTACCTGCACTCGAGAAGGCGCGCACGATGCGTGCGAGGTAGCGTGGGTCATTCGTGAGTTGAACAGCAAGACAATTCTGGAGGAGACATGAACTTACGCACCACGGTTCTTGGGCTCGCGATCCTCGCATCGGCAGCCTTTAGCTCTATCGTCGCACAGGCCGATCCGCAGCTCGACGGCCTGATGAAGAATCCATCCAACTGGGCGGCCCAGGCGGGCGATTATGCGAATCACCGCTACAGCCCGCTCAAACAGATCAACGAGAACAACGTCGGCAAGCTACAGGTCGCCTGGACCATGTCGACTGGCGTGCTGCGCGGTCATGAAGGCTCGCCGCTCGTGATCGGCGACACGATGTACATCCACTCGCCGTTTCCCAACAAGGTCATCGCGATCAACCTGAAGGACCAGACGTTCGCCTGGCAATACCAACCGAAACAGGACGAGCAGGTCGTCTCCGTGATGTGCTGCGATACCGTCAACCGCGGTCTCGCTTATGGCGACGGCAAGATCTTCCTGCAACAGGCCGACACCAAACTCGTGGCGCTCAACGCGAAGACGGGCGATGTGGTCTGGACCGCGCAGAACGGCAATCCGAAAGCGGGTGAAACCAACACCAACGCGCCGCATGTTTTCGGCGACAAGGTGGTGACCGGCATTTCGGGCGGTGAATTCGGCGTGCGCGGACGGCTCATCGCGTATGACATCAAGACCGGCAAGCCGGTCTGGACGGCCTATAGCACGGGCCCCGACAACGAAATGCTGCTCGACCCGCAAAAGACGATGACCTATACCGACGGCAAGATGGTGCCGGTCGGCGCGGATTCGTCGCTCAAGTCGTGGAAGGGGGATCAGTGGAAGCTGGGCGGCGGCACCACGTGGGGCTGGTATGCGTGGGACCCGAAACTCAACCTGATCTACTACGGCACCGGCAATCCGGGCACATGGAACCCGACGCAACGTCCGGGCGACAACAAATGGTCGATGTCGATCTTCGCGCGCGACCTGAATACCGGCACGGCTCGCTGGGTCTACCAGATGACGCCGCACGACGAATGGGATTATGACGGCGTCAACGAAATGATCCTGTCCGACCTGAACATCGGCGGCAAGAAGGTGCCCTCGATCGTCCACTTCGATCGCAACGGTTTCGGCTACACGCTCAATCGTGAAACCGGCCAGTTGCTCGTCGCGCAGAAGTACGACCCGGCGGTGAACTGGGCCGATCGCGTCGACCTGAAGAGCGGCCTGCCGATCCGCAACGCGGCGTACTCGACCCAGGCAGCAGGCTCGGATCACAACGTGAAGAACATCTGCCCGGCGGCGCTCGGTTCGAAAGACCAGCAACCGGCTGCGTTCGATCCGAACTCGAACCTGTTCCTCGTGCCGACCAACCACGTCTGCATGGACTACGAGCCGTTCGATGTCGACTACGTGTCGGGACAGCCGTACGTCGGCGCCACGCTGTCGATGTATCCCGGCCCGAACGAGAACAACGCGATGGGCAACTTCATCGCGTGGGATGCGAGCAAGGGCAAGATCGTCTACTCGAAGCCGGAGAAGTTCTCGGTGTGGTCGGGTGTGCTCGCCACGGCCGGCGGCGTGGCCTTCTACGGCACGCTGGAAGGCTACCTGAAGGCAGTCCGCATCAAGGACGGCAAGGAACTGTGGCGCTTCAAGACGCCGTCGGGGATCATCGGCAACGTCTTCACGTATGAGTACGGCGGCAAGCAGTTCGTCGGCGTGTACTCGGGCATCGGCGGCTGGGCCGGTATCGGCATGGCGGCCGGTCTGGAAAAGTCGACCGAAGGTCTGGGCGCGGTCGGCGGCTATCGTGAACTCGCGAAGTACACCGCGCTAGGCGGCACGCTCTTCGTGTTCGCGATCCCGAGCGAAAAGAGCTGAAACACCGGAGCTGAAACACCGGAGCGGATTGATACCCACGGCCGGCGCGTCCGTTGTACGGAGGGCGCACCGGCCGGCTCCCCAGTCCGTTCCGCACACACGAATCACCCCACGCGCGCCCGTTTCGCCGATGCGTCGCCTACACGCAGCGGGGGCGCCGTTCATCCTGAAGGAGACATGTGCATGAAAGGCCGATCAATCTTGTTGCTCGCGACACTGCCCGCGGCACTTGTCCTGCTACCCGTCGGGTACGCTCAGAACAATCCCTCGATTGCGCAGGTCGCATACAAGGTGGTCGACGGTAGCAAGGTCGACAGTAATACGTTGCAAGGGTGGAAAACATGGCGCGCGCTCGCTTGCGAACGCTGCCACGGCGCGCAGCAGCAAGGCATGGTGGGACCGTCGCTGATCGACGCGTTCAAGACGCTCGACAAGACCGAGTTTCATCGCACGGTGTTCGGCGGCCGGGTGGAGAAGGGCATGCCCGATTTCAGCACGAGCCAGATGATGCAGAAGAACTGGGAAAACCTCTATGCTTATCTGAAAGGGCGCTCCGACGGCCAGATCAAGCCGGGCGATCTGCAGGCCATCGATGCTGCTAAATGAGGCCGGCGCAACTCTTTCGGAGGCTCACGATGCGTCATAAAAAAAGAAGCATGTCCGTGCACGCCGCGCTCAGCGCGGCCGCGCTTTGCTGCGCTGCGCTCGCGAGCGCAGCGGTGAGGGCGGACGGCCCCGAGCTACCCAATAACGACGGCGCGGACGGCATCCTCAGAGTGTGCGCGGACCCGAACAACATGCCGCTGTCCAACAGCAAGGGCGAGGGCTACGAAAACCGGATCGCGAGCCAGATGGCGAGCGATTTCGGCTACAAGCTGGAGTACACCTACTTCCCGCAGCGCATGGGCTTCGTGCGCCACACGTTGCGCGAGAAGGAGGACGGCAGCGAGCGCTTCAAGTGCGACCTGATCATTGGCGTGCCGAAGGGCTACGACATGACGTCGACCACGCAACCGTATCTGCGATCGACCTATGCGATGGTGTTCCCGAATCGTCCCGAATTCGCCAGCATCAAGACGCCCGACGACCTGCTGAAGCTGCCGCCCGAACAGTTGAAAAAACTGCGCTTCGGCATCTTTTCGCAGACCCCGGCGGTGGACTGGCTGCTCAGCCACAATCTGATCGATCAGGCGGTTTCGTACCGGGTGCAAAGCGGCGATCCGCAGGAGTATCCCGGCCAGATGATCGAACACGATCTGAGCGCGGGCAACGTCGACGTGGTGTTTCTGTGGGGGCCGATCGCCGGTTACTTCGCGAAGCACGCCGGCGACACGGTCAGGCTCGTGCCGTTTCCCGCAGGGCCCGGCATCCGCTTCGACTATGCGATCTCGATGGGCGTGCGTTACGGCGAAAAGGCGTGGAAAGACAAGGTGGATCAATGGATCGGCGCGAACCACGACAAGATCGACAACATTCTCACCAGCTACCAGGTGCCGCTGCTCAAGCCGGTCGACGTGCCGGCGGCCAAACCCGGCGACGCGTCGCCATGATGGAGGCACGAAGCGCTTTGCTTCGCGCGGCGGCGGCATGGATGACGATGTGGGCGACGTGCGCCGTGCCGCTCGCCGCGCACGCGGCGGATGCGCCCGGCACCGGCGCCATCACGCCGGCGGAACAGCTGATCTTCACGACGGATCATCTGCACGGTGTCGCTGCGCAGACCGAGCTCGACTACGCGATGGTCGATTCCGAAAAGCCGTCGCGCAACGCCGATCTCGTCAAGGTGCTGGTGGTCAGCCCGGATAACGCGAAAGGCGACGCCCAGGTGTCGGACCATAGCGGCAGCGTGCCGTTGCCGAACGGCGGGCTGCAATGCAACCCCGTGATCATCTATTTTCTGGAGCGAGACATCACGGAGATGCAGGGTCTGACGGGCGGACAGCGGCGCTATTTTCAACAGCGCCTGCGCCTCGCGCTCGCGGCCGGACCGCAGATCGAGAGCGTGACGGCCGAAGCCGGCGGCAAGTCCGTGCGTGCCCGGCGCATTGTCGTGCAGCCGTATCTGAACGACCCGAACGCGGCGCGTTTCGCGCAACTCACGGGCAAGCGCTACACCTTCCTGCTTGCCGATGACGTGCCGGGCCAGGTGGTCCTGATTCGCACCGATGTGCCGGGCGCGAACAACGACTTCGCGCATCCGGCGCATTCCGAGACGCTGAGCTTCCAGTCGGTGCTGCGCAAATTGCCGACACCGGAGAAGGCGCCGTTGAAGTCGTCGAATGCGCCACGGGCGAGCCGTTAGCGCGGCTGCCTGCGATGGCAGTTGCGGCTTGTCGCTGGCCGCTTGTCGCGCGATTGCGCGGCCGTGCCGTGTTACGTCCGCCGCGCGCCCTTGAACTTCCACAAGGAATTCACGCATGTTGATCGACACCCACGACTACGCCCCGACACTGAAGCAGGCCATCGGCGAACTCGGCGCCGCCGCGCCGGCCACGCTCGCCGGCTTCCAGGCGCTCGACGGCGCCGCTGCCCGCGCCGGCACGCTGGACGCGAAAACGCGCGAGCTGATCGCGCTGGCGGTCGCCGTCACCACCCGTTGCGACGGCTGCATTGCGCTGCATAGCGCCGCCGCCGCGAAGGCAGGGGCGAGCCGGGACGAGGTGGCGCAGGCGCTGTCGGTGGCGATCGCGCTGAACGCGGGCGCGGCGCTGGTCTATTCCGCGCGCGCGCTCGACGCCTTCGGTCAGCAGAGCGGCTAGCCCACATGCAGACCGCGCGCTTCGCGACGAACCGGGTCAAGCTGAATTTCATCCGCTCATTGACTCTGCGGCAGTTGCAGATCTTCGTCGTGGCGAGCCGCTATACGAGCTTCGCGCGCGCGGCCGAGGAACTGCATCTGACCCAGCCGGCCGTCTCGATGCAGATTCATCAACTCGAAGATGCGATCGGGCTGCGGCTGTTCGAGCGCGTCGCGCGCAAGCTCACGCTGACCGAAGCGGGCGAGATGCTGACGCACCACGCGAGCCGCATTCTCGGCGAGATCAAGGACGCCGAAGATGCGATGACCTCGCTCAAGCAGGCCGACAGCGGATCGATCAATGTAGGGATCGTCAGTTCCGCGACCTACTTCGCGCCGAAACTGCTCGCGCTCTATTCGCATCTGTACCCGAAGGTCGACGTGCACTTTTCGGTCGGCAATCGCGATGCGCTGCTGCGGCTCCTGCAGGACAACGCGATCGACCTCGCGATCATGGGACGCCCGCCTCCCGAACTCGATACGACGACCGAGCCGCTCGCCAGCCATCCTCAGGTGGTGATCGCGCCGCTGAATCATCCGTTATGCGGTGCGCGCCGCTTCGATCTGCAGGAACTGAAGGGCGACACGTTCCTGTTGCGCGAGCCCGGCTCGGGCACGCGCATGGCCGCCGAGGTGATGTTCCGGCAGCATCTGTTCACACCCGCGAAAATCGTCACGCTAGGCAGCAACGAAACCATCAAGCAGGCGGTGATGGCGGGCATGGGCGTGAGCCTGATCTCGCTGCACACGCTGCTGCTGGAACTGCGTACCGGCGAGATTGCTTTGCTGGACGTGAACGGCACGCCGATCGAGCGCACCTGGCAGATCGTGCATCTGCGGTCCAAGCAGTTGTCGCCGACCAGCGTGGTGTTTCGCCAGTTTCTGCTCGATCATGCGGCGACGCATCTGGAGCACGAATACGCACCCTTTGAACGTTTGGTGGGTGTGACGGGCGCTGCGGCCGGCGCGGGGCCCGTCAAATGAGGCGGCGGTTTTCGTTGCGTGCCTCGCTTGCGCGTGGTGTGAGCCTGTTGTGCGTCATCGTTGCCGGCATCGCCGGATTCGGGTTAAGTGCAGCGCCCGTGTGGGCCGGGCCGGTTTCGATTGCGGTGATGAACTGCGTTCTGATCGACGATAACGCCGCCTACAACGACGCCGAGACCAATCGCATCCAGGCGGCGCGAATCGGCATGATCAGCGATGCCGTGCGTGCGCAACTGGACGCGAGCCAGCGCTACCGCGTCGCCGACAACGCCCGGGCGGCCGAACTGATCGCCAAACTCGGCGCAGAGCAGGATCTGTTCACCTGCGATAGCTGCGCACGGCAGGTCGGGCGCGCGCTGGGCGTCGAACAGGCAGCAGTCTGCTGGGTGCAGAAAGTCAGCAACCTCATTCTCAATCTGAACCTGCGCGTGGAAGACGTCGCGAGCGGCAGGACCCTGTTTCAACGCTCGGTCGACATTCGCGGCAACACGGATCTGTCGTGGCGTCGCGGCGCGACCGCACTGGTCGGGTTGCTCGTGGAGGCAGACGCCGCGGATGCGTCAGGCAAGCACGCGGCTCCGTGACAATGACGCGAATCCGCAGCAACGGGGTGTGCCAATGGCACAGTGTGTACCCGAATGTCGTGACAGGATGACAACGATCCGGCTGCGGTGCGGTGCTCCATGCGGGTCATGGGTAACCGGCATAAACCGTGCTTGAACGGATGCCGGTGCAGGCGCACGCAGCCGGACTCAGCCGGACTCGACGCGCACACCGGTAGAACAGAACCAGAAAGACGGGCGCGTTTCGCCGCTCCGGCACACAGCATGCGCCGCACGACAATCAGCAGGGTATAAGGAGGAGATCGCATCGATGAGTTCTGGCGAACAGCTTCAGGACTGGCGTCTTCACGCACTGCAAATCGAAAGCGAAGTCGCCAGGGTTGTCATCGGCCAGCAGCAAACGCTGCGGCTCATCAACGTCGCATTGTTCGCCCGGGGCCACGTGCTGCTCGAAGGCGGCGTCGGCGTCGGCAAGACGACGGTGTTGCGCGCGTTTGCGCGGGTGGTCGGCGGCGAGTTCGAGCGCGTCGAAGGCACCATCGATCTGATGCCGGGCGACCTCGTCTATCACACGTACGTCGACGCCGACGGCAAGCCGCGTATCGATCCCGGCCCGCTCCTGCGTCACGGCGAGCAGTTGACGACCTTCTTCTTCAACGAAATCAATCGCGCCCGTCCGCAGGTGCAGTCGCTATTGCTGCGCGCGATGGCCGAGCGTTCGGTCTGGGCGTTCGACCGCGAACACCGCTTCCCGCATATGACCGTGTTCGCCGATCGCAACAAGGTCGAAAAAGAAGAAACCTTCGAGCTAGCCTCGGCCGCGCGCGACCGCTTCCTGTTCGAGCTGAACATGCCCACGCCCGCCGAGCCGGACGTCCGGCGCGCGCTGGTGTTCGATACGATGTTCCATGACGTCGACGCGCTGCTCGCACAGCTGAAGCCCGCCGTCGTCGCGTGGGAACAGTTGAACAGCGTCGGTGCGGCGATTCAGCAAGACGTGCAGGCGAGCGCGACGATCGAACGCTACGCGCTCGACATCTGGCAGGCGACGGAAACGCCGCTGCGCTTCGGCATTACGCTCGACGGCGTTGACATGCAGCAGCTGATTCTCGCCGGTGCGAGTCCGCGCGGCATGAGCGCGCTGCTGCGCGCCGCACGCGTGGTCGCGTGGCTCGCGGGACGCTCGCATCTGGTTCCGGAGGATATCCACGAGGTGCTGATGCCTGCGCTCGGTCATCGGGTCTTCTTCACGCCGATCTACGAACTGCGCCGCCAGGAGCTGGCCGAAGCGCTGATCGCGCAGATCATGGCCAAAGTGGCCGTGCCCTGATGCGCGCCGAACCGCGCGAGATGTCCTGATGCGCTCCGAACCATGAACGGCACAGCCGAATTCCACTACCGTTTGCCGACCCGCGCCGGCGGCGCGCGGCCGGGCTCGCATCCTGGTTCGAGCTTCGGCTCCGGCCAGCAATTCGCGATGCACGGGCGCCTCTTCGACTACCCCGATCCGCGCCGGCTGGACTTGCGCGCGAGCGTGCGCGCGGCGCGCTCGGAATGGCTCGTGCGGGTTAATCTGCAGCGCGTGGCGGTGCCGGTGGTGGTGATCGTCGACGTGTCGGCGTCCATGCAGTTCGGCTCGCGTCGAACCAAGTTGCAGGTTGCCGCGGACTTCGTCGAGGCGCTGGGTTATAGCGCATTCCGTGTCGGCGACCGGCTGGGCATGCTGGCCTTCGACGCTGGCGCACGCGACGACCTCTTCATGCCGGAGCGTTATGGCCGGGGCACGGGCAATCTGCTCGCGACGATGCTGCGCACGTGCGCGACCCGGGAAGCGGGGCGCGGCGGCATCGACGGGCTGCGGCGCTGTGCGGCGCGTCTTGCCGGGCGGCAGGCGTTGGTGTTCGTCGTGTCCGACTTCCACTGGCCGCTCGTGCAGATGCCGGCGGTGCTCGACATGCTGGTGCATGCGTGCGTGGTGCCGATCGTGGTGTGGGACGAGGCGGAAATCTCGCCGCCGCGCAACGGTCAACTGCTGGCCGTCAACGATGCCGAGTCGGGTGAGGAGCGCAGCGTGTGGCTGCGCGGCAGCATCCGCGAGCGCTGGCGTGAGGGCGTCGTGCGCCGTCGCGCGGAACTCGGCGCGACGTTCGGCCCGCGCGGCATGCGGCCGTTCTATCTCGAAGGCGCCTTCGATCCGGAAGCGATGTCGCGCTATTTTCTGGAGACGACCGTATGAGACTTTGCGGGCTCCGGATCGGCGTTGCTCGGGGGGGCTGGTGCAGATCTGTGCTGCCGGCAGTGCTGAGCACGCTGATCGTGCTGATCGGCACGACGCACGCGGCCATTGGCAATGCCGCCACGGCGGTGCCCGCCACAGTCGAACAGCCGCGCGCATTCGGCTACGTGCTCGGCGATGTGCTCACGCAACGCGTGCTTCTGCAGGCGGGTGGCCATGACATGGGCGCGGTCACGCCGCCGTCGGTTGGCCGCACCGGAGTCTGGCTCGAACGCGGGCCTGCGTCGCTCGAAACGGATGCGCAGGGGCGCCGCTGGATGGTGATCAGCTATCAGGTCGTCAATGCGCCGCAAACGCTCACCAAAATCGCATTGCCCGCATTGACGCTGAGCTCGGCCAGCGGCGCGCAACTGCGGGTGGCCGAATGGCCGGCGAGCGTCGCACCGCTCACGCCGCCGGCCGTTTTCGCGGACGGCGACCTGCAGCCGTTACGCCCCGATCGCGGGGCGCCGTTGCTGCCCACCGCCGGCTTGCGTCGCCAGATTGCGTGGGCGCTGGGTCTGTTGCTCGCGACGTTGCTGGCGTGGGCGGGATGGTGGGCGTGGCGCAACCGGCGCGAGTCGGACCGGCTGCCCTTTGCGCGCGCATGGCGGCAGATGCGGCGGCTCGAAGGTGCGCAAGCGGCCGCGTCGAAGGACGCGTGGTTCTGCCTGCATCGGGCATTGAACGAAACCGCGGGTCAGGTCGTGCATGCAGGTTCGTTGCCGGGTCTCCTCGCGCGCGCGCCGTATTTGCAGCCGCTGCGCGCGCAACTCGAGCATTTCTATCAGGTGTCGGCCGAGCGCTTTTTCAAACCCGTCCCGGACACCGCCGAATTTCCGTTGCAGGCGTTGTGCCGTGCGCTGTATCGGGCCGAACGGCGTCACCAGCGATGATCATGGCCCTCGACTTCGCCGCTCCGTGGATGCTGATCCTGCTGCCGCTCGCCGTGCTGCCGTTGCTGCCGCGGCGCAGCGATACGCTGCCGTTTTCCAGCGTCGCGTGGCTGCCGCCCGATCATGTCGGACGCTGGGTGGGATGGCTCGCGCGCGTGTGCGGCGTGCTGGCGATCGCGGCGATCGTCGTCGGACTCGCGGGGCCGGGGCGCTCGCAACTGCAGGTGCCGCGCACCGGCAGCGGCGCGCAGATCCTGATCCTGATGGATCGCAGCGCCAGCATGGACGAGCCGATGGCGAGCCCGGGCGTCGAGTCGCCGCGCGGCGAGTCGAAGAACAAGGTGGCGCGCGCGTCGCTGACGAGCTTCGTGAGCCAGCGCCCCAACGACCGCCTCGCGTTCATGATGTTCGGCACCAGTCCCGTGCTGGCGATGCCGTTCACCTACAACCATCGTGCGATCGACGATGCCATCGCCGCGACGGCAATCGGACGCGGTATGCCGGACACGCAACTCGACCGTGGGATGCTGGCCGCGCTCGATCAGTTCGAAGGGCGCCCGTCGTCGGGCCGCCGCGCGATCGTGCTCGTCTCCGACGGCGGCGCGCGGCTCGACGAAACGGTGCGGCGGCGCATTCAGGCGAGTCTGCTGCGCAATCAGATCGCGCTGTACTTCATCTACTTGCGCAGCGGCATCTACAGCCCCGATCTGAACGCGACGTTGCCCGCCGGCGAGGCGTCGGCCGAAGCCGAATTGCATCGCTATTTTCTGTCGCTGCCGACGCCTTACCGCCTTTTTCAGGCCGGCGACGCGAAGGCGATGATGGCGGCCGTCGCCGAAATCAACCGGCAGCAGAATGCGTTGACGTCGTTTGTCGAGCATTTGCCTCGCCAGGACTGGAGTCCGTATTGCTTCGCGCTCGCGCTGTTCTGCGCGGCCATGCTGATGGCAATGCGTCTGTTTCAGGTACGGAGCTGGGCATGACGCGCACCCTCATTCACGCCGTGTTCGCCACTGTGGCGCTGGCCTGCGCGGGTTTCGCCGCGTATAGCTGGATACGCCTTCAGCACGCCGGCCAGCTGAATCAGGCGATTGCTGCCGCGAGCAGCGATGCGCGCGAGACCCACGCGAACCATCCGAACCATTCGAACGAAGAGGCGCCGCAGGTTCTGCTGGCCCGCGCGACGGCGCTCTCGAAAGCGGGTGCCTACGATACGGCGGCGCGGCTCTACGAAAGTTTGATCCACGACCATCCCGACGACCTCGGCCGCACGGCGCTGTTCGATCTCGGCAATATGTATCTGCGCGAGGGAGGCGGCGAGGGCGCGTCGAACGGCATCCGGTCGATCGCGATGATCGGCGAGGCCAAGGCGCGCTACCGGCTGCTGCTGCGTGCGTCACCGGGCGATTGGGACGCGCGCTACAACCTCGAACGCGCGCTTTGGCTCGCGCCTGAAACGCCCACCGCGCTCGACGAGCCGGATGTGAAAGAGCAGCACAACGTGAAAGTGCGCGACCCCGAGAGCAAGGACTTGCCATGAGCGCCGGGGCCCACACGCCGGGCTTCGCGAGGGTGCGTCACTGGCTGACGCCGCTCGCGCTCGTCGCGTTGATCGCGGCGGTCGTGATGCCGGATGTGACGCTGCCGCGCAATACCTTCGACTACATTGTGACGTTCGATATCACGCAAAGCATGGACGTCGAGGATGTCGTGCTGAACGGCGCGCCGGTGAGCCGGCTCAAGTTCGCGCAGGCCGCGATGCGCGACGCGCTCGGACAGTTGCCGTGCGGCTCGAAGGTGGGCTGGAGCGTGTTCACCGGGCAACGGACCTTGCTGTTGCTGGCGCCCCTCGAGGTGTGCGGCAACTACGACGCGCTGCTGGTGTCGCTCGACGGTATCGACGGGCGCATGCGTTGGACCAACTGGAGCCGTATCGCCGAGGGCGGGGTTTATTCGGCGGTGCGCGTGGCGCAGGAGGTCGGTCGTGGCGCGGCCGTCGTGTTCATCACCGATGGCCAGGAAGCACCGCCTTTGCCGGCGTCGCGGGCGCTGATGCGGGATCTGAATCCCGCGCGGATCGAAGGTTGGCTGATCGGCGTGGGCGGCGACCAGCCCGCGGCGATTCCGAGGACCGACGTCAACGGCAATCGGATCGGGTACTGGCAGGCCGACGACGTGGTACAGGTGCCCGCTTTGCCGGGGGCCGATCCGCGGATCGAGACGCATGAGGAGCTTTCCGAGTTGCGCGGTCAGTATCTCGCGTTCGTGGGTGGGCAGACCGGGCTCGGTTATCGGCGGCTGTGGGCCACGAATGCGTTGGGCGATGCCATGCTGGACGTGCGCCTCGCTCATCGCGAGCCGGTGCCGGTGGATATGCGCTGGATTCCCGCGCTGTTTGCGCTGTTGCTGCTGGTCGGGCGGTTTGTGCCGGATGTCGTCTGGACCTGGCTGCGGGTTTGGCGCGATGCGATGCGGCGGCTTGCCGCGAGGACCTTGTCGGCGCTGGCGGCGCGCTCGCCGGAGCGTCCGGTGGTGGAGCGGCCGCGATCGGAGAGGTTGCGGGTCACGGAGGCAGACGTCTGAACCCTGGTGGAGTGCGGGGGAGGCGCCTCATGTTTTGGGCAACGCGAGTTTGCCGCGACGCTTGCGTGGCTTCGGCTCGACACCGACACGCTCATCGCGGGCCATCACCAGAGTCGTCATCTGTTCAACGGTGATTTCAAACGCCGGATCGTTCTGCGAGATGTACAGCCATTTTCCGAGCACGGGATGCGGCTGCAAAGCCGGCATGTCGGCGATAAGCGCGGCGTGGCGCTCTTTCGATGTGCAGACCAGCAGACCGTTCCACGGCTCGCCCCGGTCGGCGGCGATCAGACACAGCAGGCCGTCGAGATAGGCGGCAGCACAGCCGAACATCTGCTTCTGGACGAAGGTCGAATCGCGCTCGAACGCGTCGAATATCCAGACGAGCGAATTGCGGATCGAAGAAGGCATCGGCGAAAAAGTCTCGGGTAACGGGATCGACGACAAGCTTACCCAATATTGTGTCGGTGCCTTTTCCCGGCTCTGATCGATCCCTGGCGGCCTCGCGCGGGCTGTCGTCGCGAGCGAAGCCAGCAGGCGGCGGGCGCAACGCCTGTCGAGGAGTTTGATCGAGCCGTCGCTGCTGGAGAGGCGCACGCGCGCTTACCTCGCGACGCTCTGCGCATTGCGGCCACGTCCATCACGAACGCCGCGCCGCGCACCGTGCTGCTGTCCGCGCAGATCACTTGATTCAATCGCGTTTCAATACTTCACGAACGCATGCAGCAACCGGTTGAAAGCGCCCGCATTCGACACGTTCATCCCATGCGAAGCGCCTTCGATGGTTTGTCGTTCGGCATAGTCGATCCATGTGGAGAGCTTTTCCACATTGTTGCGAAACATGCGCGGGCTCTTTTGCCCATCGATGAGCAGGGTTCGGCACTTCACCTCGCGCGCCGTTTCGTGGGAATAGGCGGGCAAAGGGTCGCGCAGCTGCTTGGGCAGCGTGCCCGCATTGTCGATCGCCATCGCACGGAATGCAGCCGGGCTCTTGCGCCACGCGCCGGGCATGCTCACCGAGTCGACGAACAGCTCCAGTCCCTCGTCGATCTGCTGGCTCTCGATCAGTTCGGCGACGCGCGCCCGCAGCACGTTGGTGGAGGCGGGCAGGGTCGCCGGCGTCATCCCTTCGACGTGCAGCGGGCCGCCCGGGTCCGCGAGCGTGAGCGTCTTTACGAGCCGCGGATAGTCGCGCGCCACATTGAACGCCACGCAGCCGCCGCGCGAATGGCCGACCAGATGCACCGGCCCCAGGTCGATCGCCTCGATGAACTCGGCCAGTTCGGCCACGTGCGTCTGCCAGCCGAACTCGCTCTGGATGCAAGCTTCGCTCGCCGGCCAGTAGTGGCTCAGACTCACCGAGATGCAGCGGAAGTGCTGCGACAGCGCCGCGGTCTGCGCGCTCCAGTAGCGGTAGTCGCAAAGCGAACCGTGCACGAACAGCAGGGGTTCGCCCTCGCCGCACTCGACATACGGTACGCAGATGCCCGATGCGATGGTCGCAAAGGATATTTCCGGTACGGCAAGCACTGCGAGGTTGGTACGGGCGTTCATTGACTAGCTCCTTTGCCGGCACTATGCCCGATTCCTTTGTCCTGGAAAATCGCGTAATATTGATCGAATCCATCAATTTTTCTGATAGTGGCTTGCGCACATGAAGGCTCTCGGTCTCGACGTTCTGACCATGATCGTCGCCGTCGCCGATACCGGCAACATCAGCCGGGCGGCGGAGGTCGTGCATCGCTCGCAATCGGCGGTCAGCATGCAGATCAAGACGCTTGAAATCGCGCTGGGCAAGCCGCTCTTCGTGCGTAAGCCGAGAAGCGTGAGCCCGACCCAGGACGGCGAAGTGCTGCTCACCTACGCGCGCCGC
This sequence comes from Paraburkholderia sp. TE9906, assembly GCF_056279605.1. Lineage (NCBI taxonomy): Bacteria > Pseudomonadati > Pseudomonadota > Betaproteobacteria > Burkholderiales > Burkholderiaceae > Paraburkholderia > Paraburkholderia sp. TE9906. The sequence goes on from NZ_JBWCCT010000005.1 coordinate 384,699, forward strand.
ATGCTGGCGTTACGCGACGAAGCCTGGGCGGCCGTGGTTCGGCCGGACGTGACCGGGCGCGTAAGCATCGGCGTGCCGGACGATTACGCGTCGTCGCTGCTGCCGCCGATCCTCAAGAAGTTTTCCGCGACCTATCCGAAGGTGGAAATCCGCGTGGTGGGTTTGCCGAGCGTGGCGCTCGCGCCGATGGTGAAGGACGGTTCCGTCGACCTGGTGTGCGCGACGCGGATCAAAGGACTGTCGGGCGAGTTCATCCGGCTCGAACCCATGGAGTGGGCCGCGGCGCCGGGCGCCGATGAAATATGGCGCGAGCGGCCGTTGCCGATTGCCGTGTTCCTGCCCGGCAGCGTCGCGCGGGAAAACGCGATTCGCAGCCTCGAACGCGCGAAGATTCCCTACCGGACCTCGTATGAAAGCCCGAGCCTGCTCGGGTTGCTGTCGATGGCGGAAGCGGGGCTCGCCATCGTGCCGCTCGCGCAATGCGCGGTGCCGGCGCACTTTGCGCGGCTCGGGCGCACGCACGGATTGCCCGAGATTCCGGCGCTGGAGATGGTGCTTGCGCGAAGTACGTCGTCGAATCGTCCGCCGTGTGATTTTCTGGCGGAGAAGATCGTCGCGGAGTTGCGGCGCTAGCCGCGCGATCGCCCGGCATGGGCGCGAAGCGGGGCATCCACCCGCGCCGGGTGGATGCGATCAGGCGGGGCTTCCTGCCACCCGAAGCCGAATGCGCGCGGGCGAACAGGACCGGCGGTCGGCTTCAAATCCGTTGGCCACGCGCGAGCTATCGCAGCGTTTCAACCGTAGCCTCACCCACAAGCCGGCTTGGCCTTCTTGCAAGCATCGGCCAACTGCGGCGGGGGATCTTTCTTGAACACGGTCTTATAAGATTCGAGCACGTTCGACTGAACCACCGGCAGGGACTGCACACCGATCCACGCCGGCGGCGTCTGTCCGATGAGCGCCTTCATCATCGCCGTGGCCTCGGCCACGCCCTGATCATAGGGACGTTGCGAGCCGGTCGCCTTGAGCGGTCCGCCCTTGGCGATCTCGATCGCGGACTGAAGACCCAGATCGACCGTCGTGACCGGAATGTTCACGCCTTGGGCGCGCATCGAGGTCAGCGTGTCGAGCGCCGGTTGGTCCCAGACAGCGAACAGGCCCTTCACGTCCGGATTGCCGGTGAGGAAATCGCCCGCGATCTGCCCCACTTTCGACGGGTCCGTAAAGGCGACCTGTTTGATCTTGATGTCCGGACGATTCTTCCTGATCCAGTCATTGACGGCCTTCGTGCGCTCCGTCGTGCTGAAGTAATCCACGCCGAAATTCACGAGCCCGATCGTCGCGCCCTGCGGCACGCACGACGCGAGCACCTTCGCGGCGATCTGGCCGTTGCCCTCGCTGTCCGCCGAAATCATCGACGCGTATTGCTCCGGATGCTTCAGGCCGGTCGGCACGTTGTCCATGAAGACGAGCTTGATGCCGGCGGCGGACACTTTCTTGTACGTGGCGGCGGTCGCGGTGCCGTCGACCGGAATCGAGATGATGCCGTCGGGATGGCGCTGGATCGTGTTCTCGATATCGGCGATCTGTTTGTCGACCTGGTACTCGGCTGACGCCGTGCCGATCACTTCCACGCCGTATTTCTTGAGCGTATCGGTGATGCCTTGCACCTGCAATTGCGACCAGTCGAGGTTCATGGTCTGCATCGAAATGCCCACCTTGAACTTGCCGGCCTTGATCTTCGCGATATCGGCGTCGGTCAGCTTGATCGCCTCCACCGAAGACGCCTTTTCCCCGTTCGGTCCTTGCCCGACGATCGTCTTCGGACCGATCGACCCGGCGGGCAGGCTGGTCACGCATTGCGCCCAGGCGCCCGGCGAAGCGAGCGCCGCGACGGCAGCCGCCGCGAGGACCCCGGTTAGAACATTTCTCGAGCCACGACGATGTTTCATGATTCTCCTCCGTTGGTTTTTCCTGTCGGTGTTACGTCTCCAGCCATTTCACAAGAACCGGGGGCACGTGATATCGCGCGTGGTCGGCGTGTCCCGCATCACTTCCGGGTGAACGCCACCGCCGCGACGATGATGACCCCCTTGATCACGAGTTGCAGCGATGAACTGACGCCGAGCAGCACGAGCCCATTGTTGAGCGTGCCGATGATGAGGCTGCCGAGCAGCGTGCCGAGCACGAAGCCGCGCCCGCCGAACAGGCTGCAGCCGCCGAGCGTCACGGAGGCGATCACATCGAGTTCGAGTCCCTGCACGACGTCGGGGCGTGCCGCGTGCGAGCGCGCGGAGAGCACGAGCGCGGCAAGCCCGGCCAGCGCGCCGGTGAGAATGAAGGCGAGGGTGGTCACGCGCCGCGTGTTGATGCCGGAATAGAGCGCGGCGGTCGGATTGCCGCCGGCCGCGTAGATCTGCCTGCCGAACACGCTGTAGTGCAGCAGCAGAATGCCGGCGATCACGGCCAGCGCGGTCCAGATGATCGGCACCGGCACGCCCGCAATGTCGCCTTCGCCGAAGATCGCGATGAACGAGTCGTTGGTGATGATGACGGGCTTGGTCGTCGTGACCATCAGGGCCAGTCCGCGTGCGGCGCTCAGCGAGCCGAGCGTCACGAGAAACGACGGAATATTGAGCCGCGTGGTCACCACCCCGTTGATCGCGCCGACAATCGCGCCGGTGCCGATACCCGCGATCGCGCCGATGATCCAGTTGTCGCCGACGTACGTCATGGCGAGTGCCGCGGACATGCCCGATAGCGCGAGGCTGGACCCCACCGACAGATCGATCTGCCGGGCAATGATCACGAAGGTCATGCCGATCGCGACGATCGACACGAGCGCGGTCTGCCGGCCGATGTTCAGAAAGTTGTCGATCGATAAGAACCAGGGCGAGGCGAAACTGAAGACCACCAGCAGGATCGCGAACGCGCCATAGAGTGCGTAGGGCCGGTCGCCTTGCAGCAGGAGTTGCGCAATGCGCCGCGCGCGGCTTTTCTGCGGCAGCGATGCCTGCCGTTTGGCCGTCAGCGGCGAGACGGAATCGTTCATGTTGCGTGCGCTCCGGCGGACGTCCCCTCGGGAGACTCGATGGAAGAACGGGACAGTTGAATCAGGTGATGAAGCGCTTCGGCGTTGGCGAGTTCGGCACGCTCGACGGTCTTGACGATGCAGCCGTCCGCGACGATCGAAATCCGGTCGCACAGGCGCAGGAGTTCGTCGAGGTCCGAGGACACGACGAGCACGCCGGTGCCCGCCTGCGCGGCGTCATGGACCACGCCGTAGATTTCCTCGCGCGCGCCGACATCGACGCCGACAGTCGGCTCGTCGAGCAGAAGCAGCTTGGGGCGCGGGTGATTCCACTTCGCGAAGACCACTTTCTGCTGGTTGCCGCCGGACAAAAACTTGACCGCAGTCGAGGCGCCGGGCGCCTTGACGGATAGCTCTTTCATCGAGCGCTTCGCCTGTTGCACGGCCGTCTGGCTGCGCAGCCATCCGCAGCGGGAAAAATGCGGCAGGTGCGGCAAGGTAAGGTTGCGCTCGATCGAATGGTCGAGCACGAGTCCTTCGAGATGGCGATCCTCGGGAACGAGCGCGATACCGAGCTGGATCGCTTCGGCGGGCGTGTTGCGCGAGCGGGTTTGGCCGTCGATTTCGATCGCGCCCGCTTCGATCTTGCGAATGCCGAAGATGGTCTGCAGAATTTCGCTGCGGCCACTGCCGATCAGGCCCGCAAGACCGTGAATCTCGCCGCCGCGAACCGCGAGATCGACATCATGAAGCCGGTCGTTGCTCACGTTCGAGAGTCGCAGAACGGGTGCGCTATCCGCACTTCGCGCGGCGCTGGTCTGCGTTGTCGTGGTATCCGGCACCGCGTCGGTCACGCCAACGGCAGTCTCCTCTCTGGCATGCAGAGCCGCATGGCCCGAGCCGACAATCGCCGCGACCAGTTGCTTCATGTCGGTGTCGGCCGTCTGGAACACGCCGGCATTGGCACCATCACGGAACACGGTGACGCGCTGCGAAATGCGGAACACTTCGTTCAGGCGATGCGTCACGTAAATCACGCCCACGCCGCGATCGGTGACCGCGCGAATCGCGTCGAACAGGATCTGTTCTTCGCCGCCCGTCAGCGCCGAGGTCGGTTCGTCGAGAATCAGCACCCGTACGTCGCCCATCAACGCTTTGCAGATCTCGGTCATTTGCCGATAGGCGAACGGCAACGCGCCCACTGGCGTGCGCGGATCGAGCGGAATGCCACGCAAGCGCAGAAATTCGCTGACGGTGGCCATTAGCTGACGGTTCTTCACGAAACCGAGGCGCGTGCGGGGCTCGCGCCCCAGCATCAGGTTGGCGCCGACCGACAGCGATTCGACGAGGCTCAAATCCTGATAGACCACCGCGACACCGGCCGCACGCGATTGTGCGGGCGAGTCGAACGCCACTTTCCGGCCGTCGATCTCGATGGTGCCTTCGTCGTAGGTGTGAACACCGCTGAGGATCTTGATCAGCGTGGATTTGCCCGCGCCGTTTTCGCCGAGCAGCGCGTGAACTTCGCCGGGCAGCACCTCGAGGTCGACGCCGCGCAACGCCTGCACGCCGCCAAACCGCTTGGTGACGCCCGCGACGCGGATCAATGGAACCCGACGAGATGACGCGGCCGCAACCGCATCCGGCTCATTCATCTGGCTTGTCTCCTTCGTCGATGCGACGAAATTTTTCTTTGCGCCTGGCGCGACCGGTCATGACCGGTGTTGTGATCCTCGCACCATGAATTTGGTGCGTCAATAACATTCATGGTGCTTCAGCGGGCTTAAGCGCCCGCATATGTGAAGATTGCGTCGTAATGCTTGTTATGATTCTATCAATCGTTGTAGCATAAGTGCGAACAAATTGTCGGCGGCTGTTGTGCGCCGCGCCAAATTTCCGGATGTCCCATGCCTGAAGCTCCTTCGTTGTCTTCGTCGGTCGTCGCGCTGCGCGGCGGGCCGCTCATCCATCCGGTGCGCAATCCGGGCACGCCGTTCGACGCGTCATGGCTGGACGGATTGCGCGTCAACCAGTCCGCGGTGGAACGGCGCACGGCCACGCTGGCCACGCGCCGCACCGTCAAGAAGGATGCGCAGGCCGCGTGGCTGCTGAAGGCCGTCACCTGCATCGATCTGACGACGCTGAACGGCGACGACACCGAAGGCCGCGTGCGCCGCCTGTGCGCGAAAGCACGCCAGCCGGTGCGCGCCGATCTGCTCGAAGCGCTCGGCATCGCGCCGCAGGGCATCACCACGGGTGCGGTCTGCGTGTATCACCGCTTCGTCGCGGCGGCGGTCGATGCCTTGGAGGGCAGCGGCATTCCGGTCGCGGCGGTATCGACTGGTTTTCCGGCGGGCCTGATTCCGCATCCGCTGAAGCTCAAGGAGATCGAGGCGTCGGTGGCGGACGGCGCGATGGAAATCGACATCGTCGTGACGCGCGAATATGTGCTGACCGGCAACTGGCAGGCCTTGTATGACGAAGTGCGCGACTTCCGCGCGGCGTGCGGACCGGCGCATCTGAAGACGATTCTCGCCACCGGCGACATCCGCACGCTGTCCAACGTCGCCCGCGCGTCGATGGTCTGCATGATGGCGGGCGCCGATTTCATCAAGACCTCGACCGGCAAGGAAGGCGTCAACGCGACGCTGGACGTCTCGCTCGTGATGGTGCGGATGATCCGCGAATACGAGGCGCGCACCGGCGTGCCGATCGGCTTCAAGCCGGCGGGCGGCGTGTCGAGCGCGAAGTCCGTGCTGTCGTATCAGATTTTGATGAAAGAAGAACTGGGCCGTCCGTGGCTCGAACCGGAGCTGTTCCGGATCGGCGCGTCGAGCCTGCTGGCCGATATCGAACGCCAGCTCGAACATCACGTGAGCGGCCGTTACTCCGCTTTCAACCGTCACCCCGCAGCCTGAACCAAAGACCGATCCCATGAGCGTAGCCGAGTATTTTTCATCGATGGAGTACGGTCCCGCACCCGAGGACGATCAACCCGCGCGCGCGTGGCTCGCGCAGCACGAGGCGAGCTTCGGGCATTTCATCGGCGGCGCGTGGCATGCGCCGGCCGCCGGCGAGCGCTTCGTCTCGCACGCGCCCGCGACGGGCGAGCGGCTCGCGGACATCGCCCAGGGCGATGCGGCCGATATCGACGCGGCGGTGGCCGCTGCGCGCGCCGCGCAGCCGGGCTGGCTCGCGCTGGGCGGCGCGGGACGCGCGCGTCATCTGTATGCGCTCTCGCGCATGGTTCAGCGTCACAGCCGGCTGTTCGCCGTGCTCGAAGCACTCGATAACGGCAAGCCGATTCGTGAAACGCGCGACATCGATATCCCCCTTGTGGCAAGGCACTTTCTGCATCACGCGGGTTGGGCGCAGTTGCAGGAGAGCGAATTCGCCGACTATGCGCCGCTCGGCGTGGTCGGCCAGATCGTGCCGTGGAATTTCCCGCTGCTGATGCTCGCGTGGAAGATCGCACCGGCGATTGCAACGGGCAATTGCGTCGTCCTGAAGCCTGCCGAATACACGCCGCTGACCGCGCTGCTGTTCGCCGAACTCGCGCATCGGGCCGGCTTGCCGGCGGGCGTGCTGAACGTCGTGACGGGCGACGGCCGCACCGGTGCCGCGCTCGTCGAGCATCCGCAAGTCGACAAGATCGCCTTCACCGGTTCGACGGAAGTCGGGCGCTCGATCCGTGCGGCCACGGCCGGCACGGGTAAATCGTTGACGCTCGAACTCGGCGGCAAGTCGCCCTTCATCGTGTTCGACGACGCAGATCTGGACGGCGCGGTCGAAGGCGTGGTGGACGCGATCTGGTTCAACCAGGGGCAGGTGTGTTGCGCGGGCTCGCGGCTGCTCGTGCAGGAGGGGATAGAAGCACGCTTCATCGCCAGGCTGAAACGCCGCATGGCGACGCTGCGGGTGGGCACGTCGCTCGACAAGAGCATCGATATCGGTGCGATCGTCGATCCGGTGCAGCTCGAACGTATCCAGTCGCTGGTGGAAAGCGGGCGGCGCGAAGGCTGTGCGGTGTGGCAATCACCGGAAACCTCGCTGCCATCCGGCGGCTGTTTTTATCCGCCGACGCTCGTGACCGGCGTCGCGCCCGCTTCCGTCCTCGCGCAGGAAGAAATCTTCGGCCCGGTGCTCGTGACGATGAGCTTTCGCACGCCGGATGAAGCCATTGCGCTCGCCAACAACTCGCGCTACGGACTCGCCGCGAGCGTGTGGAGCGAAACGATCGGCCGCGCGCTCGACATCGCGCCGCGCCTTGCATGCGGTGTCGTGTGGATCAATGCGACGAACCTGTTCGACGCGTCGGTCGGCTTTGGCGGCTATCGCGAATCGGGCTATGGCCGCGAAGGCGGACGCGAGGGCATATACGAATATCTGAAACCGCGTGCGTGGCGCAATCTTGCGCAGCGTCAGGCGCCACGGCGCGGCGAGCAATCTGCTGGTGCGCTCATGGGGGGGCCGTTGGCGGACGGCGCGTCGATCGTCACCTCGATCGACCGGACTGCGAAGCTGTTTATCGGCGGCAAGCAGGTGCGCCCGGATAGCGGCTACTCGTTGCAGGTTCACGCGCCGGATGGCACACCGGTGGGCGAAGTGGGCGAGGGCAATCGCAAGGACATTCGCAATGCGGTCGAGGCGGCGCGCGCGGCGCAGAAGTGGTCGCAGGCGAGCACGCATAACCGGGCGCAGGTGCTCTTCTATCTGGCCGAGAATCTTGCCGTTCGCGCCGACGAGTTCGCGCGGCAACTGGTGGTGCGCAATGGCGCGACCGAAGCGGCGGCGCGGGCGGAAGTGGACGCATCCGTCGCGCGTCTGTTCAGCTACGCCGCGTGGGCCGACAAGTTCGACGGCGCCGTGCATACGCCGCCGCTGCGCGGCGTCGCGCTGGCGATGCATGAGCCGCTCGGCGTGATCGGCATCGCCTGTCCGGACGAGGCGCCGTTGCTCGGCTTCATTTCGCTGGTGGCGCCCGCGCTGGCGATGGGCAATCGCGTGGTCGTGTTGCCGGGCACGGCGTGTCCGCTGACGGTCACCGATTTCTATCAGGTCGTCGAGACGTCGGATGTGCCTGCGGGCGTGCTGAACATCGTCACGGGCGAACGCGCGGCGCTGCTGCCCGCACTGGCCAAACACGACGACGTCGACGCCGTCTGGTGCTTCGGTGAGGCCGCGGACTCGACGCTGGTCGAACGCGAGTCGGTCGGCAATCTGAAACGCACCTTCGTCGATCACGGCCGCCAGTTCGACTGGTTCGACCGCGCGAGCGAAGGCCGGCCGTTTCTGCGTCAGGCCGTGCAGGTAAAGAACATCTGGATACCGTACGGAGACTGACCGGCAACGGTACCGAACGGATCAACGACACGCACGCCAACCAGAAAATGGAGGAGACAACGTGCTGAAGAATCTGGATCTGCTGTTGAATGCCGATGTGCCGCGAGCATGTCGGGCACTGAATGAAATCCTCCTGAACCAAACCGCTCGGGAGGAACACGAATGAATACGTCTTCGCGCAAGAACGGACGCGTCGTCATTCTCGGGATCTACGTCACCGACCTGACGTTTCGCGCCACCCGCATGCCGGTGATCGGCGAGACGATCGCGGGAACGGCGTTCGCGATGGGACCGGGCGGCAAGGGTTCGAATCAGGCCGTGGCGGCCGCGCGCGCGGGCGCCGAGGTGGTGTTCTGCACCCGCATCGGCAACGATGCGTTCGGCGAGATCGCGCGTGCGACGTGGGCGAGGGAGGGCATCACGGCGCGCGCCTCGGTGATCGACGGCGTGTCCACGGGTGCGGCGCATATTTTCGTGGACGACACCACCGGCATGAACGCCATCATCGTCGCATCCGGCGCGGCCGGCACGATGAATGCCGCCGATGTCGACGCAATCGAAGCGGACATCGCCGCCGCGAGCGTGTTCGTCACGCAACTCGAACAGCCGCTCGCCGCCGCGCGCCGCGGACTTGAAGTGGCGCGCCGCCACGGCGTGATCACCGTGTTCAATCCGGCGCCCGCGATGTCGCTCGACGACGACATCTTCCCGCTGTGCGACTACATCACCCCGAACGAAACCGAAGCCACCGCGCTCACCGGCGTGCCGATCGCGACCGCCGACGACGCGCGCCGGGCCGCCGACGTGCTGCTCGCCAAAGGTGTCGGCACGGCGATCGTGACGCTCGGCGAGGCCGGCGCGCTGCTGCATTCGGCGACGCAATCGGTCCTCGTGCCGGCCTACCAGTGTGGCCGCGTGGTGGAAACGGCGGGTGCGGGCGATGGCTTCACGGGCGGCTTCGCAGCGGCGCTCGCACGCGGCGACGATGCGATCGCCGCAATGCGTTTCGGTTGCGCGCTCGCGGGCATCTCCGTAACGCGTCCTGGCACGGCGCCTTCCATGCCGACGCTCGATGAAGTCAAGCGCGTATTGAACGAGTCGGCGGACCTGTCCCGGTCATCGTGACCGTTTGCGAAGATTCAAGGAGATCGTCGTCACCATGAAGTCCTTGTTCACCGCTGGAAAACTGTTCGGCGACCGGCAGTTGAATTTTCTGCTGATCGTCAACGTGCTCGTCGTGCTGGTCGCGACGTGGCTCTCGCGCGGGCAATTCGTCGATATCGACAACCTGCAGTCGATGGGCGGCCAGTTGCCCGAACTCGGCCTGCTCGCGCTCGGCATCATGCTGTCGATGGTGTCGGGCAACGGCGGCATCGACTTGTCCGGCGTCGGACTCGCGAACCTCTCCGGCATGGTCGCCGCGCTGATCGTGCCGCGTTTTCTCAACGGCGACGACTCGCCCGCGCTCTACACGGCACTGTTCTGCGTGATCGTCGTGACGATGGGGCTGCTCGGCGGGCTGCTGAACGGCGTGGTCATCGCGTGGCTGCGGCTTACGCCGATTCTCTGCACACTCGGCACGCAGTTGCTGTTCACGGGCTTTGCGGTGGTGCTCAGCAACGGCGCCTCAGTGCATGTCGACTATGTCGACCCGTTGTCGAATATCGGCAACGGCACCGTGTTTCAGGTGCCGATCGCCTTCTGCATCTTCATCGCGGCGGTCATCGTATTGGGCTGGCTGCTCAAACGCAGTCCGTTCGGCCTGCGTCTCTATCTGATGGGCACGAATCCCAAAGCCGCGTTCTATGCGGGCATTCCGCGCGCGCGAATGCTGATCATCACTTACGCGATGTGCGGCGTGCTCGCGTCGCTGGCCGGCTTGATCAGCGTGACGCACACCTCCAGCGCGAAATGGGACTACGGCAATTCCTATCTGCTGATCGCGATCCTGATTGCGGTGATGGGCGGCGTGAATCCCGCCGGCGGTCATGGCCGCATCATCTGCGTATTTTTCGCCGCGACGGTGCTGCAGTTTCTGTCGAGCCTGTTCAATCTGATGGGCGTATCGCAGTTTTTCGGCGATTGCGCGTGGGGGTTTCTGTTGTTGCTGTCGCTCGCGTTTGCGGGCGGCGAGCGGGTGAGGGCGATCTTCGGCTTCGGCGGCGGCTCCAGCGCGGCCCCAAAACGTTAGCGCGCCGCTCAGACGCGAAGCATCACCGAGGTTTCAGTACGCGACGGACAACGAGCCCTGATTGTCCGTGAGGGTGGAGTGGGGCGACATCGAACGATAAAGGAGACATCGCATGAAATTGACTCGACTGGGCGCCGCGCTTGCGGCAGGCGCGCTGACGGTAGGCGTGATCGCCGCAGCGCAGGCTGCCACCAACGAGACGATCGTCACGGTCGTCAAGGTGACCGGCATCAACTGGTTCAACCGGATGGACGACGGCGTCAAGCAATTCGCGAAGGACAACCCCGGCGTGACCGCGTATCAGACCGGTCCCGGCCGTGCGGATGCGGCGCAGCAGCTGAAGATCATCGAAGACCTGATCGCCAGGAAGGTGACGGCGATCGCCGTGGTGCCCTACGACCCGCCGACGCTCGAACCCGCGCTGAAGAAAGCGATGGATCGCGGCATCAAGGTGGTGACGCACGAGGCGGACAACGCGAAGAACACGATGGTCGACATCGAGGCATTCGACAACACCGCCTACGGCGCCGGCCTGAACGAACGTCTCGCCTCGTGCATGCATGACGACGGCAAGTGGGCCGTGCTGGTCGGTTCGCTCGGCAGCCGCTCGCAGGTCCAGTGGGCCGATGGCGGCATCGGCAACGCCAAGGCCAAGTATCCGAAGATGAATCTGGTCGAGCCGAAACTCGAAACCAATAACGACGGCGAGCGCGCCTATGAAGTCGCGAAGGAAGTGCTGCGCAAGCATCCGGACCTGAAGGGCTTCCAGGGCTCGTCCTCGCTCGACGTGATCGGCATCGGCCGGGCGGTTGAAGAAGCCGGCATGCAAGGCAAGATCTGCGTGTACGGCACTGGCTTGCCGACGGAAGCGGGCAAGTTCCTCGAAAGCGGCGCTGTCAACGGCATCGCGTTCTGGGATCCGAAGCTCGCGGGCATTGCGATGAACAAGGTGGCGCAAATGCTGATCGACGGAAAAACGGTCGAGAACGGCGCCGATCTCGGCATTCCGGGCTACACGAAGGTGACGGTCGCGAAAGGGCCGGGCAAGGGCATCATCGTGCGCGGGCAAGGCTGGGTGAACGTCGACAAGTCGAATTACAAGCAGTATCCGTTCTGATGGGCCACGGCCACGGCGTTCCCTGATCGCTCGGGGGACGCCATTCGAGGCGAGCCCACCCGGGCGCGCCTTAACTCACCACTCGCCATCATGAATCAAGACGTATCGTCACCGCAGCCGCAATCCGACGCATCGCAGCCGTTTTTGCAAGTCGTGGGCGTCCATAAGCGCTTCACCGGCGTGCATGCGTTGCGCGGGGTGAGCCTGTCGTTCGAGCGCGGGCAGATTTACCATCTGCTCGGCGAAAACGGCTGCGGCAAGAGCACGCTCATCAAGATCATTTCCGGCGCGCAGCCGCCTGACGAAGGCGAACTGATCATCGAAGGCGTGCGCCACGCGCGCCTTTCCGCACTCGCATCGCTCGCGGCGGGAATCGAGACCGTCTATCAGGACCTCTCGCTGCTGCCCAACATGAACGTGGCCGAGAACGTCGCGCTCACCTCGGAGCTGGCCACGCACGCAGGGCGGCTCGCCCGCACGTTCGACCGGCGCGAGCTGGCGCGCACGGCAGCTCGCGCGCTCGAAGCGGTCGGCCTGCCCGGCGATGCCGGGTTTCAGGCGACGCTCATCGAGCAACTGCCGCTCGCCACGCGGCAACTCGTGGCGATTGCCCGCGCGATCGCCAGCGAGGCGAAGTTCGTCATCATGGACGAGCCCACCACGTCGCTCACGCAAAAGGAAGTCGACAACCTGATCGCCGTTCTCGCCAATCTGCGCGCGCAGGGAGTGACCGTGCTGTTCGTGAGCCACAAGCTCGACGAGTGCTACGCGATCGGCGGTGAAGTGATCGTGCTGCGCGACGGCCAGAAAATGGCGCAAGGGCCGATCGCCCAATTCACCAAAGCGCAGATCAGCGAACTGATGACGGGTCGCCATCTGTCGAACGAGCGCTATCGTGAAGGCGCGATTGGGCAGGACGTCGTGCTCGAAGTGCAGGGTTACACGCGCGTCGGTCAGTTCAGCGACGTGTCGTTCGCGCTGCACGGCGGTGAAATTCTCGGCGTCACCGGTCTGCTCGATTCGGGGCGCAACGAACTCGCGCGCGCCCTCGCGGGTGTGGCGCCGGCGCAGTCGGGGCAGGTGAGGCTGGATGGGAAAAGCATCCGCTTGCGCACACCGTCGGATGCGAAAAATCATCGTATCGGCTATGTGCCGGAAGACCGCCTGAACGAGGGGCTCTTCCTCGACAAGCCGATTCGCGACAACGTGATCACCGCGATGATCTCCAGTTTGCGCGACCGCTTCGGCCAGATCGACCGCACGCGCGCGCAAGCACTCGCGCAACAGACGGTGAAAGATCTCCAGATTGCCACGCCCGATATCGACAAGCCCGTGCAGTCGCTCTCGGGCGGCAACCAGCAACGCGTGCTGATCGGCCGCTGGCTGGCGATCGATCCGCGTGTGTTGATCCTGCATGGGCCGACTGTCGGCGTCGACGTCGGCTCGAAGGACATCATTTACCGGATCATGCAGCGCCTCTCGCAACGTGGCATCGGCATCATCCTGATCAGCGACGATCTGCCTGAACTGTTGCAGAACTGCGACCGCATCCTGATGATGAAGAAGGGCCGCGTGGCGAGCGAATATCAGGCCGACACGCTGAGCGAAGCCGACCTGTATCACGCATTGCTTTCAGAAGCCGCATAAAGGACGTTCCTACTCATGAACTCGCGCATCGATTCGCGCATGAAGCAGACCATGACCACGCCGACCATTGCCGAAGTCGCACCCGAGGTCAGGCCGCCCAGCTTGCGGGCGAAGCTCGCGCGCAATCCGGAATGGTTTACCGTCGCGTTGATCGCGGTGACGTGCCTGATTGTCGGCGCGATCAACCCGCGCTTTTTCCAGTTCGCGACGCTATTCGATCTGCTGCATTCGGCTACCACCATGTCGCTGTTCGCGCTCGGCACGCTCGTCGTGCTCGCGTCCGGCGGCATCGACGTCTCGTTCACCGCGATCGCCGCGCTGACGATGTACGGCATCACCAAGGCGGTGTTCGCGTGGTGGCCGGACGCGCCGTTTGCGCTGATCCTCATCACCGGCGCGCTGGGAGGCGTCGTGCTCGGTATCGTCAACGGCGTGCTGGTGCATCGGCTGAAGGCGCCGTCGCTGATCGTCACGATCGGCACGCAGTATCTGTTTCGCGGGCTGCTGCTGACTTTTATCGGCACGTCGTTCTTCATGAACATTCCGCACAGCATGGATCGCTTCGGCCGCATTCCGCTGTTTTTCTATCACACGAACGATGGTTTGCGCGCGGTGCTGCCCGTGTCGGTGCTCGCGCTACTGGCGGCCGCCATAGTCACATGGTGGCTGCTGAACCGGACGATGATGGGGCGGGGCGTCTATGCGATGGGCGGCAGTCTGGCGATCGCCGAGCGGCTCGGCTACAACCTGCGCGCGATCCATCTGTTCGTGTTCGGCTATACGGGGATGCTCGCGGGCATCGCGGGCATTCTGCATGTGTCGAACAACCGGCTCGCGAATCCGTTCGACCTCGTGGGCTCGGAGCTCGATGTGATCGCCGCGGTGATCCTCGGCGGAGCGCGTATTACGGGCGGTACGGGGACGGTGGCGGGCACGTTGCTCGGTGTCGTGCTCGTCACGCTGATCAACAGCGTGCTGATTCTGGTCGGCGTGCCGAGCACCTGGCAGAAGGTGATTATCGGCGCCTTCATTCTGATCGCGGGCACGCTCTTCGCGTTGCAACGCAAGGCTTGAACGCCGCTGCTGGTCGCAGGGTTGCCGCGTGGCGTGCTTCGTTGCACGTCATCGCGCTCCACTATGCTCGGGAACGCGCGGCATGCGGGCTTATTTGCGCTTGCGGAGCGCCTGACCTTTTTCGGTGATGATGGAGTCGAAGTCGTCGACTTGCGAAAAGCGCACGGCTTTGACTACGCCGAACTTGCTCTGGTCCACCACCAGATGGCTTTCCACCGCGCTGGCCATGGCCGCCTGCTTGAGCGCGACTTCATGAAAATTCCAGCACGTGACGCCACGCGCGGTGTCCACGCCGCCTGCGGAAATGAAGGCCTTGTTGATCCCCATGCGACGTAGCATCTCCAGACTTTCTTCGCCCGCGAACGAATCCGACGACGGCACGTAGACGCCGCCCAGCAGGATCATTCGGACGTTGGGCTTGCGCCGCAAAATTTCCGCTACGTTCAGCGAATAGCACACCACCGTGACATGACGCTCGACCGGAATCAGCCGCGCAAGCGTGGTCAGCGTCGTGCCGCAATCGATAAAGATCGTTTCATGATCGACGACGAGTCCCGCCGCAATCGCGGAGGCTTCGGCCTTGGCCTGCGCGAAATGGTCTTTCTCTTCCTCGAGTGAATAGCCGGCGTTGTTCGGTACATCCGTCGCGCTGAGGATATAGCCGCCGAGATACGTGAATTGTTCCGGACTGCCAGCGATGTCGCGCCGGACAGTCATCTCCGACACGCCCAGCAGGCTCGCGGCATCGCGCAAGCGCATCACGTTTTGCCTGGCCAGCGCATCGGCGAGGGCGCGGAGGCGATCGGGTTTCAGCATGGAGGTCCTGTCGCGCGGTGTGAGGAGCGTTATGTTTTGTTCGATTTGGTGAAAGGATTATAACAAGAGGTGGGGTGAGGGGCGAGGGGCTTGAGAGGGTTTCTCCAGCGAAACGCGATCGTAGAACTCCCGGATTGCCTGAAAGGCGAGCATGCGATTCTTTTCCATCAGAATCGGGCCATTCAATCCGCGCATCGGCGCTGACCTCGACGTCGATGCGCGGGTCAAGCAGATGCCCGATCAGCAGTCGGCCAGTTTTTCGCAGCGCAACTGCTATGCTGGTTTGACATGAATATCTGATTTTCCATGCGTTTTCCTGCAACAACATGCCGCTCCAGGCGACGTGCGCAGTTTCACGAAGGAGCGATGCATGTCTCTCCTGTTGCCGGCTCGATCGAGTGAACACACTGCCCGCACCGGACGTTCAATGCGGGCTGTCGTGGCGTTCGCAGACGCTTCATTGATCAGTATTGTCCTTTTTCGCGCCGCGTTCGCGGCGGGCGTCGTGCCGCGGGGCGGTCAGTACACACAGGGTCAGGCTCTATCGCCGGTGCCGGCAACAGCCTGATCATTACGCAACCCGGCTCGAGTCGCGGCGTCATCGACTGGAACAGCTTTTCGATCGGCAAGCATAACCGCGTCGTCTTCGACAACGGCTCAGGCGCCACGCTCAACCGTGCCACGGGTGGCTCGCCATCCGAGATTCTCGGCAGGCTGAGCGTGACGGGCAGTCTCTATGTGATTAATCCCCAAGGCATCATGGTCGGGCCTTCGGGGGTGATCAGTACCGGCGGACGTTTCGTCGCCTCGACCCTTGACGTTTGCAACTGTGCGTTCATGAAGGGCGATTCGCTCAGGTTCTCGGGTGATTCAAAGGCCGGCGTCGTGAACCTGGGCAAGATAAGTTCCAGTGGTGGCGATGTCAGCCGCCCAATGGTTATTACGCTCATGGATTGTTCGGCGTGATCGGCACGAGTGGGGTCGTGCGCAATCTCAGCGTAAAAGGCTCTTTGTATGACACCGTTGCGGCCCGGCATCGACAGATCGGGCACCAGCACGTCGGCGGCGTGCTCTCGCATCAAGGCGATGGCGCTCGTACTGTCGCACGCTTCGCCCACCACTTCGAAGCCGCTTGCCCCCTGCAGGATATGCCGAAGACCATCCCGTACGAGCGCATGGTCATCGGCGATCAAGACACCGGTCATGTTTGCACCTCCTGCAACTGCACGGCCTGTGACGGCACGGTGACGGTCAACACGAAGCCTTCGCCATGCGCGGTGCGAATGTCGACCGCACCGCCGAGCATGTGCGCACGTTCGCGAACGCCGAGCAAGCCGAACGATTTGCCTGCCGCGCCCGCCGCACGATGCGCGCCCTTGCCGTTGTCGGCGACGCGCAGCACAAAGCTCTCGTTCGCGGCGCGCAGGTTCAGCGTGACTATCGTGGGATCGGCATGGCGCGCGACGTTCGTGAACGCTTCCTGGACGATCCGGAACAACGCGGTGCCGCCCGCCGGGCTGAAATGCGCGTCACCGGTTTCGATGTCGCGCGCCACGTCGATGCCGTAGCGGTTGGTGAAGTCGTTCGCCAGCCATTCTATCGCGGGGGCGAGGTGAACCCGTGTGTCGCGCAACGTGCGCGCTGGCTATCTGCCAGTGCGCAGCAGCCGCAGCGCTTGCGCGCGTGAGACAGCATGCGCGCGTTTGTCGACCGCAAGCTTGACGAAAATACTCTTCACATGAGATTTGACCGTTTCAGGCGTAATCCCGAGACTGCGTGCGATTTCCTTGTTCGACTGCCCTTGCGCAATCAATCCGACGATCTCGCGTTCCCTTGTGCTGAGCGATTCGCGTTCGGCGTCGCGCTGAGTTTGGCTGTTGGGCTGATAGAGCGCGCGCCAGCCATCGAACAGACGATCGATGTGATTCACCACATCCTTCGTCTGCGCTGCGTTGCGTGTACCATCGCGCACCGCCTGCAATAGCGTCCCGACTTCAGAACCCTGGTCGAGAATGGATTGATGGATGCCAGCGGGCACGGCCACTTTCACGACCTCGCCAAACACCTCTATCGCCTCGCGCGTTTTACCCGCGCCCATCCAGGCGAGTGCGAGCGTGGTTCGCAGGCGCAATGCGAGGTAGTCGCAGTGACGGCTTTCGGCGCTGCGCCACGCGGCGTTCAACGATTCGACGGCTTCGTGCGTCCGGTTCTGGGCCATCGCAACACAGGCAGTGGCGAGTGAACGATAGTTGTCGATCTCCGCCGAGACAGGAGGGGATGGTTGCAGGCCTCGGGCCGCGAGCCGATCGAGTTCGGAAACGCACGCCGAGGCTTCCGCCATTCTTCCTTCGCTGATATGCAGCCGGGTGCGTTCGACGAGCACCGCTGCAATCAGACGACGCCAACCGCGCCTGTGGCCGAGGGTTCGCGCGCGTTCAAGCAGCGCGTATGCCTCCGCGAAGTTCGAACGAGCAACCGCGATCCGGATGAGCAGACGATACGCGATCAGCACGCTATCGAGCATGACGGCCAGATCGACGATTGGCATCAGATCGAGCAGGAGCGCTTCCGCTTCATCCAGACGGCCCTGCTCATAACGGAGCTGCGCGATCATTGGCGCGCACAGGGCGGCGGAGATGGACTGGGGACCGGAATAACGCTCGGCCAGATGCATTGACTCCATGAAATACCGCTCGGCGAGCACAAAATGCATCTGCTGCATTTCCGTGTGACCGAGCAGGCACAGCCGGTACACCGAAGAAAACACATTGCGCTGGTCGTCCTCGATCGAATAGGGAACCCAGGGTGTCGCATACAGCGCTTCGAGGTTGCCCGCTTTCCAGTGTCCGAATCGCACAACGTTGGATACGACGTTGGTGGTCCAGACATCGGCGGACGGCCGGTCAAGACAGGCCTGCGCCATCGCGAGCGCTCGTTGCGGATCGTCCTGCAGCGCGGCCAGAACCGCACGGATCGCCTGACATTCCCAGCGCATGCGCTCGGTTTCGGCACCCGTGCTGGCGGCGGCATCGCGCTCCAGCGCATCGAGCATCGCCAGCGCGTCGTCAAAGCGTAGTGCCAGCGCCATGCCCCAGGCAATCGCTAGCCTGACCTGTAACTGTTCTCGCATCAGGTGCGCCGGGAACTGGCGCTGCCAGCCCAGCAATGTGAGCAGATCGCCTTTCGTGACGAGCAACATCGCGCAGCGGGCCATCAGCGAGATGGCTTCGTCGGTCGTGCCTGCGGCGATGGCGTGTCTGACCGCGTCGGTCCATTGCTCCTGTTGCGCGTACCAATGACACGCGCGCCGGTGCACGTCCGACACCTCGTCGCGGTACTGCGTTTCAAACCGTTGGCACAGGTAGTCGCGCATCAGGTGGTGATAGCGGAACCAGTGCCCTTCGACGTCCATCGGCTCCAGCAGAAGCTGGCGCGCGGCGATCGCTTCCAGCATGCTTTGGCTGCTCTCGTCGCCCGTCACCGCTTCGCAC
This sequence comes from Paraburkholderia sp. TE9906, assembly GCF_056279605.1. Taxonomy (NCBI): domain Bacteria; kingdom Pseudomonadati; phylum Pseudomonadota; class Betaproteobacteria; order Burkholderiales; family Burkholderiaceae; genus Paraburkholderia; species Paraburkholderia sp. TE9906. The sequence continues at coordinate 403,409 of NZ_JBWCCT010000005.1, forward strand.
AGCGACGCGCTCAGCCGCTCGAGTGTCGCCGTGCGCAGCATGAACTCGACCATCGTCGCGGGCAGGTGTTTCAGTATGTCTTCGATGTAGGCGGCGAATGGCCGGGACGCGCCCGATGGCGTGCCTGATTCCACCCCTGGCCTGTGCTCTTCCCGTGCCAGCACCGAGGTAGAAATGCGTAACGCCGCAGCCCAACCCTCGGTGCTCGCGAACATCGACTTGATCGTGCCGGCGCCCAGCTTGCCCGGACACTCGCGTTCGATGAAGGATCGCGTTTCTTCGAAGTTAAAGCGCAGCGCCGATGCGTCGATTTCCAGCAGTTCGTTCCTCGCCCGCAAGCGCGCGAGCGGAAGCATCGAATCGGCACGCGTGCAGACCACGACATGCACGTGCGACGGCGCGTGCTCGATGAAGAACGCCATGACATCGTGAATGACAGGGAGGCTGATCAGGTGATAGTCGTCGAGGAACAGATAGACTTCGTCGTCGACGTCTACCAGCTCGTTGATCAGTGTCGCCACGATGCATTGCGCGGGGACGAGCGAGGCTTCGGCGGTCAGCCCGATCGCCGAAGCGCCGACGTTGCCGCAAGCCTGCCACAATGTTTGCGCGAGATGGTGGAGAAAGCGGGCGGGTTCGTCGTCGTCCGTATCGAGCGAGAGCCACGCAACGTGCGCGTCGCCCGTGCGCAGATGATTGAGCCACGCGAGCGCCAGCGAAGTCTTGCCGAAGCCCGCGGGCGCCTTGATGACGGTGAGCCGCTTGTTTTCCGCATACGCCGCCAGCTCAATCAGCCGTGGGCGCTCGATCAACCCGCGCGGCAAGCGTGGCGGAAGAAGCTTCGTCGCCAGAAGCGGCAGGGGCTTGCCTGGCGCACACTCGTCAGTCACTTGCATCGGCGGCTCCGGACACTCGGGGCGACGCTGGCTGCCGTTCTCCGTCCAGCCGATCGCGCTCCTCCAGGCGGGGGATATTGCGCAACGCCACGCGGAGTCACGATGGATTCCATAGAGGAGATCGAAGTGCAGCCGGAAAATGGTCCAGTGCGAGGGCTCACCGCCCGTGGCAACTCGCCAGGCGAGTGTCCGCGCGGCACACTGTTCACCCGATGATACGCCAACCACCTCCCGGAAGGAGACGTGTCTGCCGCACCGAACGGCAAACCGGCTGCTGGACTTGCTCTCGAACATGTCGATGAGATAGCGTTCCAACGCTATGCACAGGGAAGGGCGGCTCCGTTCGGTCCAAAGGTGCCGACGCTCGACTTCGGCAGTCTGCGGCCCCGCGCCAGTACCAGAGCGTGGCGGGTCATTCTCTTCCTTGAGTACCGCTTTGACGCGGCTGCGCCCCTGTGTGGGTATCGCTGTCAATTGCACGTGGCACACGTACACTGAATTCAATCAGAATTTCAGCGCAGCGTTACAGCAGGTCGCGGGACCGAACGGTCCGCCCGTGCTGACAAACAAGACGCATTGGAGATCTTGCGCGGCACCCGACAGGCCAGGATTTGCCTCCGATCCTCGTCAGCGCGCAACGGACGGTGCGCGTCGTGATCGCTCTTCGGTGATTTGCCGACACGCCGGTTGAAATCAGCAATGAAGGAGGGCGCATACGCATTGGCTCCCGCAGCCGTGCTGATGCCACGCAACCGCAATTCTTATACAAGCCGGTCCTGCAACGTCAGGTGGGCCCGTTCGACGCGCCCCTTGGCGGGGCTACTGTTCGCGCAGAACGTGTCGATGCTCAGTTCGTACATCGCCCGACCGAAATGGGTCACGCTGTTGCCATCCTTGTTCGCATCCGTCTTGCGAAACACGCTGTACTTGTCGCTGTAGAACGCGACCGGCTTGCCGTGCTGTTCCAGATATGCCCGGGTCACCTCAAAGTAACTGAAGGTCGACTCGGTGGCCGTGAAATGCAGCGCCATCAGCCGGCTGCTCGCATCGTCGACATACACCAGCAACGTGCACGCCGGCGCCCGTTCCTCGAACCAGCGATGGTGGCTGCCGTCGCGGAATCCACAGGCCGGCATCCGTCATCAGGTGACGCACCGTTTCCTTCGACAGCGCCAGCCCGTGACATTCGCGCAGCTTCTCGCAGGCGAGCGTTGGTCCAAAGTCCGGGTAACGATCCCGGATCAGGTTCAACGCGCGCTCGGCCACGCCGTCTGCCAACCGGTAGTTGCTCGGGTGTCCTCGATGCCGTGACAGCAGTCCCGAAGCGCCCTGGCTGCGATAGCGCACGGTCAGCCGCTCAACCTGACGCCGACCCAGATGGAGCCGTTCTGCGGCCTGCCACGTCATCAGCATGCCATCGACCACCGACTGGATCGTCCTGAGCCGGTCAACCTCGCGCATCGACATGGTGATCGTGATGAATCCACCTCCGTTCATGTCCGGCTCCCGGGCGGTGCTCATGCCGCAGCATGCGCCACAGCCGCCGGCCCGGAGCCGGGAACCGGACATTTCTTATATGGTCGCCTCCCATTTGCAAGGAGATTGTGCGTGGCGAGGAGGGTGGTTGCGGACTTATATCCGGACTCGATCGCGGGACGTGCCCGCCGGCCCCGATGGATTTCGCCGCAAAGGTCCTAATCTAAATGAGCGGACTCGAAGTCCGAGAAATGTCTCAGGCTTGCCCTTGCGCGGTCCAACCTGTCTTGCCATCGTTCAATACACCTGTGCAACCGTTGATGAGGTTAAATGCCTTGATGCATGGTCAGTGCACTGGCGTCGCCTGATACGTTCGCCCATAGGCGAGTAATGCCCAGATCGTTCGCGCGATCTTGTTGGCCAGTGCAACAGCGACCACGTTCGTCGGACGCCGCGTTAGCAGGAGGCGCAATCGTTCGGGCAGGTGCTTCGAACTTGAGATGACAGCTCGGGCACCGTGTATGAGTAGCGTCCGTAGATACACGTCGCCACGTTTGCTGATGCCGCCGAGCCTGATCTTGCCGCCTGAACTGTTCTGACTGGGCACCAGGCCGAGGTAAGCCGCAAATTCACGCCCAGACCGGAAGTTTTTCGCCTGACCGATCACAGAGACTGCGGCGGTGGCCGTAAGCAACCCGACACCAGGAATCTCCGAGATACGCAGACATGCTTCGTCATTGCGTCGCCATTCGATAATGCGCTGCTCGATGCGCCCGATCTGTTCGTCGAGCACGAGCATTCGTGAGAGCTGGTCCTGGAGGCTTTCCGTGAGCATCGCCGGCAACTGGTCTGCCAGCGTTGCGAGTGCAGCTCTGGCGGCCTCGATCGAGGCACGGCGACCCTGCGGCAGAATCACGCCGAACTCGTACAGCAGACCGCGCATCTGGTTGACCTGCATGACGCGGAACCGTACGAGTTGCTGTCGCATCCGGTGAAGCGCGAGCATGGCCTGCTGGTGTTCTGTCTTCACGGCCACGAAGCGCATGCCCGGACGCTGCGCAGCTTCCCAGATTGCCGCTGCGTCCGCCGCGTCGTTCTTGTTCGACTTGACGAACGGCCGCACGAACTGCGCTGCAATGAGCCGGACATCGTGGCCAAGCCGCGCCAACTGCCGTGCCCAGTGATGAGCGCTGCCACAGGCCTCCATCACTACACGCGACTCTGGCCGGTTGGCAAAGAACGGCAGCAACTGCGCGCGTTTGAGAACCTTGCTGTGGATTGCGCCGGTGTCAGAATCGACGAAATGGATCTGGAAGACGCGCGTAGCCAGATCGATGGCAATGATCGTGGGTTCCATCTGATTCTCCTTGACGGCAGGACTGCCGAATCCGCAATGTCGCACGTTCCTGACGCGAGACCGCGGCGCCGGACAGACCGCTAGGGCGGGAGGCGACCATTCCATCTAAAAAGCCCTGACACCCAAAACGGTGATAATTTATATTATGTCAAATACAATAATCCACTGCGGACTCGCGCGCCGTAGCCGTCGGTTTGCGTAAATTTGTTCCCATTCGCTGCAGAATTTTGTTCCTTGAGCGAGTGGGCGTAAATTTCCTTTATAAAATAAGCGCTCTTTAGTCTGGGGGGCGCCTACCGGTGAATATTTTTCAGTTGTTTTTTTCTGACTTAAGGGCTGCACACTATAATAGACCGTGAAAAGTCCTATCGTGGAATCTGCGAAGAACGCGATGAGGAAAAATCACTATTAGGCAATCTCGAGATATGTTACGAACGCCAAGTTTTTTCGAGCCTCTTTGGGCCTTTCACAACAGGCCGTTGCTGACCTGTTCGGACTCTCCCGGGAAACGGTGGCCTATTAGGAGTCGGAAGATGCCGATTTTCCGACGAGATATATTCGAGTCTTGATCTTGTTCTACGCACCGCTTGACTGTCGCCCTGATATTGTTGAACAAGATGGAACGGATGGTGGCGACAAAGACAATTGACGCCTCAGTGATCCTTGGCAACACCCATTCTTCGATCCACGGCTCGACCGCTAGAACACGCTCCAAAAAACTAAAATATAATTTTGACGGAGTTTTTCTACGATGGTTTGCGCTGTGTCCAAAATATGCTGTTGACGCCTTTTCATTGACTTTCAATGCATTCACGGAAATCATTTAGAAACACTACAGAAACCACTCCGAAATACCGTCACCGTCTTTCGAATGGTTTAGGTCAGAGCAGAACGAGCAGCTGGCCTGCTGCGCTTTCCAGTGGGTTGACGGCAACCTGCATGTCAAGCTATGCAAATCACGAATCGCGTTTTTTCCGCCTGCAGGGCGCACGGGCGTCGGCTGAGATGAGCCCTGCTTTCGCCTACAACGGCTTGCAATTACGCAGGGTGAATTGATCGAAGGCAGAAACGCCACCACGCAAATCATCATCGACCCTGTCGACCAGTTCGCACGTGAGACTGACCACATGTCACTCTGCGCGGTGCGCGGACAAACGCCCATACGCCACGCTAAGAAGGCTTGCAGGACCAGCGGATTGTGGAAGCCATCTATGACTCGGCGCGCACGGGTCGTGCGGTGAAGATTGCCATACCGGCCGGCCCGACGCGCGGGCCCGAACCGGATGAAGAACACTTCTGAGCGAAGGACCGGATCGCTTCGCACAGAGGCTACCTGCACTGACCAGGAAATCCGGTCCTTTTTCCGTGGCAGGGTCCGTCATGCGCCTTTCGATGCACGAAGGGGGAGCTGGATGAACTAGAAGCCTTTCGGTCAAGCGCCGTCCTCCCGCACTATCTGGACGACGATGAGTGTCCCGCTGGACGCATCGAGAGCCGGGTGAACGGCGAGGCGCTCGCTTGCTACCAGTACGACCGGCTGTCCGCGGATCAGGTGGATGTCGGCAAAAAGCGGCTTAAGCCCGCTGTCGCGTCGTCCCGTCAGGCCCAACTTGAGCGGATAACCGGCGTATTGCGAGATCATCGTCGCGCGCCAGCCCACCTCACGCCAACGCTCATTGGCCTGAGCCGCTCGCGCTCACGGGCGCGTTTGGACCACCTGGTACAGCGGTGCCGCCCGGTTGCGTCGCCGGCGGTGCGCCGTCGGAGCCCGGCTTTGACGGTTTCATTTTGCGAGTGTGGGTGGAATTATGCGCCGGCGCTGCCTGCACGTTATCCCCAGCATTAAGGCCTTGCGAGGAACCCGATTGGTTGCCTTGCGCAAACACGCCAGAAGAAGTAGAAATGGCGAATGCGCCTAGCGTCCAAAGAATAGTGTGGCACTTCATGACGACCTCCGGATATCGTGGCCAGCAAGCATTAAAGGAACGACTCGCATAGTACGCCGGCAGCGCGGCGCGCCGCGCGGCAACAACCACGGCAGCAAGCAGCATGCCGCCACGGTTTGAAACTCGAAACTGGCGCGCTGCGCATAACCGACCATTGGACTCGCCCGTCGGTCGCCTTTACATCAGCATTAGACCGTGAAGAGAGATTTCCAATCAGCATTGCATTCTTGAAATCTCATGGAAGCGCTCCTCCAGTTTGAATAGACGTTGGGTGGCAAGAGATTTCAGAGAGCGAAGATGGTCATGTTCGTAGCCGTTTCCCCAAAAAATGAAGTTTCTCCGAACGGCATTTGATTTGCCATAGACAAGAACAGGTCCGGAATTGAAGATCAAGAAGTTCAAATTATCATGCTCGGCCTGCCCGCTGTTGTTGATTGCGGACGCTCGCGATGAGGCAAATAAATTGTCGGAATAAATCCGTGTCGGTGGAAAATTCCGATGAAAAGCCGCTTATTGCCTACGACGTTTCCGTCTGCATGCCCCGCGACCTGACTAATAGCCCGAGAGTGCCTCAGATATATCCAACATCGGTTTGGCGACAGCCCGACCTTGATCAATAGCATGGCTCTCCGAGCCAACGGACATTACAAACGATGGCCACGAACCATGCCGAAATGTTGGGCGAAAATCGGCAAAAAATGCAAAGTACTCATCTTATGAGATCGAGCCTTGACTATCCCTCTGTACCGAACATGACGAGAAGCAACGATGCCTACCGAGTCGATCAAGCATCGCGAAAACCGCCCGATGGCGCAAGCAAGCAGCGGTTTGTTTTCGTTTCCATCAGTCGGCGAAAGCAGGATCCCAAACGCGTCGACGAACCCGGCCGCAGCGACTCTCCATGATCTGGCATCGCCGGGTACACGATGCTGCGCCAGTGTCGGCGTCGGGAGTTGATGGGACAGCGCTAAACGCGTCAACGGCGCGCTCCCGGCTGGCTCCCGGCGTAGGGCCCAGCCGCGCTCCAGACGCGCCGCGACGCTACGGCTTCAACACGACTTTGATGCATCTGTCTTCCTTGTCGCGGAACACCTTGTACATGTCGGGGCCTTTTTCAAGCGGCACGGTGTGCGTGATGACAAATGACGGATCGATCTGCCCTTCTACAATGCGTTGCAGCAGATCATCGGTCCAGCGGTTCACGTGCGTCTGGCCCATCCGGAACGTCAGGCCCTTGTTCATCGCCGCGCCGAACGGAATCTTGTCGATCAATCCGCCGTAGACCCCCGGGATGGACAGAATGCCTGCGGGACGACATACGTAAATCATCTCGCGCAACACGTGAGGCCGATCTGTTTCGAGCATCATTGCCTGTTTGGCGCGATCATAAATCGCATCAAACGACCGCGTTGCATGCGACTCCATACCGACAGCGTCAATACATTTTTCGGGCCCTCTTCCGTGGGTGAGTTCTTTCAAGCGGTCAAGCACGCTCTCGTCATTAAAATTGATCGTAATAGCCCCAGCGGCACGGGCCATTTCCAGCCGCTCCGATACCCGGTCAATGGAGATCACCTGCTTCGCGCCAAGCAGTATTGCGCTTCTTATCGCAAACTGCCCCACCGGACCCGCCCCCCAAATGGCAACCGTGTCTGAGGGCTCAATCTCGCATTGAACCGCTGCCTGCCAACCCGTCGGGAAGATATCGCCGAGAAACAGGACCTGCTCGTCCGTCAGGCCGTCTGGGACCTTGACCGGCGTAAAGTCCGCAAATGGAACGCGCACGTACTCCGCCTGTCCTCCCGGATAACCCCCGGTGAGATGTGAGTAGCCAAACAGGCCGGCCGTGCTGTGACCGAACACTTTGTCGGCCATTTCCTTGTTCCGGTTTGAGCGCTCGCAAACTGAAAAGTACCCCCGGCGGCATTGATCGCATTCGCCACACGCTATTGTGAACGGCACGACAACCCGGTCGCCCACCTTCAGTCGCCCGTTCCCGGCGCCGACCTCCATTACTTCTCCCATGAACTCATGCCCGAGAATGTCGCCCGATTTCATACTTGGCATGAATCCGTCGAAGAGGTGAAGATCCGAGCCACAGATCGCACAGCTCGATACCTTGATGATGGCGTCTCGTGGGTGTTCAATGGTGGGGTCCGGGACGTTATCGATCCGTACATCCTTCTTGCCGTGCCAGCAAAGGGCTCTCATTTCGTGCTCCAAGGTGAGGGGGTGCCCGTCGGACTGGCAAACGGATGCCGGCCTCGTAGCGTCTGGGGTAGTACGCCACCTTTCGCGCAAGGACCGCAAGCGCTGACTCGGTGCGATCAATCCGGTAACAGCAATCAGCACAGAGCAACGGACGGGCGTGCCGCGAGCGAAGCTCCGCCTGTTCATCGTCGGCCGTCGCCTGCCCGGCGTCTCAATGGCAGCGGCCTGCGCAGTAGAGCAACGTGCCGCTGCAACCGCGGACCGGTCCTTGCTGCTCGATCGAATACCGTGCACAAATGGATCAGCCGGGCGACTGCTGGAGACAAGCTATGAATGTTCCAATGCAAGCCGTGTCTTTTCTGACATCGCGAGGTCTGAAACTGGCGACTGCCGAATCCTGTACCGGCGGACAGATTGCGTCCTACCTGGCGAGCGTGCCGGGAAGCGGCGCGTGCCTCGACGTCGGATTCGTGAGCTATTCGCCATCGGGCAAAGCCGGCTTCCTCGGTGTCAGGGAAGCGACGATGGAAGAGTCCGGCCTGACGAGCGAAGCAGTCGCCCGCGAGATGGCGGAAGGCGCGCTTCGGCAGGAGGGTTGCTGTGCCGAAGTGGCCGTGTCCAACACTGGTCTCGCGGACCATGCCCCGGAGGGCGGTCCCCCAGCGGGCACGCAGTGCTTCGCCTGGTCGTTCCGGACCCGCGACGGCGAGTTGCTGACGTTCGCGGAAACGCGACAGTTTTCGGGTGATAGAAACGAGGTGCGTTCGGCTGCCGCGCTGTATGCGCTTTCGCGCATCGAGCATTATTTCAATCAGCTCCCGCGCACGCAGCGGGACCAATCTCAGAGGACTACGCCATGACTCTGTCATCTCCTACCGAGAGGAATGCCTGGCAACAGGCCGTCATTCGCGACCTCGGCGTTGCGCAAGAGTTCGACGTCGACGTGGAGCGCGAACAACGCGTCGCTTTCCTTTGCGACTACCTCATGTCACAGGGCCTTCGCACCTACGTGCTGGGTATTAGCGGCGGCGTGGATTCGTCCACTGCGGGCCGCCTTGCACAACTGGCCGTCGAGCGGCTCCGCGCGCGCGGCTACGAAGCGAGATTCGTCGCTGTCCGCCTTCCCTACGGCAGCCAGCGCGACGAGGAAGATGCCGCGCTCGCGCTGGAGTTCGTCCGTGCAGACGAGACATTCACGGTCAATATCAAGGATGCGTCGGATGCGATGCTATTCGCGCTCAAACGTGGGAAAGTCCAATACGTTGACGACTTTCAGGAAGACTTCGTGCTGGGTAACATCAAGGCCAGGCAACGAATGGTCGCGCAATACGCGATCGCCGGCGCGCGAGTGGGCGTTGTAATCGGCACCGACCATGCGGCCGAGTCGCTAATGGGCTTCTTCACAAAATACGGCGACGGCGGCGCGGACATCCTGCCTTTGGCCGGTCTCACAAAACGGCGCGTGCGCGCGCTAGCGCAGGCATTGGGCGCGGCAAACAGCCTTGTGCGCAAGGTCCCAACGGCGGACCTCGAATCTCTGACGCCGCAAAAGCCCGACGAGGACAGCTACGGCATCAGTTACGAAAACATCGACGATTTCCTGGAGGGGAAACCGGTAACCGAGGAAGTATTCACAACCATCCACCGCTTTCACACAACGACCCGTCACAAGCGCGCTCTGCCGGTCTCATTGATTTGCCCGCTACCGTGATCGACGAACCAGCCGGCGCTTAATACCGACCGCGCCGGCCGGGAAGGGAGCGGAAGTGCCGCACACGTCATCCCCTTGCCGGGCGACAACCATTTTGTGGAATGTATGTTGAGCTGGCCCTTTCTCCAATCCGGCAAATATTGCCTCGCCAAACGGGGTACGCCATGAAGGCAGCATCCAGGCGCGCCAAGGATAAAGTGCCCATGACGTGGGTTATCACACCGGCGTATCCAAGCGCTGTCGCGCCATCCCTGGCGCGGCAGCGCTGCAACAAGATCCGTGGCTACCAGCCCATTGCCTGATGCTGCGAGTCGAACACAGCGAGCGTCACTTCGGCGCCACAGCATCCTGGCCGGCGCCGAGGTCAGCCCCGGTGACAGGATCCTTTCCGGTCGCAGAGGCCGTTCGAGATGCCATAGCCCCTAGCAACTCCAGGTCTTTCTCAGAGACCTGAACGCTTGCGAGTCCGTCGCCGCCGTCGACTGCGGGCTCCGGCTTCTCGACGAATTCCCAGCCCGGACCCTCGTTCCACGGACCACGCGGGGAATCATCGCCATCCGACATGTTGTAATAGACGTTGGTAAATTCAGGAACGCCCGGTATTTTTCCTTGCGGAAAATTCGGTTGAATCGAGTGCAATGCCTTCTCGAATGACTTCTGATGGGCAATCTCGCGGGTCATGAGAAAGCCGAGCGCGTCCTTGATGCCCGGATCATCGGTCACATTGATCAACCGTTCATAGACGATCTTCGCACGCGCCTCCGCCGCGATGTTCGAGCGCAGGTCGGCGGTAGGCTCGCCGATCGTGTCGATATAGGCGGCGGTCCACGGTACGCCCGCTGAATTGGTCAGAGCGGGTCCGCCGCCGTAAAGCAGCGCCGTGGTGTGCGAATCGTTGCCGCCAGCGGTGAGCGAGCGGTAAAGCTCGGCTTCCTGTTCGACGCCCTCCGCGAGTTGGCCCTTCGCGCCCTTGTTGAGCATCGCGACGATGGATCCGATGATCTCCAGATGGCTGAGTTCTTCCGTCGCGATGTCGAACAGCATGTCGCGCCGACCTGGGTCGTCCTCGCTTACCGCCTGAGTGAAATAACGACACGCTGCCGCCAGTTCTCCCTGTGGGCCGCCGAATTGTTCAAGTAGCAGATTGGCAAGACCGGGATTGGGGGTTGCCACGCGGACGGTGTATTGAAGCCGTTTGTTGTGCACGAACATTACTTTTCTCCGAAAAAGAATGTGAGTTTCGTCCGCGTCCTTCCGCCAAGCGCGTGGCCGGTGGAACCTCAGACGAAGCTCGATCAGTTGGAAAACCAGCTATTTGGGCGACAACGAACGCATGTGCGGAATGTCGCCGACCTTGGGTCTCAGAGCGAATTGCTCTGGCGTACTGTGCGCGCAGGACGCACGGGAGGTACCTGCGCCTGGGATTTCGCATGCGGCATGCCTGACCGGGGATCAGTTGGCTGCGCGGATGACGTCAGGCCGGCGTCCTTTCCAGACATCAGCCATCTGCCAATTCCCGCTGTTCGGTCCGTTGCGCAACGGTCTCATGGTAATCACGGCCGCGGGTCAGCGTGTAAATGTGAAACTGGGATCATGCATGACAACTTGTCGAACCGCGTAACCGACCTGGTGGGTACCTCCCTTGCTTCGGGTCCAACTGCGCCCCCTCGGCGGAGGCGAATGCGAAAGAGATGCCGCTATGGACGATGACGGTCGCTGCGAACGCATAACTGGGCGGGCCGATTTCTGCCCGTGCTGTGGCATAGCGCCGTAAGTACCGCTACGACGGGTAGCGTGCGGCGACACCGCGTTGTTGATAACGGCCCGCATGGCGAACAGTGTTTCAATGCGCACCGCTGATCGTCAGTCTGGATTGGTGGCCTCCCACGTCCGTCGGCAAACAGATCGTCAGCGGCCTTCATCACATCTGGCACTCTGGAGAACCGTATGCCTGATGACACTTCCACAATGTCTCCGACGATCACTTCGATGATCCGGCTCGATCATATGCACGTGCTCGCGGCCTTCCATCGCTATCACGCCACCAGCCCCTGGTGGCGCAAGCGCGCAATCGTGAATTCAACCTGTGCCGCTCTGGAAATCCACGCGCAACTGGAGGAAGAAATTTTCTATCCGGCGTTGGCCGCAGTAATCGTCGACGATCCAGCGCTCAGCAAGAGCCGTCCAGAACACGACGAAATGCGGACCACGATTGGCCGGCTGCGTACGATGGGGCCGGAGAATGCCGCTTTCGACGGGCTCTTCCATCAACTGATACGGGAGGTCATACATCATGTAGCGGACGAAGAGACGGTATTGCTACCGGCCGCCGAGCGGGCGCTCACAGGTGAGCTCCGCTCCTTGGGCGCGAAAATGGCACGTCGCCGGCTTCAGCTACTCGGCGAGCGACCGCGCGAAATTGCCGTTAATACGGCGGGCACGTTTCCGCTCGCCACGTTGCTGATTGGTACGCTCGCTGTACTCGGCATCACGCATTGCCTGCCAAAGTCGCGACGACTCCGGCGTGATACTGACTGAGCGACTTGCAGGGATTGGACCGACCGGCGTCGGGCCGGCTTTGCCGCGGCGGTGGCAGAGGCGCGATGACCACTTACTCGTGCGTCTGCGCCAGGCCTCCGCTACGCAAGCAAGAACAAGCGTCGTTACGCACCGTCTTCACGCGATGATCGCAACGCGCACGCAGCGCTATTTGTGCAACTTCTGCCGTAGCGCACTTACGTCGTTCGCAGTGATTGGCTGTGCGTTGTTGCCCCACGCGCTGCGAATATACGTGAGTACCTGGCCGATTTCCACATCGGCGAGCGTGTCGGCGAAGCGCGGCATCTGCTGGCGCGGCGGGCCGGTGAGTGTGGAGGGACTGTTGCCGCCTTCGACCACGAGCCGGATCAGCGACGTCGTATCTTCCGCGAGCACCGACGAATTGCCTGCGAGCGCGGGAAACGCATTCGGTACGCCCTTCCCCGCGTCGCCGTGGCATTGCGAGCAGAACGAGCGGTAGACGTTGTAGCCGACGGATTGCGAATCGGGTACGCGGCTGCCGTTGAGCGGGTTCCGCGCGACGTCGTCCGCCGGCGCATAAGTACCCGACGGATTACTCGGCGGCAGCGACTTCAGATAGCGGCCAATCGCGAGCAGGTCGTCGCCCGTGAGGTACTGCGTGCTGTCCTCGATCTGCTCGACCATGCTGCCATATGCGACGTTGCCATTACCATGCCCCGTCTTCAGAAATGCGGCGATTTCCGGCGCGCGCCAGCGGCCGAGTCCCGAGCCGCGATCGCCAGTGAGATTCGGCGCGAACCAGTGATCATTGACGCCGCCGGTGAGAAAGCTGGACGACGTTTCGTCGGTGCCCTTCTCCTGGTAAGCGAAGCCGCGCGGCGTATGGCAGCTTCCACAATGGCCCATCGACTGCACGAGGTAAGCGCCGCGATTCCACTGCGCATCGCGGTCGGCACGCGGCCGATACGGCTCACGCGGCACAAACACCATTTGCCAGAACCGCAGCGCCCAGCGCTGGTTGAACGGGAACGGGATGTCCGATTTTGCGTTTGGCTTCGCGACCGGGGCGACCCCCTGCATCATGTACAGGTAGAGCGCGTGCATATCTGCGTCTTCGATCTTCGCGAACGCGTTATACGGCATCGCCGGGTAGAGCCGCTTGCCGCCACGCGCGACACCTGTGCGCAATGCACGCGCAAAGTCGTCGTAGGTGTACTGACCGATCCCGCAGTGCGGATCGGGCGTGATATTGGTCGCCATGATCGTGCCGAATGGCGAAACAAGGCCGAGTCCACCCGCATAGGGTGCGCCGCCTTGCGCGGCCGTGTGGCAACCGGCGCAGTCGCTAGCTTTCGCGATGTACTCGCCGCGCGCAAGCGTCTGTGCATCCGCTCGAGGCGCAGCGGCCCGCACTGGCGCACTTGCGGAAGGCGCCCCGGGGACGCCGCCGGACGACGCCGATACATCTTTCATGCGCGCTCCCCACATTGCAACGCCTGCAGCGCCCATGGCAAGTGCGACCGTGCACGCGACAAGCGCCGCACGACATCGCGCGCTGCCCAGGACGCGTGGCGTGGGGGCCGTCATCGTGCACCGTCCTGTCGCAATGGCGCCGCGGGGTCACTGATGAGACCCGTTGGCGCGGGGGCCCTCAACCAGCGGGCCGCAATCGCCAATCCGCCGACGAGGTAGACGATCGCAGCCGGCACCCACATGATGAGTCCACCCGCCTGCTGGTCACGTAGGGCATCGATGCCGAGCGCGCTTGTCGACTCGACGTACGACGGATACCACAGACCGGGCGCGAGCGAGATCAAGGCGCCGAGTGCGCTCGTATGGACCATCGTCGTAAATACGGACAGCATCGCGTGACCGCCTGACTGACGGGACGCACCGTCGCCAAAAACAGTCCACCAGAAAATCAGCGCGGTCAGCAGAAAGCTCGCGTGTTGCAGCGTGTGCACCCACGAATGCGCGAGCGCGGCCTCGAACATCGCCGGCGCGTGCCAGCCCCAAAGTGCGGCCGCGTGCAGGAGCCATCCGGCAAGCGGTGCGGTGAGCGCCCGCCACAGGCGGACGAAGGCGGGCGCACGCACGGCGCGGCCCGCGCGCCGGCGCGCGTCGCGAGGCAGCGCCCAGATCCATACGCCGAGCGGACGGGCCACCACGAGCAGAGGCGCGGCGATCAGCATCATCGTTTCGTGTTGGACCATATGCGCGGAGAACAGAGCCGCCGACAATGTGTCGAGGGGCGAGCACAATGCGGACACGAGCGCGGCCATACCGCCCGCGAACGCACTCGCATGCCACGCGCGAATTGCGCGACCGTGCCGCGTGCCGCGGCGGCGCAGCCGCACATGACCGATCGCATACGCGAGGGTGCTCGCGAACATCAACGCGACGATCCACGCGTCGAACGACCAGCCGAATGTGGGCGCGCCTCGTTCGCTATCGGTCAGCACGTGCGCCCAGGCGAGCGGCGCGTGGGCCAGCGCCAGCGCGGCGCCCGCGCCCACGGGCGCGACCCGCAGCTCGCGAGCGCGGGCAGCCAGGTGGCTGATTGCGCGAGGCCGCGCGATCATCGACAAGGTGAAAGCAGCCATTGCGGGAACCACATTGTCAACTGGATAACCGCACATAGAGCGGCGACGAGCATTGCCGTCAAGGCGAGAAACGGCTGACACGCATCGCGGTGGACGTAGCTGCCATCGAACCGCCCGGCTGTGCCACGCCAACGCCGGTATGCGAGCCAGGCCGCAATGACCGAGAACACGAACGCGACCGCGCTCACTGCATCGAGCACCGTGTGCTGGCCCGACGCGCAGGCGAGCTGCACGAGTGCGTAGTTGAGGCCCTGGGCGCCGAGCACCACCGCGGGCGCCACCAGTAGACCGAGCCAGATCGAGATACCGGTATGCTTCATGGAGGCATCCGTGGGACGAGGTAGATGACCGCATAGATCGGCAGCCAGCTCAGCACGACGAAATACCAGTAGACCGCGTTCTCGCTTGTGTCGAGCAGACGCTTTTTCTCGAACGGCCCGGAGTAGAGCAGCGTCGTGAGGACTGCCGTATCGACGGTATCGGTAATCAGGTGCGTCGTATGCAGACCCAGCAGCAGCCAGACGATAGAACCGTATGAATTCGCGTACCACATCACGTTGAGCGCCCCAAATTCAACCCCACGCACGACGAGGAACGCAAACGCGAACGCGAGGCAGACTGCGAGCCACAGACGCGCCCGTTCGCGGTCGCCGCGTTCTGCCGCGCGCTTCGCAAGCTGGTTCGGCCACAGGCTCGCGAGCAGCACCGCTGTATTGAGCGAACCCCACACGAGCGACGGTGGTGGCGCGTGCATGGGCCAGGCGGGGTTGACCGCGCGCAAGTAGAAGTACATACCACCGGTCATTGCAAACAGAGTTCCCTCGATCAGCATCAAGCCCGCCGTCGCCCACCACATCAGGCTGCGATGACTGAACCCGAAACTCGGCAGCGCGCGCACGTCGAGCACTGCAGTCACCGCGCCGGCATCACGGCTGGCGGCTTCGCGCGACGATGGCTTCGTGTGCACACGGCGCACCGCATTTTGCGCGGCGCTTGAATCGGGCCAGCGCTCGAGCGCGCGCGCGACCCGGTTCTCGCGCCGTCCCGGCCAGAACCAGGCGATCATCGCCACGGCGACCGGCACGGTGCCCCACCATACGGCCGACGGCGTGAAGATCGAACCGATGAAAAAGATCGTGGTCGCGATGGCACTGAGGAACGGCCAGATCGACGGTCCCGGAAAAAGTGGGCGCGTGTCTGGCTGCGCGTCGAGGGCGCTCGTCGTCAGCACCTCGCGCGCATGCGCAGCGAGTCCCGCCACCGCGTGCGGCGCGCGCTGCGGCTCCCACAGCGGCGCGCGCCCGTGAACAACCGGCAGCACGTCGAAGTTATGGGGCGGCGGCGCGCTCGGCACGCTCCATTCGAGCGTACCTGCGCCCCACGGGTTTGCGTCGGCCTGCGCACCGCGCCGCAGACTCCATATCACGTTGACGATGAACAGCAGCACGCTGACGCCGATCATGTACGCCCCGAGAGTGGAGGTCAGATTCATGCCGTCCCAGCCCATGCCGGTCGGGTAGGTCCACACTCGGCGCGGCATCCCGTGCAGACCGAGCAGATGCATTGGAAAGAACGTGACGTTGAAGCCGACGAAAAATAGCCAGAACTGCCAATGGGCGAGGCGCTCGCCGAGCATGCGTCCGGTGAACTTCGGAAACCAGTAGTGGAAGGCGCCAAACAGCGGAAAGACCGCGCCGCCGAGCAGCACGTAATGCAGGTGGGCGACGACGAAATATGTATCGTGCACCTGCAGATCGAGCGGTACGGCGCCGAGCATGATGCCCGTCATCCCGCCGAGTACGAGGATAAAGAAGAAGGCGAGCACGAACAGCAGCGGCGGCTTCAGACTAAGACGACCGGTAAGCAGTGTCGCAAGCCAGCAATAGATCTGGATGCCGGACGGTACCGCAATCATCACGCTCGCCGCCGTAAAGAACGTCTTGCCGAGATCGGGAACGGCCGTCGCGAACATATGATGCACCCACAGGCCGAACGCAAGAAACGCGGTAGCGATCAGCGCGAGCACCATCGCGGAATAGCCGAAAATCGGGCGGCGCGAAAACGTCTCGATGATCGACGACATGAAACCGAGCGCCGGAATGAAGATCAGATAGACCTCGGGATGACCAAAAAACCAGAATAGGTGCTGCCATAACAGCACGTCACCGCCGAGCGAGGGATTATAGAACTGCGTACCCACGAGGCGATCGAGTATCAGCGCAGTGCTTGCCAGCATGACCGCCGGCATCGCGAAGAGCACCATGAACTGCGTGACGAGCGTGGCCCACGCGAACAACGGCATCCGGTTCAGCGACATGCCGGGCGCGCGCATCTTGAGGATCGTCGTGATTAGTATGACTGCGACGAGCAATGCGGACAATTCGCTGAACGTGATCATCTGCGCCCAGATATCGCTGCTCTTGCCGGTCGCGTAGTCGGGGCCCGCAAGCGGCACGTAGCTGAACCAGCCAGATCGCGGACCCGCACCCAGCACGAAGGCGATAAAAAGTGTGACGCCGCCGAACAGGAAGACCCAGTATGCGTACGCATTCATCCGCGGAAACGCGACGCTGCGTGCACCGATCAGCAACGGAATCAGGTACATCGCGACAGCCTGCATCACCGGGACGGCAAACAGGAACATCATTGCAGTGCCGTGGATCGTGAAGAGCTGGTCGTACATGTCGGGGCTCACGATGTGACTGCTGGGGCGTGCCAGCTGAGTGCGCATCACAAGGGCCATGAGTCCCGCCAGCAGAAAGAAGACGAACGTCGTGACCATGAAGCGGCGCGCAACGGTTTTGTGATCGATCGCGCTGAACCAGCCGATCACGCCCCGGCGATCGTCCCACGTGTGCGCCAATGCCGCCAGCGTCTGCGCGTCGGCATCCAGTCCGTCCTTGATTTGCGCGAGGGCTTCGGCGCCCAATAGCGGTTCGGTCGTGCTCATTGCAGTGTGGTAAGCCATCGGACGAGCGCCAGGCGGTCGGCGTCCGAAAGCGGCACCGCCGGCATCAATGTGCCGGGCTTCAGCGCATCCGGATTGCGGATCCACGCGGCAAGGTTCTGATGGGTGTTGGCGAGCACGCCGGCGGCGATCGTTTCCCGGCTCATCAGATGCGTAAGGTCGGGACCGAGGGTGCCCTTCGCGGACGTGCCGCGCACCGTATGGCAATTCGCGCAGCTGGCGCGCTCGAATACGTCACGACCAGGAAGCGCGATGACGTCGGTGCTCTGCGGTGCGGGCTGCGCCTGTCGCGCGACCCACGCCGCGTAATGCTCGGGCGGCTCGGCAACGACAAGCATTGCCATCAACGCATGTTCCGCGCCGCAATATTCGGCGCATTGGCCACGATAAGTGCCGGCCCGGTCCGCGCGGAACTCGATTGTCGTGTCGATCCCTGGCAGCATGTCCTTTTTACCGTGCAGGTTGGGCACCCAGAAGCTGTGAATTACATCGGCAGCGTGCAACGAAACGATGACCGGACGACCAACCGGCACGTGCAATTCATTCGCGGTGACGAAGCCGGGTTGCGCGCCGTCGGGGCGATACGACGCCTGCCACCACCATTGCGCGCCCACCATATCGATGCGCACGGGATTGTCTACCGGTAGCTTTGACAGCGCCCGATCCGTCAGCACGTCCGCGACGATCAGTCCCACGAGTACGACGACCGACAGCACGCTTGCGCCGATCACGATGCGCTGCGTGCGAAGTTCGGGCCGCGTGAGCGAACTCACATCAGGCGCGGGAGTCGCCGCTGGCCGTGTGGGGATGCCGCGCGTGTTGCGCACCAGCGCGACGAGCGTCGCGAGCAGCACCAACGCGAAGACGATCCCGCAAACGATCAGCGAAAGATTCCATAACTTTGCAATTTGCGCGGCTTGGACGCCCGCCGGCTGCAACGCGCTTTGCTGTGGCTGTGCGACAACCTCTGCGACGTGCGACATCGCCCACAGCGAGCCGGCGGCGACACGGGTCGGCCCTTTCCAGCCGGCCCGCGACGCGCCGCCGCGACGCTGCCCTGTCGCGCAACTGAGACCTCCAAGATGGGCAATCATTATGTAGAAGTGCGTTTCAGCGTGAATGACGTGTAGCACTTGCCGTTCCGCTCACTCGCGGAATCCGCGCGCGGCTGATAGGCGCAGACAAACGTTGCATCCGGCGTAACTCTGAGCAGATCGTCCGCCCCGCCGCGAAGGACATCTTGCAGCCACCGCCGGCGAAATCCGACTGCCTGCTGACGCTGGGCACATGGGCCGATTTGGCCTCCGCGATGGGCCGGGCCGTGAGCCCTCCCCCGCTTTCGCTCTGACGGCGCGACCGCTCGGCTCCTTTTCTGCACCCCGCGCGCAGCGGCGTTCTCGCTACTGACTCGCACGCGGCTGCGGGCTTCAAGACCTTTATCCTGTGGCTTCCTGCCCGTTATTTGCACGCAGCAGCGCTTAGGACGACCGCTCGACGATGCGGACCGGTATCGACTTTGCGCCCGGCACCTTGCTTTCCTTCGCATAATGCCAAAGCGGCAGCAGCGGATTGCACTCCGGGTAGTACCCGGCAATGCAGCCAGCCGGAATGTCGTACGGTACGATGCGCAGGCCTTCGACCCGGCGCTGGATGCCGTCGTCGGCGATGGTTTGCAGTGTCACCTCGTCGCCGTCCTGAAGCGAACGCGAGTCCATATCCGCACGATTCATCAGGATGACCATGCGCGAACCCTTGACGCCACGAAACCGGTCGTCGAGGTTGTAAATGGTGGTATTGAACTGACTATCCGCGCGCAGCGTCATCAGGCGCAACGCGCCCGGCTCGCGCTCCATCATGTCCGGGTCCTCGCCCAGCGATTCGGGCACCATGAATTCCGCCTTGCCGCTTTTCGTCTGCCATTTGCGTTCGCGCGCCGGCAAAGGCCGCGGGAAACCACCGGGCGTCCACATCCGTGCCTCGAAATCATGAAAAATCTCCGGATAGGTCTGGGCGATCGCAGCACGCACCCGGCTGTAGTCGTCGCGCCATGCGTCCCAGTCGACCGTAGATCGACCCTCCAGTGTCGCCTTGGCGATCCCCGCGATGATGAACGGTTCCGAGCGTACGTCGATGCTGGCCGCTTCGGTCACGCCACGGGAGCCGTGCATACAGCCAGTACTGTCTTCCATCGAGACAGCCTGGTCGCCGCTCGCCTGCCGGTCGATCTCGATGCGGCTCAAACACGGCAGGATATAAGACACCGCGCCGTGCACAAGATGACTCCGGTTGAGTTTCGTGGCGACACTGACAGTGAGTCGCAGGCGGCTCCATGCCGGTTCTGTCTGCAACCGGTCAGGCACCGAACGCACCAGATTGCCGCCGAGGTTGAGCACCGCGCTCACCTGTCCTTTCACCATGGCCTCGAACGCCTCGACAATGTTCATCCCTTTCTTGCGCGGCGGCTCGAATGCGAACTGCTGGGCCAGTTTGTCGAGCGGCGCGAGTTCCGGCTTCTCCGTGATGCCTACCGTGCGTTGCCCTTGCACGTTGGAATGGCCGCGCACCGGCGAAGGTCCCGCGCCGGGCTTGCCAATATTGCCGCGCAGCAGGAGGAAATTACACAGCATGCGCACGTTTTGCACGCCCATGCGATGTTGCGTGAGCCCCATGCCGTAGTGAATGATGACGGCTTTCGCCTTGATATACTCGTCAGCCGCGCGCTCGATGTCGCCACGCGACAGCCCGCTCACGCGCTCAATATCCGCCCATTCGGCCTGCCGCGCAAAGTTAGCAAAGTCCTCGAAGCCGTGCGTGTGTTCGTGGATGAACGCGACGTCCAGCACGCGCGGGCGGCCTGCAGCGAGGGCAGCGTCGTCTGCGGCAATCACCACCTTGCACATCCCGAGGATCGCCGCGGTGTCGCCTCCCGTCCGGAGCTGGTGATATTGAGTACTGATTTGCGTCTCGCTCGGCGAGAGCATCTGCACGGGCGACTGCGGATTCGCGAAGCTGATCAGGCCGGGCTCGCGCAGAGGATTGAACGTGATGATCGGCACGTCGCGCTTGCGGGCCTCCTGCAATGGATGAAGCATTCGGGGACTGTTCGTGCCGACGTTTTGACCGAAGAAGAACATGAGATCGGTCTTTTCGAAGTCGTCCAACGTGATGGTGCCGACACCAACACCGATCGCCTCTTTCAGGCCGACGCTTGTGCTTTCGTGACACATGTTTGAACTGTCTGGCAGATTATTCGTGCCATACATCCGCGCAAACAACTGCAACATATAGGACGTTTCAAGCGACGCGCGACCGGACGTATAGAACACCACTCGATCAGGGTCCATCCCGTTCAGCTCGCGACCGATCTCGTCGAATGCTTGCTGCCAGCTTACCGGCACGTAGCGATCCGTTGTCGCGTCGAAGCGCAAGGGCTCGGCGAGGCGCCCGGCTTCTTCAAGATCGTGGTCGTGCCACGTTAGAAGTTCGCTCACCGGATGGACGTCAAAGAAATCGTGCGTGACCCGTTTGGCGGTGGTGTCCCATGCTGTCGCCTTTGCGCCGCTCTCGCAAAATTCGAAAGTGTGCGGGTCGGCCGGCTTCGCCCATGAGCAACTGACGCACATAAATCCGTCTGGCTTGTTCTGCCGCAGCAGCACCGTGCTATCTTTCAGCGCGACCTTCTCTTGCGAGAGGATTTTCGCCACCGCCTTGAGCGATCCCCACCCGCCTGAAGCGTATGGATACGCATCGTTCTTTCTTTCCTTGTCCATGGGATATTCCTTGCCGGAGGGACGTACTGCTCGTCGTATAGCAAGCGTCGTGCAGCAAGCGGCGCGCCCGCTGTGCCGATGCTAACGGGACGCGCTGCTAGGTGCGCGGTCGCGATGCGCGGCCCCGCGCAGTGCGTCAGTCTGTGCAGTCGCACAATCGAACCGCGTGGCTGCCCCGCCTTATTGCCACAGTCGCCAGACGCAGCATCCCTGTGGCACGGCACAGTCTGCCGTAGCTAGGCTTGCGAATTGCCCGCTTCATCGGTGTCATCGGCGCCGTCGATCGTCCCTCTTCGACCGTCCTCTTCAGCAATTTCGGCTTCGACCAGAATTCTCGCCTTTCTCCAATACTCGTCCGCGCAACCTTCCATGCTGCCGTCTTCCCGCCACAGTTCGTATGCCTTGGCCCGGATACGTCGTTCTATCGATTCTGCCCGCATCGAGGTCTCCTTCGTCGCCGATCTCAAACGAATAAAGGTTGGGTCGCTCACCGCCGAGGCACACACTGTTTCTCCGGAGCGCTGCGTGCTGTCGGGAGTTGATTGACCGGCTGTCAGTAGGGTTCGCCTCGGCCCGGCTATACGGCGGCATTGCAATCGGAAGCCTCCGCATCCATCCCCCACACAGTATTCCGATTTTCCAGCCTTGCCGGCATTCAACTGGCTTTCCGAACGTCTGCCCATTCCAGGCACCTTGGCATACGCGTTGCTCCAGTGTCTGTCCCGTACAGCCTCTCAAGGAGTTCAATCATGGTTCAACGCAAAACGGTCGATGATCTCTTCGTGCATACGTGTAGAAACGCGACGTGAAAATCAAGCCGGACGGCACAATTGAACAACGCGGGCCCGGAAGCACTTGTAACGGGACGGCCCTGCCGTTGCTCGCAAAGGCAGGACGGGAAGAGCGCAATGAGACTGGAGGAGTGACGAGAATGGACCTGACGTTCTGTACGCGAATGCTGACGGGCGCCATCGTGGTGCTAACCATTGCCATTTCGGTCGGCTGCAAGCCGAGTGACAAAGCTGGGGGCGCAGCGAATGCAGATTCAGCCGCCAGCAGAGCTCAGTCTCCCGCCAGCCAGTGACTTTCAGCAGGACGTGAGGCGTGTCTCGCGCCTAGCGTGGAGAGCGCTTTTCTGGCCCACCCCCGCGGCCATGAGCGTAGGCGGCACGTGGGGCAGCAACTCGTCAGGTAAACGGGACCGTTCGCGGGTCGTCGAGAGGCCGGTGTTTCCCTGCCGCCGAGCGATGCGACTGCTCTGTGCCGCAGCTAAGCCGCTACTGCTGACTGTAAGCGTCCGCGCAAGTGGCGAGATACCTTCGGCTCACGCCCGTCAAGGCGATGGCTTTGCGTACTAATTCGCCCGGTCTGAATGCAGCCCGCGCCGGACCGGCAAGAGATATGGGCGCCTGTTCCCCGACGCGGGCTCCACCCTCTTTATGCGTAACCCGATCTTGAGGCACGGCTGCCGCTTTCAACCGCCGGTTGGTGACGGAAACCGAGGCCCCCGGCGCCCAGCGCTATCACCGCGCCGACGAGCAGCGCTGCCACTGAAAACCAGCTCGCCTGGGCCACCGTGCGCGCTGCAGTGTCTGCCGCCTGCCTTGCGTCTGCGTTCGCTGCGGGACTCGACGCAGCGGCCGTGATAGAGGCGATGGCGCTTTGCGCCTGTTGTGACAGCGAGTTGATCGCGCTGTTACCGGCATCCGTCTGGGCGCTGGCGGCACTGACGGTTGCACCCGTCGACGCCACGTTTGCCGCCACGCTTACCGCGCCTCCGATGATCGACGCTAATCCGAAGACGATAGAAAGAATCATCACGGCCCACGCGAGCAGTCCGTGCAACCAGCCGATAACGGGTGCACAACGCCCCGCGAAGTATGCCCCCCGAACACGGAGACAACGGTTGTCGCAATCGACCACGCCCCAGACCCAAAGCCGAATGCGCGGCCTGGCGTCGGCTGAGACAAAGGGCTCAGCAACGACGCACCGACTGCCGTGCCGAGCACACTCATCACAAGGTAAGCGATTAGCGAAATAATCACGCCCGTGAACACTGCGCCGCACGACACGCGTGGCAGTCCCTCTTGGGTTACTAATAGTCACATGACAAGTCTGCGGTTGAACTGGCTTCCTGGGAATTCGCCGGAGAAGCCCAGCTTTCAAGGGCGCGCAAGCGGCGTTCCACTGACTCGGCGGGCCCTCCCCCGCGATTTCGTTACACCGGCGTAACTGGAGGCGCGTTGGACAGGAAATTGTCATGAACTGCCGTGTCGACTATCCAAAACCACCTACGCATGGAGCTCGACCCGGCAGGGCGGTACCTCACGCCCTGCCCACGGAAAAGTCTGACGGTGTGGGCGAAGACGCCGGCGCGGCTGTGTTGGACGGCCCTTCAGGCGGAGGCTGGGCTTCGGCACAACGACTGAACAATTATCAGCAAGCTCTTGCATCGACCGCTCGACGCGACATCGCACAGGGCGTCACTGTTTGTTGGCTCGACAGATCGGCCCGGCCGGACGGCGGCTGCCCCTAGACCCACGCGTACCTGTGATGGGACATTGAGTTCGCCGCGAAATGGCGGCGCAGGTCCGCACGCGAACTTAGCGTGGCGTGGTGCCATGGGCGGCGCGAAGCATGCGCCGTCGTTAGCGTGAGCGTCGTCCACCTGGAACGCCGCGGCTGCGCGCTGCAAGCTCATAGCCTGCTCCTTCAACAACTGCGCCGCGACCGCAGCCTGCCCAACGAGTGCCGCGTTCTGCTGCGTCATGCTGTCGATCTCGTGACTGCCCGGTTCACCTGATCGATGCCAGCGCTCTGCTCTGCCGCCGCCGCAATCTCCTGGACGACCCTGGTTACACGCATGATCGCGTCGCGCGCTTCGCCGATCGTCAAGCCGGTCTGTTCCACCAGCGTCGCGCCACTGCCGACGTTGTTCACCGCGTGACTGATCAGTTGGTGGATTTCCTTCGCCGCCGTGGCGCTCCGTTGCGCGCGGCTGCGGACCTCGCCAGCGACAACCGCGAAGCCACGGCCCTGCTCGCCCGCGCGCGCCGCTTCGACCGCCGCGTTCAGCGCGAGGATGTTGGTCTGGAACACGATTCCTTCGATCGTCGCGATGATCTCGACCATCCGGCCCGATTCGCTCGAGACGCTCTTCATCGCCGCGACGGCTTGCGTGATCAAGTCACCGCCCCGGTCCGCGATATTCGCCGCGTCGGCAGCAAGCTCGCTCGCGGTTCGCATGTTGTCCGCGGTCTGCCGAACCATCGCCGTCATCTGCTCCATTGCTCGATGCCGTTTCTTGCAACGGTACGAATCGTGCGAATCATTCCTGCGCCGCGACTAGATTATCTCCAGATGCAAACGCCTGCGATTGCGCGGCGCCGAAGCGACTGTGCCCTTCGGGCCTCGAGCCGAAAACGCCTCGCACGCACCGACTTTCGATCCCTACCATGACCTCAGTCGATCAGACGGGAACCAGACATCCTCCACGCGGCAACGCCCAAGGGGGGACCGCTGCGCATTCCTGGGCGGCCGACGTCGGCCCCGGCGTCGTCGCGATGGCCGCCGACAACGATCCGGCCGGCATCGTCACCTATTCGCTGGCGGGCGCCCAGTTCGGGTACGACATGTTATGGAGTTGCGTGCTGAGCTATCCGTCAATTGTCGCGTTGCAACTCGTGTCGGCGCGGATCGCCGTTGTGACAGGCAACGGATTGACGACCAACATGCGAAAGCACTACTCACGGATTTGGTTCTTACTTGCCGTTGGCCGCTTTGTCATTGCAAACACATTCAATATCGCGGCGGATGTCGTCGCCATGGGCGTCGGCGCGCATTTGCTGTGGAAGGGGTCTATCGCCGGCTTTGCGACGTTCTTTCTCATTATCTCCATCGCGCTTCAGTGGTTCGTCCCGTATGCAAAGTACGCACGCGTCCTTAAATGGCTTGCGCTTTCATTGTTTGCCTATGTCGGGGTCGACGTCGCGCTTCAACTGCCGTGGACGAGGCTGACGGCAAATTTGTTCGTCCCTCATATCTCGTGGTCGGAGCATTATCTGGAGATGCTGCTGGCTGTTTTGGGTACGACGATCAGTCCATATCTCCTGTATTCGCAGGCTGAACAGCAGGTTGAAACGCAGCGCCCGGAAGACGCACATTCCAACGATGAAAAGGACCGCGAACGCCGCTTGAGTCGCTTGCGAAGCATACGTAGTGATACGTTGATCCGGACCGCGCTGTCGAATGCGGTTGCTGCATCTATCATTATCGCCGCGGCGGCTACGCTCCACGCCAACGGTCGAGCTCCTGATTCGGCAGCATCGCTCGCCAGCGTGCTCGGACCGGTCGCGGGTCCGTTCGATACGCACCTGCTCGGTCTGGCGCTCATCAGTAGCGCCCTGCTGGCGTTGCCCCCCCTCTCCGGCTCGGCGGCACACGCAGTCGCGAGCACGATCGGCTGGCCAATCGACCACCAGCACAACCGGCGCATCGCATTCGCGCTGATCGCAATCGTGTCGCTGGGAGGCGCGTTCGGCGTCGTATTGGCGGCAATGCAGCTCGACCCGATTCGCGTGTTGTACTGGAGCGCTGTGGTCAATGGCACGACTGCCACTCCGGTGATGGTATTGCTCGTGCTGCTCAGCACCAGGCACTCAGCGGTGGGCGATCTGAGTGCGCACTGGACATTGCGGGCGCTCAGTTGGCTTGCGACTGTAGGAATGGGTGCTGCCGTGGTCGCACGGTACGCCTGCAGTTTGCTCGGCTGAACGCGAGTTCGACCCGTACGCCGGGCATCCGCTGGGCCGCCTGGCACAGGGCTATTGTAGGGATCGTCAGCTCGCACGCGACAGAGAACGTGGCGGGTGAACCGCAGCGTAGTCTGGCCACATTAATTTGAGCGACGACGAACGACCCGGACGCGACCGGCCGCCGTATTACGCCGCAACTGACTGCCCCGAACAGCATCTGTCTGCCAACCGCGGGCGCCTGCTGCCAGGCTGGGCTTTCTGAGATCGACTCGCGTGTGATCGACCTTTGGAGCCAATACGTGGTGGCTATGGCTGCGCCGCCCCCCGGACGCGCCGGACACGAGCCAGTCGCGTAGCTTGCCTGTATCGGTGCTAGATGCATGTACAACGGCGCGATCCCGCCGGCTATCCCGGCCTCCCTATCGGTACCTGGTCGCCAAAGCGCGTCAGGTTCTCCAGGGTCTGGCCGCCGCTGAGCTGCAATGCTGTCCGAAACGCCCCGGCGCAACAGCCTTGACGCGTATGCCTCGTTTGATCATCTGTTTGGCGAGGCCCTTGGAGAGCTTTGGCAGCTTGCAATGGCCAACTCGAATCACCGGCGCGCCGGGCGCGATGGCCGATTATGTTAGCTATGCGATGCTATACCGTTGCACAGACGATCGCCGCCGTGGAACACTTCGCACTTCGCTCGTAGCTTTTCATAAGCGGTGATTTGTAGCGAATGCCGTTCGCGCGGGAACGGCGCAACGCGTGTGCCGCCCTCGGCCCGCGCGCAGCGGCGCTCGCGATGTTCCCGCTGCCCGCACCTGCGCCCGACACAATGGCGCGTCCCAAAGACTTCACAAGGATCTGCGTACCCGTGCCACACGTCCAGCGGCCGAAAATGCACGTCGGTATGGCAAAGGCAAACGCGCGCATCACGCAGATTAAGGCCCGGACGTTCCCAGGCTCCGCATAGCGGCCTGAACCGCGTTACGCTTCACGTCGCGTGAGCGAGCCCACTACTGCTGCGCCACGCCTTTTTTCACTGCGAGATCTTGCGCCATTTTGTAGTGTTCCTTGATGGTCGGAAGCGCCTTTTGCGCGGCCTTTTTCAGGTCCGCATTCTGTCCATCCGATATCTCTTTCTCAAACGCCGCGATGGCCGACCGATGACCTTCAAGACCGACTCTTTTTATGTAGGCCTGGTCGAACTCCTTGTCTTTCAGTGGCTTCAAGGCGTCAAGGACGCTGGTGTCCGAATTGTCCTTCGGCACCTGGACGCCGTGCGGCGCGGCCATCTTCAACTGCACGGTTAGCTTGGTATGATCCAGCATCATGTGATGAGCAAACGACTTCACGTCCTTGTCGCCAGAATTGCTGGTCGCGAGCTTAGCCGCGTCGATTTCGGTTGACGACGACATGCTGGCCGCCTGAACGAAATCTTTGTCTGCCTGAGGCAAGGGGTTCGTCGCGGTCGTCGATGCAGCTTGCGTCTGCGCGTTGAGCACCGGGGAAAGCAGCCCAAAAGAAGTACTTAGGGCTGCGATGATTGTCATTCGTTTCATGCGTGACCTCCTGGAGTCAACGTGGGCTACGACAGCGAACATTTGTTGCGTCTTATCTGGCCGCAGCAACTGGCGTGCCGGGCCTACGGGCGCGAGCATCGTTCACGCGGCGCTGCAGCACGCAATTACGGCCCGGACGTGCGATGACGGCCCCCTTTCCCCGTGAGGGCAACAGGTCGCAATGGAATGGACGCCTACTCGTCATCTCACCGCATCCCGCCGACGCGCCGACGCGGCAGCGCCGCGCGCCAAAAAATTATCCTCACCCAGTGGGACCGGCAGCCCGTGTTTGCATGGCCTTCTAGGCCACGGGCGCGCAAATCTAAAGAAGTTTGGCATGCAGACGTATTAGGAGCCTCTCCCCTCCACTTGCCTTTCTGTGGCGCGCAGTGCGAAATACCGCGTATACCAGGTTCTCTCTTTGCACATCCAGCAAACGCTCCCAGTTCTGAAGCCTTCGTACGCCATGATTCCAATGGCCGTGACCAAGCCTCGCATCTCTACCGCATGCCGCTGCGGCCGTTGGCGTGTCGTTTTTGGGTAAGCCGATGTAGGCATATGGGCGCCGTGGCGTGGCGGGGCCGGTACGGCGGCGCAGGCGCTCGTCAATGGGCCGAAGAGGCATCCGCATTCGCATTCCCGCTACGGTTCGAGTTTGATCTTGATCCACCCTGGCTCGCGCAAGTCGGATGCGCGATAGGCCGAGATCGCGTCGGCAATGGGTTCGCGTTGCGTCAGCACTGCCAGAGGATCGAGCGAGCCATTACTGACCAGTTCGACCAGATGCGGCGTGATCGCCCGATGGTTGCAATTGCCCATTCTCAGTACGAGATTGCGGTTCATCGCCTCACCGATCGGAAACACATGGTCGCTCTGTGGATAGACGCCGATGATTGACACCGTGCCTGCCTTCGCGACGGCCCGCACGGCCCAGGACAGCACCTGCGACGGCCCACTTCCAGGCCGCCAGTTGTCACCTTCGGGCTTGGTTTGCGGCGCGATCTCCTTGACCTCGTCGTCGAAAGACTGCTGCTGATCCTTGCCGTTCTCCGCCGCGGCTCCCGGTGCCGCACGCTCCGCGTCCACGCCGACGGCATCGATCACGCGGTCCACGCCAATTCCGCCTGTGAGTGGCAGGATGATGTCGACGGGATCCTCCTCGTCGAATTTGATGACCTCAACCGCATGGACCAGTGTTACGTGAGCCCCGTTGCTATCGCATCCACCAACGCCCACCTGCTTGCAGTTCGCCGGACGCCAACGATGCAGCGGTATCACCATACCGCGCAAGCGCTGTGTACCGCGTCGCCCCGGCGGATCGTAGTTGAGGTCACCCCACGGGGTCGTAGCGTTCACTGAGGCGGCCTCGCCTCAAGGCTATTTCGCTGCGTGTGTACCGCTTGTCGCGCCCGACGCAGCAACTGAGCGGCTGAAGAACGCCGCGCGCGCTCCTCTTTCTGACGCGCCGCGTCCTGCTGTCGAAGAGCCGCGGGCGGCGCGCCCAACTGACCGCGCTGGTCAACTGCGAGGGTTTTGTTTCCGGCGCGACATCACATCCGCGAAAGACTGGAGGCTGAAGGGTTTTGCCAGGCACGCATCACAGCCTGCTTCGGATGCCGACTGCTTTTCCTGCGCGACGGCGCGCCCCGTCACAGCAACGATCGCACTCGCTGCGCACGAGGACAAAGCCCGGAGACCGTCTCGCTGTAATAAATTCAGCGCCGCAGTCTCATCCGCACCGCTCCAGCTGCTTTCGCAGTCTTCGGTGTTTTGCATTCGCCCGTTGATTCCGCCCTCGAAAGCGGGGGTAATCGACTGCTCCCCGCCTTAGCCTGATACGGTCAGTGCGCCAAAGTAATTCGAGCGGTGAACCCATCGCAACCGAGCGGCAGTCGAGGGCGAATTCGGCGTTCACGGGCGGGCCTTGGGCGCGCGTCCGTTCCAAGGTCGACAAAGAACTGCGAACGTCGCCAAAGTCTCGCACAGGAACGTCCTTTGCTTTATCGCTGAATCCACGCGGGCACGACGCCGTTAAGCCCGCCAGTCACAGCAAGGAGCCTATGATGTCCGTCAGCAAAGATCAGTTCACGATGCAGGATCCCACCCGGCAATATCCTCAACCTCCGTTCGCACGGCAACCCCAACCGGCACCGGGACTCGCGAAGAAAATGACTCCTGCACCCGATCACGGCGAGCAGAGCTACAAGGGTTTTGGCAGGCTGGCCGGTCGACGCGCATTGATTACCGGTGCCGATAGCGGAATCGGCCGCGCAGTCGCGATCGCGTTTGCTCGGGAAGGCGCCGACATCGCGTTGAACTACTTGCCGAGCGAGGAGGCGGACGCGCGTGAAGTCGTTGGACTTCTCGAGCGAGACGGTCACAAGGCCGTCGCGCTGCCGGGCGATGTGGCCGATGAGGCCTTTTGCTCACAACTCATCGATCACTCGGTCAAACTGCTCGGCGGACTCGACATCCTCGTGAATGTTGCGGGCAAGCAGACTTACATCGACGATATTGCCGATCTGTCCACGAAGCAGTTCGAGGAAACCTTCCGCACCAACGTATTCGCGATGTTCTGGCTCTGCAAGGCAGCGTTGCCACACCTGCCGCCCGGCGCGACGATCATCAACACGACGTCGATCCAGAGCTACCAGCCAAGTCCCGGCCTGCTCGATTACGCCTCTACGAAGGCGGCCATTACTGCCTTCACTCATGCCCTGGCGAAACAGGTGATCGGAAAAGGCGTACGGGTGAATGCCGTCGCGCCGGGTCCGGTCTGGACGCCGCTGCAGCCAAGCGGCGGACAACCCCAGGAGAAGGTCGAGAAGTTCGGTTCCGAGGTGCCAATGAAGCGGCCTGGCCAACCGGCTGAACTCGCGCCGGTCTATGTGCTGCTGGCGTCTCAGGAATCGAGCTTCGTGACCGGGGAAGTATATGGTGTAACAGGCGGCAACCATCTACCCTGAAGGAGGACGGGCCGTCCAGCTAGCGGCAGGAGCGAATGAAAAACAGGGCAACCGTTCTGTGCGTTCGGCACGACCGTATCCTGCTGGTCGCACGGGCACGGTCGAGATGGGCATTGCCGGGCGGCAGAATCCGTCGGGATGAAGCGCCGCATGATGCCGCGTCGCGGGAGTTGGACGAAGAAACGACTCTCGCCGCCGATGGGCTCGTCTACCTGTTCCAGTTCAAAGGCTTCAACACGCAGCATTATGTTTTCTTCGCCGAGGTCAACTCTTCCTCGCCTGCTCAGGCCAGCAACGAAATTGTGAGGTGCAAATGGTTCACGCCGTCCAAAATAGCGACCCTTTCCGCCAGCGTGCCCACTCGCGGCATCGTGGAGCTTTTCTGCAAACAGATCGGCGCGTTTAAAGCTTGGTGAGGAATGGGCGGGGGTCCGGCAAATAGCCCGGGTAACCGCATGGTTCACACTCCTTTATGCAGTTCCTCATGCAATGTCGCCACCTCCTTGACGGTCACGAGTTGCCATGGTTAGCCCACGCGCTGCGAATATAGGTCAGTGCCTGGGCGATCTCGACATTGGCCAAAGTGACCGCATACCCGGGCATCGACTGCCTCGGTGGTCCGGTGAGTGTGGAAGGAGCTAACGATCATTGGCCGGCCGTGGAGTTCCCGATGCCAGGCCGACGATTTCAGCAATCAGCATTTCAGTCGAAACCGGTTTGCTCAACAAGGTCTGAAAACCGGCCGTTTGCGCCCGCTGATGGTCTTCAGCGTCGCTATAGCCGGTCAACGCGATGGCCGGCAAACGCGATCCGACAGGTATCTCGTGCTCGGCCTCCAGCATACGCAGTCGACGCAGCACATCGTAGCCGTCTTCATCGGCGAGCATGATGTCGCAGAGCAAAACATGCGGCCACTGGGCGTTCTGCGTACTTCCGAGCCATTCAATCGCCTCCGTGCCCGACGACCCGAGCCGCACGCGTGCGCCGTTCGCGCTTAGCGCCGCTTCGAGTGCGTCGCGCGCCTCTTCCTGATCGTCGACGACCATGACCAGCAGGCCTTCGAGCGGCCTCCCACCCTCGGCATGCTGAAGCGGCGGCGCAAGCGCCACCTTTGGATCGGGATCGGCGACGGAAAGCAGTGGCAGCATCGCCACATAGGCGAGCCGCCCGCGCCAGGGCATCAGCGTAAAGGCGCCACCAGCTGCGGTGAGCGCTGACTCCATGCTCTGCGCGGCCGGCTGCGAAAGCTCTGCCGGCTTGTCTCCCACGCCGGACACGCTGACCCACGCGTGATTGTTGTGGCGTTCAACGCGCAACACAATGCGCTGCCCCGGACTCGCGTACGCGCTCTCGTTGCGGCACAGATCGGCGATCAGCGGCTGCAAGACGCTCGGATCGCCGGTCACGCGCAGATCGCTGTCGCTGAGTTCCGCGTCCAAGGTCACGCGCTGCGCAGCGATCTCATCGTGCAACGCGTCGATCACTCCCGACGCCAGTGCGGCGAGACTTACCGACTGGGCGGTCAACTTGCGCTGCGCATGTTCCAGTTCGCCCTGCTGCCATTGCAGCGACCACATCTTCGCGTAGACGCCCTCGCGCGCAAGCAGCTCGCGATGCATGCCCTGCTCTACCACGCGGCCATGCTCCATCACGAGAATCCAGTCGGCGTCCACCACGGTGGAAAGCCGGTGCGCGATGACGATCGACGTGCGGCCTCGCGCGAGACGCGTCAATTCCGTCTGGATTGCCCGCTCGGAGCGCGTATCGAGCGCGGATGTCGCCTCGTCGAACACGATTATGCGCGGGTCCTTCAGAATGGCGCGCGCGATCGCAATGCGCTGGCGCTCACCGCCCGAGAGCCGTACCCCGCGTTCGCCAACGCGGGTGTGGTAGTGATCCGGCAATCGTTCGATAAATTCATCGAGCTGCGCGGCGCGCGCTGCACGCACGACGTCCGCTCGCGCGGCTGTCGCTCGCCCGTATGCGATGTTGTAGGCAATCGTCTCGTTGAACAGCACAGTGTCTTGCGGCACGATGCCGATCGCCTCCCGCAAGCTACGCTGCGTGACCTTGCCGATGTCCTGCCCATCGATACGAATCGTCCCATGTGCCGGTTGATAAAGCCGGAACAGCAACTTCACCAGAGTGGATTTGCCCGATCCGCTGCCGCCCACCACCGCGAGGGTCTTGCCTGCGTAAGCGTGAAAGTCGACATCGCGCAGAATCTGCCGCGCGACCTCATAACCGAAATGCACATGCTCGAAATCTATTTTCCCGGCAGTCACGACTAGCGGCTTCGACGCCGGGTCGTCGATGTCCTCGCCCACTCGTCCTCGCGTGTCGAGGATCGAGAACATCCGCTCGACGTTGACCAACGCGTCGTTGGTCTCCCTGAACACGAAGCCCAGCGTGTTCAACGGCATGCAGATCTGAATTATGTATGCGTTCACCAGAATCAGATCGCCGACGCTCATCGTGCCTACCACAACATGCTGCGCCCCAAGCAGCATGACTGCGCCGATGCCAAGCGCAATCACCGCGCTTTGACCCACGTGCAACGTGCTCAACGCGTTCTGATTCGCCGTTCTCGCATGAACCCATTTTTCGAGCACTTCGCCCAGCCGCCGGGTTTCGGTGTCCTCGGTCGCGAAATACTTGACAGTGTCGTAGTTCAGCAAGCTGTCGACGAGCCGGCCATCCGATTGTGCTTCCAGCACGTTGATCGCGCGCTGGAATGCGATTCGCCGCCGCGTGAAGATGAGGGTATACACCGCGTAGCAAACGCACGTGATCGCGATCGTCAGCATGAATTCCCACGCGTACTTGTGCACCATGATCGCGACGATCGTCGCGATCTCGAAAGCAGTCGGCACGATCGTGAACAGCGCGACGCCAAGCAGAAAGCCGATTCCGTCGGCTCCTTTCTGCACGTCGCGCACGATCGCGCCGGTCTCGCGTCCCGCGTGAAAACGCGCGCTCATCCGATGCAGATGCGCGAAGGTCCGTTCGGCAAACGCCGCGACCGTGCGCTGCGTGACGATGCTGAACACCACATCGCGTGCTTCGTTGAGCGCGTCGCCGAAAAATCGCAGCAACGCATAGGCCAACACGAGAAAAACCGGAAACAGCGCGTGAGAGGCCGGATGCCCCAGTTCGTCAACGATGTGCTTGAGCGCGAGCGGCACCAGCACGATCGACAACTTCGCGGCGATCATCAGCAAGAGCGACACGATGGTCTGCTTACGATACCGCCACACGGCGAGCGCGACGTCACGGGCGATGCGGCGAGTCAGACGGGAAGCGGGCAACCGGGTGGAATTCGGCATGGAGGTTCAGTGATAGACGCGCGGGCCGCTATGCATTTGATGGCGTCGCAAAAATCAATGCGGAAAAGTTTGCGATACGAGGTCGGAATGAGCAAGCAGTGCGCCTGAGCGTCGGTAAAACGGGTACACGCATAGCGTATTTCTCGCTGAGCTACTAGCGTTGACCATTTCGTTCACCGTAGTACTAACGACGTTGCTCTGCCCGTTCTTACATTCGCGCTTGTAGAAACAGGGAACGCCACAGCGGTTCCCTTCATACGGGTGGGTACGCCACAGCACTTCGATTCGCTGGGCGCAAAGCGTTGCGGCGGCAGCAACGTGCTTTCGCAGCGATTGGCACACCGCATGCTGCCCCCGGCATTGAGCCGCGGGCATCCAGATTCGCGGCTGAAAAGCCTGCCTAGATCAATGTGCCCACTCTCCATGCCGGGAAGGTAACAATGAAAATCGCTCTCATCAGTGAACATGCTTCGCCTCTCGCTGTTGCCGGTGGCGTCGATAGTGGTGGACAGAACATCTACGTGGCGAACGTCGCGCGTCAGCTGCTCGAAGCGGGACATCAGGTCGACGTATTCACGCGACGCGACCGTGCACTACTTCCGCTCATTTCGGACATGGACGGCGTGCGCGTGATCCATGTGCCCGCCGGTCCGCCGATGCAATTGCCGAAAGAACAGCTGCTGCCGTTCATGGATGAGTTCGCGGCATTTCTCGTCGAATTGTTTCGCCGCGAAAGCCGGCGGTACGACGTGATGCATGCGAATTTCTTCATGTCCGGTCTCGCGGCCCTGAGCGTGAAGGCGGCGCTCGGCATTCCACTCGTCACCACCTTTCATGCGCTCGGACGGGTGCGCAGGATCCACCAGGGCGCGGACGACGGCTTTCCGGATGAACGCTTCTCGATCGAAGACGATCTCGTCGCGCTCTCGGACGCCATCATCGCCGAATGTCCACAGGACGAAGCCGATCTGATCGAGCATTACCACGCCGACCGCGCCCGTATTCAGATCGTGCCTTGCGGCTTCGATGCCGACGAATTCAGACCTGTAGAACGCGCCGCGGCGCGCGAAACGCTTGGCTGGCAGCAGGACGAATTCATCGCGCTGCAACTGGGCCGGCTCGTGCAGCGTAAGGGAATCGACAATGTGGTGCGCGGCGTGGGCATACTCAAGCAGGCCTTCCACGCGTCCGCGAGACTGTATGTAGTGGGCGGCAATTCCGACGCGCCGAACGAACTCGCCACCCCCGAAATCGCCCGCCTGCGAGGCATCGCGAGCGAATGCGGCGTCGCCGATCAGACTGTGTTCGTCGGCCGCCGCGGCCGCGCGCAATTGCGCTACTTCTACAGCGCGGCCGACGTGTTCGTGACGACGCCGTGGTACGAGCCCTTCGGCATTACACCGGTCGAGGCAATGGCCTGCGGCACGCCAGTGATCGGCGCGGACGTGGGTGGCATTCGCTATTCGGTGGCCGATGGCGTGACCGGCTTTCTCGTGCCGCCGCGCGATCCGGTCATGCTCGCGGTCCGGCTTGATCAGTTACGGCGCGACCCCGCGCTGGCGCGCCGGATGGGCGAAGCGGGTCTCGCGCGCGCGCACGCGAAATTCACCTGGCGCGGAGTCGGCGAATCGCTCGCGCAGATTTATGCGCGAGTCGCGCACGCCGCGCCGGCAGCACCGGCGATAACCGCCGTCGAAGCAACGCAGAGGCCCAGACGCGCTGCGGCCGGTGCATCGTTTAGCTGACGCAGGGCCGCACGCGAGACAGACACTGCTTCACACCACTGTCGAGTCCGCTGTTGCGGCATCCCTTCGGCATTCCGCTCACGGTTCTCACCAGGACGCGCATCATGCTGCAATCCGCTGTGTTCCTCGACAAGGACGGCACGCTGCTCGACGACGTGCCGTACAACGTTGATCCCTCACTAATGCGGCTGACTCCTGGTGCGCACGAGGCATTGACATTGCTTGCCGCGTCGCCATTTGCGCTGTTCGTGATCAGCAACCAGTCGGGTGTGGCATTCGGCAGGTTTGCGCGCCCGGCGTTGAATGACGTCGAAGCCCGATTGCACCGCCTGTTCGCCGAATGCGGCGCAACCTTGAGCGATGCATACTGGTGCCCCCATCATCCCGATGGCACGGTGGCGCCGTATAACGTAGGCTGCGATTGCCGCAAACCCGGAGCCGGCCTGTTGCTGCGCGCGGCTCGCGCGCACCGGCTCGATCTGGCACGCAGCTGGTTCATCGGCGACATCCTCGACGACGTCGAGGCCGGCAACCGTGCCGGCTGCCGCACCGTGCTGCTCGACAACGGCCATGAGACCGAATGGATCGAAGGCCCGCTGCGTATGCCGTTCGCACGCGCTGCCGACCTGCACGAAGCCGTGCGGATCGTAGTGCGTCATGAACGCGCGTCCAACCCACTGCCGCTCGCTGCCGAAGGCTTGCAATGAACGCCCCGCTGCTTATTGCACAGCCGACGCTGGCTCACGCTCGTGTGCCGCTGGAAGCATCGGCGCTCGCCTCCTGGGGCGACGACGTGAAACGGATTCTGTGTGTGCGGCCCGATAATCTCGGCGACGTACTGATGACCACGCCGGCTTTGCACGCATTGCGGGAGTCCGCCGCAGACCGTCATATCACGCTGCTTGCGTCGCGCAGCGGCACGGCGCTGGCCCCCTTTCTCGACGATGTGGACGACGTGATCGAATATGAGGCGCCATGGGTCGCGCATGCGCCGAACGCAGCCTGCGCGCAACTACACGAACACCCGATTCAGGAGCGGCTCAGGCGCGGCGGTTTCGATGCAGCCGTGATTTTCACCGTCTATAGCCAGAGCCCGTTGCCGGCCGCAATGCTCTGCCACGAGGCAGGCATCCCGCGCCGTCTCGCACACTGCCGCGAAAACCCCTATGCGTTGCTCACCGACTGGTTGCGTGAACCGGAGCCCCAGCAGCGCACGCGTCATGAAGTGCAGCGCCAGCTGGATCTGGTGCGCCAGGTCGGCGCGCATTCGTCCGATACGCGCATGCGCTTTCGTGTGCGCGAAGCGGACCGGCGCACGCTCGACGTCCAGCTATCCGCGCGCGGCGTCGATCGCGAGTCCGAATGGATCGTGCTGCACCCCGGAGCGACTGCCGCGTCGCGCCGCTATCCGCCCGAGCGTTTCGGCGATGTCGCCACACGGCTCGCGCGCGAAACCGGTGCGTCGTTGCTCATCACCGGCGGCTCCGGCGAACGGCCGCTGGTCGAGACCGTGCTGCGCAGCGCCGCGCCAGGCGTGCGCGCTCGCCTGCACGACCTGAGTGGCGCCCTGACCCTCGGCGAGCTAGCCGCGCTGATCGAACGCGCGAGCGTGCTCGTTTCCAACAACAGCGGTCCGGTGCATCTGGCGTCCGCGCTGAGCACGCCTGTGGTCGATCTGTACGCGCTGACCAATCCGCAGCATGCGCCGTGGCAGACACCGCATCGCGTGTTGTTTCGCGATGTCGAATGCCGTTGGTGTTATCGCAGCGTCTGTCCGCAACAGCATCACGCCTGTCTACTCGGCGTTGCGCCCGCCGAAGTCGTGCAAGCCGCGCTCGACTTGCGCGCCGCTGTGCCGACGGCTGCGACCAATGCCAACGCCGACCCTAATGCCAATGCAAGCCCCGACGCGACCAAGCCCGCCGGTTGCGCCGAGGCGCCGCCGCTGGCCGACGAACCGCTGGCTCCCTGAAACCTTTTTTCTTGTGAACGCCCATGTACACACTCGGAATCAATGCCGTCTATCACGACAGCGCCGCAGCCCTGCTGCGTGACGGCGTCGTGCTCGCCGCAGCAGAAGACGAGCGCTTCACCCACGTCAAACATGCCAAGCGCCCCGTGCCGTTCTCGACCTGGCAGTTGCCTTTCGACGCGATCGACTATTGCCTGAAGGAGGCCGGAATCACGCTCGCCGACGTCGATCACGTCGCCTATTCGTACGACCCCACGCTGTTCGGCGGCATGCCCAGCCGTCCGGGCGCAACCATCGAGCTGCCGTTCGATCCCACCAGTGCGCGCATGACCGACCCTTCCGCGTCGCCATGGGACCCGTTGTTCCTGAGCTATATCGCCAATGCAAAAGGTCAGTTGCTCGACGGCGCGCCGCATCATTTGCGCAAGAGGTTTCAGCGCACGGACCGGGAGCACGCTTTCGAATGGCACTTCGTCGAGCATCATCTCGCGCATGAGGCGAGTGCCTTCCTCGCCGCGCCATTTGACGACACCGCCGTGCTGACCATGGATGGCCGTGGCGAAGGCGTGACGACGAGCATGGGGCGGTTCGTCGGCGGCACCTATGAGCGGCTCAGGCAGGTCGAACTGCCGCACTCGCTCGGGTTGCTCTATGAGGCCGTCACCGACTGGCTCGGCTTCCTGCATTCGTCGGACGAGTACAAGGTGATGGCGCTCGCGTCATACGGCAAGCCCGTCTACCTCGACATATTCCGCGAGATCGTTCGCTATCGCAATGACGGCACATACACCGTCGACGCGCCGCGTCTCACCGAGCGCTTCGGGCCGCCGCGCGAGCGGGGCGGCCCGCTTGAACAGCGCCACTTCGACATTGCCCATTCCCTGCAGCGCGTGCTCGAGGAGATCGTGCTGCAACTGGCTGGCTGGCTTCATCGCCAGACGGGCCTACGCACACTGAGCATGGCCGGCGGCGTCGCGCTGAACTGCGTGATGAATTCGAAGCTGCGCGACGCCGGTCCGTTCGATGACGTGTGGGTTCAACCCGCCGCCGGCGATGCGGGCACCGCGCTCGGCGCGGCGCTATGGATCGATTACCGCGAACGCAGCGCACGCGGCGAGCGTGGACGCCGATGGACGATGGACCATGCGTACCTCGGCCCGGAATACGGCGAGGAGGAAATCGAGCAGTTCCTGCGATGGTCGAAAGTGCCGTACCGCAGGCTCGCCGACATCGCAGGCGATACCGCGGACCTGCTCGCCGACGGCAAGGTGATCGGGTGGTATCAGGGCCGCACGGAGTTCGGGCCGCGTGCGCTCGGCGCGCGCTCGATCCTCGCGTCGCCGGTCGACCCGCGCATGCAGGCGAAGCTCAACGAGATCAAGGATCGCGAGGACTTTCGTCCGGTTGCGCCGGTCGTGATGGAAGAACACGCGAGCGAGTGGTTCGTCGACGGCAAGTCCGCGCCGTTCATGCTGTTTGTCTTCGACGTACGCGCCGAGAAGGCCGAACGCATCCCGGCGGTACGTCACGTAGACGGTACCGCTCGCGTGCAGACCGTCAACCGTACGCAGCATCCGCTCTATTACGACCTGTTGGCCGCGTTCATGCAACGCACGGGCGTGCCGATTCTCGTGAACACGTCGTTCAACACGCGCGGAGAGCCGATGGTGAACTCGCCGCGCGACGCGGTCGAATCGTTCTGGACTTCGCCACTCGATGCGCTCGTGATCGGCCCGTTCCTCGTCGAGAAACCTGGAGTGCGCGCATGAGTTCGCTCGCGAACGGCCCGGTGGACCTGGACGGTAACTTCGTCAAGTCGCGCGGTGACGCGGGGCGGATCGGCGCGAGCTACCAGGGTGCATTGCCGGGGCAGCCGGACGTCAGCGTGGTAGTACCGACCTATCGTAGGCCGGCGATGCTCGCCGCTTGTCTCGACGCGCTATGCCGTCAGGACTTCGCGGCGAACCGCTACGAGATCGTAGTCTGCGACGACGGCCCCGACGACGCTACGCGCGCCTGCGTCGAGCGCATCGCCGAGGCCCAGACCGCGCGCGGGTTAACAGTGCGCTACCTGCCGGTCACGCGCACCCAGGGTCCAGCAGGCGCGCGCAATGCCGGCTGGCGGGTCGCGCGCTCGCCGCTGATCGCCTTCACCGACGACGACACGCTGCCCGACCCGCACTGGCTAAGCGCCGGGGTCGTGGCGCTCGCGCAAGGCGCGGCGGCCGCCGCCGGAACGATCGTCGTGCCGCTGCCGCCGTTGCCGACCGATTACGAAGCGGACGCGAGCGGCCTTGAACGCGCCGAGTTCGCCACCGCGAATGCCTTCGTCTCGCGCAGCTTTCTCGATACGACGGGCGGCTTCGATGAACGCTTCACCTGCGCGTGGCGCGAGGACTCCGATCTGCAATTCACGCTGATGCGCGCAGGCGGCGAGATCCTGCGCGCCGCCGATGCGGTAGTCGTGCATCCCGTGCGGCCGGCGCGCTGGGGCGTAAGCATCGCGCAGCAGCGCAAGAGCCAGTTCGACGCACTGCTTTATAGCAAGCATCCCGAACTGTTTAGAACCCGCATTCGCGCTCGGCCGCCGCTGCTGTATTACGCGATTCTGTGCGCCGCATCGGCCGCACTGATCGGCGGCCTCATCGGCTCGGATACCGTCGCTTTCGATGGGTTGTTCGTTTGGTGCGCGCTAACCGCTTACTTCTGCGCAATCCGTTTGCGCGGACGCGATCACAGCTGGCGGCACATTGCCGAAATGGCATGGACGTCGATTCCAATCCCGTTCCTTTCGATCTTCTGGCGGCTTTACGGCGCCGCCCGTTTCAAGGTGCTCTTTCTATGAAACCATCCACGTTTCTGACGGCGCTCGCGCCACGCCGGATCGCCGTGTTTCGCGCCCTGCAACTCGGCGACATGCTGTGCGCCGTGCCTGCGCTGCGGGCATTGCGACAGGCGGCACCGCATGCGCACATCGCGTTGATCGGCTTGCCGTGGGCAAAAACGTTCGTCGAGCGCTACGCCAGTCTCGTCGACGAGCTGATCGTGTTTCCCGGCGCGGTTGGTTTTCCCGAACAGCGGGAATCCAATGCTGGGCTGCCCGCTTTTTTTTCGCAGATGCGCGCGCGGCGATTCGATCTGGCGATCCAGTTGCACGGCAGCGGCGGCGTCGCGAACGAGTTGCTGCTCGAACTCGGCGCGCGCGCCAATGCGGGATTTGTGCAGGCTGGCGAGGCGGCGCGGCATGGCGTCTTTATCGGCTGGCCTGACGGGCTGCCGGAGTCCGAACGCTATCTCGCGCTGATGAGCGCGCTGGGCGCGCCCGTGATCGACCGGCAGTTGTGGTTCCCGCTCAGCGCCCACGACGGTGACGAATACGCTGCGCTGGTGGC
Source organism: Paraburkholderia sp. TE9906 (assembly GCF_056279605.1). Classification (NCBI taxonomy): domain Bacteria; kingdom Pseudomonadati; phylum Pseudomonadota; class Betaproteobacteria; order Burkholderiales; family Burkholderiaceae; genus Paraburkholderia; species Paraburkholderia sp. TE9906. The sequence goes on from NZ_JBWCCT010000005.1 coordinate 444,569, forward strand.
CGAGCATGGTATCGAAGCGCAGCGGCTCGTGCTGGTACACCCAGGTGCCCAATTGCCGTCGCGTCGCTGGCCCGCCGAACGCTTTGCCGAGGTGGCCGACAAACTGGCCTCCGACGGCTGGCAGATCGCGGTCACCGGCACTGCCGCCGAAGCGCCGCTGACCGGCGCGGTGCTCGGCGCAATGACCGCGCCCGCCCTGCATCTGGCCGGCGCCACGTCACTCGGCGGCCTTGCCGGGCTCGTCGCGCATGCCCGTCTGGTGGTCTGCAACGACACGGGCATCTCGCACATTGCCGCCGCCACGGCCACCGCCTCAGTGGTGATCGCGTCCGGGAGCGACACACGACGCTGGGCGCCGCTCGATCACGCACGGCATCGTGTGCTCGCCGACTATCCGGCGTGCAGGCCATGCATGTTCCGGGACTGCCCCTATGGTCATCCGTGTGCGCTGAATGTCAGCGTGCAACAGGTGGTCCAGGCTGCGTGCGTGCAACTCGCCAAGGATAGCGGTGCACACCCCGGCGCGCCGAACGCGTTGCATGCACGAGCGAACCCGGAGACCTTCGAGGAGTCGCATCATGTTGCGTAACTGCCGACATTTGCGCGTTCTGACCTGGCATGTGCACGGCAACTATCTGTACTACCTGACCCAGACGCCGCACGACTTCTTTCTGGTCACGAAGCCCGGCCATCCGTCAGGCTATGCAGGCAAGGTCGGCGTGCTGCCGTGGGGCGAGAACGTGCACGAGATCGATATCGACGACGTTCCCGATCAGCAGTTCGACGTCATCCTGTACCAGCACAAGACCCACTGGGAATACGATCGCGAGCACGTGTTAAGCCCGGCGCAACAGCGGCTTCCGCGGGTCTATATCGAGCACGATCCGCCTCAGGACAATCCATTCCAGCAATGGCATTGGGTCGATGATCCGGACACGCTGCTGGTGCACGTCACGCATTTCAACCGGTTGATGTGGGATTGCGGCGTTACGCCGACGCGGGTGATCGAGCACGGCGTGGTGGTGCCCGAGGGCGTGCGCTACAGCGGCGAACTCGAACGCGGCATCGTGGTGGTGAATCATCTGGCACAACGTGGCCGACGGCTCGGCGCGGACGTGTTCGCCGAAACGCGTGCGCGTGTGCCGCTCGATCTGGTCGGCATGGATGCGGAGCGGCTCGGCGGCATCGGGGAAATCGGCAATCTCGATCTCGCCGAGTTCAGCGCGCGCTATCGATTCTTTTTCAATCCGATTCGCTGGACCAGCCTGGGTCTTGCGATCGTCGAGGCAATGACGATCGGCATGCCGATCGTCGGTCTTGCGACCACCGAACTGGCCACCGTGATCCGGAACGGCGAGAACGGCTTCGTGCATACCGACGTGAACGCGCTGGTCGACACGATGAACGAGTTGCTGCGCGATCCCGGCGAAGCGCGGCGTCTGGGCCAGGGCGCGCGGCGCACCGCGCTGGAGCGCTTTCATATCGACCGCTTTGCGCAGGACTGGCACGACGTTTTGCAGCAAGTCTCCGCCTGAATCCAGCCTGAGGCGTCCCTCCGGGAAGGACACATCACCATGAAAGAACTCACCCGCAAACGGATTCTGGTCACAGGCGGCGCCGGCTTCCTCGGCTCGCATCTGTGCGAACGCCTCGTCACTCAGGGGCACGAGGTGCTATGCGTCGACAACTTCTACACCGGTACCAAGGACAACATTGCGCCGCTGCTCGACTGCGCGAACTTCGAGTTAATGCGTCATGACGTGACCTTTCCGCTGTACGTGGAAGTCGACGAAATCTACAACCTCGCGTGCCCCGCTTCGCCAATTCACTATCAGCACGACCCGGTGCAGACCACCAAGACCAGCGTGCATGGTGCGATCAACATGCTTGGACTCGCCAAGCGCGTGAAAGCGAAAATCTTCCAGGCGTCCACGAGCGAGGTGTACGGCGACGCGCTGGTCCATCCGCAGAAGGAAGACTACTGGGGGCATGTCAATCCGATCGGCCCCCGCTCGTGCTATGACGAGGGCAAGCGTTGCGCCGAGACATTGTTCATGGACTACCGGCGCCAGCACGGACTGTCGATCCGGATCGCACGCATCTTCAATACGTACGGGCCACGCATGCATCCCTCGGATGGCCGCGTAGTGTCGAACTTCATGATGCAGGCGTTGCGCGGAGAGCCGCTCACGCTCTACGGCGACGGCTCACAAACCCGCTCCTTCTGTTACGTGGACGATATGGTCGATGCGTTCATCCGTTTGATGAGTCTCGACGACGATCCGGGTGGTCCTGTGAATCTCGGCAATCCTCACGAGGTCACGATGCGCGAGGTTGCACAGCGCATCGTCACAATCACGGAGTCCCAATCGCGGCTGGAACTGCGTCCTCTGCCGACCGACGACCCGTGGCATCGTCAGCCTGATATCTCGCGAGCGCACGATCTGCTCGGCTGGCAGCCGTCCACTTCGCTCGATGATGGCTTGCGCCTGACAGCCCGCTATTTCCGCGCGCGGATAGAGGCCAGCGAGGATTTTGCCGCTGCGCTTTCGCATCGTTCGAGATGAAGGGACTCGCCTTGCTTCTCTGCCGCCTACCCTGGCAGTGGGTTTTACAGCATTGGTGCTCCGGTTTTCCGTCGATGAGCCCTGTCCACCTCGGGTGCTTATGGGCGCGGATCGCATCCCCTTCCCAAACACCGCATCGACGGAGTTTGCGTTTCCATGGGGACCAGCGTGGAGGCATCGCTGTCCAGTGCGACGGATTCTGCGTCGCTGACCTTCGTCGTGCTGTGCCGGAACCGCGGCAGCGCCAGGGCGATTCTGAGCGCGGATTCTCGCCCCCCCTTTCAACGGGAATCATCTGCTAGCGCACGACCTGTGGGAAAGTGAGAAAAATCGCGAGGTTCTTCAATGAAGATGGACGCCTGTCAAGAGGACCTGCCAATCGCGCACCGCATCTCGGTTGTCGTGCTCACACATAACCGCGCGGCGGAAGTGCTACATAGCTTGTCGCGCCTCATTGCGTTGCCGGAGAAGCCCGCGGTGATAGTTGTCGACAATGCTTCTAGCGACGATACCGTCGCGCTGATAGAGGCGAGGCTGCCGACGGTACGCGTCGTGCAGTGCGCTGCGAATTTTGGCGCCGCGGGTCGTAATCAAGCCATCGCCTGCGTATCGACCGACTACGTCGCCTTTTGCGACGATGATATGTGGTGGGAGGCCGGCTCTTTGGCGCGGGCGGTTCGTCTGCTCGACGCCTCGCCTCGCGTCGCGGTGCTGAGCGCCCGGGTGCTCGTCGGCGATTCGCTGGAACTGGATGAGACGTGCGTCCGTATGCGAAACAGCCCGCTGGACCAAGGTGATTTGCCCGGCCCGCCCTTGACGGGGTACATAGCCGGCGCTTGCATTTTCCGGACCGACGTGTTCCGGGCGGTCGGCGGCTATGAGCCGCGCCTTTTTATCGGAGGTGAAGAAGAACTAGTGGCGCTCGACGTGCTCACAGCCGGCAGTGCGATCGTTTACATGGATTCAGCGGTCGTGCATCATCATCCGTCGCGGGCGCGCGATAGCCGCTTGAGACGACGGCTGCTGGCGCGCAATACAGCATGGATTTCCTGGCTGCGTTTGCCTTGGCGCGAAGCTTGGTCCGCTACGGCGCGCGCCTTCGCGCTTCTGTGGCGCGAAGGCGCGTTCGTACACGATGTGTTTACCATGATCAGCGCTCTCCCATGGGCGCTGGCCCGTCGCCGGGTGGCCCCGCCCGCCGTCCTGGAGATGCGTCGGCAGGTGCATGAAGCCGAGCGAAGTCAGAAGAAAATCGCCGCCGGCCCTTCGAACTGACGGCCTGGCACCGGCGATTCTGGAGTGGTGGCACTTTTTTTGGGCGCACACGTGAAGTTGCAGCGGCCTCATGGGTATTGGCGCCCAGGACGTCGACTAAAAAAGATTGCCGATCCGACGACGATCACTCCGCCAAGTACGGCGGTTAGCCCGAGAGACTCGTGCAAAATGAACACGCCGAGAAAGGTCCCCACCACGGGTTCCAGATTTACAAATACGCCCGAACGCGAAGCAGGCATTTTGGACAATCCCCAATTCCACAACAGATAGGCAGCTGCGGTGGCGAGAATGCCCTGCGCGCCAACCCCGCCCAAGCTATAGGGGAGAACCGGAAGCGTAATGGTTGCCAGATCTCCGCATAGACCACGAGGAAAAAGGTACCCACTGTGAGAATGGACGCCGTCACGTTGAAGGGACTGCGACTCTTCACCAGTTTCTTGGTCGCGAGAATCATTACCACCGCCGCCAACGCTGAGAGCAGTACCAAGATGTCGCCTTTCAAGTTCGGTTGCGCCCCACGCCCACGAGGGGTTGACACCGCGATCAGAACGGCCCCAACCGCGGAGAGAAGAAGGACGGCCCATTCGGCTCTGTCGAGACGCTCGTGCAAAAACATGGCCGAACCCGAAGCGAGAAGCACGGGCACGATGGCAATAATTAGAGAAGCGTGTGACACCGTTGTCAGTTGGACGCCCTTGAACTGGATGAGGAATTGGACTGGCACCCCGACCACAGCCGCAAGCACGAGAACCGATAGATCTCGCCCCTGAAACAGTTTCCACGTTCTGAGCAGAACGGGCAGGAGGGCAACCGTGGCGAAGAGAAGTCTAAATGTCACGTTCTCTGTGACCGACATCTCACTAAAAGCAATCTTTCCGAAGAGAAATCCGGTACCCCATAACGCTCCTGCGGCCGCAAGAGAGAGGGACGCGAGGCGGTGTGAAGATTGACGGGGCCCACCGGGACTAGTAGTAATGCGCGGTTCGTCCATCTCGGTGATCTCCAGATTAGCGCCAAACCTGAGCAGGACCTAAATCATTGGAAAAATCTATAACCAAACGGATACCCGGTTGCGGAGGCGACTCGCCGTTCCCTAATGCTACCGCGTGCTCCGGGCAACTTGCAGTGCGCTCAGGGTCCCGCATGCCCGCCGCAAGAATCTGGCCGTTCCGCGCCGCGCTCGTGCGCCGCCGCACGGAATGATGGCGAACAAATTGTTAGTCTGATGTTCGCAGCCCGAGATGCTGTTAGAACAACTATGAGACGACAATGAAAAACGTGCCGATTGTGGCTGACGAAACCGAGCGCCTGAGCGCATGGAATGGCATTCTTCGCCGGGATGGTTATCGAGTCGTCAGTGCCAGAAATGGACTTGGGGGCCCGTCGTCGCAAGAAGGGAGAAGCCGGCGCTTATCATTAGCGACCGGACTATGCCCGTGATGGACGGGGTCGAATTTTGCCGGCATCTCAGGTCGAAGCACGCGCTCGCGCGAATTCCTCTTATTCTCGCACGCACCGAATCCATCGAGCTGCGCGAACGAGGGACTTGCGACGAGTTCTGGCTCAGGCCTGTCTCTGTTGAAACGCTGCGGACTTCGGTGCGGCGCCTCTTGAACGTTAGCCACGCAGCGGGCTGATACATATAAAAGGCGTGAAGCGCCCCCGTATGTGACGATAATGTTCAGTACTCCAGTGGCCTCTCCCTGATGTCTGCTCGTCCGTAGATCTTCGCGATCTGCGGTGCCGTCGATGTCGGCTTCGCTATGCGTTCTTCTGAAGGCGATTTCATCTGAGGGAAGAGGTCCATCCCTTGCGCTCCTTGCAAACCAAAGGTACGCCGAGACTCAACCTGCATTGAATTTTCATTGCGGGCGGTTCCATGTAAACGAGGGACTAACGCCCGCAAGTACTCCGCCAAAGGGGCTATCGGTCGTGATCGGCTCGTGCTGAACGTTGCGGTCGGGGACTGTCGGCTCTGAAGAGTTCTCGTCAAGCTCAGAAATCGTCCGCGAATATGATGCTCCGAACGGGCCAACGCGATGCGCTCACCCATCCTCCTGCTGGAGGCCTTGTGTCAAAGACGAAATTAGATGGCGCGAAAGACGGCGAAGCCGCGCGCATTCTCGGGTGCTATCTAAGCGGGTTCACTCGTAATCGCGATAAAAACTCGCAGTTGTATATCGTCGACTCGTCGGTCGAACATGCTTTCGTCTCGACGCCACAAAATGTTGCGGCAGAACGCAAATTCAATCAGGTCGCGATGGAGGGAGAAAACCCCTGTTCAGCGGACCAGGGCTACGCGCAATTCGAATCGGAACTGGCTCCAGCGCTGGCCCGTACGAACAGCAAGGGCGACTTTTCCGACGATGCCGACCGTGCGCTCATTCTGAGGCTGATCGCGCAGTTGGCGGTGCTCGGCGCGGAGCGCACGGAAGTGATACGCCACTATATGCAGGAGACTGCTCGCAGGCTAAGCGAGTTTGGTATTGCGAATCGGCAGGGTTGGGAATCACAGAAGGGCAAAGCCGCCGAGGCCGGCATCGAGGACGCGGCGCACTGCACTTACGAGGAACTCAGGAGTCTCGTCGAGCGAGGCGACGAGACAGTCGCCACACACACCACCGGGCACCTCGCGCGGGATTTGCAGTCAGTCACCACCTTGTACAACCTGCTGCATCGACGTAGCTGGATCGTGGCGAAAGCCGCGCACGGCTCCGGCGGTTTCATCACTTCTGATCGTCCCGTCACGCTGTCGTGGGACGACATGGAAATGGAGGCCGGATTCTACGCACCCGGTTTCGGACTTCAAGGAACGACGGTGTTTTTTCCGCTTACGAAAGAGCTGGTCATGCGCGGGCGATTCGATGGCCGCGTCGGAACGCTTGAGCTACCCGTCGCTTCAGTCGCCGGTATCAACTCGCGGACAGTTTTCTATGCCGGTCACCAGATCTATGCTGAGACCGAGTCGTTCCGATTTCTGGACGAACATCTCGTGATGCGCCATGGTCAGGATCTGCTACCTACATTGCAGCGGGCACGATGAGCGGCGCATGCCGCTACCGAACGGAAACGCCGGCGACTTCACTGGCATTCTGATTCCGTTCCGGCGGCGAACGCCACGGATCGAGTCAGCGGATACGGCATGTTTGGTATTCCTGGCATTCTTTTACCCCCTCATGTAACTCGTGATCTGCGTTCTGGCATCACATTCAACGAAACAGTGCTAAAGGCGCCTGGCGTGGTGTGCGCCTAACGAGCTGTCGAGGCGGGTCTAACTTTTGCGCAACCTCTAGCACGGCGTCCCGCTCGTAGAGCGGACTGTGCGGACAGCGAAGGCTCGACTGCTCAGTCAGGCGCATTTCCCTGTGCGGCCCGATCGCACCCACTGGAGGAGTAGGCAATGGAAACGACTGAAGGAGAAGGAACGCTACGCGAGGCTGTCGGTGACGTGCAGCAAGCCGCCGGCGATCTGCTGGGCGATGCCGGCGCGCAAGTCAGCGGCAAAGCCAGGGAGTTGAGCGGAAAGGCACAGCAAGTCTACGCCGACCTGGCGGATGTCGTTCGCGAAGCCACGGTGGAGCGGCCATTCGCTGCGTTGGCAGTGGCTGCCGGCATCGGCTTCGTACTCGGCGCGCTTCGTTCGGTGAACCGCGCGAGGTCCAATAATTCAAGGGACGACTGAAGAGATCGGGAGTAAGGGGATTGCGTCTGTACTTCGGCGCGAATGTCGGGGTGCAGACGACAGCGGTCGGCTGGCCATCGCCGCGTTTGTGAAACAAGCGATATCGAGGAGTTCCAGCATGTCCATGCGTTCGAAAGTCACACAGTGGCGGAACGTCGGCAGATTCTGTGTCGAACGGGCCACCGATTATGGCGAACTCCTCGGTGTCGAACTGGAGGAGACCCGGAAACGTCTTGTCCGCGAGTTAAGCGCGCTTGTCGCCCTCGCGGTCGCTGGCCTTTTCACCCTTTCGTTTGTATGCATCGCGGTCATCGCGACGGCTTGGGGAACGCCCTATTTTCTGCACGTTGTATGGGGCGTTGCCGTGATGTGGCTGGCTCTATCGATCGTCTCCTTCGTTATCGTCCGGTCGCAGAAACCTGGACGCTCACTGCATGTTTTGCAGAGGGAAATCCGCGACGATCTCGACACACTGAAGGAGGCGCTGAGTTGAACTACGAACGTACCCCCACGGAAGTCCAGACCGCAATCCTACTGCGCATGGCGGCGTCGCGCGAGGCGTTGCTCGTAGCGAACCGCGCTCCACTCGCGGTCCCGGCTGTTCGCGTGCAGACGCGCTCGGCGGTGGCCAGCGTCGTGACTTCGTTGGCAAACGCACCGCGCGTGACGCTTCTCCTTGCGCTATGTGTTGGCGCAATCCTCCTCGGACCAAGACGCACCGTCAGCATTGCAGGCCGCTCCGGAATCACCGCATGGTTGGGCCTTGTCGCGCGGAAAGCGATCGCCAGGGACGTTTAAGTTGCCGCGTGCATTGGATCGTGCGGCCATGTTGGTGTCGAGAGTTAGGCCGTGCGGCTACACGGTGAAATTCGCGGTCCATTGCTCAGCGCAGCTGCGTCAAGCCGGGACAGCGCTTTTTGACGCAGCCGCGCAGGTACGCATGTGCCCACAAGGAGGGACGGTCGGCATGGGGGCGCAGCCTGGCCCGCCGTGCGTTGATTCCGTTACGCCGCAGCGACCAAAATCGATCGTCGACATTCATCTGACGTTCACTGCATCCTCGAATGCCTTGGCGGCGGAGAGATTGTAGTTCTCGCGGTGGCAATGATGAGCGCTTCACCGGTCGATAGATTGCAGTCGGCCCGCTCGGCGCGCTGACCGGTCGAGCGGCGGCCGAAACCGATGAGCCGGACGGTCAGGCCATCGCTCGCGTGGGCGGAGCTCACGATCGTGCGCAATACCTGCGCCTGGCGTCGGCGGCGATGACGTCGATGCATCTGCAGGGAGGCGAAGTCAAACGCACGCGCGAGCTCGATGCGGCGTTCAGTGCACGCACCCGAGGGGATGCGGCGCGGGATCCGGCTTAACGGTGAGGGTTTTCGGGAGATCAGTACAAGATAGCGATTGTCTAGCCCAGACGGCGTCCCCTCTACCAGCATCCCTTGCTCTCTTAAACCGAGCATGGGCGCCGTTTGACAAGCTGCGCCGCAGAACTCCGGCGCCTGAAGACTGGCCTCGCCGCTCCCGTCCCGCGGACGACTCGCTGTCGATGACGGACGGCAACGCTTGCGCCAGAGACCGTTAGCTTCACTTTTCCTCTCAAATGTTGTCTGGTCGCATTTCGATGACGGTTTAATGGGCTGATGTGTCGACCTCGGTCGCGACGGGCAGCGGTTCTCGCACCTTCGCGTGACTGGCGTGGCGCACCCGCTTGCCTCATTCGCTTGATGTCGTCGGTAACGCAGATATCGCTTTTTGTCGTTCGCAAGCGATCGCCGCGAACGTACTGTTCCGCGTTCCGCGAACGAATACCGCCGACCGGTTTGCGATGTTTGTGGGGGCGCGGCGGACGTTCGCCGGAAAGGAGGCTACACGGGACGTGTATGCGATACGACTGCATCTTGCGCGGCGGCCGAAATGCCGCGAAAAGTTCCAGGATGTACAAACTCAAGTCCCCGGCTCAGCGAGCGACCACAGCGACCACAGCGCCCACAGCGCCAGCCGGATAGCAACGTGGCCGGAGGCAATCCGTTGTTGCCGGCAATTGTCCGCTCCTAGCCGGCCGCTGCCCAAGAGGAAGATTGTGAGCGACCCCGAGCCACCGCCCAACTCACGCCACTAAACCGACCGTTTCCGACGTACACAAGTCGCTCAGCCGGCTGATTCTGTGTGCCGCCGAACAAACGGACGGTCATTAAATGCCGCGCAGTTTCGTTAAACGCCCATAATCGTATATTGGGGGCTTCGTTTCTAACGCTGCCGTCCGCAGACGAGAGCCCGGCCGGATTTCGATGTGGGTGAATATAGTTTGGAAATCAAGGGGCGCTCGTCCCCGATCCAATCGAGCGAGATCTGCAGGCCTCGATCAAGTCTTCCGCAAAATCGACTATTTCACAGGATGGCCATATGTCACTTCGTATCAACGACGTCGCCCCCGACTTTACCGCGAGCACCACGCAGGGCATCATTGATTTCCACGTCTGGATTGGGGACCAATGGGCCATCCTGTTCTCGCATCCGAAGGATTTCACGCCGGTTTGCACCACTGAACTGGGCTACATGGCGAAAATCGAGCCGGAGTTCACGCGACGCAATGCCAAGCTGATCGGCCTGTCGGTCGATCCAGTCGAAGACCACGCCAAATGGGCCGCAGACATCGAAGAGACTCAGGGAGCCGCCGTCAAGTACCCGATGATCGGGGACACCGATCTGGCCGTGGCCAAGCTGTACAACATGCTCCCGGCAGATGCGGGCGAGACGAGCGAGGGGCGCACCGCCGCCACCAACGCCACCGTGCGCTCTGTCTTCATCATCGGGCCTGACAAGAAAATCAAGCTGATGTTGACCTATCCGATGACCACTGGCCGCAACTTCGACGAAATCCTGCGCGTGCTCGATTCGATGCAGCTAACCGCGAAATACAAAGTAGCCACACCGGTCAACTGGAAGCAGGGCGAGGACGTCATTATCACGCCCGCGGTAAGCAACGAAGAGGCGGAGCAGTCCTTTCCTGGCTTCAAGACCATCAAGCCGTACTTGCGCACCACCCGGCAGCCGGGCTGAGCGCAGGCACGGCAGCCCCTGCTGGGCCGTCGTGCCTCCCTCCCCCTTCAGAGGTCCGCGATGATCTTTCGCCAGCTCTTCGACCCTGCCTCGTCCACCTACACCTACTTGCTGGGTGACAGCGGTGAAGCACTTCTGATCGACCCTGTGTACGAGCAGGTGCCGCGGGACCTGGCGCTGCTGCAGGAGTTGGGACTGCGACTGCGAACTACGCTCGACACGCACGTGCACGCCGACCACGTGACCGGCGCGTGGCGCTTGCGCCAGCGTTGCGGCAGCCTGATCGCACTCGCCGCGGTCGTCGGCGCCGAGGGAGTGAACCGGCCGTTGCAGCACGGCGATCGAATCGACTTCGGCATGCGCCACCTGACCGTGCGCGCAACGCCCGGTCATACCAATGGCTGCCTGACCTATGTTCTGGACGACCAGAGCATGGCCTTTACCGGTGACAGCTTGCTGATTCGCGGCTGTGGCCGCACCGATTTCCAGCAAGGGAGCCCGCGCCTGCTGTTCGCATCGGTGCGCGGGCAGATCCTGACGCTGCCCGACGACTGCCTGCTCTATCCTGCGCACGACTATCGCGGCATCACCGTCACCAGCGTGGCCGAGGAGCAGCGCTTCAACCCGCGCCTCGGCGGCGCCGTGGACGTCGGCGACTTCACGGGCCATATGAACAACCTGAATTTGCCTCATCCCAAGCTGATGGCCGTGGCGGTGCCCGCAAACCTGCGCTGCGGACAACCGGAGGACGACGCGGCTGCGGCCGATAATCCCGACTGGGCGCCCCTGACGCTGCGCTTCAGCGGCGTGTGGGAAATCGAGCCGATGGCGCTGCTAGAGTACGGGGCAACGCTACAGATCGTCGATGTGCGCGAGGCGCCGGAGTTCATCGATCGTCTGGGCCACCTGCCAGGCGCGAAGCTGGTGCCACTTTCGCAGTTGATGAGCCGGCTGGACGAACTGGATCGCGAGCGGCCAGTCGTGGCCGTGTGCCGCTCCGGAGTACGTTCGGCCCAAGCCAGCGTGTTACTGACCAGGGCAGGCTTCGGGAAGGTGGCCAATCTCGCTGGCGGCATGCTGCGGTGGAAGACGGAGGGACTGCCGGCGGCATCGGGCGGCGCTTGACAGTCTGTGCGGGCCAACGTGGCCTGGACGGCAAGGACCGCACTCTGAAACTGCCCGCTTGGCACGATCGAGGGCGAACGGCTGCGCTGCATCGTACGTGCGCTTGCGCTGATCTTGTGGGACCTCACCTTTGTGCTCGTCGGGTCGCGCGCGACCGTCCGTTGAAGCGAGATGGACGGTCTACCGTCGCTTGTCGAATTTCTACCGACACCGATTGTGCAAAACGCTTGATGGGCCGCAATGCTGACGGGTTTGCTGCAAAAACAGACTTCCGAACGTCGCAGCAAGAACGGTACTGACCGCGTGCTGCCCATGCATCTGCACCCAAAGCTTCAGACGCCCGGTTGCAACGGGCAGCACGCGACCCAATTGAGTCAGTCGCGCCATATTTGCGAGCGTCTCTTGTCTGGCACATTGCCGACCGACAATTTCCTGCGTACGCTAATTTAGCGGGCGGAGCGACCCCCGTTCCGACTAGACTATTGCCGATTTCTCCTTCTGGCGATACGAGCCCCGGTCATTATTACGAACTTCAGTCGACCGTCGGGTGCCGGCTTGGCTTGTGCTTCCCTCCCGGCGTAGGCCGGTGTACGCTGAGTATCCGACTTTCTCCGTCTCACGCAAACTGGCCCGCCTATCGTCGGCGGATCGTCTCCAAATGACAGCTACCACATCCTCTGAGCCGGGCTCCGAGCGCTCGGGCGCAACGCTTACGCCCTCCGCTTCACCGACGTTTCCCGTCGTAGGCATCGGCGCGTCGGCGGGCGGCATTCAGGCGCTTCTTCGGCTCTTCGAGCAGATGCCTGCGGACAGCGGTATGGCATTCGTCATTGTGTTGCATCTCTCCCCGAAGTACGAAAGTCGTGCTGACGAGGTGCTGCAGCGGGTAACCTCCATGCCCGTCAGGCAGGTTCGCGAGCCCACGCACATCGAGAAGAACAGCGTCTATCTGATTTCGCCCTCCAATGACCTGTCCATGTTCGACGGCTATCTTCGCGTGACGCCGGCGGAGCGCTCTTCAGGTAGGCCCGTGGCCATCGACCGTTTTTTCCGGAGCCTGGCAGACGTTCATGGCACTCGCGCCATCAGCGTGATCCTGTCCGGCACAGGCAGTGACGGCACGGTCGGGATCGGGCGGATCAAGGAATGTGGCGGCGTCACACTGGCTCAGAGCCCGGACGACGCGGAGTACGGCGAGATGCCGCAAAGCGCAATCGCGACCGGGCTGATCGATATGTCGCTGCCCGTCGTCGATCTGCCGCAAAAGCTGATCGAATTGTGGGCCAATGCGCAGTTGATCCAACTACCTGTGGTTGAAGGCGAGCTTCCGGTAGTTGCCGCCCCGCCAGGCGAAAACGCCGCGGCGGCGGAAAGCGCGTTGCAGGAAATCCTTAAGGGACTGCGGAATTACACCGGACACGACTTCCGTCACTATAAGCGCGCGACGGTACTGCGGCGCATCGAACGCCGCCTGCAGGTGAATGCGCTTCCTGATCTGCCTTCTTACCTCCTGTTTCTCGAGCGCCATCCCGACGAAAATCGGGCGTTGCTTCGTGACATGCTGATCGGCGTCACGAATTTCTTCCGCGATCGCGAAGCGTTCGAAGCCCTGGAGCGGGAGGTCGTGCCCGGCATGTTCGAAGGCAGGGATGACGGGGAGCAGGTTCGCGCCTGGGTGGCTGGTTGCTCGACGGGCGAAGAGGCGTATTCGCTCGCCATGCTGTTATGCGAACGGCTGGGTGAAGAAAGTCCCCAGCCAGGCATTCAGGTATTCGCCACCGACATCGATGAACGCGCCATCGAGTCGGCGCGGTCCGGCCGGTATCTCGAGTCGATCCTGACCGATGTGCCGCCCTCCCGGCTGCGGCAGTTTTTCACCCACACACGGGGCTTTTACGTCGTCAGCAAGGCGCTCAGGGAAAAGGTCCTCTTTGCGGCGCACAACATCCTGCGCGATCCGCCCTTTTCACAACTCGACCTCGTGACGTGTCGCAACCTGCTTATCTATCTTGACCGGGATGTCCAGCGGCAGGTATTGCAGACGTTCCATTTCTCGCTGCGCCCTGGCGGGCATCTTTTTCTGGGAAATTCCGAGTCAGCCGAGATAGCGGGCGACCTGTTTGCGCCAGTTGACAAGAAAAACCGCATCTACCGTGCAAAACCTGCCGCTCACAGAATGCGCGTGACGCCCGCGTTGGGGTCAGCCGGAAAAATACCGCAGGCATCGCACGTCGATGTCGCGCGACCTTTGCCGAGGCCGGCAAGTTTTTCGTTTGCGCCGCTGCATCAGCGGGTGATCGAACACTTCTCGCCACCGAGCATTCTGGTTGACCGCGACGCGGAAATCCTGCATATGTCCGAGCGCGTCGGGCGATTTTTGCGTTACGTCGGCGGCGAGCCTTCGCATAATCTGCTGACCGTCGTGAATCCCGATCTCCGTCTCGAACTGAGAACTGCGCTCTATCAGGCGCTACAGGATGGCAAAAGCGTCGAGGTCAAACGGGTGCGGTTTTCTCGGGGTGACGCCTCCTCCTACGTCAACCTGTCTGTCCATCCATTCCACGACGACGCGGCCGGCGGCGATGTCGTCGCCATCTTCTTCGATGAATTCGAGGAACCCGACGGCAAGGGTCCACGTGATGAGGCGCCCGGCCCTGGCCACGGCCGGGTCGTGTCGCATCTCGAAACGGAACTGATCCGCACGAAAGAACTGCTGCAGTCCAGCGTTGAACAATCGAACCTGTCGACCCAGGAACTGAAAGCGTCGAACGAGGAACTGCAGGCGATCAACGAGGAAATGCGTTCAGCCACGGAAGAACTCGAAACCAGCAAGGAAGAGCTCCAGTCGGTCAATGAGGAACTGGTCACAGTGAATGCCGAGCTTCAGACGAAGGTCGAAGACGAGCACGAGCCCACGATGACCTTCAGAATCTCATCGCGTCGAGCGGCATTGCGACGATCTTTGTCGATCGGTCGATGCGCATCAAGCGCTTTACCGCGCCTGCCGTCGGCATCTTCAATCTGATCGGGACTGACATCGGCCGGCCGTTGCTGGATCTCCGGCACCGCCTGGATTATCCGCAACTTGCGCAGGATGCGGCGGCGGCATTCGAGGAACTCAAGGCGACGGAACGGGAAGTCAGCACGAACGATGGACAGTGGTTCATCGCGCGGCTGATGCCGTACCGGACACTCGACGATCGCATTGAGGGCGCGGTGCTGACCCTGATCGACATCACGGCGCGGCGACGCGCGGAAGAGGTGGCGCGAGCAGGCGAAGAACGGTTGAAGTTTGCCGCACTCACCACAAACGACTACGCGATCATCGTACAGGACCTGGACGGCGTGATCGTAAGCTGGAACCGGGGTGCGCAGAACGTGTTCGGCTATGCAGAGGCAGAGATGATCGGAAAACCGGTCGATCTGATCTTTTCAGCGGAAGACCGGGAACGGGGTGTGCCGCTGGCCGAGAGGCAGAACGCCAGCAGTGCAGGCCGCGCCGAAGATGAACGGTGGCATGTGCGCAAGGACGGCAGGCAGATCTATTGCAGTGGCGTGGTGACGGCGATCGACACGGGGGGCTTCCGGGGCTACGCGAAAATTGCGCGGGATCTGACGGACCGGAAAAGTGCTGAAAGCCGCCAGGCTAACCAGCTCGAGCTGGAACGGCGGGTCCGCACACGCGCCGTTTCGTCGAACCGGCAGAAAGATGAATTCTTTGCGGTGCTGTCGCATGAACTGAAAAACCCGCTGAACCTGATCCACGTACAGGCGGAGATGCTGACGCGCGCACCGGAATTGCGCGAAAGTCCGCTCGTTCGAAACGCAACCGGAGTGATCCTCCGCTCGGTCGTCGGGCAGGCAAAGATTATTGACGATCTGCTTGATCTATCGCGGGCGCGAACCGGCAAGCTTGCGCTACATCTGACCGGCGTCGATATCTCAGCGACCGTGCGCACAGTGGTTGACGCGAGCGCATCTGATGCGACCGCTGCTGGCATTGACTTATCTGTATCCGGTATGGACGGCCCTGTGCAGATACAGGCTGACCCGGTCCGTCTGGAACAGGTCTTCTGGAACATCATCCGCAATGCGCTGAAGTTCACCCCGGCGGGCGGCCGCGTCGGCGTGACGCTTTTGCCGGAAGATGGATTTGTATGCGTACAGGTTGAAGATACCGGACAGGGGATCGCACCTGATTTTCTTCCTCGCGTCTTCGACATGTTCAGTCAGGCGAAAACTGGCGCCGCCCGGGAGCATGGGGGCCTGGGGATCGGCCTCTCACTGGTGAAGCAGCTGGTGGAAATGCATGGAGGGCAGATCACCGCGAAATCCGACGGCGTCGGGCGAGGTTCGACGTTCTGCGTGAGACTGCCCGAAATCGCAACCCCGTTGTCTGAGGAACTAAGGCGCCCCGAGGTGGACGGAAACATCCTTAAGGATTTGCGCGTGCTGCTCGTCGACGATTCTGCCGATACGCTCGACGCGTTCCGCACGCTGCTGGAAATGGAAGGCGCAAAAGTTCGAGCCGAACTCGGCGGGAAAGCAGCGCTAGCCGCAGCATCCGAAGCACCATTCGATCTCATCCTTTCGGACATCGGGATGCCGGGAATGAGCGGCTATGAACTCATTGTAGAACTGCGGAAGTTACCTCAAACGGCAACCATCCCAGCAATCGCTTTGACCGGATTTGGGCGCGACAAAGACGTGACCGAAGCGCTGGAGGCTGGCTTTGATGCCCATGTCGGGAAGCCGGTGTCGCTGACTGCTTTACTTGCGGCCATTGACCGGGCTCGTCAGGCTCGCGACGAAACGTAGAACCTGCGGGCTAAAGGCAACCACATCAATATGCAGTCAGGAGCCCCAGCTTACGCGCGAAACGGCGCGAGCGGCTTTTGCCAAAGTGTCGTTGGACGGATCGCCGCAGTGCCGAACGTCTCGTTTTCACGGCAGCGTTCCGATTTTTGCGCGAGCCCAAGGATCCTGCCCGGTGCGAAAGCGAGCCTGGAGGTTGTAAAGGATATTATGAGCTGCGCAAAGGTATCCAGGGAGATATGTCTTGAATGTCCTGATTGTTGACGACGATCCAGGCTCGGCCGATGCTCTAGCCGCCCGCGTGATAGCGATCGGGCACGAAGCTTCGGTTGCATACGGCAGGCAGGCAGCAGTTGAGCTTGCACGCGCAGCTACATTCGACTTGATACTCCTCGACCTTCATCTAGGACACGCAGATGGTCGAGACGTTTGCGCCGAGATGCGACGCGATGGCTCTTCGCGACATTCGCAAATCCTCGCAATGACGGGGCACGTCGGTTTGGAGCAAGGCATCAGTCTTGGCGACTTCAACGGCTACGTATTGAAGCCACTGCAATTTGACCGTCTTGAAGATCTGTTGACCTCATAGCCGCCAAGGTTTTCTTTTTATGCACGTTCGCCGCAACACCGCCTTATGGCGCTTCTCGGGGCCGCGCATTCCGGCGCAACGACGCCGCTTGCGAAGATGCTCGTTGATGGCGTATCTCCCTTCATGGTTGCAGGCTGTTTTGCATCGGGAGCGGTTTTGGACTCTCCGTTGTGATCCTCGTCCAACGCTTGCGACATACTGCTGGGAACGCTGAAACGAAAGCCGGATTCAGACAGCCGGGATTCCCTGGCTGCCTGGCGCGATCGTCGCGGGCGGCGTCGCTGGTCCCGCGCTTCTGATGCTCGGTCTCGCCACTACCGCTGCTGGTACGAGCCCGCTCATGTTCAACTACGAGGCTTACTCACTGCGGTGCTCGCATGGGTTGTACACCGCGAAAACGTCGACGTTCAAATCAAGTCGGGCCGATCCGTCTCGGTGCGAGTCCCATCGAACGACGCATGTTGGCCGACGGCGGGCCGATCGGAGCTAAACCTTGAAACGCCTCGCCCCGGCAATACGCGATGTATGCTTGCGGACGGTACACAGACGCTCTCTTGACGCGTCAGTCCCACCTCGAGCCCGTTGAACCCACGGGCTCGAGCGTCGCAGCCTTTCGTCACATGCCTTCGACAAGAACGGCGCGATAACGCGCACCCTTGAACCGGTGCTGGGCGACTGCTTGATACGCCGGGCTGTCGTACCACGCGCGCGCGGTCGCAGTCGACGGAAATTCCACGATCACGACGCCCTCTGGCGCTTCGCCCTCAAGAACCTGTTGGGGCCCGTACGCAGCGAGGATCTTGACAGGATGATCTTTGAAGGTCTCGCCCACCTTGCTTTGGTAGATGTCGAGCTCCCCCTGATCCTGCGTGCTTTCCTTGGTGAAGATAATGTAAGTCGCCATGGAGTCGGCTCCTGTTGTGGTGTATTTTCGATCGACACCGAGCACGTCGGGATTTCAATCCCGACCCGCTTGTTTAACACCGTCGGAGAGGACACGACTAGAGCAGCGCTACAGCACATGATGGTCTGTCTATGACCTTTACTCCGGCGACTGGAGCGGGCAGTAGCCCGCTTGCACGACGCATACCAAAGCCATCAACCTGGCGTTCTCGCCGCTGAGGATAGCTGCGGCACACAGACGGTCGATTGTCGGCGATTCTAAGCCTAACCTCGAATGATTGTTTGCGGCCGCACAGAGCTCGACGACAATCGGCCCAGGACGACCACCCAAAGGCGCCATTTGGACTCGACAGATTAATGGCGCCCTCCCCTGTGCTGCACAAAGTGTGACGATCGACATCCGGCACTACTGCGCGCTGCGGCAAAACGTCAGCTCCTTGTCTCAGTTCCGTCCACTCGCGGGAGTGACACGGAAAATGAAGTCTCCACTTCGTCGGATCGTGCTTCGATCGCACCGTGGTGGGCCTTGGCGATTTCGCTTGCGATGTACAGACCAAGTCCGAGGCTACCCGCACTCCCGTCCGTGCCGTAATGCTCCGGCCCCCGCGTCAGGGGATCGAAGATGCGCGTCAACATTGCGCCGTCTATAGCAGGTCCGCAGTTGCTGACCTCGATACGAACATGCGTTGCGTCGCATGTCACGGTCACGCGCACGGGTTTGTCCTGCGCGCCATACTTGATGGCATTGGTTACGAGATTTCCAACCAGTTGCTGCAGGCGCCGGCCGTCCCAGAGCCCCTGCGAATTACCACTCGCCTGCAACTCAATCTGCCTGTCAGGATGAATCGCACGCAACTCGTCCAGCTCGTCAGCCAGCACATCGGCCAGATCGATGCTTGTGGGCATTACATTGATGCCCATGCCCAGTTTGGTCCGGTTGAAATCGGTCAGGTCATCGAGCAACGCCTGGATCCGCGCTCCACTTCGTATCAGACGGGCGGCGGCTCCCGATACTCGTTCCCCGGCATTGAGCGCGGCCAGATACGAAGCGGTAACCTGGACCGCCTGGAGAGGGTTCCGCATGTCGTGACCCAGCATGCCAAGGAGAAGGTTGCGGTTCTGCTCCGCCTGGGCGCTGAAGAAGGTGACCGATTCAGCCAGTGCCTGATCGATTGCTTCGTTGAAGCGGATGATGTCGTTCAGATCGGGCGCTTCGGGCTCGCAATCGTCCATCCACAAACGAAGTACGCTCGCGCGCAGTGCGCGATATTCAGCGGCGAGCTGGTTGATACTGAAGCCGGCTCGCGCCCTTAGAAGGGCGTGCGTTTGCGCGGCTGTTTCGGTGGCGTCGTTCAGTGCAGGGGCGTTCCCCAACGATTTTTCGTGCTGGGCTTCCCTGGTCTGCGAAGTTCGCAAGTCTTTTTCCACGGCGTGCAGGATCTGCTCCGCATGGTCACGTAACCCCAACGATTCCATGTTTGCCGCCGCCGGCAGGAGAGTGCCGGCGAATGCCTCCCATTGCTCCAGAATCGGTCCGATGTCTCGCGAGATAAAGTCGGCAAGTCGCATGTAAGCGTCTCCAGAGACGTAGACGAGCGTCGAGATCCAATCAGGCTACCTATGTTACGCGCAAATTAGGGACAACCTTCGACCGGCGGAAGACTCTGATGGGGCGAACGCCTTCGTAACGTCTGCAGTCGCCAATCCTGGGGCAGATTTCTGATCGCAAACGGCCGTTCGGGCGATTGAGCCGAGCGTCTCAAGTTGGCCGGTAGTACGCGTTCGCACAAACCGCCGCAAAGCTGCCAGTGATAACTCCGACACCCTTACGGCGGCACGTTCATCGAACTGGTGCTATCGGCCAACAAGCGAAGGTCACGTCAACGCTTGCAGCGAGGTTCGACGGGCGCATCTGCCCCCTGCGAGCAGTCGTTCAAGCGTATGAGACAGTGGTTGGCTAGTCGGCTTAACCGCCTGTCTACAAACCCGGTGTCGATGGATTAAATAATAACCTCCCGGGAATATCTGACCGGCACACGGTGTTCTCCTTCAATGATCATGACGTAGGGCGATACTGACTTTTGACTACGTTACGCGGAATGCACTTGTGCATCTTCCATCACTATTTCATAGGAGATCTGAAATATGGCAATCCGCTACGACCTTCCAGCGGTCGGTGCTCAAAAAGGACCAACCTGCTGGTATACAGCGGTGAAAATGATGCTTCGCTTCCATAACATCGGTGCGGATCAAACCCGCCGTGCGCAATGGCATGAGTTACATGAGCTGCGTAAAATCATCACTGAACTGGCAGCCGCCAAGAAACCATATGATTACCGCTCGGTGTTGACTGCCATCATTAGCAAAATGTATGCAACGAGTGGTGCGAGCGCCGACCGCAAACATTTAAGATCACTCAAGAACAAGTGGGAAGCTGCCGGCTCCGACGCACGATTCAGCGTTCTGGATGCCTTCCTTCCAGGGCTTATCAGACCGGTCATATTGGCCGGAGGCCAATATGACACGACATTCGTCGCGGATAGCCTCGGCAAGTATGGTCCCTTGTATGCGAGTGTCTTTCGCCCGGGCGTTTCACTAATGGACATGGACTATGTTCAAGACCCTTTCCCGAATCAGAGTGGATATGTGTACAAATATGACGCGAAATCCAGTTTCGGCGGACGTCATGCCATTGTTATCTTTGGTGTCGACGACCATGACACGATCTACTACGCCGACCCCAACGCCCCTCATCGCTATAGCATGATTCCTTGGGAAGTCCTCAAGGGTCAACTCAACTCGCCAGGCGGCTCGATGGGCAGTGCTCTGTTCGGAAGAGTCGATTGTTTCGACTGCCACCACATTCAGACGCGTCGACCCTGAGTTGAAGAGAGAAATCAAGCTTGCTCTGCCACAAGAACGTTATTGATCCGCGAAGCCATATCACCGCCCCTCATGCCTCCCCGCATGTCTTGCGTAGCGCCTCAACGAACAAATCCCTCGCCGGTGACGGCGATTTTGCGGCGCGGGTAAACAACGCGATGGGCGGGAGCGTCCATACAAACGAGTAAGGTACGATTGCCACCCCGGCAATTCGCACCAGTTCTTCCGCGATATCGGCCGGTACGATCGATACTGCCTCGTCGCTTGAGGCAATCATTTCGCCGATGAGCTTCGACGAATAACTTTCGACGACAGGAACGGGAGGCGGGATGCCGGCGGCGAGAAACAGGTCCGTCACCTGTTCTCTCATGGGTGTATGGGGTGCGCCGAGAATCCAGTCCAGCGTGACCAGCCTGCTCCAATCCAGCTTCGTGCGCGCCAGTTTTGCCGCGAGACGCCGGCTCGCGATCAAGCGAGGCTGCTGCCGGAATAGCACCTCAAACGAGATGTGCTGCAGATCGATCGCTGACGACGCCCGCCCTATCACGATGTCTACGATGTGGTCTTTGAGCTGCAGGAGGAGTTGGTCGCTCGTTCCTTCGTGAATCGTCACCGTCAGACGCCGCTCCATGCGCGCTTGCAGTTGCTTGAGTGCCGCCGACAGCATCTGCCCCGAAATGAACGGAATCACGCCGATGTGCAGGTGGGCCGCATGCCCCGCAGCGACTGCCTCCATCTCGCGGGCCAGATGGTCGAGATCGTTGAGCATCGCCTTGGCCCGTTCGAGCACGACCGCGCCCAGCGCAGTGGGCAGCATGCCACGCGAAGAGCGCTCGAAAAGCGGCGTGCTGAACATGCTCTCCAGTTCAGATAGCGCGTTCGTGACGGCGGGCTGACTGCTGGCCATGTGCTCCGCCACGCGCGTCAGCGAGCCGTGCTGCTGGATCTGCAGCAACAGCACCAGGTGCCGCATTTTCAGACGCGCGCCAAGCCGCCTGACTACTTCGTCCGACTCGAAATTCATTGACAAGACGCGCACCCATCACAAAAAAATGATGGACCGATATTAAAACAAAATCATCTCCTTATGGCCGATCTCTAGAATCGTCTCAACGGATCGCGCCGGGACTGGCCCAGCGCACGCGCTCGGAACAAAAACATGAAACAGACAGAGGCACAACAGCAGGCGGCGTTCGACTATCACGAGTTTCCGACTTCCGGAAAGATCTCCGTGGTCGCCAGCAAACCGCTCGTCACGCAGCGCGATCTTGCGCTGGCCTACACGCCCGGCGTAGCCGGGGTGTGCGAGGCAATCGCGGCCGATCCGCTGCAGGCGCACCGCTTCACGAGCCGCGGAAATCTGGTGGGCGTGATCACGAACGGCACCGCCGTGCTGGGCCTCGGCAACATCGGGGCGCTGGCATCGAAGCCGGTCATGGAAGGCAAAGCCGTACTCTTCAAGAAGTTTGCGGGCATCGACGTGTTCGACATCGAGATCAATGAGACCGATCCGGACAAGCTGGTCGACATCATCGCCGGTCTTGAACCTACGTTCGGCGGCATCAATCTCGAGGACATCAAGGCCCCGGAGTGTTTCACGGTGGAGCGCAAACTGCGCGAACGCATGAAGATCCCGGTCTTCCATGACGATCAGCACGGCACCGCGATCACCGTCTGCGCTGCCTTCATCAACGGACTGAAGGTTGTCGGCAAGTCGATCTCGGAGGTGAAGGTCGTGACTTCTGGGGCGGGTGCTGCGGCGCTGGCCTGCCTGGACTTGCTGGTCGAGCTCGGGCTTCCCATCGAAAACATCTGGGCGACGGATATCGAAGGTGTCGTGTATCGCGGTCGTACCACGCTGATGGACCCGGCAAAGTCGCGCTTTGCGCAGGAAACCAGTGCCCGCACGCTAGCCGAAGTCATCAGTGGCTCGGACGTTTTTCTCGGCCTTTCGGTCGGCGGAATTCTGAGCGCGGAGATGCTCAAGCAGATGGCTGCGCGTCCGTTGATTCTCGCGCTTGCCAACCCAACGCCGGAAATCTTTCCGGAACTGGCGCATGCCACGCGCGACGATGTCGTCATCGCAACGGGCCGCTCGGACTACCCTAACCAGGTCAACAACGTCCTCTGCTTTCCCTACATCTTCCGCGGTGCACTGGACGTTGGCGCGACGACGATCACCCGCGCAATGGAGATCGCCGCGGTACATGCCATCGCACGTCTCGCGGAAGAAGAACAGAACGAAGTCGTCGCGGCGGCTTATGGTGCCGACGACGTGGTATTCGGCCCGCATTACCTGATTCCCAAGCCATTCGACCCGCGTCTGATTGTCCGTATCGCACCGGCCGTGGCGCGAGCCGCTATGGAAAGCGGCGTAGCCACACGGCCGCTGACGGATCTGGACGCGTATGTCGGGCAACTACAGCAGTTCGTCTACCACTCCGGGGCGTTCATGAAGCCGCTGTTCGCGACGGCGCGTCAGCTTGTGCGTGACGGCGGCAACGCACGGATTGTCTTTACCGAAGGCGAAGACGAACGCGTGCTGCGCGCCGTGCAGGTGATCGTTGACGAAAAGCTGGCACGCCCGATCCTGGTGGGGCGTCCGGAGGTGCTGCTGGCGCGCATCGAGCGATTCGGTTTGCGCCTTCGACTTGGTCAGGATGTCGAAGTGACCAATCCGGAATATGACGAGCGCTTCCCGCAATACTGGACGACGTATTGGGAGTTGATGTGCCGGGACGGCATATCGAAGGAGATGGCGCGGGTCGAGATGCGGCGCCGCCTGACCTTGATCGGCGCCATGATGGTTCGGCTTGGGGATGCGGACGGGATGATTTGCGGGACCGTCGGCGCGTATCACGACCATCTGCGGTTTGTCGATCAGGTGATCGGCAGGAAGCCCGGTGCATCAACCTACGCGGCGATGAATATTCTGTTGCTCGATCAGCGAACGGTAGCGCTGGCCGATACGCACATCAACGACGATCCCAATGCGGAGCAGATCGCAGAATTCACGATTGCAGCGGCCCGGCAGATGGAATGGCTGAACCTGACGCCCAAGGTTGCGCTGCTCTCACGGTCGAACTTCGGTTCAGGTAGCGCAGCCTCCGGCATAAAGATGCGCCGGGCGCTGGAGATCGTCAGGCAGCAGGCCCCTGACATCGAGGCGGACGGCGAGATGCACGGAGACTGCGCGCTCGATGAAGCATTGCGGTTGCGCATTCTTCCCACGTCGCCACTCAAGGGGCCGGCTAATCTCCTCGTCTGTCCGAACGTGGACGCAGGCAACATTGCCTACAATCTCCTCAAGACTGAAGCAGGCAGTAACGTGGCTGTGGGGCCTTTCCTGCTCGGCGTCAACGCGCCGATTAACATCCTCACTTCGAGTTCGACCGTACGGCGGATTGTCAACATGGCGGCGCTGACGGTTATCGAAGCTAACCGCAGTACGTCCGCGTAATCAATTGTGTGAAATGGCGACGAGGTGCTCGTAAGGCCCGGGCACTCGACGCCGTTCTCGCTTGCAGGCCGTTGCACCAGGTCGGCCGTGACCGAATCGCTACGTCGTTGACGAGCGCGCGGTTGCCCGGCAGGTCACACGTGCTGCCCTCCGTTGATGTGAATCTCGGCGCCGTTGATATAGGACGCCGCCGGCCCGCAAAGGAAGTGGATTGTCTCCGCCACCTCGCGAGGGTTACCCAACCGGTGAAGCGGAATCTCATTGTTGACGATCTCGTCGGTGCCCGGCGACAGGATCGAAGTATCAATTTCTCCCGGAGCAATCGCATTGACACGTATGCCCTCCGGTCCAAACTCATGAGCCATCTCTCGCGTCAGGGCGAAAAGTGCCGCCTTGGACACCGCGTAAGCAGCGCCTGCGAAGGGATGGACTTTGAAACCGGCAATCGAGGTGACATTGACAATTGCGCCCTTGGCGCGTGCCAGTTCAGGAAAGACAGCCCGCGCGAGCAAGGCATTGGAGATCAGATTGACGTCGAGGACCGTCGACCACGTGCGGATGTCGCTCTTGAGCACGCCAAGTCGCGTTCGGTCTTCGCCTTTAGGCGAGATCCCCGCATTGTTCACGAGCGCGTGCAGTTTGCCGTCGGGAAGTCGACGACGTACTTCTTCTGCAATCTTCTCGACGGAATTCAGATCCGCAAGGTCCGCCTGAATATGCGACTCTCGCGCGGCTGGCCACTTGCAGTCCTCGGAAAAGGGCTGTCGCGAAACCGTGAAAACCTTCCAGTTGTCTTCCTGGAACAGTTTTACAGTTGCGTGTCCGATCCCACGACTCGCGCCAGTCAGTAGCATGTAGCGGGTTGAATCGTCTGTGTGTGGCATTTCGGAAAGTCGACTGATTGATGCGGCTGCCAAGTTCATGGTTTAGCCCGAAATAGCACCGGGAAGCCAACCCAGATCATGGATCTGGAAGAAGTAACTCCGAGAGCGAGTGGCCGTCTGGATGCCTGATCGGGTGCGACGATGCGCCTCGGCTCGCTCATCGTCTGTACCCTGCTCTTTCAGGCGGACGCCGCAACCGATTCGCCTTCATTCGCACCCGATCCGGGCTTGCCTTGATTTTGTCGCGACGACAAAAGAAGCGAACGGCAAGGAGTAAGGCGCAGGTGTAGCACGACGCCAACCAGAAGCACGCCGTACTCCTTTCACATTTACATCGGCGGCGCAACGCCATCCTTTTCGACCACAACGAACTTGCCACCATAAGTGCCGCCCGTCATTGGCGTGGCCACGACAAACACCTTCTTACCCGTCGTCAACTCAGCGCGGGTTGCAGGAATGAGCGTCACGACCGGCACATTGTCCGGCACGGTGATGGTGTTGCTGCCGCCCTTGTATGAAAGTCTGAGATCGTGGCCGCTGGTGCTTTGCACCACCGTGTCTACGTTGGCATTCGTCATCGTGCTATTCGCGCCGAGATCCCATGCGTAGTGGCCTTCGCCCGTACCACGCGCGGCCTCCGGGAAGACCAGAACTTCCTTCGCGGTCAGCTTGCCATCGGGGCCGGGCATGGCGGCCGCGCCGACATAAGAGCCCGGCTTGATATCGGCAAGCTTGATCGCCTTGACGGCGTTGACACCCGACGACTCCTGCATGTCGATCGTCACGGTGTCCCCACTGCGTCGATGCACTTTGAGCGTGCTGCCGGCGAACGACACAATCTCGCCCCGGATTCGTTCGGGCTTGTCGGCTGAGGATTGAGCGAACGCTGCGCTGGCGAGCGACAATGCGACGAAGGAAACAGCGAGCTTCAAGCGTGTGGACATAATTACTCCGTGAGATCGGTTGAGGTGAAAAGACATTTACGGCGTGTGGTTCAGGATCCACCGAACCAGTTGTAGCCCTGGTTTTCCCAATAGCCGCCGGGAAATTCGTTGGTTACGGAAATGGCGACGATGTGCTTCGGGTTTTTATAGCCGAGCTTCGTGGGCATGCGAAGCTTCATGGGAAAGCCATACTTCGCTGGCAGGATGTTGCCGTCGTAAGTCAGCGTGAGCAGCGTCTGCGGATGCAACGCCGTCGGCATGTCGATGCTAGTCCAGTAGTTGTCGGCACAATGTAGTGCGACGTATTTTGCGGTTGTATCGGCGCCGGCCCGCAAGAGAAAGTCAGAGAATTTCACGCCGCCCCACTTGCCGATTGCGCTCCAACCTTCAATGCAAATGTGCCGCGTCACCTGGCTCTGCTGCGGCAACGCATGCAGTTCTTCGAGCCTCCAGATACGTTTGCCTTTGACGAGACCACTGAGCTCCAGGTGGTAAGCGCGTGCGTCGACGTCTGGTACCTGGTCAATGTCATAGAAGGCATTGAATGGAAATGGTCGCGTGATCATCGATTCCGGATAGACCGGCGCGAGTTTGCGCGGATCGAACAGCAGGGCTTGCGCGTCATCGTTGAATGAAGACATTTTGCGCAACATGGCGTTGACTGATTTTTCGTTAGTCAGATCGCAACCCGACAGTAACGCGAGTCCACCCAAGGTCAGGATTCGCCTGCCAAACAGGCGACGTGCGGGCGATTGCAGTTCCTTTTCAGCATCCTTGATGATCGATGCAGCGTCGAGCGGTCGTACGGATTTTCGTGAAGTCACGGTTAGCGGCCCCGAATCATGGTGAGCAAGGATCGCGGCACCAGCGCAACCATCACGACATGTATCGTGAAGAAACCGACGAGCACGCTCATCGCGGCAAAGTGGACGATGCGTGCGTTGTCGAAACCGCCCATTAACGTTCGCAGGATCGGCAATTGAACCGGTTTCCAGAGAGTCAGCCCTGATACCACCACGAGCACGATGTCAGCGATCACGACGAGATACGCAAACTTCTGTACTGCGTTGTAGCGGCTGAGATCAGCATGACTGAGCTTGCCGCGTAGCGCGGCACCCAGGTCGGAGGCAATCGCGCGAATGCCGATGGGAAAGAATTTTTTGCGCAGGCGCCCCGTCAAGGTTCCTAGAACCAGATATGCGACGAAGTTTGCGATCAGTATCCACATGACCGCGAAATGCCAAAGCAGCGCACCACCTAGCCAGCCGCCGAGTGTGATGGAACTCGGAAACCGGATAGCCCTGAAGATGGGCGACGCGTTATACACTTGCCAGCCACTCAGACACATGCCTATGACAGCGGCTGCGTTGATCCAATGGATGATGCGGACCCACACCGGATGTATCGTTGCATGAGCCAAGGCAGCCTCACTGTCGACGGTATTGAAAGTTAGAAACGTGTTCTGCGGCGGTCAGCGGCGAGCGAAAGACAACTGTGCGCCGCGCCGCCCCTCACAGACTCAACTCGAAATCTGGCTCGTGAAAGACTGTCACGTTGCACGGTCATCGTTTGAATACTCGTGCCTTAGCCCGTGACAAGAATCGCATCCGGGGTCGCGCAACGCTATCGGTCAAATGACCGACCAAGGCGAGTCACCCTGATACACCTGACTCGAGTGATGGATCATGCCGTTGGGTCGCCGCGGCTGCGGCGTCATGTCCAGCGCGCGCAGCATCAGCCGCGTGCCTTGCGGTGTGCATCCGACCTTGACCACGTGTCCGCTTTCGTGGGTCAACTTCAATCGAGGCATCCCATCTGTGACTCGGTCGAAAATTCAATCTCATCGGGCACACCGGCATGCAGCCCTCTACCGAAGCTTCCATCCACCCCTGCGGTAGATGAAGTTGATCACAGGGACAAGTCGAGCCATGCCGAATGGTATCGGTCATTCGACCGATACCATTCGGCATGGACGATGTCATTCTATTGCTTGATTTATCCGCATCGGAGGCGGCGATATGTCTGGCATCCATTCGGTAAATGCCGCACGCGCCGACTTCGGATGCCAGTCTATGAGGAGTTTGAATGTTTGAACGTCACATTAAATCGAGCAGCGCCAGCGAAGAGGGGTGGCTCAAATCATATTATTCCGTCCGGGCAGCATTTTCCGCCATCTGGGTGGTATTAGCATTTTCCATCGGTAAGCAGGCCACAGCCGGCGTCGCGGTCCTACTTGTCATTTACCCCGCCTGGGACGCTTTGGCCAATTTCATCGACATGTCGCGCAGCGGTGGAACCGGTAAGAACCGGACACAGGCCATCAACATTGCTGTCAGCGCCGTTACAGCGGTCGCGGTGGTCCTGGAATTGAGCATAGGGGCGCCTCCGATACTCGTGATCTTTGGTGTTTGGGCGATCCTCTCCGGGCTACTTCAACTCGCTACCGCGGTCCGCCGCTGGAAGGACCTTGGGGCACAGTGGGCAATGATTCTAAGCGGAGCACAATCCGCGCTCGCGGGAGCTTTCTTCATTATCCAAAGCGGCGCATCAACGCCTCCCGCTATTTTCAAAATAGCGGGCTACGCAGCCGTTGGTGCAGCATACTTCTTGATATCCGCTGTGTGGTTACATGTGAAGCATGCGCGACTTAACGCGATTTGAGAGCTTGCGAGAAGCGTCGTCGCAGTCATCTCACGCGTGTCCTCGATGCAGACGAATCATTCCGTTGTATTTTTACGATCCTCTACGTTGACCACTACGAATACGTTTGGACCGGATAATTTTGGCAATTTTCACTATCGGAAAGCACAGGATTGTCAGCAACTGAAAAGCTGATATCTCTGGCGCATCGTTCAATAGGACTTCATTTAATGAAAATCCAATCTCTTGGCATTCTATCTCTATTCGTTCCTCTCTCCGCTTCACTCTTGTTCGCAGCGCCCTATTCCATAGGATCGGTTCCTGATGCTAAAACGTTCAGGCCATTGATTGAATTAACGGTAACGAGACTCAGCATTGCAAAGCAGGTCGCATTGGCGAAGTGGGATTCGAGGTCCGCAATCGAAGATTTGCCGCGAGAGGAAGAGGTCCTGGCAACCGCGAGGATGGAAGCTCGCGCAGCGGGCCTATCCGACCAGGAGGCAACGCACTTTTTTTCGGATCAGATAGAAGCGAATAAGCTCGTCCAATACGGTCTTCATGCGCAATGGCGACGAATCGGAGGAGCGCCCGATGAACCAAGGGCCGATCTGGCAAGCGACATCCGTCCGCGGCTTGATGAATTGCAGAAGGAATTCCTACAGGTTCTGGTTTCTACAAGAGATTTGCGCACAGAACAGGGGTGCGGTAAGAGACTCGCTCGAGAAATGCAGTTATACACCGCCAGTCGGGCTCTGGAGCCGCTCTATGGATTAGCCGTAGAGCGCGCGCTTGCGAGAGTTTGTGTAGTAGGTTGAAGTGCTGGCGCAATAGCGCATGATCTTCCCGAGCCAGGCCGGCGCAATCCGACAAGGTGCGCCGGCCTTTTTTCGCTGAACTTTCATCATCGCCGCCAGACTGAACGACTGCGCGCCGATGCGGATGGCGGATAGCTTTATCTTCCCGACCGGTGTCATACACACCGATCTTCGTCGCCCCCGGAAAAGCCAGCTATACGACATCAAACAAGGAACAACGTCGATGACTGAAGCAGACTTAGCCAGCACGCTTCCAGGCATGCTGCCGCGATTATGGGCATTTGCGTTGCGCATCTCCGTCAATCGGCACGACGCCGAAGACCTCGTGCTGCGAGCCTGCGTTCGCGCCCTGGAACACACGCATCAATTGCGACCGGGCACCGCGCCGCTTGGCTGGATGTTCTCGATCGTGCAATCCACCTGGATCGACGAGCAACGCGGGCGCAACGTGCGCAGCCGCGGCAGCGTGAATTGGGACCACGAGTTCCTGGAGACCGCCGCCGGGCCGTTGGCAGCCACGCCGGAACAGCATGCGATGGACAGGCAGATCGTCAGCGCCGTGCAGGCATTGCCGGAAGCGCAACGTGTGGTCATGCTGCTGGTCGGTGTCGAAGGGCTAAGTTACAACGAAGCAGCCGAAGCGCTCGGCGTGCCGATCGACACGATCATGAGCCGGCTCTCACGGGCTCGCCGGGCAATCGGCGCCTTGTTCAAAGACTAGATCAGCGAACAGTCCGGCAACGCCCCTGCTTCGCGCTCCCGCCATCGTGACTTTGCCGCCGGCCTGGGCCACACTTCGTGTTCCCACGTTTCGGGAGAAATCGCAGATGGACGCCGCATAGCGACGTACGGAAACGAGCCTGCGCACCGATCCCGATTTTTTAGCTACTGTCACAGTGCTACTCGCGTCTGCTCGGCAAGCCACTTGTCCCCGAGCACGTGCCGATCGAAGACACGCCACGCTGGCTTGACGAGCGCCCGCCGTTCGACCAGTTCGCGCACAACCCGAATACCGATATCCCCAGACAGCACTGCCGTGCGGCACCTCGTATCGTCGCGTATGATTGTTAGCCATTCTCGTGACGTTCCATACCCAATCCGATGTTCGACCTTGATGCCAGCCACACCACGCTGCGTATTTTCGATGCCGTGAGAGCACTCGCTTTCATCGGCGATCTAAGCATGGGACAGCCGACCGACCATTCGTTGCGCACCGGGTGGCTGGCAGCACGGCTCGCACATGCGGCCGGACTCCAGGCCTCGGCTTGCGACGCTGTGCGCGAGGTGTCGCTGCTACGTTGGTCGGGTTGCACGGCAAACGCGGCAGGGTTCGCAACAGTGTTCGGCGACGACATCGCGATCCGGACCGCGATGCTTGAGAGCAGGCCCGGTATCGCCGAGACGATTGGCGGAGTCGGCGCCGCGCTGATGCCACTCGCGCAAACTCACTGCGAAGTATCCGGCGAGGTCGCGCGAATTATGGGCCTTTCGAAGGCGACCGAAACGGCGCTGCGCCACATTTTCGAAACCTGGGACGGCAGAGGCTTGCCCGCGCAACTCGCGCGCGAGGCGGTGCCGATATCCGTACTGGTCGTCGCGCTTGCCGGCGACCTGGAGGTGTTCAGCCGCACCTATGGCGTCGAAGCGGCGCTTGCACTGATCGAACAACGCTCCGGCGCGCGGTATCCGGCGCACCTCGTCGCGACAGCGACATGCCATGCACGGAGTTGGCTGACGGAACTGGCGCACCAATCGTTGGACGATTTTGACGTCGTGTTGGCGACAGCCGATATGCAACGGACCACGTCGGTTGAATTGATCGCCGACATCATCGATCTGAAATTGCCGTGGATGACGGGCTTTTCACGTGCGGTCGCAATGACGGCTGCCGACTGCTACGCCCGGTTCACGTCGGATGACGCAGCACGCGCACTGGTATATCGGGCTGGATTGATTCATGGCATCGGTAGGGCCGCCGTGCCCAACGATGTGTGGAACCTACCCACGCCTTTGTCGCCGAGCGCCTGGGAAAAGGTGCGGCTGGTGCCGTACTGGACAGAGCGCGCCGGCAAGCAAACCGGCGCACTGGGCGAGGCCACCGTGCTTGCGTCGTATGTGTACGAGCGGCAAGACGGTTCGGGGTATTTTCGCGGCGCGCGCGATCCGGCTCTGACGTTGGAGGCTCGTGTGCTGGCTGCGTCGGTGGCGTGGGTTGCGTTGCGCTCAACGCGCCCTTGGCGCGCCGCGCTGGCCGACGAGGCTGCCGCACACGTGTTGCAAGACGAGGCTGCCAATGGCCGGCTATGCCGCGAGGTGGTCGATGCGTTGGTGGCGGAACGCGTCCCCGTCGCGAGGCGCGTGGCAAGGAGTGCGCCGCATGGTCCACGTCTGTCTGCGAGAGAGATTGACGTGCTGCGTGCGATCTCGCGAGGTGCGAGCAACAAGGAAGCCGCCCAGGAATTGACGATGAGTCCGAGCACCGTGCGCACCCACGTCGAGAGCGTGTTTCGCAAGCTCGAGTGTTCGACACGCGCAGCAGCAACGCTCAAGGCGGCGACGATGGGCTTGATCTAGATGCATGGCGTTGCGTGCCTCAGCGAGACAATCCGGCCAGCACAATGTCCGCGACCCCGCCCGCCTGGACCGTGAGATAGACGACATCCTCGTTTGTTTCGTTCTTGACGTGGTGAACGGTGCCCGGATCAACCGAGTAAAATTCACGCACCCTGGTGCTCTGAACGTGGCCGCCGATATTCAACTCGACGGTCAGGACGCCACGGATCACGAGAAACCGGTCACTGACATTCGTGTGGTGATGCCATTGCGTCTCACCGCCGGCTTGAACCGTCGTTTGCAGGATCGAGCAGCCTTCCTCGCGCAATAGCGTCTTATACTGCACCTTGCCGTTGGCAAGCGGAATATCGTTGTCATCCATCTCATGCTCCGATGCGAGTCGATAGCTTGTTGCTCGCGATTTTTGCTCGTCAATACCCGGCGGCATGCCGGACGAACTGGACGGTAGCCCGTCAGATTTGTCGGTTGTTCATGGCGTGCCGATACATTTGCGGCGCAATCCGCCCACCGACCACCACAACCCCGCGATCAGGAAGTAGACAGCGCCCATGGCCGCGCTGAAAAGCAGTGCCCCGGCCAGCGCCGACCGTGCGCCATTCGAGATCATGCCCCATTGCGCGCCGGAGCGCTTCCAGTGACAGACGGCACGGCGCAGCTGGAGAACTCCTGAAAGAGCGGCCCAAACGCCGAATGCCCGAGGTAGCCAGCTCACGCCGATGAGAACAACGAAATGATGAACCGACATGGCACTCATCCTCCAGGAATTCTTGTGGGCTTGCCCTGAGGAAGCCGGCTTTCGTCACCGCGAGTATCGTCACGGCTCCGAAGGCATCATGGCATTCGACTGGTCGCTGAGGTATCGGTCAAATGACCGATACGCGCGAACAAGCTGCCCGACGGAACAGCTGTCGTCACGACTCGGCAACACGTGTCTCTAAAGCACTTTCCCGTTCCAGTCGAAAGAAGGCGGAAAGCCAAAGAACGACGCCGCTATCGGCATGGCGTAATTCATCATGTTCTTTCCATGATGAACCTTGAGTCCACGCGCTTGCGCCGCTCCAAGCAGCGCGGTCGTGTGGGGCTCCATGATCACATCGGCGACGAGCGCATGGGACGGCAGTGCGTCGACGGGAAATGGCAGGGCGTCGCCGGCGTTCAGTCCGACCGGCGATGCGTTGATGGCGATATCGATGTTCTCCATCGATGGCATTCCCGTTGCGAGCCGGGCGGTGGATACCGTAGCGATGGAGCGCGCCAACTCACGTGCACGCCCTTCATCCGCGTCATGGACGGTGAGGCTCGCGATCTTCTCCATTCCAAGCGTCCATCCTATGCATCGGCCCACGCCACCGCAGCCGTGCAAATAGATGTTGGCGCCCTCCAGGCTCACGCCATCCGCATGCAAGCCCGCGAGGAAGCCGGCACCATCGACGTTGTCGCCTTCCCAGGTCCCATTCGTCAGTCGCCGCAGCAGGTTGATGGAACCGATGCGTTGCGCACGTTGCGTCAACACGTCGGCGTGGTCCATTGCCGCGAGCTTGTGCGGCATGGTGAAGATTGCACCATCGACGTTTTCGGTCGCCTTCAGCCCTTTCATCGCGGTATTGAAATTTGAAGCGGTGACGTCGGCGGGCAGCATCAAGGCGTTGACGCCGTAGCGCTTGAAGAGCGCGCTCCAGACAACCGGCGCGCGAACATGCGCGATAGGCGAACCAAGGATATAAAAGAGGCGCGTCAACGCATCGACGGGTGAGTCGACGGAATACCTTTCATCTTTAATCGTCATCATATTTTCCATGTGGGCGCCGGATCGTTCAACCCGACGCAAGCCAGTCAATGCGAAGCTGCATTCCGTAGTATCGGCAGCACCGCATTGCTTCGGCGGCCGCCGATATACGCCGCGACGATCGCGGCACCGATCGGGATCGTGAGTGACATGATGAGCTGGCCGAAGCTCCAGTTCAGACTCAGCAGGATCGCCCCGACATACGCCCCCGATATCGCGCCGAAGCGTCCGATGCCCGTCATCCAGCTCGTGCCCGTGGCACGCATCTCGGTCGGATAGTAGTTCGCGGCCATCGCAGTCCATCCCGTGTTGGTCGAGTTGGTACAGTAGCCGAGAAGGAACACCATCGTCATCAGGCCCGCGAGCGTGAACGACACCCTTGCCAGAATCACCGCGAAAACACTTGCGGCGAGCAATGTGCCGATCATGACCCTGTGCGCTCTGAAGCGATCCATCTCCCACCCGATGACGACGTTCCCAAACGTGCCCCCAACCTGCATCATGGCCGCGACCAACGCTGCCTCACTCAGCGAAAAGTGATTACCCGTCACAATGATCGGCAACCAGCTATTGAGAAAATAGACGGTCATCAGGTTCATGAACAGGCCGACCCAGAGCGCGAGCGTGACAGCCCTATGAGGCTTGCTCACCATGAGACGGATGGCGCCCCGCCCCGCCTGCGCGCGTTCAGCGGCGACGAACATGGTCGAGGCGTCGGCGGATGAGGGCTCGATCTGATTGAGCACGCGCACCAGCGCGTTGCGTCCCCCCTGCTTCATTGCCAGAAACTTCGCGGATTCGGGCAGCACGAACGCCAGGACGAAGGCAAAGAGAATCGGCACTACACCACCGACCAGCAGTATCGACTGCCATCCATGCCGGTCGATGAGATAAGTCGAAAGGAACCCGCCACCGGCGGCACCGAGCGTGAAACCGCAATAGATCACGGTCACCATCATCGAACGATACTTCTTCGGCGCATACTCGGACGCGAGCGTGGCCGCATTCGGTTGCGACGCGCCCAGTCCGAGGCCGGTCAGAAAGCGCATGAGCGACAGCACCGCGAGATTGGGCGACCACGATGAAAGCAGGCTCATCAGCCCGAAGAAGAACACAGCACCGATCACGACCTTGCGCCTGCCGAAGCGGTCGGCCAGCGGCCCACCGGTCAGGGCGCCTATTGCAAGTCCGAAAAGCCCCATGCTCAGGACTGGGCCCAGCGCCACCTGACCGACCTTCCAGTCTCTGATGATCGCAGGCGCGATGAAGCCCATCGCGACGACATCCAATCCGTCGAGAATTAGCACAGCCAACCCCAGCACCATGATCTTCCAGTGGAAAGCGCTGAAGGGACGCGTATCGAGGAATTCCTGAACATTGAGTTGCCTGGCAGCGAGCATCTGTGTCTCCTTGTTTATTTTCGTCCGTGCACGCACCGCTTCATGCAATGGCCTCGCCGGTTCTGAACCGGTTATCCGCACTGACATGAATCTTCCGGCCCGTGCGCGCTGCTTCCACGACAGCGAGGGTTGCTGCAAGCGTTTGCGCGGCATCGTGCGCGTCGATAAGCGGTTCGGCCACGCCGCTCACGACATCAATGAAATGCCGCAATTGATTTGCGTAGACGTTCTCTTCTTCTATTGGAATGCGCTCGTCATGAATCGGGCGATGACGGCCTTTCTCACCGTCATATGACCAGAGCGTTCTGTCCGGCAATGAAAGCGCGCCGTTCGTGCCCGCGAAGAAATGTGTCGGCACCGGACGGTAGTCGAAGAGCTCACGGTCTTCTCCAGCTGCGGTATCCCAGCTCCACGGCGTCGCGGCGACATCGGAGAGGCTGATGTTCGCCACCGTTCCGTTCTCGAGCTCAAGCGTGCAAGCGGCCGAATCCTCGACTTCATGCCCCCGGGTCCCGCTCGACGATACCGCCTGAACCGAAGCGATCTCTCCACAAAGATGCCGAATCAGATCGATCTCATGAATCATGTTGATCAGAATCGGGCCACCCCCTGTACGGCGACGCCAGGGAACCGCAAAGTAAACATCGGGCTTGTAGACAAGGCACATGATGTTCGCAACCACCAGCTTGCCGATGCGCCCTTCGCTTATCACCTTCTTTGCAGCCCGCACCATCGGGTTGTGCCGGCGGTGATGTCCGACGAGTACCGGCACACGCGCAGTGCGTGCCGCCTCGGCGAGCGCAAGCGCGGTTGCGAGGTCATCGCTAATCGGCTTTTCGATCAGCACCGGAATTCCACGGTCGATACACGCCATTCCGACGTCCACATGCGTGCTGTTTGGTGTGCATACGATGACCGCATCGAGGCGCTCCGTATCGAGCAGCTTGCGATAGTCCTTATAAAGCGCCACGCCCAGCGTAGCCGCCTCGTGATCGGCTTCGGGAGATGGATCGGCGATTGCCGCGAGCCGACAACGATCGCTATTCGCGATCTCCTGCATATGACGCTTCCCGATGACTCCCGCTCCGATTACCGCGATGTTGATTTCTGACATTTGACTGAAGCCTCCTCATCATTCGAATTGCTATGTGAACTAGTTCCCATTTGTGCACTTGCAAGCTTAGAATCCGAACGAAGACGATGTCAACGGATTTTCCGGTCAAGTTCACATAGAGAAACAAACAAGGGTTTACTCCTGAAATGGCCAAAACGGGCTTGACGCCACACTCAAGCGAAATCAATATGTGAACGTATTTACATTTATGAACACAAGGATAACTATGAACGCTGTGATGCTCGACCGTTTGGCCATTCGTGAAGCAATCGAAAACTGGGCCGTGTGGCGGGATGCCGGAGACTGGGAGCGGTTCGCGAAACTGTGGCATCCAGAGGGTGTGATGATGGCCACCTGGTTTCAGGGCAGCGGACCCGAGTTTATTCGCGTGACGCGAGAGGGTTGGGCACGCGGCGTCAGCATCCTGCATTTTCTCGGTGGCACGTCCATCGACCTTGCGGGTACGCGTGCGATCGCACAGACCAAGATGACCATCTCGCAACGCGGCGACGTGGAGGGTCATCGCAGCGATGTCGTGTGCACCGGGCGCTTCTACGACTTCTATGAAAAACTGGATGGCGAATGGCTGCTGCGCCTGCGTCAGCCAATCTACGAGAAAGACCGACTCGATCCTGTCGAAAACGGCGTGACGCCGAATCTCGATGCCGAAATACTCGGCCGCTTCCCCGAGGGTTATCGTCATCTCGCGTATATTCAGACGAAGATCGGCTACGACGTCAAACGCGACATGCCCGGACTCACCGGCCCCGCCGTCGATGCGCTCTATGCGCGCGGCCGCGCGTGGCTCGATACGGGAACACTGTCATGAGAGCTCAGATCGACGCTTTCACCTACGACGCGTTGCCCGCCCGCATCGTCATGGGCGCGGGCAAGCGCGAGGAGGTCGCAGCGGAAGTTGGAAGACTCGGATGCACACGTCCTTTAATTGTCACGACACGCGAACAGGCGGCGCTCGGCGACCACGTCGCGCGGCAGTTCGATGCCGGATCAACTACCCTCTTCGCCGATGCCGCGATGCATACGCCCTGGGATGTGACCCAAAGGGCGCTCGATGCCGCACAAACCGCGCGTGCGGATTGCGTCGTTGCGATCGGCGGCGGTTCGTCCATAGGGCTCTCGAAATCCATTGCGTTGCGCACGAAAATGCCACAGATCGTGCTACCCACTACGTACGCGGGCTCCGAGGTGACGCCCATTATCGGCGAGACGCGCGATGGGCAGAAGCACACGCAGCGCACGCTAGAGGTGCTGCCCGAGGTCGTCATTTACGATGTCGAGCTCACGCTGAGTCTGCCTGTCGCGCTGAGTATCGCCAGCGGTCTGAATGCAATCGCGCATGCGATCGAGGCGCTTTATGCGGCGGACGCCAATCCGGTGACCTCGCTGATGGCGGAAGAAGGTATCGCGGCCCTAAGGGAGTCGTTGCCGCGCATCGTCCATTCACCGAAGTCCGTCGAGACACGGCGGCTCGCCCAATACGGCGCGTGGCTGTGCGGCACATGCCTCGGAACAGTCCGGATGGGCTTGCATCACAAGATATGTCACGTGCTCGGCGGAACATTCGACCTCCAGCACGCGCAAACGCATGCGGTCCTGATTCCGCATGTCGTCGCCTACAACGCGCATGCCGCTCCCCTGGCGATGGCGCGCATTGCTCGCGCGCTGAATGCCCGGCACGCGTGGACCGGTTTATACGAGCTCGCCGTCGAACTCGATGCGCCGCGCTCGCTCGAAGCGCTCGGCATGCTTGAATCGGGCATCGATCGCGCAGTGGAACTGATCATGCAGAACACCTACTCGAACCCCCGTGCGCCCGACGTTCACGCGCTCGGCCACATGCTTCGGCAGGCATGGAAAGGCGTGCCTCCCGAGCCGATGGAATGAGGATGCCCATGCGAAATTTCGACGAGGACAACATCACGCAAGCCGTTCTCGACAGCCTGAGCGGCTGCGCAATCCCGCGCACGCGCCAGATCAGCGAGGCGCTTGTGCGCCATCTCCATGCTTTCGTGAAAGAGATCGAACCGACCGAAGCGGAATGGGCCGGTGCAATCGCGTTTCTCACGAGGACCGGGCAGATGTGCTCGGATACGCGGCAAGAGTTCATCCTGTTGTCGGACACACTGGGCGTCTCCATGCTCGTCGATGCGATCAATCATCGCTTCGAGGAAGACACCACGCAGACCACGGTGCTCGGGCCGTTCTATGTGGAGCAAGCGCAGGACTTCCCGATCGGTTCACCTATCTCGCGTGAGTCCGATGGGCCGGCGCTGCTGGTCGAAGGTAAGGTCGAGGATTCCCGAGGCAATCCGATAGCGGGTGCATTGATCGAGACCTGGCACGCCGACGATCGCGGCTTCTACGATGTTCAGCGCGACGCCGGCAAATCGGCGCTCGACATGCGCGCGCGCTTTCATACAGATCAGGAGGGACGCTTCTGGTATCGATCCGTCG
The DNA here is from genome assembly GCF_056279605.1 of Paraburkholderia sp. TE9906. Lineage (NCBI taxonomy): Bacteria > Pseudomonadati > Pseudomonadota > Betaproteobacteria > Burkholderiales > Burkholderiaceae > Paraburkholderia > Paraburkholderia sp. TE9906. The sequence continues at coordinate 483,563 of NZ_JBWCCT010000005.1, forward strand.
TGCCCGCTGCCTACCCTATCCCGAACGATGGCCCAGTGGGCGCGATGCTGGACGCTCAGGGGCGTCACCCGTTTCGTCCTGCGCATGTCCATTTCAAACTGAGCGCGCCGGGCTTCGAGACTATCGTGACGCATGTTTTCATCGATGGCGATCCGTACCTGGACTCGGATGTCGTCTTCGGCGTGAAGGATGCCCTGATCACAAAGCTCGCGAAGACAGACGGACAGGTGAGCCCCGGCGGCCACGAAGTCGCATCGGACACGTCGCTGCTCACGTACCGTTTCGTGCTCCCGGACAAACCCAGAAACTAGCGGAAGGACTCAATGCACAAGCTCTCCTTGCATCACCTGACCATGCTGGACGCGCATCCGCTGCAGCTCGCCGACGCCGCGCATGCCGGTGGATTCGACTACTACGGATTGCGCGTGGTCGCGCCGACCGTGGCGGATACGATCATCGACGTGGCACATGACCCTGTTCTCTTGCGGGAACTCGCGGCCCGAATGGAAGCGACCGGCGTTCGCCTGCTCGATATCGAAGCGATCTGGCTACAGGCCAGCACGCGGATCGAAGACCTGCTTCCGGCCCTCGAGGCAGGGCATCGCCTTGGCGCGAAGCATGCGCTGGCCGTAGGCTTCGACGACGACCGCGCTCGCCTCATCGACAACTTCAGCGCGCTGTGCGAAGCCGCCGCACGCTTCGATATGACCGTCGGCCTCGAACTCATCACCTATTGTCCCGTCGGCACACTGGACGACGCGCTCTCGCTGATCCGCTCAAGCCACCAGCCGAATGCGCGCATCCTGATCGACACACTGCAAGTGTTTCGCTCCGGCGCCAGCGTGGAGGATATCGGTAATGTGAACGCCAGCCTCATCGAATACATTCAGATATGCGACGGCCCGCGTGCTTCTCCTGATTCGGTCGACGCGCGGAGGACGGAAGCGCGCACTGCGCGCCTGCTGCCCGGTGACGGCCAACTCCCCTTGCGCGAACTGTTGGCGAAATTGCCGCCCGACCTGACACTTGCCGTCGAGGCCCCGACCCGCGAATTACGTGGGCGCCCATTCGATCAACAGGCGCGCACCATCATGGAAAGGATGCAGCGCTTTCTCGCCTGAGCGCGTCACTCCGCGAGATATTGACGCTGAATCCGTGCCGCCGAAGTCGTGAGAATGGCGATTGCCCGCTCGCCGATCTCCTTCGAGTAACGCACGGCCGGAATCGCCAGATTCAACGAACCGAGCGGGAAGCCGTTTGCCGACAGGATGGGCACGCCGACACCCACGATGCCCGGCGTGTACTCTTCCAGCGAATGCGCACAGCCCTTCTTGCGCACGTCTTCCAGCGTAGCGAGCAAGGCTTTCTTGGTGGAAATCGTGTTCTTCGTGAAGCGCTCAAAGGTGACCCCTCGCAGGTATTCCTCACGCATCACGTCAGGAAGAAAGGCAAGAATCGCCTTGCCGCCAGACACGGCATAAAGAGGCGCGAGATCGCCGAGCCGCATGTGCGATTGCAGGCGCTGCTGACTGATGACCGTGGCGACGACTTCGACCTGTTCGCCCTTCAGCTGGTTAAGCGCGCACGATTCCGCGGTCTGCTGCGTGATATCGCGCAAAACCGGTTCCGCGCAGGCGATCAGGCTGCGCACCTGGTTCGACTGCTGGGCGAGCTTAAGAATGGCGTCGCCGAGCCGGTAGCCTTTGGTTTCGGCCACGAAGCGCAAGTACCCGCGGTCCGTGAGATTACGAATCAGCTTCGTCAAACTGCTCTTGGGAATGTCGAGCGCCTCTGCTATTTCCGTATGCGACATTTCACGGCCCCACTGAGCCAGAAGCTCAAGCAGGTCCAGGGTACGGTCAGCTGACTTCACGGTACTCGCTGTCTCGACATCATTCGTTCGCATGGCCATCTGGTCCTTGTTCATATATGGGAACATGGTATATCGAGTCTAGCAAAAGTCAAGCAGGCTCCGGCTGGGACCTGGCATCCGATCGGAATAGAAACCGCCAAATAATCCTTGTTCCCACACGAGAACTAGTTCACACTTAGACCATTGAAATTGAACTTCAACCGAACAACGCTTTACATGCGAGGAGAACATGGAAAATATTGCACGAGGCTTTGGAGGCAGCACCTTCTCATTCATGTGGCAAGACACAGCGGTCGCCGCAATGCGCGAGATGCAAAAGCTGGATCTGAACGACTTCGACGTGCTGGTCGTCCCCGGTCATCTCTGGCCCGATGAGCTATCCGCAGCGGATCGAGCAGGCCTGGCGGCCAACTTGAGACACGAAGGCATTCGCATCGAGTCGCTCAATCTTCCGGCGCTCGATCTCAATCTCGTCAGTCGCGTCGAAGAGTTCCGACGCTATTCCATTGACCTGTACGTCCGCACGATGCAACTCGCCTCGGACCTCGGTGCAGGCGCAGTGGTCGTAGTTCCCGGCCGAGTCTCTTCGCTGTTCCCTCCACCTCGCGAGGATTCGCAACTGCTCCTGCGAGACAGTCTGGAGCAGCTTGTCCGGGTTGCCGAGCGGCTCGATCAGAAGATCTTCGTCGAGCTTCATCCACAGACACCCATTCCGACCACTGACGCGATGCTTGCCTTTCTCGACGGGCTGCCTCATGAAAGGCTGCGGATTGCCTACGACGTCTCGAACGCCGAATTCGTCGGAGAAGATCAGCCCGACGCAATCAGGCGATCGGGCAATCGCATCGGGCAACTCCATCTTTCCGACGGAACACGCAGCCAGTGGCGGCATGACCGTATTGGTCTTGGAACAGTGCGTTTCGATGAAATCCTGAAAGCCGTGAGCGACATCGGATTTTCCGGCACCTCCGTTCTGGAGATCATTTCCTCATCGCCAATGGAAGATTTGCGCGCGTCTGCCGATGCGCTCAAGCACGGTGTGATCAACTAACCGGGTTAACGGACCTTTCTGTCATGCATATTTCCCAAGATACTGTCCAGATGCCCTCGTCGTTCGAGCATCGGTCCGCAATCGTGAACGATGTCAATCTGCATTATGTGATCGGCGGCAAGGCGCCCGGCTCCGCGCCGCTGATGCTCCTCATTCACGGCTTCCCGCAAAATTGGTGGTGCTGGAACAGCGTCATCGCAGAACTGGGTGAGCGATATACCGTCGTCGCGCCGGACCTCAAAGGCGTTGGCTTGTCCGACAAGCCCGCATACGGATACACGAAGCGCGAGATGGCCGCCGATCTCCACGCTCTCGTCGAGGGACTGCACGGTGAGCCCGCGCACATTGTCGGTCATGATATCGGCGGGATGATTGCCTACGCTTACGCCAGCCGCTATCCCGCGCGTTCCCTTACGGTCATCGATGTGACCATTCCCGGTATCGGCGATTGGGATCAGGTGATCACGGATCCGCGTGTCTGGCATTTTGCCTTTCATCAAAAGCGGGATCTGCCCGAAGCCTTGATCGTCGGCGGACGGGAGCACGTGTACATCAGCTCGTTCATCAATCAGCAAACATTCCGGCGAGGCTCGATCTCCCTTCCTGACATCAACGAGTATGTCGAGGCATACAAGCATCCTGGTGCGTTTCGCGCGGCCATGGAGATGTACCGCCAGTTCCCTCAGGACGCAATCGACAACCGCAGTGCAGGACGACTTCCCGAAGACCTTCCGGTTCTTGCGATTGGCGGACAAAAGCGCTGGGCTGGTCGCGTCGGCGATCGCCTGGGCACGGTGTCATCGAACGTGACGAGCGTATCGATTCCAGACGCCGGCCATTTTGTCGCCGAAGAGCAGCCGGGGCACTTCATCGACGCGATGTTTCAGTTTTGCGGGTGATTAAACAAAAAAATCAGAGGAGACTCTTGCGTGGAAGCCGAATCGAAAATCGACATCAAGACATTCCTGGACGGGCGGCCGTTGTGTTCCTTCCAGATTCGCGTCGTTCTGTTGGGTTTGCTGGTATTGATCCTCGATGGGATGGACACGACTGCCATGGGGTTCGTTGCGCCGGCGCTCGTCGCCGACTGGAAGATCGCGCGTGTCGCGCTATCGCCGGTTTTCATGAGCGGGCTTTTCGGTCTCGCCGTCGGTGCTCTCGCGGCAGGTCCGATCGGCGACCGGCTCGGCAGGAAAGCAGTCATCGTTTCGTCAGTTTTTCTGTTCGGCCTCTTCAGTCTTGCGTCGTCCTTTGCGAACGACATATGGACCCTGGCGCTGCTGCGGTTTCTGACGGGACTCGGTCTGGGTGCCTCCATGCCCAACACTGCGACACTGGTATCGGAGTACGCACCCGCAAGGCATCGCAACCTTATGATCACGCTCGTGTACGCGGGCTTTGCGATCGGCGGTGCGATGGGCGGCCTTGCGAGCAACATCCTCATCGCACTATCCGGTTGGCGCGCGGTTCTCTTCGCCGGCGGCGTGCTGCCGATCGCACTAGGCATCGTGATGATGCTGGCGTTGCCGGAGTCCATCCGATTTCTTGCGACACGCTCCGACAAAAGGCTGGCGGTTCAACGCATCATGCAGAAGCTCGCGCCTGGTGTCCTGCTTGCCGGCACGGTCATTCGCACCACGGACGACATGGCGGGCAGCGGCAGAGGCAAGGTGGCGATCATCGTCGGGCGCGGGTATCTCATCGGAACCGTGAGTCTATGGGTCGGCGTATTCGCGACGCTCTTTACGCTCTACCTCATCAATAGCTGGCTGCCGCTGATGATCAAGGACGCAGGCATGAGCCTCGCCGACGCGTCGTTGATCGCGACGCTCGGCCAGACCGGCGGAGCACTGGGCTCGCTGGCTGTCGGCTGGTGCATGGACCGCTATTCGCCTCACAAGGTGCTCTGTGCAACGCATGTCGCCGCCGGCCTGTGCGCGCTGTGCATCGCTGTCACCGAGCGGACGTTCATCGCCACGAGTCTGCTCGTATGCGCGATGGGCTATTGCATGAACAGCCTGAACGTGGGCTATGTCGCCTTGGCCGCGCGCTTTTATCCCACGTTCGTTCGCGCAACGGGTACGAGCTGGGAACAGGGTATAGGCCGGTTCGGCGCCATCAGCGGTGCGGCCACGGGTGGCCTTCTGCTTGCGACCGGCTGGAGCTTCAATGCCGTGTTCGGTGCGCTTTGCGTGCCGATGGCAATCGGCGTGATCGCCATTTCCATCAAGAGCCTCTTCGCGGCGGACGGTGCACCCACCGACCTGCCAGCGTCGAGCATCGAAGATGTAGCCACCTTTGCAAGAGAATGAAGATGACCCACGAAAACATTCCGTTTCGCTCTCACCGCCTGCATGATGGGCGACTAGCCTATCGTCGCAGCACGGCAGCCGGCGCAAAACAAACCGTGCTGCTTTTGCATGGCTGGCCGCAAACATCCTGGGCGTGGCGGCGTGTCATGCCCCTGCTGGGTCAGCAGTTCGACGTAATCGCGCCCGACCTCCCCGGCTTCGGCGATTCCTCGAAACCCGAGTCCGGCTTCGACAAGAAGACCATCGCGCAAAAGCTTCACGAGTTGATCGACGCGTTGGGTATAGAAAGGGTGGCAATAGTCGGTCACGATCTGGGCGGACACGTTGCGTATGCTTACGCCGCCCAGTGGCCGGAAACGGTCAGCCACTTCGTCTTTGTCGAAAGCAGTCTTCCGGCGTTCGGACAGGAAGAAGCGATGGACGTATCGCGCGGTGGAAGCTGGCATTTCGGCTTCAACATGGCCGGAGACATTTCGGAATCGCTCGTTGAAGGCCGCGAGTTTCTCTTCGTGAACCACTTCGTGCGCCGGGAGTCCGTTGGCGTATTCGATCCCGACTCGATCAGCAACGGCGACATCGACGTCTACGCCCAGGCCCTCGCGCGTCCGGGCGCCTTGCGTTGCTCCTTTAGTTACTACAGGGCCTTGCCGCGCGACCGGCAAGACAATGTCATCTGGGGCAAGACACCGCTTTCCATGCCAGCGTTGAGTATAGGCGGGCAATGGGGATATGGGCCGGCCTCCGCTCAGACGCTTCGGCGTGTCGCGGCGAACGTCTCGGACATCGTCATTGAGGACTGCGGTCACTACGTTCCCGAAGAGCGGCCTATCGAATTTGCCAAGGCGGTGAGCGAGTTCATATCGAATGAAACTGCGTAATCGGCCGCACTTGAAATGTCGGAGATCGCGAGAGCGTTCGCGACGGATGTGACGGGGCGAAGTATCGTCGTTTCAAGTTGCTCGCTTCCTGAGATAAACGCCGTTGCTAACCAGCAGGTGATGAGGTTGTATGGAAACAGGTCATATTGAAGGATTCGAATCGCGCCGGCTTCCCGGTCACGGCGTCGAGATCGATTCGCTCGTCGGCGGTTCAGGTCCGCCACTTCTTTTATTGCACGGCGCGCCACAGACACGGGTCTGCTGGAGCGCAGTCGCGCCGGTGCTGGCGGAACATTTCACGGTGGTCGTACCGGACCTTCGCGGATATGGCCGAAGCGACAAACCGCGCGGAGGCGGTGATCACTCGGCCTACTCGAAGCGCGAGTTGGCACTCGATCAGATAGCGACAATGAACGCTCTCGGATTCGGGCGCTTCAGCGTGGCCGGACACGACCGCGGAGGCCGTGTCGCCTACCGTCTTGCGTTGGACCACCCCGACCGTATTGATCGTCTTGCAGTGCTCGATATCGTACCGACGAGCGACGCGATGGCGGCATTCGACCGGCATTTGGCATTGCGCTTCTGGCACTGGGCATTTCAGGCCCTCGATGAGCCGTTTCCGGAACGCATGATCGGCAACGATCCCGCCTTCTATGTCGAGACTATGTTGAGCGCCCATGCGTCCAAAGGTTTTCGGTTCGATCCGTCGAACGTCGCCGACTACCTGAAAAGTATCGGCGACCCTGATGCGATACACGCTATGTGCGAAGACTATCGGGCCGCATGGACCTTCGACCGTGAATTGGACGATTCCGAACAGGGCGTCCGAACCATTGAGGCGCCCGTCCTTGTTCTTTGGGGACAAGAGACGCCAGCGGCAAGTTCACCACTGGAAAAATGGCGCCGATGGGCGAACGAGGTGGATGGTTACGCCATCCCGTGCGGGCATTTCTTGCCCGAGGAGGCGCCCATCGAAACCGCAACGCGACTTCTACGATTTTTCTCCTGACGGGCCGAATAGCGCGCAAGCCGCGCCACCTTCATCAGGCCATGCAAGGGCGGCGCGGGCGGACTTATGCGCGCTCGTCGCGTCGCTGGCATCTCTTCAGGCATTCGCGGGCATTGTTTCCATATACGAATTCGTTCCTTATAGAGTTCTTTATAGTGGTACCACAGAGTGGTCCAACCACTTTGTGTCCACGGGTGCCGCACTTCGCGTTTCTCTTGATTGACCATCTGCCTATTTCAGTCATGGAAGTCAGCTGTCGACTGTGATGGTCAACCGGAAGACCCTTTCGTTACCAACTCGGTTGGGCAAAAGTCGGACGGAGCCCAACCGGGTATCTGAAAAAATGAACTGGAGTCGATATGGAATTGGAACACAGGAATCAGGGGGCTCCCGCTAAGGCGCCTGCAACCTTCGTGCTTTTGCACGGCGCCTGGCACGGCGGCTGGTGCTACCGCGACACCGCACGTGTGTTGCGCGCATCCGGCCACACCGTCTACACCCCCACCCTCACGGGCGTCGGCGAGCGGGCGCATCTCAACAACCAGAACATCACGCTGGAAACGCACATCCGCGATGTGTGCGGCGTCCTGGAGGCCGAGGAGCTCTCCGACGTTATCCTCCTGGGGCACTCCTACGGTGGCATGGTTATTACCGGTGTGGCCGACCGCATGAGCGATCGCATCAAGTCGCTGGTCTACCTGGACGCGTTCGTCCCCGAGCATGCGCAGTCGCTCAACGACTGCCTTCAAGTTGCGCTATCCAAAGAGGACGCCGCTGCATTTCTATCGGCCTTTCGAGCGAGCGCGATGACCGATAACAGTGGTTTGACACAGCCAGTCCCAGCAGCGGCGTTCAACGTAGCGCCGAAGAACCATGCATGGGTCGACCGCCGTTGCTCACCTCAGCCACTAGCCACATTCGAGAGTCAAATCCTTCTTGCTGGACGCGGATCGGCGATCGAGGATCGGTTGTTCATTCTTGCCGAAGGCTGGGATCCAAGTCCCTTTCGGTATTTCGCCAAGCAGAGTAGCGGAAAAGCGGGTTGGCGCGTCTCCAAGGTACCGTGCGGTCACGACGTGATGGTAGATATGCCGGTCGAACTCGCCAATCTGCTGATGACGCTTACATAATTTGCTGAAGTTCGCAAATCACGCTGATAATGTTCATTAATTTCGCTAACGCAGCCGACCGCGGTCATTTAACATACGCATCTTGCGATAACGGCTGACCAGCACACATCGCGGCAGCAAAGTGACCTCACAGCCGAAATCCAGATGTGGAAGCTGTTTTCAGGAGCGTGCGATGCACGCTGCCTAATTCGGATGTCGATTCGAGCCACCTATGTTTACAGCGCGGCGCTGATACGTTTGGCGTTCAGACGGCAGGCGCTATCGCCGCGATCGACACGTTCGGCTGCATCGCCGCACGGATCACGTGCGCCTTGAACTCCTTGCAATGCCGCTGACGTCGCGGCGGCTGCACAACCTCCGCCATCACCTCGGTTTTATACGTCGCGGACATTTGTCTATTAAAAATTCAGACAGACACGATTCCCGCTCACAGCCCACCTCTGATCAAGGTGACTTTCTAGCGCGCTTGCGTCACGAGACGCCCTTGGGCCGAATATCGGACATCACCTCGTAATGGCCGATGCCAATGTCGATGCCAGTGCCAGCTCGGCGGTTTCGACAAAGCTCGCCACAATCGACTCCATCGTTGCCCCTGGTCCGAACACCGCATAAATGCCATTGCGTTTGAGCAATAATGCGTGCTCGTCCGGAATGATGCCGCCAACCACAACCGCTGCGCCCGGTCGACGGACCCGCAGCGTGCGCAAGACCTCGCCAACAAGGTCAAGATGCGCGCCCGATAGGGACGAAATACCGACGACATCCACCTTCGCTGCGATGGCGTCGTCGACCACCTCTGCGGGCGAGCGGAACAGCGCGCCGAGCGACACGTAGAATCCGGCATCGGCCAACGCCGCCGCAACGGTCTTTGCACCCCGATCGTGGCCGTCCTGCCCCACCTTCGCGATGAGCACCCTGGGCATGCGTCCGAGGCGCGCGGCGAGAGCACTGACACGATTGCATGCGTCATGCCATGCCGCATCGGCCATCCTCGCTTGTCCGTAAATTCCGCTGCTAAAACGATTCGGCATCCTGTAGCGCGGCCAGACAGCCTCCAGCGCACGCGTGCATTCGCCGATTGTCGCGCGCGCGCGGACACACTCGATGGTGAGGGCGAGCAGGTTGCCGGTGCCGTCACGCGCACCGGCAGCTAGCGCCGCCAGCGCGTGCGAGACCAGGGTATCGTCGCGCCCTGCTTTCAGTTCTGCAAGCTGCCGAACTTGCCTGGCACGAACCCGCCGACCGTCGATCTCGAGACAGTTAGACGGAGTATCCGCATCCGGTGATCGAAACCGGTTCACACCCACGACGACACGCTGCCCTGCATCGATCCGCGCCTGCGTGCGTGTTGCGGCTTCGTGAATGCGCTGCTGTACCCAACCCGAGCAGATCGCTTCGACGACGCCTCCTTGCGCGGCAATTTGAGTCATCAGATCACGCACGCGCCGGGCAATATCGTCGGTAATCGACTCCATCATGTACGAGCCGGCCCACGGGTCGACAACATCGCACAGGCCCATCTCATGCTGCATGATCAACTGCGTGTCGCGCGCGAGCCTTGTTGCATCCGCGCCTGGAAGTGCAAGCGCTTCATCGTACGCATTGGTATGCAGCGACTGGGTGCCGCCGAACACGGCGGCCATCGCCTCGATCGTCGTGCGGACGATGTTGTTCTGTGGATGCTGTGCAGTGAGCGACCATCCCGACGTCTGGCAATGCATGCGCAAAGCTTGCGCGCGAGCCTCACGTGCACCCAGTTCGCTCATTATTCCGGCCCAGAGGACCCGAGCGGCGCGAAGTTTGGCGACTTCCACAAAGAATTCGGTGCCAACGCCAAAGAAGAAACTCAGCCGTTCGCCGATGCGCTCGACATTCATGCCACGTTTCACCAGGGCATCGACGTAGGTGCGCGCATTGGACAGCGTCAGCGCGAGTTCGAGTACCGCGTCCGCGCCCGCTTCCTGAAAGTGATAGCCTGAGATGGACATTGCATTGAAGCGCGGCGCGCGTTCGGCCAGATACTCGACGACGTCCGCGACGATCCGTAAAGACGGCTCCGGCGCGAATATCCAGGTATTGCGCACCATGTATTCCTTCAGGATGTCATTCTGGATCGTACCCGTCAGGGCCTCCGTGCGCACGCCACTTTCTTGCGCTGCCACGATGAATGCAGCCAGGACGGGTAGTACAGCGCCGCTCATCGTCATCGAGACCGACACCCGATCGAGCGGAATCTCCCGAAACAGGCGCTTCATGTCCTCGACGCTGTCGATTGCGACTCCAGCCATGCCGACATCGGCCACCGCGGCAGGATCGTCCGAATCGTAGCCCCGATGCGTCGGCAGATCGAAGGCAACCGATAAACCCTGCGCCCCTTCGGCAAGCGCCGTCCGGAATGCAAGATTCGAATCGGCTGCGTCCGCATAGCCTGCGTATTGACGGATCGTCCACGGCTTTTGCGTATACATCGACGCATGGGGCCCTCGCACGAAGGGCGCCTCACCGGGCCGACTGCCGAGATGCGACACCCCCTCGAGATCGCTCGCCGTATACAGCGCTTTAAGTGCTACCGCACTGGGCGAGTGCCGTCCCGCATCGCGACTTTCATCGGCGAAGCCACGGTCGCCGCGCATATCGCCCTCGCGGTTCATCGTTGCCTCCAATGCTTGTTGGTTACTACGTCGGCAATCTTCTGCTGATCGCTGCCGCGACGAAGCTCGCACCAATGGACGAGGCCGTGTTCATCCTTTTGCTCCGCGACCACGCGCAGTCCAAGGGTGTCACCAACATTAATGTTGCCGTAGAAGAACAACTCGCGGCCTGCGATAACCGGTGGCTCGTGGAACCGGTGGCGCTGCCATTCGGCACGGTCAACAAAAGACTGAAAGCTTGCAAAGTAGAGAAAATCCGCACCGTTAAAATCGTTGTTCGGACATGGTAGAAATTCGATCCAGTCGCTCCCGGCACGATCGGCGCGGGTGAAGGGCAACCGCTCGTCCCACTGCCCGGCGCGAAACTGTTTGCCGCGCCGCGCCATGTCCACTGCGTCTGCCGGAGGAGTCGGTGTCGGGCCTCCCATTGCCGCGAACCTGGCGCGTGTCACTGAACGGTTGTTTCGCACCTCATGCCGCCGCACGAACGTCGACGACATCGACACGATGGCGCACTCGCCATTGCGCGAAAGCAGGCGGTGCCGGCTAAAGTGGCGAGCCGGACCGGTTCGGCAAAGCCCAGTACCGAGTTCGAAGTCGTCGTTCTCACCGATTGCGTGGAGCGTTGCCCCCGTCAATCTGATTGCGGTGAAGGCCGCGTACGATTTGCTCCCGTCGTCATCGACGAAATCCGGTGCGCGCCGGCCCGCATCTCCCGCCAGCGCCTCCCAGTGGCGATGTCCGCATTCCTTGATCAGCCAGTTTTCGGACAGCCCTGTATAGGCCAGTTGTGGCATCCCGGCGCGATAGCGCTCTGTCGTTTGCTGCATGCGCGTCAAGGCTCTACAGTGTCGCAAGAGGACGTTCGCTCACGGAGGCTTGCGAGAATGGCCTGCGCCACGTAGTCGGCATCGCGCGCGATCCCCGAGAAACGCCCCGAGCCCCACGTATGCAGCCACGGCAAGCCCATGAAGTAGAGTCCCTCAACCGGCGTGATGCCTCGCGTGTGCGCCGGATAAGCGCGGCCGTTGAACACGGGGGCGTCGATCCAGCTGAAGTCCGGCGTAAAGCCAATGCACCAGATAATCGATGTAATGCCACTGCCTGCGAGTTCAAGCGTCCCACGCTCGTGAGGCGGCTGCCACACAGGCTCATAGACACCGCCGGGCGGTGCATCGATACCGTTCTTTTCAATGAAGCCGTCGATGCTCGCATTGATGCGGTTATAGGTATCGTCCGCATCGTCGAGATTGGCGGCGAGGTTCGGCGTGAAGTGCAGCCGTCCGTCGCGCAGGTCTTCGAGCCGTCCGTATAACTCCATGCCTTCGGCCGCGAACTTGCGCAGATCGATGTCGCGTCCGCCGTCGCGGCCGGTCACATAGTGATTGGTGTTGTCGCGCACCCCCTCACGCAAGGGATGCTTTTCCACCGGCATGTCGTAGTACTTCATGTCGGCCAGCCAGTCCACCACATCGCGCCCGCGGTAAAAGCGCGCACAGCGTGGCGCCTCGCCCACGGCGAGCACCACCTTGCGGCCGGCCAGATGCAGGTCCTCGGCAATCTGCGCACCGGACTGCCCCGATCCCACCACCATCACCGCGCCCTCGGGCAGCGCCTGCGGGTTGCGATATTCCGACGACTGCAACTGCAGGATCTGCGCGGGCAGGCGTTCAGCCATGCGCGGCACGATCGGCGTGTGATAACCGCCCGAGGCCACCACGACCTGATCGGCGGTGAAATCGCCCTGGCTCGTCGCGACCGCAAAGGTGCCGTCGTCCAGCCGCTGCACGCGTTTGACCTGTGTGTGCTCGATTACCGGCGCATCGACCATCGCGATGAAGCCGTCGAGATACGCGATGATTTCATCCTTCTTCATAAAGCCGTGAGGATCGTTGCCCGAGTACGGATATCCCGGCAACGCGCATTGCCAATTCGGCGTGACGAGGCAAAACGCGTCCCAGCGCTGGTTGCGCCAGGTGTGCGTGAGGGTGTTCTTCTCGACGACGAGGTGGTCGACTCCAGCCTGTTTCAGATAGTAGCTGATCGACAGGCCGGCCTGCCCGCCACCGACGACGAGCACGCTGTAGTGCCTATTCTCGCGCGTCCCGGCGCTTACGGAGTGCGCTGTGTTCGACATGATGCATCCTTGCAAGTAAAGAATCGGCTCACCGTCGCGGCGCTGCCGTCCGGCGCACCATGTTCAACGGTTTATCCTGGGTTTAGAGCAGTTCGACGACCTTGACGGTCGCGTCGGGTCGATTGCGAAAGCGCTCTGCCTCCCGTTCGATCTGCGCGAGCTGATCCATCGCCGCCGAACAGGCAAAGCCGTACTTTTGCCGCACGCGCTCCGAGGCAATGTTGAGCGCCTCGCGCGAGCGTCTGACAAAATCGTCGAGCGGATAAGCATGGCCCGGCGTAAAAAACTCGCTGACCACCTGCGACGGCGAATAACAGTTTGCTTCGTCCCCGTCGGGCCATTGAATCCGGAAGTGCATGACAGGCATAGAAAATCCCCTTTTGCTGATGGCTTGGTGAATGGCAAGCGGCTGGTGTGCGAGCCACGCGCGATAGGCGTCGACATGACGGCGGGCGCTAGCCTCCCAGCTAAAGCGGGCAAGCAGCGCAGGCACCGCATCAGCAAAATCGGTCGCACTATCGCCGCGAATCGCGCACAGCAGCGCTGCGGCAATCGAGTGGGCGTCGGTGGGGGTGGCCCAGAAACAGGTGGCGTCGTCGAGGTATTCAGTGAACGGTGCGATCGCCGACGCCACCACCGGCGTGCCGCACGCGAGCGCCTCGAGCACGACCAGGCCGAAGCCCTCGCGCACCGACACCATCGCCAGCACATCCGCGCTCCGAAATAAAGCCGGCATCGCGGGATCTTCGAGCGGCCCTGTGACCACGATGCTTTCGTGCGGTCCGATGGACAAACCGTGTTGCGCCGCGCACCGGATAAAACGCTGCGTGTACGCGTTGTGATCGAGAAGACTGGCGCCGCCCGCGATGACAAGCTGGGCGAGCGGCAAGGCGCGGCGCACCAGGGCAAACGCATCCAGCAGCGCGAGCGTGTTCTTGCGCGCTTCGACGCCACCCACCGCGAGGATAAGCGGCCCCGCTCCGAGTCCTAGCCGTTGCCTGAGCGCCTCGTCTGCGGGTAGCGCCTGTGAGGTGTAACGCGCTGTGTCGACGCCGTTAGACACCGTGACCGCAGCGATTCCGTCACGAGCTAGCATCTCGCGTGACCACGTGTCGCTCACGCAGAAAACCTGGTCGGCGTCGCGGTACGCGCGTACTTGCCATGCCGCAAGACGCGGATCGTCGAAGTGATCGAGGTGGTGCACGGTGCGCACGAAACCGCGTATCACGCCCTCCCCCTTGAGCTCGGCGAGTGCATTGCCACTGATGCTGTCCTCGGCGTGCAAGACATCGAAGGCCGTCGGGCCGTGCGCCCGCACACTCCGCTTCAATGCGCGGATGCGCGCATCGACCAGCGCAACGGTGCCTGCCTGCGAGTCCGTGACCGGCGCGTACACCACGCGGCATGGCGGCGTGCGAAATAGCGTCTCGCCGTTCGTAGCCGGTGCAAACACCGTGACGTCATGTCCTTGCGCACTGAGTGCGCTCGCCAGTTCGAGGGTATGCACAACGCCGCCGCGCGGATTGACCGAGTGCGTCAACAGCGCGATCCGCAATGCGTCCGTGCTCATCGCGGCACCTGATCGGCCGGGACGATAAACGACTCGCCGCTGAAGTCCCACAACACTGCCACATCGTCACCGCGATGGACGACCGCCAGGCGCGTTGCGTCTACCGTGCCAATCTCCACGCAGGCGAGGGAGCGCGCCTCAAATCGCGCCTGCACGCTTTCGACGTACGCTTCACGCACCGAAAGCAGGTAGCCGAAACTCGGAAACGCGGTGACCCAACGCGCGAGCGGCACGTCAGCCGGCTTCGGGATCGCATCGAGATCGATGCGAGCGCCGACCTGCGAACATTCGAGCAACATCAATGCCGTGCCCAGCGTACCCGCCATGCTGATATCCTTCGCTGCATCACACAGCCCGTTTTCGGCTAACTGCGGCAATAGCTCAAGGTCGTCGCGCAGACGCGCAGCCGGCGCGCCGACTGAGGCATTCCAGAACGGATACGGTTCCTCGAAGTGGCCGCGCAGATCGACCGCCATCAGAAGGCGGTCGCCCGGTCTCGCGTTGAAACTCGACAACAGCGCGTTAGCGCGACCCAGAATCGACACGGCCAGTTGCGCCTGATCGCTTCGCGCATTGGTGTGTCCACCGACAATCGGCACCCCGTACGCCACGGAGGCGGCCACCATGCCCGCCAGCACCTCGTGCGCCGCGTCGACGCCGTCGCTCCACAGCGCATCCACGACCGCGAGCGGCCGCCCGCCCATGGCATAGATATCGCTGACGTTGACCATCACGCTGCTGTAGCCGGCGAACCAGGGCATCGCCTGCACGAAGTCGCTGACCATGCCTTCGATGGCGAACAACAGGTAAGCGTCGCCATCCGGCAAGGCCGCGCAATCGTCGCCTACCGCCACTGCCTGCCCGAGATCGCCGGCACCGCCCGGCAGGTGGCGCGCCAGCGACGACACGACGCCGGCAATATCGGTCTTGTGCCGAAAGCCGCGGCTTTCGCGCAAACCCGTGACCAGATCCGCCAGACTCATGACCCGCTCCGCGATTGCGTGACAAAGCCGCTGCGCGGTGTCGTGCACGGCGGGTAGTGCTGAAGCTGCGCCTGCATCAGATGATGCGGACGGCCGAGCATCCTTTCTTCTGCAAGTACATCCCAACGCAGACGGCGAAACAGCGGCACATTCTGGCTCTGCACATGCGCGAGGAATGTCTGACAGCCGAGCGCGTGCGCGCTCGTCACGGCGAGACGGATCAGCGTCGCACCGATCTTGCCGTGACGGCGAAACGCAGCGTGCACGGCGAGCCGCGAACCGAACCAGACGCCAGGCTTTTCCTGATGGATCCGCACCGTGCCGACCACCTGCTCCGGCATCCCGGCAATACAGCTCACCGCGACCAGTTGCTGTGCACGCTCGTCGATCTCGTCGCGGTCGTCGCCGACGAAGATGCCCTGCTCGATGCAGAACACCGCGCGCCGCAGCCTGTAGGCTTCATCGGCTTCCCACTGCAGCGTGGTCCACTTGATCCGGTATTCGGCCGGCGTGTAAAACGCCGGCGCAACATCGTGGTCGGTCAGTTCACCCGATGCCCCCGCAATCGCTTCGCCAAACATGATCACACCTCGTACGAAGACAGGGACGAGCACGCGCCGCATTTGCCGCAGCCGGCCTTGATGTCCGCTGAGCGCATTTCGGCCGCAGCGAGCATAGAGCCGAGCGGCTGCAGCACCGACTTCATGAACTCCGGCGACGGCGCCGGATGATCTTCAAGCGGCGTGCCGCTGATCGGCACGAATGGCACGACAAACGGATACACACCGAGGTCGATCAACTCGCGCGAGATCGCGAGAATCGCTTCGGCAGTGTCACCGAGTCCCGCGAGGATATAGGTGCTCACCTGCCCCCGCCCGAATACGGCTACCGCCGCCTTGAACGCGTCCATGTAGCGCGACAGCGGCACGCCCGATTTGCCCGGCATGATGCGTTCGCGCAACGACGGCGTCACCACTTCGAGATGCATGCCGAGCGTATCGATGCCGCTCGCCTTCATGCGCGTGAACCATTGATCGTCGTCCGGTGGTTCGCATTGCGCCTGGATCGGCAGATCGACCGCGGCCCTGATCGCGAACGCACTCTCGCAGAGAATCTGCGCGCCACGGTCGCTGGTGGGCGGCGTGCCGGTAGTCAGCACCATATGCTTGACACCGTCCAACAGCACCGCCGCACGCGCGACTTCTGCGAGCTGCTCCGGTGTCTTGCGCGCAATCGTGCGGCCCGCAGCAAGCGATTGACCGATCGCGCAAAACTTGCACGTCTTGCGGCGGCTCTCATAGCGAATGCAGGTTTGCAGCACGGTGGTCGCCAGCACATCGGCGCTGTGCAGCGTTGCGATGTGCGAGTACGGCACGCCGTCGAGCGTCTGCATGGCGTAAAAGCGCGGCGCCTTTGGAAAGCTGATATTCGCAATCGGAATCGTGCCACGCAACAGTGCG
Organism: Paraburkholderia sp. TE9906; assembly: GCF_056279605.1. NCBI lineage: Bacteria > Pseudomonadati > Pseudomonadota > Betaproteobacteria > Burkholderiales > Burkholderiaceae > Paraburkholderia > Paraburkholderia sp. TE9906. The sequence goes on from NZ_JBWCCT010000005.1 coordinate 500,617, forward strand.
CTGGTGCCGTCTGCATCGGCAGGCGCGGCGACGAACGGCGAATGCCACGCCGTGTTCGTATGCACCGGCACCATGATGGTCACGCCATCCACCGTCACTGCCTTGTGATCGGACGGTCCCGCGCCGCCGCGCCGGCTGGCGACGCCGGCACCAGGATCGGCCAGCCGCAAGCCGACCGACTGCAATTCAGTCATCAATTGCCGGCTCGCGGCCGGCAAGGTCTCGCTGGTATTCATCGCGGCATCCCATGGTTGAGTTGAAATCGGTGCTGGACGAGGCGTTCCCCGCGTTGCCCGGCGACGGCATCGGCGACACTGTCGTAGCCGGCCGCTGGTTGATGGCGAGGCTCAGCAATTCGGGCCGCGCATAGTGGCCGACCGAATCCATCATGCGTTTGCGCTTGGTGATCAGCGCCATGTCGAGATCGGCGATCACCATGCCTTCGCCTTCACGCAGCGGCGCAGCCAGATGCTGCCCCTCAGGTGACACGATTGCCGTATTGCAGCCGCCACGCAGCGCCTTTTGCAGATTCGTATCGCTCGTGACAGATGCAATCTGCGCTTCGGTCAGCCACCCCGTTGCGTTCACGACGAAGCAGCCCGACTCGAGCGCGTGATGGCGGATCGTCACTTCAATCTGCTCGGCGAAAATCGGCCCCACCAGCGAGCCCGGAAACTGGCTGCAGTGAATTTCCTCGTGCTGCGTCATCAACGCGTAGCGGGCGAGCGGGTTGTAGTGCTCCCAGCAGGCGAGCGCACCCACGCGTGCCACGCCGGTTTGCACGACCTTCAGTCCCGCCGCATCGCCTTGCCCCCAGATCATCCGTTCATGGAACGTCGGCGTGATCTTGCGGCGCTTGAGCAACAATTGCCCATCCACATCGAAGATCAGCTGCGTGTTGTACAGGCTGCCGTGATCGCGCTCGTTCACCCCGAGCACGACGACCATGCGATGCAGGCGGGCACGCTCGGCCACCGCCTGCGTCACGGGGCCGGGCACCACCACCGCTTCTTCGTAAAGCCGCATGTGGTCGGCGCCGGAGGCAACCGGTGGCCGCACGAACGAAAAGTACGGGTAATACGGTACGAAGGTTTCGGGAAACACAATCAGTTGCACGCCTTCGCGCGCCGCCTGGTCGATCGCCTCACAAACCTTGTTCAGCGTGCCGTCGCTGCGCTCGAAGTCCGGTGAAATCTGGACTGCGGCGGCACGAACGATGCGTTTTTCAGACATGGTGGTGGCCGCCTGTACTCAGACCGTCCAGGTGTGGATGATCAGTGCGTTGTCCTTGCGATGCAGAAGCTGGATGTCCAGCACGTCGAGCGGACTGATCGGACGAATGCCTTCGATCAGCGACGCTTCGCCATGTCCATACAGCGCCTGCAATGCGAAGCGGCACGCATACACCTTGCCGCCCTCTTCCATGAACTTCATCAGTTGCTTGTTGAAGTTCAGATGACCCGGAAACGCTTCGTCGCCGAGCGTTGGGAAACCGCGTTGCAGACCTAGCGTCACGCCCGGGCCATAGAGCAGTACCGAGGTTTCGAAACCTTTGCGCTGCAGACGGGTGGCTTGCAGAAGATTGACGAAGCCGATCGAGCCTTCAAACGCCACCGTATGAAACGTGACGAGCGCCTTTTCGCCTGGCTCGGCCTTCACGTCCTCGAAGACTTTCTCTTCGTAGTCGACGAGGTAATCGCCCTTCTGATGCAGCGGTTTGTTGACAACTGGCATGGCACTCTCCAATGTGATTTGCCGGACGGGGAAATGAAGCGTCATATCAAGGCGCCCCTTTACGTTTGCGCCGAACCCACTAACGCAACGGCCATGCCAATGACGGTCGCCACCAATGCGATCACTTTCCGATCAAATAGACAATCATTCGCGAGGCGTCCCGAAAAATTTCCTGGCCCGAAGGTTGCATGCAGCGAGATCGGCCAACGGGCCCGGCCGGGCAGGCGTCGATCGCACCAGCCAGGTGCGGTCGTGATGGTGAAAATACGCTGTTCCGGTGCAACCATTCACCAAGCTCGACCCAGTTGCCCATCCAATCAATCCGATCAAACAGAGCACGCGATGCGATCACTTTCCAGCGCTGATTCGCACATGCGTGATGTCTTTCCCAAAGGCCTTCGATTTCCATGAACACCATGAGCAGTCCGACTCACCACTGGATCAGACGTCTTGCTGAAATTCGCAAACCGGCCTATCTCGCGATCCCGGATCTGATAGAAGAAGATCTCGCGACCGGACGCCTGCGCCCGCGCGACCGACTGCCGGGCCTGCGCGAACTGGCCGACGAACTGGCACTGAACTACACGACCGTGGCGCGCGCCTATGCCGAGGCGAAAAAGCGCGGCCTGCTCGATTCGCGCGCCGGCAGCGGCACCTTCGTGCGCGGCCGAACCGCGACGCTGCCGCTAAGCGGTGGCAGCAGCATTGAAATGACGATGAACACGCCCCCCGAGCCCGCTGACCACGCCGCACTCCTGCGTGAATCCGCCGCGCGTCTGATGGCGAATAGCGACCCGTACCAACTGTTGCGTTATCAGGATTTCGGCGGCACGCCGGCCGACAAGGCGGCGGGCACGGAGTGGTTAAAGCGCCGCCTCACTCATTGCTCGCAGGACAACGTGCTGGTGTGTCCGGGCATTCACAGCGCGCTCGTCGCACTCGTCTCACAGCTGGCGCGTCAAGGTGCATCGATCTGTCTCGACACGCTCGCCTATCCGGGCATCAAGGCCATCGCAGCGCAACTGGGGGTGCGTTTGCAGGCGCTCGCGCGCGACGACGAAGGGCCGCTGGCGCACGCGTTCGAAGCGCTCTGCAAGACCGACAAGCCGAGCGCGCTCTATTGCAATCCGACGCTGCAAAACCCGAGCACGCTGACGCTCACGCACAGGCGGCGCGAGGCGCTGGCCGAGGTGGCATTGCGCTACAGCGTCCCGATCATCGAGGACGATGCATATGCGATGTTGCCGCAGCAAGCACCGGCCACGCTGGCGAGCTTCGCGCCTGAGCTGACTTACTACATGACGGGAATGTCGAAGAATCTGGGGGCCGGGTTGCGCGTCGCGTATCTGCACGCGCCGACTCCACGTCAGGCACAGCGCCTGGCAGGCGCGCTGCGCGCGACCACGGTGATGGCGAGTCCATTTACGGTGTCGCTCGCCACACAGTGGGTCACCGACGGCACGGCGCAAGAGATGCTCAGCGCGATTCGCAGCGAGTCGAAAGCGCGCCAGGCAATTGCCGCTCGCGTGCTCGGCGCGTCGTCCTATGATGCGCATCCGGACGGCTTTCATCTGTGGCTGCCGATTCCTCGCGAAGGCGGCTGGAGTGCTTCGGAACTGGCGCTACAGTTGCGTAGTCAAGGCATTGCCGCTGTCGCCGCAGCAGCGTTCTCGACCGACGGCAATCCACCTAACGCGCTGCGCGTATGTCTGGGAGGCTCGAAGAATCGGATCGAATGCGAGGGGGCGCTGCGCGCAATCGCCGACACGCTCGAGCATCCGCATCTTCTGCATTCGCCAGTGATGTGAAGTAACCTGGTTGGCGCTGATACGATCGGATGGTGCGAATTGAAAGGCCCAGGTCATGTTAAAGGTGGCGCGCCAAGGGAAAAAGGCCGATCACGTGCATGCCCTTGTGTACGCGATTCATCAATCGCCGCGCGCACGCGTGCAATAGCGAACCACGCCCCGACCGCGCTATTCGCGAGAGGCGTTGGCCCAATCCCTCACCGCCTGGGCGAACAGTCTGAGCGCGGTAGGCGGATGCCGGTTTGCAGGGTAATAGAGGCACAATCCCGGAAACGAAGGACTCCATTCGGCCAGCACCCGAATCAGCCGCCCCGCTGCGAGAGGTTCAGCGACCAGATGATCGGGCACCCAGGCAATGCCAATGCCGACCAGCGCCGCCTCCACCATCACATTCATATTGCCCAACGTCATGGGACCGTCCACGTCGACGCTGGCGCCTTTGCCGTGATGTTCGAGGTCCCAACGATAGAGCGCGCCGCTTTCGAAGCGGAACCGGATGCACCGGTGTTTCGCCAGGTCGTGCGGCGCTTTGGGCGCCTCATGGCGCGCAAAGTACTCGGGGGACGCTACCGCTGCAAATCGCATCGCGGGGCCGAACCTCACGGCGATCATGTCGCGCGGCACATCTTCCTCGACGCGGACGCCTGCATCGAAGCCATCGGCCACGATGTCCACGAGCCGGGTATCCACGACGAACTCGACGTGAATGTCCGGATACATCGCAAGAAACCCGGGCAGCACATGCCGAACGATCGACTTCGCGGCCGACTCGGACGCACTGATGCGGATCGAGCCCGACGGACGGTCACGTGCGGAGGCGACCTCGTTCACCGCATCTTCGAGGTCCGCAATGGCGGGCCCCACGCGCCGCAGCAGCTGCTCGCCGGGTTCGGTCAACGCGACTGAGCGGGTCGTCCGGTTGAACAGGCGCACGTCGAGTCTCGCTTCGAGAGCCCGCATGGCGTGGCTGAGCGCCGAAGGCGACACACCGAGGGTACGGGCGGCCGCGCTGAAGCTGCGCTGATGGGCAATCGCGACGAAAGCAGTGAGTTCGGACAGACCGGCACGCAGCATATGTGAATTTCCTTCATAACCTCATGCAATTCTAGACGCATTGTTGAATAACGGCCAACAGCCTAAGCTGCACCCTATTGATCATCGAGCGATGCGGCTCTGCGCGCCCATGGATGCGCGCCCCGCTCGTCACCTGTCGAAAGGAGAATGGATATGCAAAAGCGCGCACTGGGAAACAGTGGTCTCGAAGTATCGGCGCTCGGCCTGGGCTGCATGGGTTTGAGCTTCGGCTATGGACCGGCCACCGAGAAATCCGCCGGTATCAAACTGATTCAGTCGGCTTTCGAACAAGGCGTCACGTTCTTCGACACGGCGGAATGCTACGGCCCTTTCGCCAACGAGGAACTGGTCGGCGAGGCCGTCGCGCCGTTTCGCGATCAGATCGTCATCGCCACCAAGTTCGGCTTTCAGGACGGTGATTCGAAGAAGCCGCTCGACAGCCGGCCCGAACGCATTCGCGCCGTTGCCGAAGCGTCGCTGAAGCGTCTGAAGACCGATCGTATCGACCTGTTCTATCAGCATCGCGTCGATCCGAACGTGCCGCTCGAAGACGTCGCGGGCGCCGTCAAGGATCTCATCGCGCAAGGCAAGGTGAAGCATTTCGGCATGTCCGAAGCGGGCGCGCAATCGATCCGTCGCGCTCACGCCGTGCAGCCGGTCGCTGCGCTGCAAAGCGAGTATTCGTTGTGGTGGCGCGAGCCGGAAGAAACGGTGCTGCCCACGTTGCAGGAACTGGGCATCGGCTTCGTTCCGTTCAGCCCGCTCGGCAAGGGCTTCCTGACCGGCGCGATCGACGCGAACACGTCGTTCGACGCCACGGACTTCCGCAACGTGGTGCCGCGCTTCTCCGAAGAGAACCGCACGGCCAATGCGGGCCTCGTCGAGGTGCTCGGCAAAATCGCGGCTGACAAGGGTGCCACGCGCGCGCAGATCGCTCTCGCCTGGCTGCTGGCGCAGAACCCGTGGATCGTGCCGATTCCCGGCACGACCAGGCTGCATCGGCTGGAAGAAAACGTGGGCGCGGCTGCGCTCGAATTGTCGGCTGCCGACCTGTCCGCGATCGAAGCCGCACTGAAGCAGATCAAGGTCGTGGGCGATCGTTATCCGGCCCATCTGCAACAGCGCGTCGACCGCTAACCGCGCAGGCTTTCCGCGTCGCTCCCGTGCTCCTGCGCTGCCGCACCACCGTGGCGGCGGAGGACGGTCATTGGCGCCAAAGAAACGCCGAACCGGATCTCGAACCATGTCGTCGAACAATCGATCCCCTGCGTCGCCGAGAACGTCTCCCGGTGCTGCGCACGCCGATGCCCCTGCCGACGCGCATCTCGCCGCCGATCAGCACGGGCTGCGCATTCTCGCGATCCTGAGCCTGCTGATGGCGTTCGCGTCGATCTCGACGGACCTGTACCTGCCCGCGCTCCCCGCGATGGCGCTCTCGCTGCGCGCCGACGCCGGCGCGGTCGAGCTGACGATCTCCGGCTATCTGATCGGCTTCAGTCTCGGGCAATTGCTGTGGGGACCCATTGGCGACCGTTACGGCCGCCGCCGGCCGATCGCCATCGGCCTCGTACTCTTCGTCATTGGCTCGGCCGGCTGTGCCTTATCGACCAGCGCGCCGATGCTGATCGGTTGGCGTGTCGTGCAAGCCGCGGGCGCGTGCGCGAGCGTCGTGCTGGCGCGAGCGATGGTGCGCGATCTCTACACGGGCCACCGCGCGGCCCAGATGATGTCGACGCTCATGACGGTGATGGCGGTCGCGCCGCTGTTGGGGCCGAGCGTGGGCAGCCTGATCCTGCACGTCGCGTCGTGGCGGGCAATTTTCTGGACCCTGGTCGCCGTGGGACTGGCGACGCTCGCCGCGCTGCGCGCACTGCCGGAAACGCTCCCTGCGGCGCGCCGCAATCATGAATCGCTCGGGCGCGCACTCGCCGCTTACGGCGCATTGTTGAGGCATCGCCGGGTGCTTGGCTACGCGGGCACGGGTGGATTCTTCTATGGCGGGCTGTATGCGTATATCGCCGGCACGCCGTTCGCGTACATCACCGCTTACCACGTGTCGCCACAGTTCTATGGCGTGCTGTTCGCCGTCGGTATCGTCGGCATCATGCTGACGAACCAGATCAACGCGAGGGTGGTGCGGCGTTTCGGCAGCGGCCGGCTGATGCGGGCCGGCACGCTCGGCGCAGCGCTCGCGGGCGTGCTGCTGGCGCTCGATGCATGGACCGGCTGGGGCGGCCTGGCAGGCCTCGTGATTCCCCTCTTCCTGTTCGTCTCGGCGGCGGGCTTCATCGTCGCCAATGCGATTGCGGGTGCGCTGGCTATATTCCCCGCACGCGCCGGCGCGATGTCGGCACTCATCGGCGCGAGCCAGTTCGGCACCGGCATCCTCGGATCGGCGCTAGTCGGTATCTTCGCCGACGGCACGCCGTGGCCGATGGGCGGCGTGATCGCGCTGATGGGCATCGGCAGTCTGCTTTGCGCGCTGTTTCTCGTGCCGCCGCATGTCGCACTATCCGGTGAGGCAACGGTGGCCAGATGAGTCATCCGCAGGTTCGCCGATCGGGTTTGGCGCGCCTGTTCACTAGCGGGCTAGCATTAGCCTGCGGCAAACAGGCGTCGTTTCGTCATCGCCGGCAACTTGAGAATCGCGCCAACGTGCTCTGTCGGAGAAGCTCCTCCCTCATGCTTGCGGCTCCGGTTGCGAGCGTCCCTTTTTGCCTCAATCCCTTTACCTATCCGCGTCGTTCGGCGCGTCATGCCGCCGGTCGCAAGATTTAATACGTTCGTAATACAACGTATTTCGCACTATATACAACGTCACTGGCCAGTTAATTTGACATTACGGCTATAATGTTGAAAATATGCGTGGCGACATGCGCAACAGACACTCCCACCTCCAAGTCCTCCGTGACCGCCCTTCTGCCAACCCCCTGCTCCATTGACACGCTGGTCATCCCCCCGAACCTGGATGGCCGCGCCGGCACCAACCGCGCTCAGAACGTCATCGCCCAGATCGCCGCGCAACACGATCTCGACGCGATTCGCGCCTGGCTTGCCCGCTTCGCCGACAAGAAAACCACCTTCGACAACTACCGCAAGGAAGCCGAGCGCCTGCTGCTGTGGGCGCTGCTTCAATTGGGCAAGCCGCTGTCTTCGCTCACGCACGAGGACCTGCTCGTCTATCAGCACTTTCTCACCGACCCGCAACCGAGCGCGCAATGGACGGCAAACGGCGGGCGCAAACATCCGCGTGGCGATCCGCGCTGGCGTCCGTTCTACGGCCCGCTCTCGGCAACAAGCCAACGTCAGGCGCTGGTGATTCTCAACGTGATGTTTGCGTGGCTCGTGCAGGCGGGCTATCTCGCCGGCAACCCGCTGTCGCTGTCCCGTCAGCGCGCGCGCCGCGCGAAGCCGCGCGTCACCCGCTATCTTTCGCCCGAGCTATGGCGCGAAGTCAAAAACTGGATTCAGGCCATGCCCAAAGAGACGGATCGCGAGCGTGAGCACGCTGTGCGAGTGCGCTGGCTCTTCACCCTGCTCTATCTGGGCGGCTTGCGCATCACCGAGGTGAGCACCAACACGATGGGACGGTTTTTCTGCCGTCGCGATGCGAACGGCGTCGATCGCTGGTGGCTCGAGGTGCTGGGCAAAGGCGACAAGGAACGACTGGTGCCTGCAACGGCGGAAATGATGGCGGAACTCTCCGCCTATCGTCGTCAACAGGGATTGCCGCCACTGCCTTCGCCGCTCGAAGACACGCCGCTCGTGCTGCCGGTCGGTCAGTCGCGCAAACCGCTGACGCGTGCCGCGTTGCATCGCATCGTCAAGCAGGTTTTCAGCGGGGCAGCGCAGGCACTCCGTGCTCGCGGCGACGCGTACCTGCAGCGAGCTGATCAACTCGAACTGGCCTCCGCGCATTGGCTGCGGCATGGCGCGGGATCGAACATGGCGGATCAGCAGGTCGACCTTCGTCTGGTGCGCGACAACCTGGGGCATGCGTCACTCACCACGACCAGCCAGTATCTGCATGTCGACGATGATCGGCGTCACAAGGAAACCGATGAGAAGCATCGGATCGGTTGGTAATGCACGTGGCGGGGGTCTGAATTCGTCGGGCTCGCATCCCGTTCCCGAATAACGCCATCACCCGCCCCTCATAAATCCAGCACTACGCCCGCGTCCCCATCGTCTTCCGCGGGTCGTCCCACACAAACAAGCGCATGTCCGGGTTCGATATCCGCGACGACCTCTCCCTGATACCGAACCCGCCCCGACAACAACCGCGTCGAACACGTCCCGCACGTACCCGACCTGCAACTCGACGCCGCGTCGACACCGTGCGCCTCGGCGAATTCCAGCAAGCTGCCGTCGCGCGGCGACCATTGAATCGTGCGCGCCGACCGCGCAAAGGTCACCGGCAACGTGCCAGCGTTGCGCGCGCTTGTCTCTGCCGCCGGCATCTCGCGCTTGATAGCCGCGCGCTTGATACTCGACGGCCCAAATGCCTCGAACCGAATCCGCTCATCTGCGACATTCAGGGCACGCAGTCCCTCGTACATGTCGCGCATGAACTGCTCAGGCCCGCACAGATAGAAATCATAGTCATCGAACGGAAGTACGCGCTTGAGTGTGTCGATACTCATACGCCCGGCCGACACGCCCTGCATCAAGCTCCCTGCGCCACTATCAAACAGATGCACCGAAACCACCGGATAACGCATCGCGACCTCTTTCAAATGAGCGCTGAATGGCCGTTCGCCATCGCTACGTGCGCCATGAAAAAAGAACACACGTTTCGCGCGCGCCTTACCGCCGTCAGGTGAATGCAGTACGTGATGCAGCATCGCCATCATCGGCGTGATGCCGACGCCAGCCGAAACGAGCACGGCGGGCCGCTGGCTATCCTCATCGTAGATGAACGTGCCGCCGGGCCGTTTCGCTTCGATCTGCCTGCCGACGACGAGATGATCGTGCAACCAGCTCGACGCAACACCCTCGCGTTTTACGCTGATCCGATAACGCCGCGCGTCGTACGAATCGGAAAGCGTATAGGTGCGCACCAGCGGTGTACCCGATCCCGTCGCCGGCACACGAATCGGCAGGAATTGCCCCGGCTTGAAAGGCGGCAATGGCGTACCGTCAATCGATTCAAAGTAAAACGAGCGAATCGACGGCGTTTCTTCGACCACTTTTGCAACCTTCAGATTCTGCCAGGAGGAAGTACTCGTGGTTGGCTGACGAACAGCAGCCGCAAACTGCGGAGCGAACTCAACTTCCGACCATCGGAACGGCAATGCACCCCGACTGCGCCGCACTTCATCGATATGAAAACGGACAAGCCGCTCCGCGCCCGCGAAGGCCGCCAGTTCCGCGCCGTCCCAGATCACTTCCGCCCGCACCGCGAGATAAAGCAGATCGCCCGTCGCAAAGTCGATGAACAGCAGACCCGCGCGCGGATCATGGAGCAGATTGCCGATCGTGTTGAAGAAGCGATTGCCGCTGTAGTCCGGGGTCGTCAGCGTGGCTGCGTTGTCGACACGAACGAAGCCAGGCGCACCGCCGCGATGCGACACGTCGACACCACGCGCGAGCCCCGCCTCTTCTCCGAGGTTGGCGCTCGCGATGAAAAACGTATCGGCGCGCCTGATCAGGGCACGATCCTCGTCGCCGAGTTGTGCAGCGACTTGCGGCTCGGAAGGCAACGGCGCACCCGGTTCAACAAAAGTCGGGGTTCTGCTCTGGATGTACTTGGCACAATTGCCGAAGCTCTGCGTCACGTCGACGAGCAGCGTTTCGCCTTCCACCAAGCTCACCACGCCGTTGATGCGGTTACGCCGCCGCGTCTGCGGCTGCAACCCAAGCCCGCCGATCATCACGCCTGGCTGCCAGTGCCCCGCGAGCGGATCGCCGGGCAGCACGCCTGCGTCGATGCGCAGCGTCTTCGCATCCGGCGACGACACGAAACCCGGCTTGCCCGCCCGCAACGTCGCCCACGGCTGACCGTTCGCATCGACGCCACCGAACACCATGAACGGCTGCTCGGCAAAAAACTGTCGATGCTGCTCCGGCATATAACGCCGAATCCCGCGACGTCCAGCCGATTCCGCCTGGCTAGTCACCCCCGCGCGCTGCTGCGCGGCCACCTCGCCCGCGTGAAACGGCGACGCGTCGACACCCCAGCCATTCAGTGAAACAAAAGCGGACATGGTCGGACTCCAGCCAAAGGTCATGCACGGCTCACGCGGCGACCAGACCCGCCCTGGTCGCCGGCATCGCAATGAAACGCGGCAGCGCCTCCACACGACGCAGCCATGCACGAATGTTCGGATACGCTTCCAGCGACACACCGCCTTCCGGCGCGTGGGCGATGTAGGTATGCGCGGCAATATCGGCGATCGTCACATGATCACCCGCCGCAAAAGGCTTGCCGGCCAGTTCCTGTTCGATCACGTCGAACAGTTTGACGGCGATGTTCTTCGCGGTCTGATGATCGTTCGGCGCGCCGAATACCGTCACGAGCCGCGCGGCGCACGGCCCATACGCAATCTGCCCCGCGGCAAGCGAGAGCCAGCGCTGCACCGCCGCGGCGCCGAGCGGATCGTCCGGCAGCCACGAGGCATCGCCGTAACGCCTCGCCAGATAGACGAGAATCGCATTCGAATCGAACAGCGTGACGTCGCCGTCCTGAATCGTCGGCACCTGGCCGAACGGGTTCAGCGCCAGGTATTCCGGCTTGCGGTTATCGGCGGCTTTCATGTTCAATTCGACGACTTCAAACGGCAGATCGAGCAGCGACAGAAACAGCTTCACCCGATGCCCATGCCCGGACAGCAGCGTCGTATACAGTCGAATAGGTTGGGCGGGTTGGGCAGCAGGCATGTCAGACTCCGGAGTTCGATGGGGTACGTCGCCAGCATAGGTGCGCGCGGTCGCTCGCGGAAGCCCGATAATCCCGGAAACACATTCAATCGAAGATGGACAATCGACCATGGCCGACGTACGTGACGTAAACCTCAATCGTCTGGCGATCTTCGTCGCGGTCGTCGACGCCGGCTCGCTGACCGCTGCCGCCGCCCGCCTGGGACTCGCCAAAACCATGGTCAGCACGCACATGCAACGGCTGGAGGCGGAAGTGGGCGCGAGTCTGCTGGTGCGCACGACGCGGCGGCTCGGCGTCACGGAAGCGGGCCGCGCGTTCTACGAAGCGAGCGTGAAGATTCTGCGCGCGGCCGAAGAAGCGCTGAATGCGGTTAGCGGAGAGAGCGCGCCGGTGCGCGGTACGTTACGCGTCAGTTCGCCGATCGATTACGGCGCGCTGGTGGTGGCGCCCGCACTGGTCGAACTGCGCCGCGAACATCCGCAACTCGACGTCGAATTGCTGTGCAGCGACCAATACGTGGACTTGATCGCCGACGGTATCGACGTCGCGATTCGCCTGGGCCGGCTCGCGGATTCGAATTACCGGGCAGTGAAGCTTGGCAGCTTCGTCAAATGGATCGTCGCGAGCCCGGCGTTCATCGACACCTGGGGCACACCGCGAACACCGGCCGACCTGGCGGCGCTGCCCTTTTGCGCATTGACGGTGTTGCCGCATCCATTGGCGCTCGAGTTGCGGCGCGACGACGGCACAACGGACAGCGTGCGATGCGAAAACGCGTTTCTGGTGAACACCGCCGACGCGTGCCGCGCAGCGACGCTCGCGGGTGGCGGCTTCGGTTTGCTGACGGATTTTTCGATCGGCAATGACATCGAGACGGGGCGGCTGGTTCGTCTGCTGCCGCACTGGGCAGCCGATGCCGCGAGTATCCAGGCCGTGTTTCCGCCCACCAGCCATCCCCCGGCGAAAGTGCGCGCATTGATTGAAACGCTGAAGCGACGGCTTGCTGATCTCGCATGACGCAGTATCAGAACGAATGCCGCATGCCGATCCGCACATCGGCCTGCGTGCTGGAACTCGACGGCGTGAAGCTATAGCCGATCACCGCGTTCACGCCGTCCGACGCGCGCAGATAATCGCCGGAGAGGTAAACGTCGGTGCGTTTGGACAACAGGTAATGCAGGCCGAGCGAACCCTGATTCCAGTGATTGCCTTCGAATCGCGTGTGCTGGTAGCCGCCGTATAGCAGGAGCGCAGGCGTGAACGTGTACGCGGCGCCGCCTTCGTAGACCTGCATATGCGAGGTCTGCCCTAAGCCCTTGATGGTCGTGTACGTGAAATTGCCGCTCAGCATCACCTTGCCGATCGTGTAGGCCGCGCCGATCGCAAACGCCCCTTGCCGGTCGACCGGAAACGACGACGCGCTATACAGGTCCGTTATCGCGCCCGTCGCCGGATCGACGGAGACCGTGGGCTGGCCGAGGAAGGTATGCACGCCGAGCATCGCGAACGGATCGAACGCATAGATGCCGTATGGGTCGTTCAACTGCGTATACGCGGCGCCCATGTTGAACGCGTTGTGCTCATAGTGCGCGCCGACACTCCACGCGCTCTTCTCATGGAAATCGCCCGCGGTATTGCCGAACGAGTACATGCCGCCAAACGTCAAGCCGGAGAAATCATTCGATAGGAACTTGATTGAATTCGGCAGCCGGTCGCCATTCATCCGGTCGAAGTCGCCCTGATGGATCGCATAGCCGCTCGCCCACGCCGAGATGTTGTACAGGTAGACGAACTCCTCGGTCATGTCGAGCTGGTTGCCGAGCGACAGCGTGCCCCAGCGGTTCTTTAAACCCACATAGGCCTGCCGTCCGAATTGAGCGCCGCCGAATGCCAATTGACCATTGCCAAGGTGAAAGCCCGATTCGAGCACGAACACCGCCTGCCAATCGCCACCGAGATCTTCTACGCCCTTGAAGCCGATGCGGTTGCCATATGAAATGCCGTCGTCGAATTTGACCTGATGGGAGCCGCCCGCGTTGCTTACATAGGTAACGCCCGCGTCCAGAATGCCATACAGCGTGACGCTGCTTTGCGCGTATGCGGCCGTTGGCGCACAGACGGCGCCGGCTGCCATAGCGAGTGCCGACAGACCCAACACATTGCTCTTCTTCATACGCTTCTCCCCGCTCTTTGCCTGTGTATTTCGCCGGATATAGCGATCCCTGCGGCACGCGATCAAGGCGCGCGCGGCATGACACGCTTTATCTTTGAACGTTAAATCGGACGAACCAAGAATACGGGTCCAGATTCATGACGAGTCGCGCGGAAGCGACATAAATCTGTCGCTCGGCGACTTAAGAAACGCCGCGCTTTCGGCACAACGGATACCGCTGCTATTTCACGCCGAGCGCAGTTTGAACCGCTTGCAAACCATTCGCGCCATTGACCGTACTCACACCGTCGAGCCACGACTTCAATAGTTCGGGGTGGCGCTTCAACGCGTCGGTTGCGGCAGCGTCGACACCGGCCTTCTTCTCGTGCACTTCGGTAATCACGCCGTTTTCCAGATCGACATTGAAGGTGAGTTGCCTGAACAGGCGGCCGAGATTCGGGCATTGACCGGCATACCCGCTGCGCGTCACGGTATTGACCGTGGCGCCGCCAAAGTTCGGTCCAAAGTACTTGTCGCCGCCGTCGAGATAGCTCAACCTGAACTTCGTGTTCATCAGATGCGGCTCCCACGCGAGGAACACGATCCACTTCCTGTCGCGCACGGCGCGCTCGACCTGCGTGAGCATGCCTGTCTCGCTCGACTCGACGAGTTGCCAGTTGCCGAGTCCGAATACCTTGTCACCGACCATCTTCCTGATGTTCTGATTCGCGGGCGCCCCGGGCTCGATGCCATAAATCTTGCTGTCGAATTTGTCCGCATTCTTCGCCAGGTCCGCGAACGAATGGACGCCGGCGGCGGCCACGTAATCGGGCACGGCGAGCGTGAACTTCGCGTCGCTCAGATTCGGATGCACGACGTCGATCGATTTTTCGTCTTCGAACGGCTTGACCACCGGCGCCTGCGCCGGCATCCAGTTGCCCAGGAAGACGTCGATCTGCCCTTTCTTCAGCCCCTGATAGGTGATCGGCACCGATAGATTGGCGATGCTCTGTTGGTAGCCGAGCGCCTTCAGCAACACGCCCGTCATCGCATTGGTCGCGTCGATGTCGCTCCATCCGGGCCCTGCCATGTTGACCCGCGTGCAAGACTGAGGCTCTGCGGCCACCGCGAAGCCAACGCTCGCGCATAACGCCGCCACGGCGAATACCGCGTGTTTCAAGCGCTTTTTCATCATGCCGGTTTCCTGTCGAAAGAAGAAGAAATGATCGTCACCGAGCAACGGAGGGAAAGCGCGCCATTGCTTCAAGCGTGTCGAGATCGATGTGATTGCGCATATAGCGCTGGCTCGCATCGACGAGCGGCTGCCAGTCCCATGACGCGACCGAGCCTTGGGTGGTCGCCGCGAAATGAAAGCGCCGCCGCCGCTGGCTTTGCAGCACCTGGTCGTGCAGCGCCGCGAGGTCCCAGCGCCGGGCGACTTCCTCGCGCAGCGCCGCCACCTGTGACGCGTATTCGCTTCGCTGTGCGAGGTTCTCGCGCTCCAGCGGGTCGGCCTGCACGTCGTAAAGCTGATCGGGATCGGCCGGCGTATGAATGAACTTGAAGCGCCCACGCCGCACCATCACCATCGGTGCAATGGCGCCTTCCGCCAGATACTCGCCGATTGCCTCATCGTGAGCGCCGCGCGTGCCGCGCAGATGCGGCACGAGGCTCCGGCCGTCGAGCGAATCGGGCCACACGGCCGGTGCTTCGCCGCGCGCGAGTTCGACGAGCGTCGGCAGCAGATCGAGGTGCGATACCGACGCCTGCACGCGATGCGCGTCGAACTGCTGCGGCGCATGCACGATCAGCGGCACGCGGCAGCCGCCTTCGAAGAACGTCATCTTGTACCAGAGGCCGCGCTCGCCGAGCATCTCTCCATGGTCGGACGTGACGACGATCACGGTGTCTTTCGCGAGCCCGGATTGTTCGAGTGCTTCGAGAATCGCGCCAAATTGGTTGTCCACGTAGGCAATCGCGCCGTAATATGCGCGGCGCGCATTGCGGATCTGCTGGTCGGTGGGCGGCGTGAGATCGGTTTCGCACACGTGCCGTAAGCGCCTGGAGTGGGCGTCGGCTTCGTCGAGCGAATCGCGATGCACGGGCATGTCGATTTCTTCGTCGCGATACATGTCCCAGTACTTTTTCGGAATCGCATACGGATCGTGCGGATGCGTCAGCGAGGCCACCATGCAGAACGGCCGCGTGTCTTTCCCCGCGTGACGCTCACGCGCGATGTCGAACAGCTTCTGGCGAGTGGTGAAAGTCACTTCGTCGTCGAAGTCGAGCTGGTTGGTGCGCACGCAGGGCCCCGCGTCGATCACCGAGCTCATGTTGTGATACCAGGTGGGGCGCGCCCCGGGGGCGTCCCAGTTGGGCGTCCAGCCGAAATCGGCGGGATAGATGTCGGTGGTGAGCCGTTCTTCGAAACCGTGCAACTGGTCCGCGCCGCAAAAATGCATCTTGCCGGACAGCACGGTGCGATACCCCTCGGCACGCAGATAATGCGCGAACGTCAGCGTTTGCGACGGAAATTCCGCGGCATTGTCATACGCACCGATCGCGGACGGCAACTTGCCCGATAGAAACGAAAAACGCGACGGCGCACACAGCGGACTCGCGCAATAGGCCGATTCGAAGACGACGCCCTCTTTTGCGAGACGATCGAGATTGGGCGTTTTCGTCAGAGAATGTCCGTATGCGGCGAGCGCGAACGGGGTCATCTGGTCGGCCATCAGAATCAGAATATTCTTTCCGCTTTCAAGCATGGAACGCGCCTCGAATAGAATTGCAGAAGGTTGATGCAGGCGTGGAGTCCAGCAGGCGACCCCAGCACGTGCATCACTATTGCTGGTCAATTCGCCATTGTGAAGACGGCAAATCGTTATGTGCCCATAAGGGGGGCTTATGTCGAGGCAGGATCGCTTGCCGCCAATGCAGGCGTTGACGATGTTCGAATCCGCCGCACGTCTGGCCAGTTTCAGTGCGGCCGCGCGCGAGTTGGGGTCGACGCAACCCGCGGTCAGTCAGCGCGTCGTGCAGCTCGAAGAAGCGCTCGGTGCGCCGCTCTTCGAGCGCGGCCATCGCGGTGTCACGCTGACCGGGGACGGCGTGCGCCTCTTCGAAGCGGTGCGCAGCGCACTCGATACCATCCGCAGCGCAAGCGCCGACATCCGTGCGCGGCGCACGCCGCAAACGCTGACGCTGTCAACCGACTTCGGTTTCGCCACCTACTGGCTGATGCCGCGTCTCTCGCAGTTCAAGGCGCTCATGCCCGACGTCGACGTGAAGATCGTCACGTCGCAGAACGTGTTCGATCCTTCGCACGATCAGGCGGACATCGCGATTGCCTTCGGCGATCAGCACGCGGACTGGACCGCACGCGGCGCGATCAAGCTCTTCGCCGAACGCGTCACGCCGGTGTGCAGCCCGGCCTTTCGCGCCGCGCATCCGGCATTGCGCGGGCCAGCCGATCTGCCGAGCCTGCCGCTGCTGCATCTGGAGGCGACCCTGCCGGCGCGCTGGCTGTCGTGGGCCGACTGGTTCGCCGCACACGGGCTGAACGCACCTGCCGCGCACCGTGGCATCACGTTCAACAGTTTCGCGCTGGTGGCCCATGCGGCGATCATGGGCCAGGGGGTTGCATTGGGCTGGGCGCCGCTCATCGACGAACTGCTCGCGACCGGCCAGCTCGTCGAACTGTTCGATACGCCAGTCGTCACCGAGCGCGGCTATCTGCTCGTCACGCCACGCGCGGCGACACCGGCGGTCAGCGCGTTTCGCCGGTGGCTGCTCGACGAGTGCGGACTCGACGCGCAATGAGCCTGACGTTCCCGTTCCAGCGGGACGGCGGTTAGCTTCTATCCGCGAGCCCTGCCTGTTTGCTCTACTGCGACGATGGCTGCCGCGCCCCGCGGCGTCGCCCTATCGTTCAAGTGGAGAGCGCATGTCCGCCGATTTCCGTCCCGCTCAACTGGTTCTCACCGTCGCATGTCCGAGCGCGGCGGGCCAGGTCGCCGCCGTCGTCGGCTTTCTCGATCGGCATCACTGCTATATCGACGAACTGACCGTGTTCGACGACGATCTCAGCGAACGCTTCTTCGTACGCTGCGTCTTTCACGGCGTCGCGCACGATGAGGCGCTGCACGTTCCCGCACTCGAACGCGAGTTCGCCCCCATCGCCGAGCGCTTTCGGATGACATGGGCAATGCACGACGTCGGCACCCGGCCGAAAGTGTTGATCATGGTCTCGAAGCTCGAACACTGTCTCGCCGATCTGCTGTTCCGCTGGCGCATGGGCGAGTTGAAGATGGACATCGTCGGCATCGGCTCGAATCATCGTGATCTCGAACCGCTCGCGCAGCAGCATGGTCTGCCGTTTCACTACCTGCCCATCACCGCTGATACCAAACCGCAGCAGGAAGCGCGTCTGCTCGACCTGTTCGAGTCATCGGGCGCGGAGTTGATGATTCTCGCGCGCTACATGCAGATTCTGTCCGGTGTAACGAGCCGCGCGCTCGCCGCGCGCGCGATCAACATCCATCACTCGTTTCTGCCTGGCTTCAAGGGCGCGAAGCCTTATCACCAGGCGCACGCGCGCGGCGTCAAACTGATCGGCGCCACGGCACACTTCGTGACCGACGATCTCGACGAAGGCCCGATCATCGAACAGGTGGTGGAGCGTGTCGATCATTCGTATAGCCCGGAGCGGTTGCTCGCCACTGGACGCGACGTCGAATGCATCACGCTCGCGGGTCGTCAAGGCGTTTGTCGAGCGGCGGGTGTTCATCAATGGCGATCGGACGGTGGTGTTGCAATAAGGCAAAGTCAACGGAAAACGCCGCTGAAAAGCGGCGTTTATCTTTGGATCACGTCCGTAACGGCATCGCCGCTTCAACCAGGCGGCGATGCTTCCATACGGCGCACAGGTTCAATCACTTTACCCAGCTATCCACGCGATCGCCGTGCGCGCCGATCCACGCATCGGCAGCGGCGGTCGGCTTCTCGCCGCTCTGCGTCGCCAGCATCACACTGTCGATCTCGCCCGGCTTCCATTGGAATTTCTTCAGGAACGCGACGACCGTCGGCGCCTTCTTCTCAAGTTCCGGATTCACCACGCTATCCACGTGCTCCGCTTCGCCGAACACCTTCTTCGGATCGTCGAGGAATTTAAGCTTGTACTTCGCGAACATCCAGTGCGGCTTCCAGCCCGTCACGATGATCGGCTTGTTCGCCGCTTCCGAGCGCGCCAGTTCCGCGGTCATCGCACTGCCCGAGCTCGGCATCAGTTGATAATCGAGGCCGTAGGCCTTGATCGCCTCGCTGGTTTTCTGCATCACGCCCGCACCGGCATCGATGCCGACAATGCGCGAGCCGAACTCCGCCTTCTTCGCTTCGAGATCGCCGACGGTCTTCACATCCGCGTTGTCTGGCACGATCAGGCCGATCTTCGCATCGTTGAAGTTCGGACCGAGGTCGACCACCTTCTCCTTGAAGTTGTTCCAGTAAGCACCATGCGTGACCGGCAGCCATGCGGACAGCGTCGCGTCCAGATCGCCCCGCGCCACGCCTTGCCACATCACGCCGGCAGCGACCGGCACGAGTTGCACCTGATAGCCGAGGCGCTTTTCGATCACGCGCGCGGCCACGTTGGAGGTCGCGACGCTATCGTCCCAGCCCTCCACGTAACCGATCTTGATGGTTGGCTTCGTATCGGCCGACACGCTCACGCTGCTGGCCGCCAGCGCCGCGCTCAGTGCGCTCGCCACGAATATCTTTCTGATCAGTCTCATCGCCCTTCTCCCGTTTGCCAGTTGCCGTCATACGACCCATTGAGCATTTAGAATCGCCAACCAGAATTGCCGGGTAGCGTTGTTTTGCGACATCCAGTTGTCCGCATGCGACTTCGAGCGCGTTTGCACCCGCGTTTCTCATCTTACTTATCGACGACGAGATCGGTAAGCGGTTTGCTGCAGCACAGCAGCACCATGCCCTGATCAATTTCACGCTGCCGAATCCCGCCGGCGTGTTTCATCGCGACTTCACCGGATACGAGCTTGACCTTGCAAGTGCCGCACATGCCTTGCGTGCACGACGCAGGCAGCCTCACGCCCGCCTTCTTCGCTGCATCGAGTACATGCTGGCCGCTACCGCATTCGATCTCACGATGGCTTTTGGCAAAGCTCACCTTGAAACGCGTGTCGGTTTCGACCGGCGCGGATGCCGGCTCGAAGCCCACTGCTTCGGCACGCGCCTCGACAAAACCTTCGGCAATTTCAGCTCCGCCCGCCTGCTTCAATGCATCCGCGACATGCGCGGTAGTCAATTGCGCCGCGACTTCGCCCACCGTCTCGAACGAAAAGCTTTCCTCGTGATAGTGACCGCGATCGAAACCGCCCTCGTCCAGCAGCTTGCGCACCGCCTGCATATAGGGCGCGGGCCCGCATGTGAAGATCTCGCGCTCCATAAAATCCGGTGCAATCAGCTTGAGCAGCGGCAATGTCAGAAAACCGGTCACACCTGGCCAGTTCGTGCGTGCGCCGACGCGCTCACACACGAACGCGGTACGGAAATGCGCCTGATTCGAGGCAATCAGATCGAGTTCGCGCACGAAGATGATGTCGTCCGGCGTGCGGGCGCTGTGCACGAACACGATGTCGCTGTCCTCGCCGAGCTCGTGATGCGCGCGGCTCATCGACATCAGCGGCGTAATGCCCGACCCTGCCGACAGAAACAGAAACTTGCGCGCCGGATGCCGCGCGCAGGTGAACTCGCCGGACGGCCCCAGCACGCGAACCTGCATGCCCGCATGCAGATTGTCGTGCAGCCAGTTCGACACCTTGCCGCCCGGCACGCGTTTGACCGTGATCGAAATCGTATGCGGCCGCGTCGGTGGTGACGAGATCGTATAGCAGCGATTGATTGCTTCGCCGTCGATCTCCAGCTCAAGTGTCATGAACTGCCCCGGCTCGAACACGAATGCCCGCTCGGACGGCGCACGGAAGAAAAAGCTCTTCACGTCGTGCGTTTCGTCGCGCACGTGGCAGCACACCAGCGTATCGTCGGCATCGCTATTCCAGCGCGCGGGCAGCGCTTCCCAGAAGCGCGGCTGCGTGACACGGCTCACGGCGCGCGGAATGGGCGGCTCGGTGCCGGACTGAAACGTCGCCTGATCGCGCATCATGGTTTTCTCCCGCTCCTGGTTGCGGTGTCGCGCTCAGCGCATGAAGGACACGACTTTTTCGCCGTGCGAAACCGGCGCGTCGGCACCGGCGTCATCGGTTTGCGGGGCATCGCCGTAAGCCGCGAGACGGCCGATGTACCACTCGCAGAACTTCTCGACGAGGCCCTCGGTGAAAGGCGAATACGGCCCCGGTTCATACGCGCTGCTGGTTGCGCCGCGCTGCGAGTACTCGACGAGCGTCCGGTCCTGATCGTTGGTCGCACGCCAGACCGCAGTCAGGTTGTCGACGTCGTAGTCGATGCCTTCGCGCGCGTCCTTGTGGACGAGCCACTTGGTGCGCACCAGCGTTTTGCCGGCCGAAAGCGGAATCGCCGAGAAAGTGACGATGTGGTCGCTCATGAAGTGATGCCACGAATTCGGCTGGGTCCAGAACGACAGGCCGCCCAGATCGGCCTGCTCGAAACCGCCGAGCAGCTTCTTCGATGCGATCTTTGCATCGAGCGTTTGCGACTCGCCGTCGCGATCGAGCGGCAAACGCTGCGTGCGAAAACCGGTGACCAGATCCGCCAGCCGATCGATCTCCGCCGACGGCAACTGCATGGCCTCCCATTGCGCGGTGCGGCGTGCCACGGTTTCATCGAAGGCAGCCATGCCTTCCTCGTTGGCCGGCGTGCGCTGATAACCGAAGCCGTATTCGTACAGCGAAATCGTCAGCTCCGGGTGATTCGCGACGCAGTGATAGCACTCGCGATTGTTCTCCATCGTGAGCTTCCAGTTGCCCTCTTCGACGATGTCGATCTGCGCCGCGATCTTGCAGCCGGCCAGATCGTGCGGTTGAAGATAAGGCTCCATCGCGGCGCGCATCACGGCGAAGTCGGCGGGCGGCTGCTCGGCAAGGCAAATGAAGATCAGCCCGGCGAGATTCTCGACGTGCACCGCCTTCAGGCTATGTTTGCAGCGGTCGAACTGCTCGCCCATGTGTTCGGCAAACATCAGGTCGCCGTTCAGGTTGTAAGTCCAGCTGTGATACGGGCACACGATATTGCCGAGCGAGCCTTTGTCGTGATTGCACAGACGCGCGCCGCGATGGCGGCATACGTTGTGAAACGCGCGCACCTGCATGTCGTCGTCACGCACGATCAGAATCGAATCGAGGCCGATCTCCACGGTGATGTAGTCGCCCGGTTCCGGCACGTCCGGCTCCACCGCGACCTGAATCCAGTGCTGGCGGAAAATCGCCTCCATGTCGAGCGCGAAGATGGCCTCGCTCTTATAGAACGGTGCTTCCAGCGTGTAATTCTTCTTGCGGCGTTCGATCATCGCGCGAACGTCTGCCGAAACTTTCATTGTGTGCTCCGTTGCATGTCACGTCTGGCGCCGCGCCAGGCCCTCCTGGACGCATGCTGGCCCGAACCGGAATTCAGTAATCCACAAGTTGATGCTCGCGCAAATACGCGAGGATCACTTGTGCTTTTTCGACGGAACTCCCTTCAATTACGACGCTGCCGCCGCGGCTTTCGGTCGTCGTCGCCGAGAGCATGCGGGCGTGGCCCGAGCGCTTTTCGGCGGCGGCGAGACGTACCGGTTTGGCGGTCGCGGGACGGATCGTCCAGGCGAGGTCGTCGGAGTGGCCCGCATGCGCATCTGCCGCGGCTTGCGGCGCGCTCCGGCTGATCGAGCCTTCGCGCAGCCGTGCATACGCGTATGTCGGCGCGGCATTGGCGAGCGGGTGCACCGCGATCAGCGCCGGCAGTTGAACCTCGACACGCCGGCGCAAACCCTTCGGCATGAATTGCCTGACTTGCGCGCAACCGTCGCGCACGCTCAGGTCGACGGCGGCGCCGACAAGCGGCATCCCCAACGCGTGAGCGATGCGATACGGCAGCATGCCGCTATCGAACGCGCCTTCCGCGCGCGTGCCGGTCAACACGAGGTCGTAACCTTGCAGGCGCGCGGCGAGCAGCGTCGCCGCGTCGGCTTGCGCTTGCGCCGGCCCGGCGGTAGTTTCGAGCACCTCGACCGAGCATGCGCCGAGCGCCAGATACTCCCGCAACGCAGGGTTGGACGGATCGCCCGCATGCAGCACGTCGAGCGTCGCGCCGTGCGCTTTGGCAAGCGATAACGCGATGCTTAACGCTGCCGCGTCGTTGCGGCTGTAGCGCGCAGTGCCGCTGACCGGATGGCGGCCCACCGAAACCAGCACAGCGATCTTCATGCGAGCACTCCTTCAGCGACAGCGGTCGAATTGAGCAAAGCGGCGCCCGTGCCCCGCGCGCTACGTGCCGCGGCCGCCGCTTCATTGAGCGCAGCGATGGTTTCGCGCGCATCCGCGATCACGGTCAGATTCGCGCGCTTCGCGATCGGTGCGCTGGCGTCGAGATTCACGGCAATCACGTGCCGGCAATCCTTGATGCCCTGCAGATGCTGCACGGCGCCGGAAATGCCGAACGCGATATAGACGCTCGCTTCAACGGTCTTGCCGGTCGCGCCGATCTGCTTGTCGCGAGTGAACTTGCCGTCGTCCACGGCGACGCGGCTCGCGCCGATCGCGGCGCCCAACGTGGCGGCGAGCCGCTCGAACGCGGGCACGTCGCTCACGCCGTTGCCGGCCGACACGATGAAATCCGCTTCTTCGAGCGCCAGTTGGGCCGCGTCGATTTCCTCGACGCCGAGATCGCGCACGACGCCTTTCGACGCCGGAGTGTCATTGTCGAAACGCCACACGATCCGCTCGCCGGCCCCGACGAACGGCAGCTTCGGCTCGACCGCATTCGGCGCGAGCAGCACGACGTCCGGCAACGCGCGTGCGACAAGCGCCGTATTCGCGCGGATATAGGCGGCCACGTGCGCCGCGTCGATCTCGACGACGTGCGTGGCAACGCTCGCGTTCACGGCTGCCGCATAGCGACGGCCGAGGTCCCCGTCGCCGGTCGCGTTGTCGGGCAGGAAAATATGCGCCGGTGCATAAGCCGCGATGCAGGCAGCCAGTGCGTTCAATTCGTCGAGCGGCGCGAACGTGCGGCGCTCGAACATCGGCAACACGATCAACTTGTCGGCGCCGAGCGCGGCGGCGTCATCCGTGAACTCGCCGAACACGAGCAGTACGACTTCGGTGCCCGCATCCGCGATCAATGCCGCGCCGGCCAAAGTCTGGCGCGCGTGATCGTCGAGCGCGCCACGGTCGGCGTGCGCGGCCACCAGCAGCACGCGTTGCGGCACGGCCATGGTGCGGCGCGGCTTCGGCTGTTCGCCATGCACGGCGAGAGGCGCGTTGAATTCCATCACGCCCGCAACTGCGGTTACTCCTAGCGTGATGCGTTTGAGTCCTTGCGCCGTGATCGTGAACGGGCGGCGCGGATCGATTCGTTTGAGCGTGTTCATCGCGTTACTCCAGCGCCGCAGCAACCAGTTCGGCAACGTCCAGCACTTCCGGACGCGGCCCCACCACGCCTTCGAGCATCGCCGTGCAATTCGGGCAGCCCACCGCGACAATCTCCGCGCCGGTGGCGCGCGCATCGTCGATGCGGATGTCCGGAATACGCCGCTTGCCGGGAATGTCGGTCAACGGCGCGCCACCGCCGCCGCCGCAGCAGCGTCCGCGCATGCCGTGACGCTCCATCTCCACGACCTTGATGCCGATGCTCTTCAACAGCCGGCGCGGCGCTTCGGTTTCACCGTTATAGCGGCCCAGATAGCACGGGTCGTGATAGGTGATCTTGCGTTCCGCATACGCGGCAACCGCATGCGGCGCGAGCTTGCCGCTCGCCACCAGTTCGTCGATCAGCGCGGTGTGGTGCTGCACTTCGTAAAAGCCGCCCAACGCCCGGTATTCGTTGCGCAAGCTATGGAGCACGTGCGGATCGGCGGTGACGATCTTGCCGAACGAATACTGCGCGAGCGTGCCGATCAGCTTGTGCGCGAGCTGCTGGAACGTCGCTTCGTCGCCGAGACGCCGGGCCGTGTCGCCGGTATCGGTTTCGACGCCGCCCAGCACCGCGTAGTCGATGCCTGCGCGATTCAGCACCTTGACCAAGGCGCGCAGCGTGCGCTGATAGCGCATGTCGAACGCGCCTTCGCCTGCGATCAGCAGAACGTCCACACGACGCCCCGGCTGCGCAACCTGCACCTGCAGATCGACCGCCCAGTCGTAACGCGCGCCGATGTCGTAGCCGTTCGCGCTGCCGGTCTCACGCAGATTCGCGAGCGTGAGCGGCCCCTTGCCCGGCACCATGCCTTCGACCAGCGTCTGATTGCGCCGCATATCGACGATCGCATCGACGTGCTCGATCAGCATCGGGCACTCCTGGACGCAGGCGCGGCAGGTGGTGCAGGACCACAGCGTATCCGCTTCGATCAGGCTCGAAATCAGCGGCTTGGCGGGCGCGCCGGCATGCTTGCCGATCGCGATGCCAGGCGTCGGGCTGCCCGCGTAGTCGGCATCGGTGCCGCCGACCATGCCCGTCACCAGGTCCTGAATCAGCTTCTTCGGATTGAGCGGCTGGCCGGCGGCGAACGCGGGACAGGCTGCTTCGCATTTGCCGCATTGCACGCACGCATCGAAACTGAGCAACTGGTTCCAGCGGAATTCGACCGGCTTGCCGACGCCGTATTCCTTCGCATCGAGCAGCGGCACTTTCAGCGCAGTGGGCGGCACCACGTCGTTATCATTGCGCTGCGTAAAGCGCTCCTGACGCGGATGAAACGCGAGGTGCAGCAGACCGGCGAGCGCATGCTTCATCGGGCCGCCGCGCGCCGCGCCGAACGTCATCGTGAAGGCGCCCGCCGCGATCAGCAGCGCAACGAGCACCGCCAGTGCGCCGGACATCGCCGCCGCCGGCAGCACGATGAAGAGTGCAAGCCCGAGCGCGAACGAGCCGAGCAGCAACGGCAGTTGATCCCACGGCCCGCGCGAGAGCCGCGCGGGCACCGCCTTCGCCCCATGCCGGCGGCGCCAGACAAACACCGCGCCCACCAGCATCACGAGCGCGGCGACGAAGATCAGTTTGTCGAGCCACGGCGAGTAGATCGCGAGACCGTAGTTGACGAACACCAGCGCCATCGCGAGGATCGCACCGCCCGCGGTGGCCACGTGTGTTCTCGCGATATACGGATCGCGCGCCACTACATGATGCAGATCGACGAAGTAGCGCTTGGGAATCGCCAGCAGATTGGACCAGCCGTAAGCGCCGGCCGCGGTCGCGCGGCCTTCGCGCCAGTACGCCGCGCGTTTGGCGAGCGCAAACGCGAGACCGGCAACCGACATCCACAGCAGGACGGTGATGACAAACACGGGGCTCATCGTCAGAAATCCTTGCAAAGGCGCAGCGCGTCGTAAATCGCGCCGTGAATGTTGTGCATCGAAATGCAGTCGCCCACACGGAACAACAGAAAGCGGCCATTGCCGAGTTCTTCGCTGAGCGATGGCTGTGGCTCGGACGCGAACAGCTTGTGCACATCGACCTGCCCGCGGTTCACCGACTCCGGCTTGAGCGCCCAGTAGAGGCGGTCGTTCGGCGTGCTGCCGTTTTCGATCACCACCTGATCGACCACGCGCTCTTCCTGCTCTTCTGTGTACTCATTGCGGATCACAGCGATCTTCTTGCCGTCTTCCTCGTAGACCTTGTCGAGCCAGTAGTTCGGCGTATGAATCACGCCTTGGGCATAGAGACGCCGGTAGAAGATCGGGAACGTGGTGCCGCCGACATCGTCGGCGACCTTCACGTCCGGCGTCACGATCTCGACGTGCGAGCCGCGGCTCGACATGAAATCGGCGACGCCCGCGCCGGCATGCGTGCTGACGCCGTCGTAGACGAGCACGTTCTTGCCCGGCTCCACCTTGCCCGACAGCACGTCCCACGAACTGACCGCGAGGCCTTCGTCGACACCCCACGCCGCCACTTGCGACGTAAACGCCGAGCCGCCCGTCGCGAGCACGACGATGTCCGGCTTCTCGGCCATGATGGTTTTCTCGTCGGCGGCGACACCGAGACGCCGGTCGACGCCGAGGCGCTTCGTCTCCATGTCGAACCAGCGCACGATGCCCGCCATCTGCTCGCGCTGCGGCGCTTTCGCGGCCAGCATGATCTGCCCGCCCACGTAGTCGTTCTTCTCGAACAGCACCACGTCGTGACCGCGCGACCTGGCGACGCGTGCCGCTTCGAGGCCCGCCGGCCCCGCGCCGACCACGACGACCCTGCGCTTCGGGCCGCGCGTCTTCGCGATCACGTGCGGCATGGTCGCTTCGCGCGAGGTTGCGGCATTCTGCACGCACAGCACGTCGAGCCCGTTGTACTGGCGGTCGATGCAATAGTTCGCGCCGACGCATTGCTTGATTTCGTCCTCGCGACCATCGCGAATCTTGATGACCATATGCGGATCGGCGATCTGCGCGCGCGTCATGCCGACCAGATCGACCATGCCGCTCGCCAGCAGCCGCTCGGCCTGGCCCGCGTCGCGAATGCTCTGCGCGTGCATCACCGGCAGCTTCACGACCGACTTGATGCCGGCCGCGAGATGCACGAACGGCTCGGGCGGCAGCGCCATCGGCGGCATGCAGTTGGCGAGCGTGTTGTGCGTGTCCGCGCCGGAGCCGATCACGCCGAGGTAATCGATCAGGCCGGTTTCGCTCATCGCCTGAGCGATTTCCTTGAGTTGTTCGTGATCGAGCCCGTCTTCATGAAACTCGTCGCCGCACATGCGCAGGCCGACGCAGAAGTCCGCGCCCACTGCTTCACGCACGGCCTTCAACACTTCGGTGCCGAAACGCAGACGGTTTTCGAGCGAGCCGCCCCATTCGTCGGTGCGGAAATTGGTGCGCGGGCTCCAGAACTGATCGATCAGATGCTGGTGCGCCGCCGAGATTTCGACGCCGTCCATGCCCGCATCCTTGACGCGTTTCGCGGCCGCCGCGAAATCGTCGATGATGCGGCGAATCTCCTCCACTTCGATGATCTTCGCGTTGCCGCGATGCACCGGCTCGCGCACCCCCGAAGGCGACATCAAATGCGGCCAGTGCTCGCCGTGAAACGCCGAGCGGCGTCCCATGTGGGTAGCCTGAATCATGATTTTCGCGCCGTGCGTGTGCATCGCTTCGGCGAGCCGTGCGAGCGGATCGATGATCCTGTCGGTCGACAGATTTACCGACTTCCACCAGCCTTGCGGGCTATCGATCGACACCGGGCTCGACCCGCCGCACACGGCGAGCCCGACGCCGCCCTTCGCCTTCTCTTCGTAGTAGCGGATATAACGGTCGCCGGGCAGGCCGCCCGGTTCCGCATAGACCTCCGCGTGCGCGGTGCTGACGATGCGGTTGCGCAAGGTCAGCTTGTTCAGCGTGAGAGGCTTGAAAAGGTTCGGGTAACGCATCGCGATCGACCTCGGAATGAATAGGCTTGTTGCGCTTTGCCGTGCTGCCGTTGCTATGGGCTGCCGTGTGCTGTGCTCAGGACTTCAGCGGCGACACTTCGAACACGCAGTGCGGGTGGCCTTCGGCCGCACAGCGCGCTTCTTTCGAATACGAGGGCGGGCCCTTGCGCGAAGCATCGGGCGCAGTGTCGTTGACCCAGTCCATCGCGCCCGCGAACCAGCCGGCGAACATGTAGCAGAGCTTGCCGACCTTCTCCGGCTGCGCGAGCACGAACGACGAATGATGCAATTCAATGCGCGCATGCGAGCTCGACGGATCGGCCTCGGTGATCGTGAAGATGCCCCAGCCGCGTTGCGACAGACGTTTCAGGTAATGCTCGAATACCGCCATGCCGCTGATGCCGTGCTGTTTCGCTTCCTTGTCGCACCAGAAATAGGCGGACTTGTAGCCCGCTTTGTAGAGAATCTCCGCGTAGGTGTCGAGGCCGAGCGCTTCCTCGACGGCGGCGTGATTGTTGGTGAAGAAGTGACGCGGCACGTAGAGCATCGGCAGCGCGTCGGTGGTCCAGACGCCGGTGTTCGCGTCGACGTCGATAGGCAGTTGGGGTTGCATGTGGAGGCTCCGCTTATATGTATACGATGGGTCGATTGACTGGCTCAGACTTTCCAGACCTGACCGAACACCCGCACCCAGTTCTCGCCCATGATCTTCTTGATGCGCGTGTCGCTCCACCCTGCGCGCTCCATCGCCGCGGTCAGATTCGGAAATTCGCCGATCGTGCGGATGCCTTCGGGATTCACGACCTTGCCGAAGTTCGTCAGCTGGCGATAACGGCCCTTGTCGTGCGTGATCCAGTCGAAGAACTCGGTGCTATAGCCTTGCGTGAAGTCCGTGCCGATGCCCACCTGGTCTTCGCCGATCAGATTCACCACGTAGTCGATCGCCTCGATATAGTCGTCGACGGTCGCGTCCGGGCCGCGCTTGAGGAACGGCGCGAACATCGTCACGCCGACGAAACCGCCCGCATCGGCGATCTCTTTCAGCTGCTCGTCGCTCTTGTTGCGCGGATGCTCTTTGAGCCCCGACGGACAGCAATGCGAATAACACACCGGCTTGTTCGACGCGGCGATCGCTTCGGACGACGTCTTGCCGCCCACATGCGAAAGATCGACCATGATGCCGACGCGGTTCATCTCCTGGATCACTTCGCGTCCGTAACCGGACAGGCCGCCATCACGTTCGTAGCAACCGGTGCCCACGAGGTTCTGCGTGTTGTAGCAAAGCTGCACCACGTTCACGCCGAGATCCTTGAACGCTTCGATATAGCCGAGGTTGTCCTCGAACGCATGCGCGTTCTGGAAGCCGAAGATGATGCCGGTCTTGTTTTCCTTCTTCGCGCGCAAGATGTCGTCGGTGGTGCGCACGAGCGTGAGAATCTCGCCGTACTCGCGAATCTGCTGCTTCATCTCTGCGATGTTGTCGACGGTCTTCTGAAAACTTTCCCAGACCGATACCGTGCAGTTCACCGCGGTCACGCCGCCCTTTCTCATGTCCTCGAACACCGAGCGCTCGAACTTCGAAATGTTCAGACCGTCGATGATGATGCTGTTCTCGTGCAAAGTACTCATCGTTTGCTCCAGGCGTTCTCAGTAAATGGGGAAGCGCTCGCACAGCGCGAAAATCTCGCGGCGCACGCGTTGTTCGGTGGCGGCGTCGCCTTCGGGGTGGCCGCGCAGTGCGTCGAGCACGTCGACGATCAGCCGCCCGATGTCGCGAAACTCGCTCACGCCGAAGCCGCGTGTGGTGCCCGCCGGCGTGCCGAGGCGAATGCCTGACGTGATCGTCGGCTTCTCGGTGTCGAACGGGATGCCGTTCTTGTTGCAGGTGATGCCCGCGCGCTCCAGCGCCTGTTCGACCTGATTGCCCTTGAGGCCCTTGGGCCGTAGATCCACCAGCAGCAGATGGTTGTCGGTGCCGCCCGTGACCAGATCGACGCCGCCCGCTTTCAGCACTTCGCCGAGTGCCTGCGCATTCGCGAGCACATTGTCGATATAGGTCTTGAAACCGGGTTGCAGCGCCTCGCCGAATGCAACCGCCTTGCCGGCGATCACGTGCATCAGCGGGCCGCCCTGCAGCCCGGGGAACACCGCCGAGTTGATCTTCTTCGCGATCTCCTCGTCATTCGTCAGCACAAAGCCGCCGCGCGGACCGCGCAAGGTCTTGTGCGTGGTCGACGTGACCACATGCGCATGCTCGACCGGATTCGCGTGGCGCCCCGCCGCGATCACACCGGCGATATGCGCCATATCGACCATCAGCTTCGCGCCGGCGCCGTCGGCAATCGCGCGCAGCCGTGCGAAATCCAGCGCACGCGGATAAGCGGAAAAGCCGGCGATCAGCAGCGTGGGCTTGTGCTGTTGCGCGAGTTCCTCGATCTGCTCGTAATCGATCAGCATCGTGTCGCGATTCACGCCGTATTGCACCGCGTTGAACCACTTGCCCGAGAGCGCCGGCTTCGCGCCGTGGGTCAGATGGCCGCCCGCGTCGAGCGACATGCCGAGCACCGTGTCGCCCGGCTTCGTCAGCGCCAGCATCACCGCGCCGTTCGCCTGCGCGCCCGAATGCGGCTGCACGTTGGCATACTTCGCGTCGAACAACTGCTTGATGCGATCGAGCGCGAGCGTCTCGATCACGTCGACGTATTCGCAGCCGCCGTAGTAACGCTTGCCCGGATACCCTTCCGCATACTTGTTGGTCAGCACCGAGCCTTGCGCTTCGAGCACCGCGCGCGAGACGATGTTTTCCGACGCGATCAGTTCGACTTGCGACTGCTGACGCTCGAGTTCTTTCAGAATGGCGCCGCGCACCGCTGCATCCCGCGTGGCCAGCGAGTCTTCGAAAAAAGGATTCGGGTTCGACATGAAAGGTCCGTAGGGGCGTTGACGGAGGGCCGGAAGCGGCGCTTGCGCATTGCCGCCACCGGTCTGCATTGCGTCTATTCTTGACGCTCGGGCAGCGCGCCAATTTACGAATTCAGACGCGTTCTTTGCCTTTTCCGCCATGCGCGTCCTTTTTCGACAAGTCGGCGTGAGCGAGCCGCGAAAAGTCCCGCGAGCTTCCCGACATCGCCCGGCAAGCACTTAAGAAATGCGGGGATTTTTGCTGCACTGCGGTTGATCGTCGTGCGCCGTTCGAGTGCAACGAAGCCGATGACGGCGCCGTTGTAGTGCCCATTTGTTTAGCTATCCGAGCTTCCTGATACCAACCAAGGGTTTAGCCTGATGGCACGGTAGTTGCACTCGTACTCAAAATTGCATGAGTCGACGCTCCCCACGTCGACGCGACATTACATAGATTCGAAGGAATCACTCCCCCCATGTCCACCGATCGCACGGCGTCGTTGTCGCACTTCGCATTCATGCCGGTTCCCAACTTCACCATGATCGCGTTCACCAACGCGATCGAAGTGCTGCGCATGGCGAACTACCTGACGGGACAGACGCTTTACCGCTGGTCGATCGTGAGCCCGGAAGGCGGGCCGGTCACCGCGAGCAACGGGCTGTCGGTCGACACCGGCCCGGTCGAATGCGTCGGCCTGCCGGATATCGTGTTCGTGGTCGGCGGCATCGACGTGCAGCGCGCCACCACGCCCGCTCACCTGTCCGCCTTGCGCCGCTTCGCGCGCATGGGCAGCGTGCTCGGCAGCCTGTGCACCGGCACTTATGCGCTCGCGCGCGCCGGCTTGCTGGCCGGTTATGCGTGCGCGATTCATTGGGAGAACATGTCGGCGCTGAAGGAGGAGTTTCCCGATACGCGCTTTCTGAAAGAGCTATTCGTCATCGATCGCGATCGCGTCACCTGCACGGGCGGCGTCGCGCCGCTCGACATGATGCTGAACCTGATCGCGCCGCGTGTGGGCACCGCACGCGTCACGCAGATCGCCGAGCAGTTCATCGTCGAGCATGTGCGCGACACCAGCGCGCAACAGAAGATGCCGCTGGTCGCGCGGCTCGGCTCGGCCAACAAGTCGCTGTTCGAAGTGATCTCGCTCATGGAGAACAACATCGAAGAGCCGCTGTCGCGCGAAGAACTTGCGCGTCTTGCGGGCATGTCGCAACGGCAATTGCAACGGCTATTCCGCGAGCATCTCGGGATGACGCCCACCCATTACTATCTGACGCTGCGTTTGCGGCGCGCCCGTGAGCTGCTCCTGCAAACGGACATGTCGATCATGCACATCACGATGGCTTGCGGCTTCCAGTCCGCCTGCCACTTCTCGAAGAGCTATCGCGACGCGTTCGGCACGGCGCCGACACGCGAGCGGCGCAAGCAGGCGCCTTCGCTGGCCGTGGCGCCGGTCATGGCTGCCTGACGCATCTGA
The DNA here is from genome assembly GCF_056279605.1 of Paraburkholderia sp. TE9906. Taxonomy (NCBI): domain Bacteria; kingdom Pseudomonadati; phylum Pseudomonadota; class Betaproteobacteria; order Burkholderiales; family Burkholderiaceae; genus Paraburkholderia; species Paraburkholderia sp. TE9906. Next base: position 533,195 of record NZ_JBWCCT010000005.1, read on the forward strand.
TCGCGCTATGCAGAGCCGACTTCACTTTGCATCAACGCCATTCATCACCGCAAAAACAAACGCGCTGAGCGGAAAACCCCTCAGCGCGTTGGTCGTGATCGTGCTTCAGCGCACGCTTGAGCGCATCGTCAAGCCGCCTTCAACAACCCATGCGGGTCGATAACAAACTTCCTCGGCGCGCCGCCATCGAATTGCCGGTAGCCATCGGGCGCGTCGTCGAGCGACACCACCGTCACGTTGACGATATCCGCAATCGGCAGACGGTCCCACAAAATAGCCTGCATCAGATTGTGGTTGTACTTCATCACCGGCGTTTGACCGGTATGGAACGAATGTGACTTGGCCCAGCCGAGCCCGAAACGAATGCTCAGGCTGCCTTTGCGTGCGGCGGCATCGGCGGCGCCTGGATCGTCGGTCACGTACAGGCCCGGAATGCCGATCGCGCCCGCCGCGCGCGTGATTTCCATCAGCGAATTGAGTACCGTGGCCGGCGCTTCCTCATGCGCGCCGCTGCTGCCGTGGCCGTGCGCCTCGAAGCCGACGCAATCCACCGCGCAATCCACCTCGGGTTTGCCGAGTATCTGCTCGATCTGCTCGCCGAGCGTCGCGTCCTTCGATAGATCGATGGTCTGAAAGCCCATCTTGCGCGCATGCGCGAGGCGCGCCTCGTTCATATCGCCGACGATCGTGCAGGCCGCGCCCAGCAATCTCGCCGACGCCGCGGCGGCCATGCCCACCGGCCCCGCGCCCGCGATATACACCGTCGCGCCGGGTTTCACGCCTGCCATCACCGCGCCGTGATAGCCGGTCGGCAGAATGTCGGACAGACACGTGAGGTCGCGGATTTTCGACATCGCCTGCGCACGGTCGGGAAACTTCAGCAGATTGAAGTCCGCGTACGGCACCATCACGTACTCGGCCTGGCCGCCGATCCAGCCACCCATGTCCACGTAGCCATACGCGCCGCCCGCCCGCGACGGGTTCACGTTCAGGCACACGCCGGTGTGCTGCGCCTTGCAGGTCGGGCAGCGTCCGCACGCGACGTTGAACGGTACGGACACGAGATCGCCGATGCTGAGCGTCTCGACGTCGCGGCCCACCTCGATCACCTCGCCGGTAATCTCGTGACCCAGCACGAGGCCGACTTCGGCGGTCGTGCGGCCCCGCACCATGTGCTGATCGGAACCGCAAATATTCGTGCTCACTACTTTGAGAATCACGCCATGGCCGATCGACCGCCCGCGTGGATCGACCATCTTCGGATAGTCGATCGACTGCACTTCCACCTTGCCCTGCCCGAGATACACGACGCCGCGATTGCTGCTCATTGTCCGTCTCCATGTCTTGTGAGCGGCGTGACCGAGTGCGGGTTGTCAGCGCGGCACGCCGTTCAACGAGCGTAGCGTGCACCGGCATCGAGCACATGTATCTCACGCGACACGAGTTTGGCTGGAACCGACAAGTGGTGGAACGCCAGTTTTTATTGATTGACTGTTCAATATAAATAAACTTACCATGCGTCATCGAATCCATGCGGTCGGCTCACCGTGGGTGCGCCGCCATCTCCAGCACCATGCCCAAACTCGGAATGCGCGAAATCCGCCGCGCGCAACTGATCGACGCCACCCTGCTCACGATCGACCAGAGCGGCCTCGCGGGCGCGACGCTCGCCTCGGTCGCACAACGCGCGAGCATTTCCACCGGCATCGTCAGCCACTATTTCGGCGACAAGGACGGCCTGCTCGAAGCGACCATGCGTCACGTGCTGCGCGATTTGTGGCAGGCCACGGCGAGCCGTCGCCGGGCGGCGAAGGCGGACCCACGCGCGAAACTGCGCGCGGTGGTCGCCGCGAATTTCGACGCCGCACAAACCAGCGGCCCGGTCATGAAAACGTGGCTCGCGTTCTGGTCCGAGAGCATGCACAAGCCGCAGCTGCGGCGGCTGCAATACGTGAACACGCGCCGTCTGAACTCGAATCTGTGCGCGGATTTTTCGAAGGCGCTACCGCGTGCGGCGGCGCGCCGTGCGGCGAGCGGCCTCGCGGCGCTGATCGACGGCCTGTGGCTGCGCGGCGCGCTGTCGGGCGAACCGTTCGACACCAGGGCGGCGCTACGCGTCGCGAATGACTATATCGATCTGATGCTGGCGGCACGCAATCAGGCCGGCGGCGTTTCCTGAAAGGAGCATGGGATGGCGGTATTCGCAACGCAACGTCTGTACATAGGCGGCGCTTACGTCGATGCAACCGGTGGAGAAACCTTCGACACGCTCGACCCCGCCACCGGCGAGACGCTCGCGAGCGTGCAGCAGGCGTCGGCGGCCGATATCGAGCGTGCGGTGCAAACGGCGCAGGCCGGGCAACGCGAGTGGGCCGCGCTCACCGCGATGCAGCGCTCGCGCATTCTGCGCCGCGCGGTGGAACTGCTGCGCGAGCGCAACGACGAACTTGCGTTGCTCGAAACCCGCGACACCGGCAAGCCGATCGCCGAAACGCGCGCGGTCGATATCGTCACCGGCGCGGACGTGATCGAGTACTACGCGGGACTCGCCACCGCGATCGAAGGCCAGCAGATTCCGCTGCGCCCCTCGTCGTTCGTCTACACGCGCCGCGAGCCGCTCGGCGTGTGCGCGGGCATCGGCGCATGGAACTACCCGATCCAGATCGCGTGCTGGAAGTCGGCGCCCGCGCTCGCGGCCGGCAATGCGATGATCTTCAAGCCAAGCGAGATCACGCCGTTGTCGGCGCTGAAGCTCGCGGAGATCTACACCGAGGCCGGCGTGCCGGCGGGCGTCTTCAACGTCGTGCAGGGCGATGGCCGGGTCGGCGCGATGCTCGCCGCGCATCCGGACATCGAGAAGATTTCGTTTACGGGCGGCGTCGAAACGGGCAAGAAGGTGATGTCGCTCGCCGCGTCGTCGTCGCTGAAAGAAGTGACGATGGAGCTCGGCGGCAAGTCGCCGCTCCTCGTGTTCGACGACGCCGACCTCGAACGCGCCGCCGACATCGCGATGAGCGCCAACTTCTTCAGCGCGGGCCAGGTCTGCACCAACGGCACACGCGTGTTCGTGCAACGCAGCGTGCTCGAACGGTTCGAAGCGTTGCTGCTCGCGCGGGTCGAACGCATCCGCGTGGGCGCGCCCACTGACGCGAACACGAACTTCGGCCCGCTTGCGAGCGCCGCGCAATTGCAGAAGGTGCTCGGCCATATCGACAGCGGTGTGCAGGAAGGCGCCCGCTTGCTGGCGGGCGGCCGGCGCCTGACCGAAGGTCATTTCGGCGGCGGCCAGTATGTCGAGCCGACCGTCTTCACCGGTTGCCACGACGACATGCGCATCGTGCGCGAGGAAATCTTCGGCCCCGTGATGAGCATCCTCGCATTCGACGACGAGGACGAAGCGATCGCGCGTGCGAACCGCACCGCTTACGGCCTCGCCGCAGGGGTCGTCACTGAGAATCTCTCGCGTGCGCACCGCGTGATTCATCGGCTCGAGGCCGGCATCTGCTGGATCAACACGTGGGGCGAATCGCCCGCGGAAATGCCGGTGGGCGGCTACAAGCAATCGGGCGTCGGCCGCGAAAACGGCATCACCACGCTCGAACACTACACGCGCATCAAGTCCGTGCAGGTCGAACTCGGCCCCTATCAGCCGGTGTTCTAAGGAGTGGCGGCGATGGCCTCGAACGAATACGACTACATCATCGTGGGCGCGGGTTCGGCGGGCAACGTGCTCGCGTCGCGCCTCACCGAAGACGCCGACGTGACGGTGCTGCTGCTCGAAGCAGGCGGCCCCGACTACCGTTTCGATTTCCGCACGCAGATGCCGGCCGCGCTCGCGTATCCGCTGCAGGGACGCCGCTATAACTGGGCGTACGAGACGGACCCCGAACCGCACATGAACAACCGTCGCATGGAGTGCGGACGCGGCAAGGGGCTCGGCGGGTCGTCGCTGATCAACGGCATGTGCTACATCCGCGGCAATGCGCTCGATTACGACGGCTGGGCCGCGCGCCCTGGTCTCGAGAACTGGACCTATCTGGATTGCCTGCCGTATTTCCGCCAAGCCGAAACGCGCGACATCGGCGCGAATGCGTATCACGGCGGCGACGGTCCGGTCCACGTGAGCACCAGCAAGCCGGGCAACAACCCGCTCTTCGCCGCGATGGTCGAGGCCGGTGTGCAGGCAGGCTTTGCGCGCACCGACGATCTGAACGGCTATCGGCAGGAAGGCTTCGGTCCGATGGATCGCACGGTCACGGCCAACGGCCGGCGCGCGAGCACCGCGCGCGGCTATCTGGATCGCGCGAAAACGCGGCCGAATCTGACGATCGTCACGCATGCGGTCACCGAGCGCGTGCTGTTTTCGGGCAAGCGCGCGGTCGGCGTCGCGTATCTGCATCACGGCACGGCGCTCAGCGTGCATGCGCGCCGTGAAGTGCTCGTGTGTAGCGGCGCAATCGGGTCGCCGCAATTGCTGCAGCGCTCCGGCGTGGGCCGCTCGACCTGGCTGCGCGAACTCGATGTGCCGCTCGTGCACGATCTGCCTGGTGTCGGCGAGAATCTTCAGGACCATCTGGAGATGTATATCCAGTACGAGTGCAAGGAGCCGGTGTCGCTCTACCCGGCGTTGCAGTGGTGGAACCAGCCTGCCATCGGACTCGAATGGATGCTCAACGGCAAGGGCATCGGCGCGAGCAATCACTTCGAAGCGGGTGGCTTCATCCGCACGCGCGACGACGACCCATGGCCCAACCTCCAGTATCACTTCCTGCCGGTCGCCATCAACTACAACGGCTCGAACGCGATCAGGATGCACGGCTTCCAGGCGCACGTCGGCTCGATGCGTTCGCCGAGCCGGGGCCGCGTGAAGCTCACCTCGCGTGATCCGAATGCGCACCCCAGCATCCTGTTCAACTACATGGCCGATCCGCTCGACTGGCGCGAATTCCGCGACGGCATCCGGATCACGCGTGAAATCATGCGTCAGCCGGCGCTCGACCGTTATCGCGGGCGCGAGCTGAATCCCGGCGCCGAACTGGGCACCGACGCGCAACTCGATCAGTTCGTCCGGATGCGCGCAGAAACAGCGTTTCATCCGTCGTGCTCGTGCAAGATGGGCTACGACGACATGGCGGTGGTCGACAATGAGGGCCGCGTCCATGGTATCGACGCGCTGCGGGTCGTCGATGCGTCGATCATGCCGCGCATCACGACCGGCAATCTGAACGCGCCGACCATCATGCTGGCCGAGAACATCGCCGACCGGATTCGCGGGCGGGAAGCGCTGGCGCGTGTCGATACGCCTTACTTCGTGGCCAATGGCGCGGCTTCCAGACAGCGCGAGAGCACACGGTCGAGCGACGTTGTGAAGATGTCATACGGGCTCAGTGCAGGTTCGATCTGAAAAACTGAAGCGCGTTTTCATCGAACGCCTGGTGGAAGGCCACACGGTCGAAACCGTTTTCATCGGTACAGAGTTCGGGGGCGTTCTTTCTCAAGGTGGCCGAACACGGCGCAAGAAAGGCAAAATGAGCCGCGCCGGGGACGAGATGGTATTCAGGCCGCTTCGGCAGCATATTGGCCAGGCTGGAGATCGATTCGGGAAGCACGCCGTCGCCGCCATACTGCGACGCCCAAAGCTGGATCGGTACTTTCACGTCGTTCAGATCGTGTGAAGAGGGAAACTCGTTGAGCGGGTCCGCAAGAACATAAGCTTTGATCCGGGGATCGTGAGTCAACGGCTGATTCGGAATCTCTTTGCGCTGAAGCTGTTTGCAGATTGGAAGATTCAAATCCGGACATGGAATGTCGGCGTGCAAAAAGTCCGGATTCGCGCCAGCCAGTACGAGACCGGTATAGCCGCCACGCGAAAAACCAAAAAAGCCGATCAGCTCGGGATTGATTCTGGGCATCTCGGGTGCCTCGCTCAACATGAAGTCGATGAGACGCTTGATGTCGGTTGGGCGCTCCACGAACTCAGAAATATCGGCCGCACGGCTCATGTCGGAAAAGGTATCGCCGGGATGGTTGATTGCCGCGACGACGTAGCCCGAGTCCGCGAGTACTTCCGCAAGATCATGGTGACCAAGAAACGCCCCGCCGTGGCCATGCGAGATGACGATCAGCGGTAGCGTTTCGACCGTGGCCGGACAGTCGCGCCGCCCCTTCAGCATGTAAGGCCCGATCGGAATGTCCTGAGCGGGGGCTGCGCATGGCGTCCATACGATCGCTTTCAACGCGGGGCCGTTGGCATCGGCCGGAACTTGCACGAACCTGATTCCTGCCGCATGGGAAAGAGTCGCGGATACGCAGAAAAGGACCGCCAGGATCATTGCTCTCATTGGAATTCCCTGCGCGATTGGGCGAGTCGCCAGTTTTGCCTGACGGCAACTATAAGGCAACCCCATGCACGCTGCGTGTGACGCTCGACGGTGTCGAAGATCCGGAGCGCGGTGACGACTGACCGGCCCGCCCGCTCGGCGCGTGACAGACTTCTCTACCCGAAAACCCGAGCCCACGCCGCGCGAAGGCGTCGCGCCCGATCTTCGAAGATATATGACGCGGCCAGCGTCAGGAGAGCGGAGATCACACCGGTCACGATGTGCTCCACATAGGGGATGCGGTAGTGGCTCCCGTGAGCGTAAGCGTCGCCGATCGCCGTCAGCAAACCGACGAGCAGCGCATTGCTATATCGGTGCTTATAGAATCGGGCCGCAGGCGTGAAAGTCAGCAAGACCGCCAGAAGCCCGGTCAGCAGACCGGTCTGCAATGCGATCGTCCAGTGGGCGAGGCTCATGAGATTGCCCCAGCTGCCGGGCATACAGGTCATGCACGCGCTGGTCGGCTGCCAGAAACGCTGGATAAACAGCCGCAGGCGGCGCTTCCATTCGCTTGACATGATCGATGTCCTCGTCACTACCGACACCGCCATACGTTTTATCTGCGCGGCGTCCAGGCGTTCCAGCGAGCCTCCTCCCGGCTCATGGATCGATGTGCGCATGGGCACCCGACCCGCGCTCGGGCAGGAATCTGGACCTGGTAGCGATATTACTCCGCACCCATTGCCTGCGCGTCTCGACCGGCTCCGGTATTCAGCCTGCGGCTCACGATCCGCCAAACCAGTTGTAGCCCTGATCGACCCAATAGCCGCCCGGAAACGTGTTGGTCACGAAAATCTCCATGATGTGCTTGGGATTCTTGTAGCCGAGTTTGGTCGGCATTCTGAGCTTCATCGGGTAGCCGTATTTTGCGGGCAATTGCTGACCGTCAAAGGTAAAGGTCAACAGCGTCTGCGGATGCAGCGCCGTTGGCATATCGATGCTTTCGTAGTAGTCATCAGCGCATTTGAAGCCGACGTATTTCGCCGACGTGTCCGCGCCGACACGCTTGAGAAACGCCGCGAACGGCGTGCCGCCCCATCGGCCGATCGCGCTCCAGCCTTCGACGCAGATATGTCGCGTGATCTGTTCAGCCTTCGGCAATGCGTCAAGGTCGGCGAGCGTCCAGTCCTTTTTGTCCTGCACGAGGCCGCTCACTTTCAGGCGAAAATCGCCGCCATCGACGTGCGGCACATCGTCGATCCCATAGTACGCATTGAACGGGAACGGGCGTGTGATCTGTGCTTCGGTGTAGGTCGGTGCGAGACGGTTCGGGTCGAATAGCCAGCCCTGCACGCGGTCGTTCATTCTCGACACGCGCGACAGAAACGTCTCGACCGATTTATCGTCCGAGAGGCTGCATCCGGTCAGCATCGCCAGCCCACCCAGCGTGATGATGCGTTTGCCGAACAGGCGCCGTGACGGCATATCGAGCTCACGACGCACGTCGATACTGAGCGACTCGCGATCGACGCCCGATTGCGACGGTTTGAATGGCTTCACAGGAGTAGTCCTCGGTTAGCGGCCACGAATCATCGTGAGCAAGGAGCGCGGCACGAGCGCGACCATTGTCAGATGAATCACGATGAAACCGGCCAGCAGCGCCATTGCGCAGAAGTGAACGACGCGCGCGTTGTCATATCCGCCCATCAGTTCGCGCAACACCGGAAACTGCACCGACTTCCAGATTGCGAGGCCCGAGATGATCAGCACGGCTATGTCGAGCATCACGAACAGGTAGGCGAACTTCTGCACCGCGTTGTAGCGGCTCGGGTCTGCATGCGACAGATGGCCTTTCAGGGCTTCGCGCAGGTCGTGCAGGATTGCGCGCGGCGACAGCGGGAAAAACTTCGACTGGATGCGGCCCGTGACGAGGTTCATCGCCAGATAAAAGAGTGCGTTGAAGAACAGCAGCCACATCGCCGCAAAGTGCCATTGCAGCGCGCCGCCGAGCCAGCCGCCGAGCGTGAGGCCGGTCGGGATCGTGAGGCCCTGGAACACCGGGGACGCGTCGTAGATTCGCCAGCCCGACAGCATCATCAGCACCACGGCCAACGCGTTGAGCCAGTGCGCGATGCGCACCCACGCGGGTTGCAAGATGCGTGTCGCGTCGGGCAACGCACCGGGTTGGGGGATCGCTTTCATTCCGAATCTCCGTGAAGCCTCGGGGCTCAGGTGCGTTCGCCGCAAGATGCCGGGAACGCACCTGTGTGCCTTACTTGCTCATCGCGTCGTCTTTCTTCATTGCGTCGTCTTTTTTCATCGTGTCATGTTTCATCTTGCTGCTGTCCTTCTTCATCGAGTCTTTCGACATCGAATCCTTGGCCATCGAATCCTTGCTCATCGCGTCTTTCGACATCGAATCGTTGGACATGGCGCCGCTCGCCTGGGCGAACACCGAACCACCGCTGACGAGCAAGGCTGCGGCGACTGCTGCGATTGCAATGCGTTTCATGGCAACTCCTGGAGTGTTGTTGGTCGGGCCGCCGTCGCTCATGGCTGTAGCTCGCGGACGGCCCGGGGGTATCAGATAGACTGCTTTGCGGCAACTACCGATGCGTCGTCATCCCGCATCTGTGAGGTAGTTCGCTGCGTGTCCCGGCCCGGTTACAGCACGCGCCAGGTTTTTTTCTCTTCAACAGACAAAAAGAACGCACGCGACGCAGTCCTCGTCGCCAACGCCCGAGGCGATGGAATAAACTCCTGTTTCCTGTAACCGACCTCCCCGATGAATCGAACTACCGATATCACCGCAGCGCAGGCAAAAGAGGCCCGTCTGCGCGCCCTGTTCCTGCGCGGCCTGGACGGCGACGCCGCCGGGTATCGGCAATTCCTCGCGGAACTGGGCGCGCACCTGCGTGGCTTCCTGCGGCGGCGCCTTCACGACAGCGCGGCCGATGTCGAGGATCTGGTGCAGGAAATATTGCTGGCGGTTCACAACGGACGGCATACGTATCGCGACGAGCAGCCGCTGACCGCGTGGATTCACGCCATCGCACGCTACAAGCTGACGGATTACTTTCGGGCGCGTTCCCGCCACGACGCGCTCAACGATCCGCTCGACGATGCATTCGAATTGCTCGCCGCGCCCGATCTCGAACCGGCGCAAGCCCGGCGCGACGTGGGCAAGCTGCTCGAACAGTTGCCGGATCGTCAGCGTTTGCCGATCGTGCATGTCAAGCTCGAAGGGCTGTCCGTGACGGAAACCGCGCAGTTGACCGGCTTGTCGGAGTCCGCGGTCAAGATCGGCGTGCATCGTGGCCTCAAGGCGTTGGCCGCAAAGATTCGAGGAAGCCGATGAAAACGGATGAATTCATTTCTCTGCTGGCGACCGGTGTCGCGCCGATAGACCGCCACGCGCTCACGAAACGCTTCACCCTTGCGGTGCTGAGCGGCGCGGCCGGTGCGACGCTGATCATGGCGATGCTGCTCGGCGTCCGGCGCGACCTCGCCGAAGTCGCGCTCACGCCGATCTTCTGGGCCAAGGTCGCGTTGCCGCTCTGTCTGATGATCGGCTCGCTCTGGATGTCGACGCGGCTCGCCCGGCCCGGCATGCGCGCCGGGGCGAGCGGCTGGTTGATCGCCGCGCCGGTCGCGGCGGTGTGGCTGGCCGGGGCGTATGTCTTGATGGGCGCACCGGACGACGGCCGGCTCGCACTCGTGCTCGGCAAAACCTGGCGCGTCTGTCCTTTCAATATCGCGATGCTGTCGGTTCCGGGCTTCATCGCCGTGTTCTGGGCGCTCAAAGGACTGGCGCCGACCCGGCTCGCGCTGGCGGGCGCCGCGGGCGGCTTGCTGGCGGGCTCGACGGCGACGCTCGCCTATTGTCTGCATTGCCCGGAGATGGCCATTCCATTCTGGGGCGCATGGTATCTGCTGGGGATGCTCGTGCCGACGGTCATCGGCGCGCTGCTCGGCCCGCGGCTGTTGCGCTGGTAAGCGACGCGGTACACCTACCGTCTTGCCGCGCGGCGCGAAGCTTCCCCTCGCGGCGCCGAAAATGCCACCGCCCCTCTTGCTCCACAAGATTTTCTTTACCCTCGCGCAACTTATCCTCGATTGTCAGCGCGCAGCAAAACCCGGATAGTGCGACTCGGCCAACCTGCCGGCCGACATCCAGGGAAACGCTGCCAATGAAGTCCAAAACAATCAGTCTTATCGCGAGCGCCGTGTTTGCGCTGTGCACAATGCCATCCATCGGCCGCGCCGCCGATGCCCCGCTCGATCGGATCAAGCCCACCGTCGACGCAGCTATCCAACCGCTGATGGCGAAATATCGCATTGCGGGCATGGCGGTCGGCGTGATCGTCGAGGGCAAGCCCTACGTGCTCACCTACGGCGTCGCGTCGACGCAAACCGGCAAGCCGGTCACGCGCGAGACCTTGTTCGAACTCGGCTCCATCAGCAAGACATTCACGGCGACGCTCGCGTCTTATGCGGGCCTGAACGGCAAGCTGTCCTTGTCGGACCCGACGGCGAAGTATCTGCCGTCGCTGCGCGGCACACCGTTCGGCAGCGTGAGCCTGCTCAACCTGGGCACGCACACGCCTGGCGGGCTGCCGTTGCAGGTGCCCGACGACATCCACGACAACGACCAGCTGATGCAGTACTTCGCCGCATGGCGGCCCGCTTATGCACCCGGCACGCAGCGCACGTATGCCAACCCCGGTATCGGCACGCTCGGCCTGATCACGGCGAAGAGCATGGGTCAGGACTTCACCGCGCTGATCCAGCAACGCCTGTTTCCCGCGCTCGGCATGACGAGCAGCTACATCGACGTCCCGAAAGCGAAAATGCCGGACTACGCGCAAGGCTATACGAAGCAGGATGCGCCGATCCGCATGACACCCGGTGTGTTGTCCTCCGAAGCCTATGGCATCAAGTCGACTGCGGCCGACATGCTGCGCTTCGTCGCGGCGAACATGGATCTGATCCCGCTCGACAGCACGCTCCAGCGTGCGATCACGGCAACGCACACCGGCTACTTCAAAGCAGGCGTGCTGACTCAGGATCTGATCTGGGAGCAGTATTCGTATCCAGCCGCGTTGAAGACCTTGCAGGAAGGCAATTCAGCGGAGATGGTCCTGCATGCGACGCCTGCCGCCGAAATCAGGCCGCCGCAGCCGCCGAGACAGGATGTATGGATCAACAAGACCGGCTCGACCAATGGTTTCGGTGCGTATGTCGCGTTCGTTCCGCAGAAGCATCTGGGGATCGTCATGCTCGCCAACCGGAACATCCCGAACGACGCACGCGTGAGCGCCGCTTATCAGATTCTGACGGCGCTCGCGGGCAGCGAGCATTGAACTCACGCTAAACGAGCGCGGGCGCTGAGCATGCCCCGCCATGCCCAGCGCCCGCCGACGCTCACTCCCGCACCGGACTCAACGCCCCATGCGGGTCCGCTTCGACCGCTTCCGACACGAGCGTTTCCAGCGCCAGCCCGCGCGTTTCGATCCCCAGTATCCACACCGCTGCGGCGGCGATCACAAAGCACATAGCGCCGAGCGAAAACACGCCGCCCTGGCCGAACACCGGCAGCACGATGCCGACCACATACGGCCCGATCAGCGACCCTACCCGGCCGATCGCGGACGCGAACCCCGAGCCCGTGGCGCGCGCGCCGGTGCCGTAAAGCTCGGGCGTGTACGTGTACAGTACCGCCCACATCGCGAACAGGAAGAACTGCATCGCGAGCCCGGCGCAGATCAGCAGCGTCGGCGTTTGCGCATGCAGCGCGGTCTGTCCGTAGACGTAGGCCATCACCGCGCTGCCGGCGAGCGACGCGATACAGGTAGGCTTGCGGCCCCAGCGCTCGACGAGCCACGCCGCGCAAATGAAGCCCGGAATCCCGCCGAGCGAAATCAGCACCGTATACAGCACCGACTTCGTCACCGCAAAACCGGCCTGCTGCATCAGCGCGCCGAGCCACGACGTCAGCCCGTAAAAACCGAGCAGCGCGAAGAACCACAGCGTCCACACCATGATCGTGCGGCGCCGGTAGGCGAGGCTCCAGATCTCGCGGAACGCGCCGCCGCCCTTCGCCGCGGCCGGTTCCGCGAGCAGGGCCGGTGCGCGCAACTGGCTCAGGCCTTCCGCGCGCATCACCTTCACTTCGATGTCGGCGAGAATCCGGTCGGCTTCGGCATGGCGTCCGCGATGTTCGAGCCAGCGCGGCGACTCCGGCACCACACGCCGCACGATCAGCACGAACACAGCGGGAATCGCGAGCAGCGCGAATTCGGTGCGCCAGCCGAAAGCCGGCAGCACGAAGTACGACACCACGCCCGAGGCGATGAAGCCGAGCGGCCAGAAGCCGTCCATCAGCGCGATCAGCCGTCCGCGCGAGGCAGCCGGCACGAACTCCGACAGCAAGGTCTGCGCGATCGGAAACTCCATCCCCATACCGAAGCCGAGCAGCACGCGATAAAAGATCAGCGCCTCGACGCTCTGCGCGGTCGAACACAGATACGACGCGAGGCCCCACAGCACCATGCTCCACTGAAAGACGGGCCGGCGCCCGAAGCGATCGGCGAGCAGGCCCGCCACCGCCGCGCCGATCACCATGCCGAAGAAGCTCGCGCTGGCGACGAGCCCCGTGGTCGCGGTCGATAACTGGAACTCGGTTTTGATCGAGCCGAGCACGAACGTCATGGTGCCGAGATCGACGGAATCGAAGAAGAACGCAATCGCGATGATGACGAAGATGGTCCGGTGATAACCGGAGAACGGCAGTCGTTCGAGCCGGGCGGCCGCGCTCGCGCGTGGCTGAAAAGCGGTAGACATGTCATCCCCTCGTTGATGCGGCGGCAGCCGCGTGAGTGTTCCGGGCAGCGTTTTCAGTAGACGTCGACATAAATCGTCCACATAGAAGGAAAACGTCATCGAAATGGAACGGGGGCGTCGCGGTGGCCGCCCGGCATGCAGGCGCGAGGGACGCAAAAAGCGCTAGAGACGCAGCCGCGCACGCGCCGCGCCGGCAATGCGCGCGAGCGTGTCCGCACTCAGGCGTGCGGCGATTTTTTCGACGTATTCGTGGTGGCGCGTCTGCAGCGGCGCGCCGAGTTGTTGCGCGAGCAGATAGCGGATCAGCGCGATGCGCCGGTGCCGCAGCACGATGCTCTGATCGAGCAGCGCGAGCGCGGCAGCGGCGTCGCCTTCATGGCACGCGCGCTCGGTGAGGCGCGCGGTGGCTAGGCGCGTCGACGGCATGGCATGGGCGGGAGTCGAACGAGACCGGATGTGCGGCGAGCGATGCGTGCGCGCACCGCTCGCCGTGCGTTATGACATCAGCGGCTCGGCCGCGTCGAGCATGATCTTGACGAAGTAGTCGGCGAAGCTGCGGCGCACGACGATGTCGAAGCTGTCCGCGCCGGTATGCAGCAACGTCATCGATGCCTTGAAATAGTGGCTCTGCGCGCATTGCCCGTCGCCGAACAGTTTTGGATGCAGGTCGAGCGGGCAACCGCGCGCCAGCACGTCACGCACGCGCGTGCCGCTGATTTCGAGCACCGTATAGCCGCTGCCGACATCCACCGCTGAGGCGAACACACCGCCCAACGCGGCGCCGAGTTTCGCCTGCAACGGCGCGGTGCGCGCGGCGTCGTGCGCGGCGGCCGAGCGTACGAGCCATTCGTCCGGGCCGAGCCACAGCATGTCGTAGCCGTTGCCGCGCGCGACGGTGTTCGCCTTCTCCGGCGGCTTGCAACCGATCACGCTCTGCACCGCGCTCACGAATGCCGCGTCGCGCGTGTCGCCGCGCAGGTTCACGAGTTCCAGAAACGGCCGCTCGCTCAACCTGAAAGCGGCGGATGCCGTCGCCTGATGCTTCTTCAGCAGCGTACCCGCGCCCACCAGCGGCGACTCCTGCCACACACCCGTTTGTCCACCCACAGCGCGATCCACGATCGATACCATCCCGCCTGTTTCATTCCACATGTTGACGTGCTCCTTCGCTGTCGTAGAACACCGAACTGGTGACCGTGGCCGCAATCTGCTTGCCGCTCGACAGCGGAATCGTGACCGTTGCGCCGATCTTCTCGAGACCGCCCTTCACCACCGCCATCGCAATCGAGCGCTTCAGGATCGGGCTGTAATAGCTCGACGTGACGTGCCCGAGCATCGGCGCGGTGTCGCCCTGGAACGGCCCGGCGACGATCTGCGAGCCTTCCGGTATCACGAACGACGGATCATCCGACAGCAGTCCGACCAGTTGCTTGCGCCCCGCCTTCGCGGTGTCCGAACGCGTCAGCGAGCGCTTGCCGAGAAAGTCCTTCGACTTCGCGACGAGCCCGCCCATGCCGAGGTCGTACGGCGTCATCGAGCCGTCCGTATCCTGGCCGACGATGATGTAGCCCTTCTCCGCGCGCAGCACGTGCATCGTTTCGGTGCCGTACGGCGTGATGTCGAATTCCGCGCCCGCAGTCATCAACGCTTCCCACACCGCGCGCCCGACGTTCGCCGGCACGTTCACTTCATACGCGAGTTCGCCCGAGAAGCTGATGCGCATCACGCGCGATGCCGCGCCGGCCACCGTGCCCTCGCGATAGCTCATGAACGGAAACGCCGCGTTCGCGAAGTCGATGTCGTGGCAGACCTTCTGCAAGACTTTGCGGCTGTTCGGACCGACCACGGCAAAGGTGGCCCAGTGATCCGTGACCGATGCGAGCCGTACCCGCATGTCCGGCCATTCCGTTTGCAGCCAGCGCTCGAGCCACGTGAGCACGCGCGCCGCGCCGCCGGTGGTGGTCGTCATCATGTAGTGCTGGTCAGCCAGACGCACGGTCACGCCGTCGTCGAAGATCATGCCGTTTTCGTCGAGCATCAGGCCGTAGCGGCACTTGCCGACTTCCAGCTTGCTCCACGGATTCGTATAGACCCAGTTCAGCAGCTTCGCGGCATCGGGGCCCTGAATGTCGATCTTGCCGAGCGTGGACGCATCGAGTATGCCGACGCTCGTGCGCACCGCGAGCGATTCGCGTGCGAGCGCCGCGTGCATGTCCTCGCCCGCCTTCGGGTAGTACCAGGGCCGTTTCCAGTTGCCGACATCCTCGAAGGCCGCGCCGTTTTCGACGTGCCATTCGTGCACCGCCGTCTTGCGCACCGGATCGAGAAACTCGCCCAGCTCGCGGCCCGCAAAGGTGCCGAAGGTGACTGGCGTGTAGTTCGGCCGGAAGGTGGTCGTGCCGGTCTCGGGAATCGTCTTGCCGAGCGCCTGCGCGAGAATCGCCATGCCGTTGATGTTGCCGAGCTTGCCCTGGTCGGTGCCGAAGCCCATCGCGGTGTAGCGCTTCACGTGCTCGACGGATTCGAAGCCTTCGCGCGCGGCGAGAAAAATATCCGCTGCGGACACGTCGTTCTGGAAGTCGACGAACTGTTTGGGCCCGCGCGTCGCCAGCTCGCGCCCGCCGACCAGCCACAGCGGCGCGATCTTCGCCTCGCTCAGCTCGGCCACCTGCAGCGGAGCCGGCCGCGCGACGATGTGACCGGCGGCGCGCGCCGCCTCGACGCCCGCATCGACGGCAAAGCGGATGCCCTGGCCCAGCGTGAAGTCGCCCGCGCACGCGCCGACACTGGTCTCCGCCTGCATCGCCTTGCCGGGCACGAAGCAGGCCTTGTCGTCATGCCAGTGCGCCTTGCCGCCCGACTGCGCGAACAGATGCAGCACCGGGCTCCAGCCGCCCGACATGGCGAGCAGATCGCACGGTAATGCGCCCTGCTGCGCGCCGACCTGTCCGTTCGAATACGACGCCACATCGACCGACGCAACACGCAGCTTGCCGTGCGCCGCCGTGACGACCGCGCCGTTCATGACCTTGATGCCGTAGCGCCGCGCCAACGCGGGCAACGTCCCCTTCGATTCGCCCGCACGCGGGTCGATCACCGTCACCTGCGCGCCGGCCGCCTTCAGGTCGAGCGCGCATTGATAGCCGTCGTCGTTGTTCGTAAACACCACCGCGTTGCGGCCCGGCAGCACCGCGTAACGATGCAGATACGTCGACACCGCCGAGGCCAGCATCACGCCGGGCAGATCGTTGTTACCGAACACGATCGGCCGTTCATGCGCGCCGGTCGCGAGAATCACGCGTTTTGCGCGGATTTTCCACAGCAGCTCGCGCGTGCCCTTGCGTTGCGATACCGGCAGATGCTCGGTGAGCCGCTGCGTGACCGTCACGAGGTTATGGTCCTGGTAGCCGAACGCGGTGCTGCGGGACAGGATCTTCACCTCGGGCATTTGCCGCAATTCGTCTTCGAGCTTTTGCACCCATTGCAGCGCGGGCTTGCCGTCGATCTCCGCGCGGCACGACAGCAGCGAGCCGCCGAGTTCCGCCTGATCGTCGACCAGCGTCACGCGCGCACCCGACAATGCCGCCGCGTGCGCCGCCGCGAGACCCGTCGGCCCGCCGCCGACCACCAGCACGTCGCAATGCGCAAAGCATTTGTCGTAGCGGTCCGCGTCGGTGTGCTCGGGCGCCTTGCCGAGGCCGGCCGCGTCGCGGATCGCTTCTTCGTACTTCGGCCAGAATTTGCGCGGCCACATGAAGGTCTTGTAGTAGAAGCCCGCCGGAATGAAGCGCGCGATCTTCTGATTGATCGCCATGCGGTCTTTCTCGATGCTCGGCTTCGCGTTCACGCTGGTGGCGACGAGTCCCTGATACAACTCCACTTCGGTCGCGCGCGCATTGGGCACCGTGTAGGCGCCGGTTTCGAGTTGCACGACCGCGTTCGGCTCCTCGACACCCGCTGTCACGATGCCGCGCGGCCGGTGATACTTCCAGCTACGCGCGACGAAGTGCACACCGTTCGCGAGCAGCGCGGAGGCGAGCGTGTCGCCCTGATAGCCCTGGTATTTGACGCCGTTGAACGTGAAGCCGAGCGCAATCGCGCGGTTGATGCGCCCGCCGCTGGGCAGTCGGTCTTTCTGGCTCATGATGCTTTGCCCTCTTGTGCTTTGGCGTCGTTGCCATCCATCGTGAGCAGCGGACGCTCGAACGTCTCATAGCCCTGGATCTCATAGCTCACCGTGTCGCGCTGCGCCTTGAACCAGCGCCGGCAGCCCTGCGTATGCAGCCATTGCTCGCGATGCACGCCGCGCGGGTTCTTGCGCATGAACAGGTAGTCGCCCCATTCCTTGTCGGTCAGTTGGTCGGTGTCGAGCGGACGGGCGATATCCGCTTCGCCGCCGCAGGAGAATTCGGTTTCGGCGCGGGGACCGCACCATGGGCATTCGATCAGCAACATGTGTGGGGGCTCCGTTAGCGAGTTAGTGAGCCACGGCTGCCGCGCCGTGCTCGTCGATAAGATGGCCGGTATAGAACCGTTCCAGCGAAAACGGCGCATTCAACGGATGCGGCTCGTCCTTCGCGATGGTGTGCGCATAGGCCCAGCCCGAACCCGGGGTTGCCTTGAACCCGCCCGTGCCCCAACCGCAATTGAAGTAAAGCCCCTTCACGTCGGTCTTGCTGATGATCGGGCAAGCATCCGGCGACACATCCACGATGCCGCCCCACTGGCGATTCATCCGCACGCGGGAGAACACCGGGAACATTTCGACGATCGCTTCGAGCGTGCCTTCGATGATCTGGAAACTGCCGCGCTGCCCGAAGCCCGTGTACTGATCGACGCCCGCGCCGATCACCAGATCGCCCTTGTCGGACTGGCTGATGTACGCGTGCACCGCGTTCGACATCACGACCGTATTGACGACCGGCTTGATCGGCTCGGACACGAGCGCCTGCAGCGGATGGCTCTCCAGCGGCAAGCGCACGCCGGCCATGTCGGCGAGTGTCGAGGTATTGCCCGCCGCCACCACTGCGACCTTCTTCGCCTTGATGAAACCTTTCGTGGTATCCACGCCGACCACCTGGCTGCCGTTGCGGCGAATCCCCGTGACCTGGCAGTTCTGCACGATGTCGACGCCCGCCTGGTCCGCGCCGCGTGCGAAGCCCCAGGCCACCGCATCGTGCCGGGCCACGCCGCCGCGCCGCTGGATCGATGCGCCGAGCACCGGGTAGCGGCTGTTCAGATTGATGGTCGGCTCGATTTCCTTGATCTGCGCGGGCGTGAGGAATTCGGCGTCCACGCCGTTCAGGCGGTTCGCGTTCACGCGGCGCTCGGTGTCGCGTACGTCCTGCAGCGTGTGCGCGAGGTTCATCACGCCGCGCTGGCTGAACATCACGTTGTAGTTGAGATCCTGCGAAAGCCCTTCCCACAGCTTCATCGCCTTCTCGTACAGCGCGGCCGATTCGTCCCACAGGTAGTTCGAGCGCACGATGGTCGTATTGCGCGCCGTATTGCCGCCGCCGATCCAGCCCTTCTCCAGCACGGCGACATTGCGCACGCCGTGTTCTTTCGCGAGGTAGTACGCGGTGGCGAGACCATGCCCGCCGCCCCCGACGATCACGACGTCGTATTCACGCCTGGGCTCGGGGCTCTTCCACTGTCGCTCCCAGTTCTCGTGATACGACATCCCGTTGCGCAACAGGCTGAATATCGAATAGCGGCTCATCGTGGGTCCTTGTCAATGCTGTCTTAACTGCTGCCTGGTGTTGCGTATTCATGCTTCACTGAAACTTCAACACTCGAACTTCAACACTCGATCACGTTCACGGCCAACCCGCCGCGCGACGTCTCCTTGTACTTCGTCTTCATGTCGGCGCCGGTTTCACGCATCGTCTTGATCACGTTGTCGAGCGACACATAGTGCTGGCCGTCGCCTTTCATCGCCATGCGCGCGGCGTTGATCGCCTTGATCGCGCCCATCGCGTTGCGCTCGATACACGGAATCTGCACAAGCCCGCCGACCGGATCGCAGGTCATGCCGAGGTTGTGCTCCATGCCGATCTCGGCGGCGTTCTCCACCTGGGTCGGCGTGCCGCCCATCACGGCGGCGAGTGCGGCGGCGGCCATCGAGCAGGCCACGCCCACTTCGCCCTGGCAACCCACTTCGGCGCCGGAGATCGACGCGGTTTCCTTATAGATGATGCCGATCGCCGCGGCGGTCAGCAGGAAGTCGACGATGCCCGCGTCGCTCGATGCATGCATGAACTTCACGTAGTAATGCAGCACCGCCGGAATCACGCCGGCCGCGCCGTTGGTCGGCGCGGTGACGACGCGCCCGCCTGCCGCGTTCTCTTCGTTGACGGCCATCGCGTACAGGTTGACCCAGTCGAGCATCGAGAGCGGATCGCGCAGCGACTCCTCCGAACGCGCCCGCAGTTGCGCGCACAGATCGGCCGCGCGGCGCTTCACGTGCATCGGACCCGGTAACTCGCCGCGCACCTTGCAGCCGCGTTCGACGCACACGGCCATCGTGCGCCAGATCGTCAGCAGCCCTTCGCGCACTTCGTGCTCGGGGCGCGCCGCGCATTCGTTGCGCAGCGTCACCGCGGCGATCGACAAACCGGTCTCGCGGCACACGCGCATCAGGTCGTCGCCGGTACGAAACGGATACGGCACCTCCGCGCCGGTGCGCAGACCATTCACGCGATCGCCTTCGCGGTTGACCACGAAGCCGCCGCCGATCGAGTAATACTCTTTCTCCACCAGCAACTGGCCGTTTTCGTCGAATGCCTGAAAACGCATGCCGTTCGGATGCACGATGCTGGCGCCCGAGACGCCCAATGTGCCGGGCACGCCCGGCATCAGCTTGCGAAAGAAGCCGAGGTGTTCGCGCTCGTCGAAGGCGACCGGGTGCTTGCCGAGCAGCGTCAATTGCTTCGTCTCGCGGATCGCCCGCAGACGCGGCTCGATCAGGTCCGGGTCGATCAGGTCGGGCAGATTGCCTTCGAGCCCGAGCAGCACCGCCTTGTCCGTACCGTGCCCTTTGCCGGTCGCGCCGAGCGAACCGTACAGTTCGACTTTCACGCGGCGCACGAAGCCGAGCAGGTTCGCGTCTTCGATGTGCGAAGCGAAGCGGCATGCCGCGATCATCGGCCCGACCGTGTGCGAACTCGAAGGACCGATGCCGATCTTGAACAGATCGAAGACGCTGACGTTCATGGAGTGCCTTCTACGTTGCGGGCGTTGCGCTGCCTCGGTGGAGTAGTCCGTATTGCACCGCAAGGCAATCCGGATCGATAGAATAAAAACGGCATGACAGTGGGATAGTGGCGTCAAGCGGGCGGCCCGCCAAGCTCGGCGGCGTATTTGCGATGACTTCTGACGCATTTGCGACAGGCGTCCAGGTTGCGGCTGGCGATGCTGACGTTGCGCTGGATCTGCTACCAGAGTGGGCTCTGAACAGGCCCCGACGGCCCTCGTCGAACGCAGGGAAACCGCCCGATAAAGCGCACGCCAGCCCCAATGCTATGCTTGACTCCACCCTCTCCTTGCCGCCCGCATGCATGAATTCCGCTGAACCGCTTCCCCCTCGATCGACCGACGGCACGTCGAAGCAGCGCATCCGCTTCGGCATCATTCTGTTGCCGAACTTCACGCTGACCGCGTTCTCGGGTTTCGTCGACCTGTTGCGCCTGTCCGCGGACGAAGGCGATTTCAGCAAACCGGTGCGCTGTTCGTGGAGCGTGCTGGGGGAAACCCTCGCTCCCGTGCGCGCAAGTTGCGGCATCCAGATCACGCCGTGGGAAACCTTCGACAACGCCGAACCGTTCGATTACGTCGTGGTGGTCGGCGGGCTGCTGCATTCGGGGCCGGCCGCGAGCGACGCGACGCTCGCGTTCATTCGCCGCGCCGCCGCCACCGACGCGACGCTGGTCGGCATGTGTACCGGCGTGTTCTCGCTGATGCGCGCGGGCGTGCTCGACGGCCACCGCATCTGCGTGAGCTGGTTTCACTACTGGGATTTCATCGAGCGTTTTCCGTCGGTGAATGAAGAAGCGCTGGTCGCCGATCGACTGTTCGTGATCGACCGGCGGCGCATTACGTGTTCGGGCGGACGCGCGTCGATCGACGTGGCCGCGGCAATCCTGCTGCGTCACTTCGAAACCGCCACCGTGCAGAAGGCGCTGCGCATCCTGCTCGTCGACGACCTGCAGAAAGGCAACGCGCCGCAGCCGCATCCGCCGGGGCTCGCGCCCGCCACGCATCCGAAGGTCAAGCGCGCGATCCTGCTGATGGAACAGCACGTGGGCCGTTCGCTGCCGCTCGACGAACTTGCGCGCAAGCTCGACCTGTCGCCGCGCCAGCTCGAGCGGCTTTTCAAGGCGCAAACCGGCAAGGCGCCGCAGGCCTACGCGAAGCAGGTGCGCTTGCGCACCGCCGCGTGGTTGCTGACGAGTTCGGACAAGACCGTCGCGGACATCGCGTCGAGTTGCGGCTTTTCCGACGCTTCGCATCTGGGCCGCGAATTTCGCAAGCAGTTCGGCTTGCCGCCGGTCATGTATCGTGAGCAGCGCGGCACGGCGGCGCAAGTGGAAGACGGCTCCGGCTACGACGAAACATTTCCGGGTCGGGCTCAGGCGATTTGATGCGGGACGCTGGCGGGCGCGCGCACGGTTGCACGTTCGGTGCGAACGGTTCACGCGCGTTGGACGCAATGGCGTTCGCCATCACCCTGTCACTGTGCCTGCGCGCGGCTGCCACGGGACGCCGCCCGCGGCAATACGAACACTCAAAGCTACGAACACTCAAAGCGCTCACTGCCCCGCTATGAAAGCCTTCACCGCGGGCAACCCGTCCTTGCCGTCGAACGTCTTCACCCCCGCCAGCCACTTGTCCAGCACGGCCGGATTGTCCTTCAGCCACGCGCGCGCGGCCTTGTTCGGATCGGTTCTGTTCATGATCGGCAGCATCACGTGGTTCTCGATGTCGGTCGTGAACTGCAGGTTCGACACCAGTTTCGCGACGTTCGGACAGCGCGTCGAATAGTCGTTCGACGTGACCGTCAATACTTTCGCTTCGCCGTAGTTCGGGCCGAACACCGCGTCGCCGCCCGACAGATAGTCGATCTTCATCTGCACGTTCATCGGATGCGGCTCCCAGCCGAGAAACACGATCGGCTTCTTGTCGCGGATCGCACGGTTCACCTCGACCAGCATGCCCGCCTCGCTCGACTCCACCAGCTTGAACTTGCCGAGCCCGAACTGGTTGCTGTCGATCATCTTCCGGATCTCGGCATTGCCGTCGTTGCCCGGCTCAATGCCATAGATCTTGCCGTCGAGCTTGTCGTAATTCTTCGCGATGTCAGCGAATGTCTTGATGCCCGCCTGATACGTGTAATCGGGCACCGCCAGCGTGTACTTCGCGCCGGTCAGGTTCGGCGGGGTCAGCACGGTGATCTGACCGCTCTTTCTGAACGGCTCGATCATCGGGTCCATGGTCGGCGACCAGTAGCCGAGAAATACGTCGATCTGTTTGCCCTTCACGCCCGCGAAAGTAATCGGCACCGATGCGATCGTCTTGCTCGGCTTGTAGCCGAGTCCTTCGAGCAGCGTCGACGCGAGGCCGGTGGTCGCCGCGATATCGGTCCAGCCGACATCGGCGAAACGGACGTTGCGGCAGGTGGCGGGTTCCGCGGCAAAGGCAGACGATACAGACAGCGCGCACAACGACGCAGCCCACAGACGTTTCATGGCGTTCCCTCTCCCTCGGATGGTGGATCAGATTGATTGTGTCGATCGATCCGGCCGCACCGGATCGAAGATTTTTTTCACGCCGACAGCCGCCGCTCGACACTCGGCGCATGGCCGAATTGCGCGCAGTACGCCTTGCTGAAATGACACGGCGAATGAAAGCCGCACACCGTCGTGACCCGCGCAATCGACGCGTCCGTATTGCGCAGCAACTCGCGCGCGCGCCGCAGACGCAGCGTCAGGTAGTAATGCGTCGGCGAGACGTTGAGAAACATCTTGAACATGCGCTGCAAATGGCGTTGCGACAGACGCACGAGGCGCGCGAGTTCGTCGAGCGACAGCGGCTCCTCGATATTCGCTTCCATCAGCCGCACCACTTCGATCAGCTCGGCGCGCGAGAAGCCGACCCGCGCGTCGACGGGAATGTGCTGATAGTCGGTCGAGCCGCGAATCCGTTCGACGATGAACTGCTCGGACACCTGCGCCGCCACCGCATGGCCCAGACGCATACCGACCAGCTTCAGCATCAGATCGAGCGGCGCGGTGCCGCCGGTGCAGGTCATGCGGTCGCGGTCGATCACGAACAGTTCATCGGCGAAACGCACGTGCGGGTAGCGCTTGTGCAACGGCGACATGTCCTCCCAATGCACGGTCGCGCGATAACCGTCGAGCAGGCCCGCGGCCAGCAGCGCATAGGGCCCCGTGCAGATGCCGCCGAGCGGAATGCCTTGCGCGGCGACTTCGCGCAGCAAGGCGATCACCGTTTCGTCGACGTAGTCGCGCACGTGCCAGCCGGCGCACACGAACAGCACGTCGGGCATGCCGGCTTCGGCGAGCGTCGTGGTCGGCTTCACCGTGATGCTGTTGCTGGCGCGCGCGGGTTCGCCGTCCGGCGTGATGACCGACCACCGGTAGTGCTGCGCGCGGCCCACGTAATTGGCCATGCGCAGCACCTCGACCGCGCTCGTGAACGCGATCATCGAAAAGTTCGGCAGCGTCAGAAAGCCGACGTGCGCGAGCCCCGCCAACGGCGAATCCGCCTGGGGCTCGACCGGTGTGAGCGCGTCGCGCTTCATCGGCGGCTCAACCGTGTTGCGCGGCCGGCGCGCGGCGCACTTTCATCACGCTGCGCAAGCCCGACAGCAGCGGCGCGCGCGCCATGCCCGGCGCGCGGCCGAAGCTCTCCGTGATGCGGTCCAGAATGATCGCGAGCATCACCACCGAGAGGCCGCTTTCGAAACCGAGTCCGATATCGAGCCGCTGAATGCTCGCGAGCACATCGTTGCCGAGCCCGCCCGCGCCGACCATCGACGCGATGATCACCATCGACAGCGCCATCATGATGGTCTGGTTCACACCCGTCATGATCGACGGCAGCGCATTCGGAAACTGCACCTTGTAGAGCAGTTGCCACGGTGTGCAGCCGAACGCCTGACCCGCTTCGACAATTTCGCGGTTCACGTGCTTGATGCCGAGCGAGGTCAGCCGCACCGCGGGCGGCATCGCGAAGATCACCGTCGACAGAATGCCCGGCACGCGGCCGAGGCCGAACAGCATCGCGGCCGGAATCAGGTAGACGAACGCGGGCATGGTCTGCATCAGGTCGAGCACGGGGCGCACGATCATCTCGACCGTGCGGCTCTTCGCCATCCAGATGCCGAGCGGAATGCCGAGCAGCAGGCTGATCACCGTCGACGACAGCGTGAGGCCGAGCGTGATCACCATCTGATCCCAGAAACCGGTGCTGTAGATCAGCAGCATCGCCAGCAGCGTGAACAGCGCGAAACGCCAGCCGACCCGCCACAGGCCGACGCCGACGAAGAACGCCATCAGCGCCCACATCGGCACGGCCTGCAAGCCGTGTTCGACGAGCGCCGCGAAACTCTCGATGACCTTGCCGATCGCGTCGAACGTCTTCGCGTCGTGGTCGAGCAGATAGTGGACGCCGTGATCGACCCAGGCGCCAAGCGGAATGATTTCAGACATGGGAACCTCGATGGCGCGTGAGAACGTTCAGCACGTTCGTCTTGTTGACCGAACCACAGTAGGAGCCGTCCGCTTCGACGACCGGCAGTGGCGCGCGGCTCGCCACCACACGTTCGACTACGTCGTCGAGCGGCGTGCTGCGGCGGATGCACTCGATCTGGTTGAGCTGCGGCGACGCGCTGCCGAGCGCATCGCGGCACACGAAGCCGCGAATCTTGCGATCGCTGTCGAGCACGAACGCGTACTCGGCGCTGCCGTTGAGCGTGGCCGCGACGCTCGACGCGTCGATCTGCGGCGAGTGCTGCATGAGCGGCACGGCGTCGGTCTGCATCAGATCGCCGGCGGTCAGATAGCGGCTCGTGTCGATGCCCTCGAAGAACGCACGCACGTAATCGTCGGCGGGATTCGTGATGATTTCCTGCGGCGTGCCGATCTGCACGACCCGGCCGCCTTCCATGATCGCGATGCGCGTGCCGATGCGCATCGCCTCTTCCAGATCGTGCGACACGAACAGGATGGTGCGCTGCTGCTCGCGTTGCAGTTCGAGCAGCACGTTCTGCATTTCCTTGCGTTTGAGCGGATCGAGCGCGGAGAACGCTTCGTCCATGATCATCAGCGACGGGTTGACCGCGAGCGCCCGCGCGAGTCCAACGCGCTGCTGCATGCCACCCGAGAGTTGAGCCGGCAGCTTTTCCGCGAACGGCGCGAGGCCGACCTGCTCGAGCACGGTCATCGCGCGCGCTTCGCGCTCCTTGCGGCCGACGCCCGCCACTTCGAGTCCGAACGCCGCGTTGGAGAGCACGGTGCGCTGCGGCATCAGCGCGAACGACTGGAACACCATGCTCATGTCCTTGCGGCGCAGCGCGATGAGTTCCGAGCGAGGCACGCTCGCCACGTCGCGGCCGTCGATCAGCACCTTGCCCGCCGTCGGCTCGACCAGCCGATTGATCAGACGGATCAGCGTCGACTTGCCCGAGCCGGAGAGGCCCATGAGCACGAAGATCTCGCCTTCCTTCACGTCGAACGAGACGTTGTGGACACCGACGATCTGACCGGTGCGCGCGAACACGTCCTCTTTGGTTGCGCCGGCCGCCAGCATGGCGAGCGCCTCTTTCGGACTGGAGCCGAACACCTTGCACAGCCCTTCGACCACGACTTTCGGGGAATCCATTGAATGCTCTCCTTGCGTGGCGGACGTCCCGTCCGCGCTGTGCATACATAGTTGCCAGAAAAAAGTGCGCGTTGCCGACTATTTGCGACAACCACATGAGGAAATACGACACCTGGTGGCGCGCGCAGGCTCCCTCGTGGTCGCGGAAGGCTTATGGAGTAAGGGTTTGGCGGATGTTGCCCGGGCTTGGCGGGGATGTCGCGTCAAAGCAGATACGCGTGGCGCGGGCAGACAAAAGTGTGAGTGCGACGTGCGCCCCGGGAAAGCGATTGATTTGAGTTTGCCTGGAAATTCAAACGGCATTTCTCTATCAGAAATCGTGCAGTTTCAGTTGTTTTCAGAGTGATCTGATTTTCGGCCGTTCGTCGGCAACATACTCTTTTTCAGCGCTCACTTAATAAAAGGCACTGGAAATGCGAGAAAGCCGGGCTACACCGCTTGCGAGCTTGTAATGCTCGACAATAAATTGCGGCCTCCCGTTCGGATTGGTCGGATGGGTCGAGCCGCACAAGCTGTACGGCTGGGAAAAAAGTACGCCCTTTCGCTCGGCATGCTGACGGTGTTCGCGGCAGGCCTATCGAGTCACGCATCGAGCCTGTCGGAACTGGCCGACGACGCATTCGCGCATGACGCCAAACTTGCGAGTGCCGAAGCCGCATTCCGTGCAGGCCTTGAAAAGGCACCCGAGGCACGCGCCGCGCTGCTGCCGCATCTTGCGCTCAGTGAGTCCGCCTTCAGGAATTCGATCAACGTTCCTGGCCAGCCTTCGGTCCAGTATTCCACGGTCGGTTCAACGCTGTCCCTGAACCAGTCCGTCTTCAAGTGGGACGACTGGGAGATTTACCAGGAAAGCAGACTTTCCGTCATCGCGTCGGGCATTGCTCTCGCCAGCGCAAAGCAGGATTTGCTGCTACGTGTGGCGCAGGCCTACTTCGATGCGCTGGCTGCAAAGGACGGCTTCCTGCTTGCACAGGAGCATCAGCGTTCTGTCGATGAACAACTGGCGCTCACACAGCGAAGCTTTGCTTTGGGCGCGGCAACCATCGTCGATCTGAATGAAATCAAGGCCGGCGCGGACGCCGCGCGGGCCGATCTCGTCCAGGCGCAAAGCGTACTCGCGACGCGTTACGCCGCTCTACAAAAGCTAGTCGGCCACGCTGTCGATAGCGTCGACCCGCTCGACGCCGATGCGCTCTTGCCGGCCCTCACGCCCGAGCCTGCCGAACGCTGGACGTCGGATGCCCAGGCATCCGGCCTGGACGTGCGGCAGCAGCAGATCGCACTGGAGATCGCACGGCGGGAGGTCTCCAAGGCCAATGCGGGTTATCTGCCTGCCGTGTCCATCGTCGGGAACGTCAGCCACGGCAACGCGGCGTTCATCAATGGACAGACCAACTTCAATACGGGCGCCAACCGCGCCACGTCGGGTGAGATCGGCATCCAGATCAGCATTCCGCTATTCGATGGACTCTCGACGATGAGCAGAAAGCGTGAAGCCCTCGCGTTGCGCGACAAGGCTGAAGACGACCTCGATGATGCGCGCCGCACGGCCGCTCTCGACGCACAGAACGCATTCCTCGGCGTACGCGACGGGCTCGCGCAGGTATCCGCACTTCTCACGGCGCAGAAGTCGGCCGAAACGGCGCTGCACTCGAACCGGAAGGGCTTCAAGGTGGGCGTGCGGATCAATGCCGACGTTCTGGATGCAGAAGACAAGCTATTCGGCACCCGGCGTGATCTGTCGAAAGCGCGCTACGACACCTTGATGCAATTCCTCCGCCTCAAGGCAAGCGTTGCCCAACTCGATGGCACAACGCTTACGCAACTCGCCGGGCATGGCTCCCTGTCACCGTCCGACCAGACAAAGAAATAGAAAACCACCATGTTTCATGCAATCAAGCGGCACGCGTGGCTTGCGGCGCTGTTCGGCATCGCCAGCAATCTGCTGGTTCTCGCTCCCACGCTGTATCTGCTGCAGGTCTATGACCGCGTGCTGCCGAGCCGTAGTCTGGAAACACTGGCCATGCTGATGGTCTTCATGGGCATTGCACTGCTGATGATGCTGGCGGTCGATGTCGTGCGCAACCGCCTGTTAAGCGATCTTGGGCGACAGCTTGCGGATCGTCTTGACCGGCTCGCACTGGCCGCGCGTATCGAAGCCCAGGCCCGCCGCATTCCCCGTTCCGATATCGCAACGGCGCAGGACGTCGCCGCATTACGAGCCTTTCTCTCGGGGTCCGGCATCACAGCGTTTCTGGATATGCCGTGGCTGATCCTCTACGTCGCTCTGATGTTCCTGTTTCACTGGTCGCTCGGACTCGTTGCAATCGCGAGCGCGGTATTGCTCGTGTGCGTCGCGCTGCTCAATGACCGGCTCACGCGACATAGCGTGCGCGCCTACACGGCACACCAGCGTGAAACCGATCAGCTATACGCACAGATCAGCCGTCATGCGGAAATCATCACCGCACTCGGCATGAACACCGCCATGCTCGACGCATGGTCATCGCGTCGGCGTGTCGATCTGGATGCACAAGCGAAAGCAGCCGACACTTCGGCGCTGAACCGGAACATCAGCAAAACACTGCGCCAGGCGATTCAGGTGGTGACGATGGGCGCAGGCGCGTGGCTCGTCATCAATCAGATTGCCACGGGGGGTGTCATGCTCGCCACCACCATCCTGCTCGGTAAGGCGCTTGCGCCGGTCGAACAGATGCTGGGTAGCTGGAAGCAGTTCATCGAAGTGCGCCAAAGCTGGAGCCGGTTGGATGCGCTCTATCGCCGCCCGCCCGCATCGCGTCCTGTCGAATTGCCTCGACCTCAAGGACGGCTCACCGTTGAAGCGCTCACGTTCAACAGTCGAGGCGCGGGTGATCCGCGTGGACGCATGCTGCTCAAGGGCATTCAGTTTGCGCTGACGCCGGGTCAACTGCTCGTCGTTGTCGGTTCAAGTGCTTCTGGCAAATCTACCCTTCTGCGGTTGCTCGCTGGTTTGTGGGAGCCGCTATCGGGAACGGTTCGACTCGATGGCGCCGATATCGCGCAATGGCCGCGTGACTCGCTCAGCCGCTTTCTTGGTTACGTGCCCCAGGACGTCGAACTGTTCTCGGGAACGGTCGCCGGCAATATCGCGCGAAATCCGGACCCGGCGGCCGCGGACGCACAGGCGATCGTGCGTGCGGCGCAGCGGGCGCATGTGCACGAGTTGATCCTCGGGCTGCCTGGCGGTTATGAAACGGAGATCGGCGAAGCCGGTGAAACGTTATCGGGTGGTCAGCGCCAGGCTGTCGCGCTGGCTCGCGCGCTTTACGGTGACCCCGCGCTCGTGCTGCTCGACGAGCCGAACGCCCATCTCGATGTGGACGGCGAACGGCTGTTGAACAACGCGTTGCTGCAGTTGAAACAGGATGGTGTCACGGTCGTCGTCGTATCGCATCGGCAAAGCGTGCTGTCGATTGCTGATCGGGTCATGTTGATGCGTAGCGGACAGATCGAAGCCTTCGGGACCCGCGACCAGGTCGAGGCTTGGCTACGGTCGCGGGCAAAACCCGCTGGACCGCCTGCCAGTCAGCTGCGTCGTCCGGAGGTTTCAGCGTCATGAAACTACTTCGAGTGATTCAGCTTCTTCGCGGCATTCTCACGCAGGCGTTTGCCGCTGCCGCTCCGCTGGAGGCGGCCGGCGAAGCATTGCGTCTGCCGCTAAGGACAATTGCGGCCGGATGCATTGTGCTAGCCGCCGGAGTCGGGGCGTTGACTCTTTGGGCGTGGCTCGCGCCGCTTTCGGGTGCGGTCGTCGCCGAGGGTGTCGTGCGCGACGATGGCGAACGCAAGACCATCCAGCATCAGGAAGGCGGCATCGTCAAGGCGATCCACGTGAAGGACGGCGACCACGTCAGGGCCGGTCAGGTATTGATTACGCTGGACGACGTGCGGCCCGGTTCGGAAGTCGCCGCATTGCAGTCGCAACTGGACGATGACGAAGCGAAAGCGGCACGGCTTGCCGCCGAGCGCGACATGAAAAACGCGGTCGCGTTCCCGGCACATCTCGCGGGGCGCTCGTCAGACCCGCGTATTGCCGCCTTGATGCAGCGGGAACAGACGCTATTCGATTCGGAACGGAAAGCCTTGAATGACCAGTTGGCATTGCTGCTGCAACAGGCAGCGCAGACACATCAGGAAATCGCCGTCGAGACCGCGCTCGTTGGCACGAGTGAACGGAGTCTCGGCATTTCGAAGCAGGAACTTCAGGTCAATGAGCAGCTTCGCAGCGAGGGCTACGTCACTGAAACGAAGATGATGGAGTTGCGCCGTGCTGCGGCGGATTACCAGTCACGGCAGCAATCGGATACGGCGGAACTGATACGCGCACGACAGAAGCAGACCGATCTCGATCTGAAGATCGCGACGCTGCGCAACGACTATGTGAAAGCGGCCGATGGTCAGTTGAAGGACACGACGGCGAAAGTTCTTCAGATCATGGAGCAGTTGCGCCCGGCGCAGGACACCAACGCGCGCACGCGCATCGTGGCGCCCGTAGACGGCGAGATTGTGGCTTTGCGGGTCCATACGATCGGCGCGGCCATCGGTCCGCGCGAGCCGATTCTCGATCTGGTGCCAAGCGACGCGCCGCTGATTATCGAAGCGAAGATCAAGCCGGACAACGTGCGGGAGATTGCGCAGAACAGCCATGCCGATGTGCGGCTGACTGCGTACAACCCTCGGACCTCGCCTGTTCTGGAAGGCACTGTCACCTATCTGTCCGCCGATTCGCTGAACGATAAGGAGACGCGGCAACCGTTCTATCTGGCGCATATCGAGATTGCGCCGGCGGTTGTCGCGCGGGCGAACCGGGTCGCGAAGGAGCCGATTGTGCTTGGGCCCGGGTTGCACGCGGAGGTGTTTATCAAGACCCGTTCGCGCAGTGCGTTCGATTATCTGTTCGAGCCGGTGTGGGATGGTATTCAGAAATCAATGCGGGATTGAAGGAGTCGAGATGCGAAATATGGCCATTGCCGCCAAAGCTATTGCACTAATCGTCGTGTCCACCGCTGGTGTCGGTTGTGCACAGTTGTCTGCGGATCAAACCGAACTTGCAAAAGTGCACTGGATCATCGGGCTGAAGGAAATTATTCTGGCAGGCGATTTTTCCAACTACACGAATGTAGCGAAACAACTGAATCTTGATCTAGCGGCCAAATCACCAATTCCGGTTAAAAATGTTGATGGGGCAATCACGGGCGAGAGCTTCGATGTGGATACAGTCCCGCCCGCAAATGAAGAAAATCGAAAAAAGATCCAGTTTTATTATGGGGTATATACGCCCAGCGACCGGTCCTATCGACGGGCAATCTTGATGATAAATAATCTCAGCCTTTACGAATGCCTTACCGAATCTGACATATTCAGAACCTTTGGTCAGATTCGAAGAACGACGTACGCCCACAGCCAAAATTACAGTATTGACTATCACTTCAAGGGAGATAACGATATCGATCTACTTTTCAGATTTGAAAACTCCGGCGAAAAATGCGCAGATCAAATTAACGTATTTCAAAACAGAAGGA
Organism: Paraburkholderia sp. TE9906; assembly: GCF_056279605.1. NCBI lineage: Bacteria > Pseudomonadati > Pseudomonadota > Betaproteobacteria > Burkholderiales > Burkholderiaceae > Paraburkholderia > Paraburkholderia sp. TE9906. Next base: position 564,825 of record NZ_JBWCCT010000005.1, read on the forward strand.
AATAAAGATGGGAACAATTACCGGCAAGGAAGAATTTTGGGGCGCTGTCAAACTCTCGGATCAGGATCTGGCCTATATTAATGACAGCCCTACCATGGTGAAAGATCTCTTGCAATACCAGCAAGACTTCAACAACAAAATAGTAAATTCCATGAAAGTGGGCAGCGGCGGAGGCACGCTGTTCAACGGCTCATACGTTGAATTTGCTTCGGACTATGCCCAGTGGGATTCATCGACGCTTGTCGGACAGCTTGCTCACGAAATCGGGCATTACGTTAATCAGGCAGCTGATACGGCATTTACAAATGAGTATCAGGTTTCGCCGAACGATCCAAACGCTTATTTCATTGATGCCATGATTGGTCTACATCGGGAAGGAGATGCGGTTTATAACAATTATGTTGTCCAACAGGAAATTCTTGCGGCAACTGGCAACCAGACCGAGATTTATCTTGCTGGCGCCTCCCATATTGATCGAACCAGTACGGGTCTTCAGCAATTGCTCGATGCTCAGCATTCGTTCGACCAGACAGAGGGGTATACTTCTTCTGAAGATAAAAATCTAATGATTGAACAGGCGATGGGTGTTTACGCCACCCTGCCGGGAAGCGCGATTCCAAACCAAACCTATTACGACTATTATGGTAAGATTAACGGCGCAAAGGCACCGGCGCAGGCGCCAGCACTCGCCAATGTGACATTCGTCGATCCCAATGCGACCGGCGACTTTACGACAATAAAGGAAGTCTTTTCGTCGGGTGAAACTGAAACACAGAGCTTTAATAATGGAATAATCAGTTCCTCAACTTTCGACGATCAGTTTGGGAATGTCATTTCGCAAACCGTCTATTCACACAACGCTGACGGCAGCTACACTGCCACTATCTACGACGCTCACGGCGACCCAACAGGGCAGGATCAGTTCCACAAGGATGGTTCCGAGAACATCGTTCAGTTCAATCGCGATGGCTCGCAAACCGCTACTGTTTTTGACTCTCATGGTAATGAGTCGGATTACACGACATTCGGCGCTAACGGCAAGATCACGCAGGATGTTCTGTATGACACCATGACGGGCCGCGAGACGCAGGAAACGGACTGGAGCGCGGATGGCAGTTCTATCGCCCACCTGTTCAATGGCGACGGTACGCAAAACGCAATCGTGTACAACGCCAGCGGTCACGAAACGGAGTACGCGACGTTCGGCAGCAACGGCAAGATCACTCAGGATATCTTCTACGACGCCACGACCGGCCACGCTACCGAGCAGGACGATTACAACGCGGACGGCAGCGCAGTTGCCTCCCTGTTCAACACCAACGGCACGCAGAACAAGTTTTTCTACAACGCGGCCGGCCATCAGACCGAACAGGCGGTTTTCGGCAGCAACGGCAAGATCACTCAGGATGTCGTCTATGACCCGACGACAGGCCGCGAAACGCAGGAAACGGACTGGAGCGCAGACGGCAGTTCGATCGCCCACCTGTTCAATGGCGACGGTACGCAAAACGCAATCGTGTACAACGCCAGCGGTCGGGAAACGGAATATGCGACGTTTGGCAAAAATGGCGCGAAGACTCAGGACATCTTCTATGACGCCACGACCGGCCACGCGACAGAGCAGGACGATTACAACGCGGACGGCAGCGGAGTGGCCCATATCTTCAATGCAGACGGCACGCAGGATGCCGCGATGTTTGATCCGTCCGGGCACATCTCCGAATACGCGACGTTCGCAGCCAACGGCGCGCTGACCACCGATGCCTTTTTCGACGCGGCCGGCCGGGAGACCCAGCTAAACGAGTACAAAGGCAACCAGACGATTGTCCACCTGTTAAATGCCGACAACTCACAGACTGCGACGGTCTACAACGCAAATGGTCACGAAACCGAGTTCGCGAAGTTCAGCGCGAGCGGCCAGAAAACGGACGACTACTTCTTCGACGGCACGACAGGCCGCGAAACGGAGTACGACCAGTACGGCAGCAACGGCAGCATGACCGCGCACCTGTTCAACGCCGACAATTCCCAAAACGCCATCATCTTCAATGGCAATGGGCAGGAAATCGAATACGACTCGTTCGACAGCGGCGGCAAGTTGACCGGCTTCACGCAGTTCACCTACGGAGCTGGCGGTGGCTACGATGCAGTTGCATATGGCCCGACCGGGTATGAACTGGGCTGGTCAGACTACAGCAGCAACAACATGCTCCTCTCGTCCGGCGGAAACCAGTATGACTTCACGCTGGACGATAGCTACGACAGCGGAAGTGATTATTTCGACTTCGGATGGTTTGACGATATCAGCTATTCAAACGAATACGGGTTTTATATTTGACCGCGTAGTTAGCAGTCCATTGGACATTTGTTGCGCTTCCTGCGTGGTGCACTGCGCAGGCGAAAGGCGTGCAAAAGAAGGCGCGAGAGGCAATCGCGCCTTCTTTTGATTGATGCGGCTGACTACCGCGAAGGTTCAGTGAAAGATATAACGGATCAGCTTCGCCTGGCGCAGGACACCAATGCGCGCACGCGCATCGTGGCACCGGTAGACGGCGAGATTGTGGCTTTGCGGGTCCATACGATCGGCGCGGCCATCGGGCCGCGCGAGCCGATTCTCGATCTGGTGCCAAGCGACGCGCCGCTGATTATCGAAGCGAAGATCAAGCCGGACAACGTGCGGGAGATTGCGCAGAACAGTCATGCCGATGTGCGGCTGACTGCGTATAACCCTCGGACCTCGCCTGTTCTGGAAGGCGCGGTGACCTATCTGTCCGCCGATTCGCTGAACGATAAGGAGACGCGGCAACCGTTTTATCTGGCCCATATCGAAATTGCGCCGGAGGTTGTCGCGCGGGCGAATCGGATTGCGAGGGAGCCGATCGTGCTTGGGCCAGGGTTGCGCGCCGAAGTGTTTATCAAGACCCGTTCGCGCAGTGCGTTCGATTATCTGTTCGAGCCGGTGTGGGATGGTATTCAGAAATCAATGCGGGATTGAAAAATCCGGAATTTATGAAATATAGAAAAACAGCTTTCGCGATGGTGCTGACCAGTCTACTTGCCGCCGCCTGCGTCCACCTCGTTGGCGCAAAGAGAACAGTTGATCCTGACGCCCCGGCACTCGGCAATCTCAACGGAATAACGATGGCCATTCCGGCAAAATACCAGTTCTTTCCCGTTGTGTATGAAGGGGACGATATCTGGAATGCGGAGTGGCTTGAGAAAAATCGCAATCGCGTCCCGACACAGGACATGAAGATCAGTAGTTTTGGGGTGCTCTTACATATGCCTGATTATGCACCTCGCAGCGGTGAGAATCTGGATAGTTGGTTTCACCAGAAAAATCGCTATGGATTCAATCAGGACTGGATCTTGATCGGCATTCGCTCGAATAACCATGAGGCGAAAATCGGGGAAAAAGACTGGTTCAGGCATTACATAGATCGTACGAGAGAATATCATTTACGCACTTCACCAGGCGCGTGGCATTACGAGATTGCTGACGAAAATATATATGGTCTACGGCATGAGGTGCTGCGTGGGGCGACTTCAAACGTCTATCTATCTGTTGCTCAATCGAGTGATAAGGATTTCTACACTGACACCCGGGACTGGACCACGAAAATAGAATGCAGCCGGATGTATGTCTCCCCATATGTGCCGACAGAATGCACACAAACCTTTGTCATGCCGGCTCTCGACTCCTTCATCGATATTAAATACAACCCGCAACATCTTAAAGACTGGAGGGAAATGCAAAAGAAAGTTGCCTTGATTATTAACAACTTTGTAACCGTTATCAGCAAAACCAATGCAGCTCGTTAACTAAAGCTTAAGGATTAGCAATGCCTAACAATGTTAGTAAAGCACAGCTTGACTCACTTCAACAAATGGCTGCCAATGGAAATCTTGCGGGGGTGTATCAATACCTTGCGCAGAACGGGTATCAGTACGCGTCACTTGCGCTCGGTGTCGTGACGGGTTCCACAGTAAGCGGTGCGGCGGCGCTAGGTTTTCTTAATACATCTGCTCAGTTGAATGGCAAAAATCTTGATTCTCTGTGTCATTAAAAATCACCAAAGCCCCAAGGAGTACGTCCGATTTAAAAAATAAATTGTGAAAATTCTTTCCATATTTTGACGTAATATTAATCAAGGAAACTTCAAATGGCGACAACTCTCACCGTAGCAGGAAACACAATTGACGGCCTAGATAGTTTTACTGCGGTCGTTGATGCGACAACGCAACTTAGCAAGAAGGTGTTTATCAAGAGTCGATTGTGACGGAGTCCTGGTTACACGCCGAGATGTTTATCATCACCCATCCGCGCAGTGTGCTCGATTATCTGTTCGAGCGGGACTTGGATGCCATCCATAAATCAACGAGGGATTAAAGGAATCGGAATTTATGAAATGCAGAAGAACAGCTTTCGCGATGGTGCTGACCAGTCTGCTTGCCGTGGCCTGTATCCACCTCGCTGGCACAAAGAGAAAAGTTGATCCTGACGCCCCGGCACTTGGCAATCTCAACGGAATAACGATGGCCATCCCCGCCAAATATCAGTTCTTTCCCGTTGTGTATGAAGGAGACGATATCTGGAATGCCGAATGGATAAAGAAAAACAGCAACCGCGCCCCGACAACGGACATGAAGATTAGCAGTTTTTCACTTCTTCTCCATTTCCCTGACTATGCGCCTTTCGATGCCAATAACGGTGGTAGCTGGCGCCATCAGGAAAACCGCTACGGGTTCAATCAGGACTGGATTACCGTCGCAGTTCATTGGAGCAATCATCAGGCGAAACTCGAAGAGAGAGACTGGTTTGCGCGCTATATAGACCGTAGTAAAGAAGGGAATTTGCCGTTTGCATCAAGTGGGTCGCGTTACGAAATTGCCGACGAAAACATATATGGCCTCAGGCATGAAGTTTTGGTTGGACCGAAGTTAACCCAAGACGAATCCTTTGCGCAATCTTGGCACAAAGATTTCTATTCAGACATCCATGACTGGAGCACAAAAATCGAATGCAAACGAATGTCGGTAAAGCCGTTCTCAGTGTTCACTTGCGAGCAAACGTATGTGCTACCAGAATTCGACTCGTTTATCACCATTGAGTACAACCCGCAACATCTTAAAGACTGGAGGAAAATTCAAGAACAGGTTAGTCAGATTATCCGCAGATTTGAAATTCAATAATCAAAAAAATTCTCACCAATAAATCACTATGCCAAATAACGTCAGCAGCTCACAAATTACGTTACTTATTAATATGGTTGCCAACGGAGATGTTGCCGGAGCATATAAATATCTTCAGCAGAACGGATATCAATACGCGGGCCTCGCCCTTGGGGTCGATCTCGGTAACACGGTCAGTGGAGCTGCAGCGCTTGGGTTCCTTAATACTTCCGCTCAGTTAGGCGGCGTGAATCTGACAGACACGCAAATTACGACGATCAAGACCGACCTTGCTAACGCCTACCTTGCCTTCTTGAGTGATCAGGCCCACAACCAAGGCTATGCAAATACGGATATCAGCTGGCAGTCTGCTTGGGCCATCCATAAGCAGGTTTTCGCGAAGGAAGGGCTTCCCGCTGACGTCTGGACGTTGAACACACCATTCAACGTTCTCGATCCGGCCACCAGCCAGCAACTCTGGAACGATCTGTTGAAGGATCAGAATGGACAATTCGTCCCGACGGCCAGTTCCATTCTTGAACTCGGGCAAGATATGGCACACGCCTACTTCGCTTCGAGCGATCCTGCACTCAAAACCCAGATCGGTAACTGGTTTTCCAGGATCACGACCGACAACGTGATTGAAGGTGAAGCTGGCATGTTCTTCAACTCCGTCAAGGGCTTCCTGCTGGATAGTACCGACGGCGTGCAGAGCTACGCGAATCTGGATGCGCAAAGCATCGCACAGGAGGCATACCCAACGCTCCAACTGGCAGGCGACGATCCGAACGCAACGGCCGACGCACTTGCGCAGGCGCAGAAACAGCAGTACCTGCGATATCAAATCACCAAATATTTCGGCGCAATGCCTGGTCCGCTGAAAATACTGGACGACGGAACCACCCTCACGATTGCAAACAGCACCACGCAGGTGTCGATTACCGGCACCCAGACCGTCGCCAGCGTCAAGGACGGATACGGCAACATTACAGCCGAGGAATATAACGGCACTGTGCTGGTCGACAGAATGTCCATCAGTTCAGACGGTACGCCATTGAGCAACACTGTGTATGACGCAGCCGGCCACGAAACGGAGTACGCGACGTTCGGCAGCAACGGCAAGATGACGCGGGACATCTTCTATGACGGCACGACTGGCCACGCGACCGAGCAGGACGATTACAACGCCGACGGCAGTTCCATCGCTCATCTGTTCAATGGTAACGGTACGCAAAACGCAATCGTCTATGACGCAGCCGGTCACGAAACGGAGTACGCGACGTTCGGCAGCAACGGCAAGATGACTCAGGATATCTTCTACGACGCCACGACTGGCCACGCGACCGAGCAGGACGATTACAACGCGGACGGCAGCGCAGTTGCCTCCCTGTTCAACGCCAACGGCACGCAGAACAAGATTTTCTACAACGCGGCTGGCCACCAGACCGAACAGGCGGTTTTCGGCAGCAACGGCAAGATCACTCAGGATGTCGTCTATGACCCGACGACAGGCCGCGAAACGCAGGAAACGGACTGGAGTGCAGACGGCAGTTCCATCGCCCACCTGTTCAATGGCGACAGTACGCAAAACGCAATCGTCTATGACGCAGCCGGTCACGAAACGGAGTACGCGACGTTCGGCAAAAATGGCGCGAAGACTCAGGACATCTTCTATGACGCCACGACTGGCCGCGCGACAGAGCAGGATGATTACAACGCGGACGGCAGCGGAGTTGCCCATATCTTCAATGCAGACGGCACGCAGAATGCCGCGATGTTCGATCCCTCTGGACACATCTCCGAATATGCGACCTTCGCAGCGAACGGCGCGCTGACCACCGACGCCTTTTTCGACGCGACCGGCCGGGAGACTCAACTAAACGAGTACAAAGGCAACCAGACGATTATCCACTTGCTAAATGCCGACAACTCACAGACGGCAACGGTCTACAACGCAAATGGTCACGAAACCGAGTTCGCAAAGTTCAGCGCGAGCGGCCAGAAAACGGACGACTACTTCTTCGATGGCACGACAGGCCGCGAAACGGAGTACGACCAGTACGGCAGCAACGGCAGCATGACCGCGCACCTGTTCAACGCCGACAATTCCCAGAACGCCATCATCTTCAACGGCAACGGGCAGGAAATCGAATACGACTCGTTCGACAGCAGCGGCAAGTTGACCGGCTTCACGCAATTCACCTACGGAACTGGCGGCGGCTACGATGCAGTCGCGTATGGCCCGACCGGGTACGAACTGGGCTGGTCAGACTACAGCAGCAACAACATGCTCGTCTCGTCCGGCGGAAACCAGTATGACTTCACGCTGGACGATAGCTACGACAGCGGAAGTGATTATTTCGACTTCGGATGGTTTGACGATATCAGCTATTCAAACGAATACGGCTTTTACATTTAGCCATCATGGTTAGCAATCCATCATAATTTCCGTGCCTCACCACAGTTGCGCCGCATCACCGCGACGCAACTGCAGCGTAAAACGCAAGGGTTAAAGCCCACCGCCTACGCCCCCACCCGCTCACTGCGGCGCATGAGCCGCCCGATAGCCCCGCCGCCCAATCGCCAGCGTCAACACAGCGGACACTGCAAGACTCGCCGCCACCACATAAAGCCCAGCCGCATACCCACCCGTCACGCTCTTCAACCAGCCAATCGCAAACGGCCCCACGAAACCACCGAGGTTACCGATCGAGTTGATCATCGCAATCCCAGCCGCCGCGCCCGCGCCGGACAGGAACGTGCTCGGCATCGCCCACAGCGGCGCCTTCGCGGCGCTGATGCCCACGTTCACCACCACCAGCGCCATCACGACAGCGACCGCCGTGTCCGCGACACCGGCCCACGCGAGCCCGAACGCCGCCGCCACGCACGGAATCACCACGTGCCAGGTGCGCTCGCCACGGCGGTCCGAACGGCGCGCCCACCACACCATGCCAATCACCGCCAGCACGCTCGGAATCGCATTCAACGCGCCGGTGCCGAATGCGCTGAAGCCGAACTGCCGGATGATCAGCGGCGCCCACAGGCCCAACGTGTAGAGCCCCGCCGACGTGCCGAAGTAGATCATCGCGAGAATCCATACGCGCAGATCGCGCAGTGCGGCGAGCGCCCCTTCCGCATGCCCTGCCTGCGACTCGCGCCCTCTGCGCTCGTCGCGCAAGGTGGCGATGAGCCACGCTTTTTCATCATCGGCGAGCCACTTTGCCTTGTCGGGCGAATCGGTGAGCGCTTTCAGCACGACAAAGCCGAGCAGCACCGCCGGAATCGCTTCGAGAATGAACAGCCACTGCCAGTCCTTCAGACCGAACAGCGCGGGCATCTGCATGATCGCGCCGGAAATCGGCGAGCCGATCGCCGTCGACAACGGCGCCGCCGCCATGAACGCGGCAGCGGCGACCGCGCGCTGACGCGCCGGAAACCACAGGCTCAGATAGAGAATGATGCCGGGAAAGAAACCGGCTTCGGCGACGCCGAGCAGAAAGCGCAGCGTATAGAACGAGTTCGGGCCGGTCACGAACGCCGAGGCCGCGGAGACAAGTCCCCACGTCACCATCACGCGGGCGATCCAGATGCGCGCGCCGACCTTGTGCAGAATCAGGTTCGACGGTACTTCGAACAGAAAGTACCCGAGAAAGAAAATGCCGCCGCCGAGGCCGAACATGGTCGGCGTGAGACCGAGGTCCTGGTTCATCGTCATCGCCGCGAAGCCTACGTTCACGCGATCGAGAAAGCTGACGAAATACAGCAGCATCACGAAAGGCAAAATGCGCCAGGTCAGCTTGCGAACCACTCGGGCTTGCAATTGGTTGTTCATGCCTGTCTCCACTCAATCTCTGCATGGGTGCAGTGAGATCGCCCGTGGCGGGTCCGCCCGGGCGTTATGTTTTTTGTGTGAGCTGCGCGGCGCGTCAGGCCGCCTTGGCTTCCGCCGATGCCTGCGATGCGAGCAGCGCGCACACCGCATCGGTCACCTGCACGGTGGTGGCTGTGCCGCCGAGGTCGCCGGTATGCAGCGACGAGTCCGCCGTCACGCGTTCGATCGCCGCCATCAACTGACGGGCCGCGGCGTGCTCGCCGAGATGATCGAGCATCATCACCGCCGACCAGAACGTGCCGACCGGATTCGCGAGCCCCTTGCCCATGATGTCGAATGCGGAGCCGTGAATCGGCTCGAACATCGACGGATAGCGGCGCTCGGGATCGAGGTTCGCCGTCGGCGCGATGCCGAGGCTGCCCGCGAGTGCCGCCGCGAGATCGCTGAGAATGTCCGCGTGCAGGTTGGTGGCCACGATCGTGTCGAGTGTGGCGGGCCGGTTCACCATGCGCGCGGTGGCGGCGTCGACCAGCTCCTTGTCCCAGCGCACGTCCGGAAACTCCTTCGAGATCTGCAGTGCGATCTCGTCCCACATGACCATTGCGTGGCGTTGCGCATTGCTCTTGGTGATCACCGTGAGCAGCTTGCGGGGACGCGATTGCGCGAGGCGAAACGCGAATCGCAGAATCCGTTCGACGCCCGCGCGGGTCATCATCGAGACGTCGGTCGCGACTTCGATCGGATGGCCCTGATGCGCGCGGCCGCCGACGCCCGCATACTCGCCCTCCGAGTTCTCGCGCACGATGACCCAGTCGAGGTCCTTCGGCGTGCAGCGTTTCAACGGCGCGTCGATGCCGGGCAGAATGCGCGTAGGCCGCACGTTCGCATACTGATCGAAGCCCTGGCAGATCTTCAGGCGCAGGCCCCATAGCGTCACGTGATCGGGAATGTGCGGGTCACCCGCGGAGCCGAACAGGATCGCGTCCTTGTTGCGAAGCGCGTCGAGTCCGTCGGCCGGCATCATCACGCCATGCTCGCGGTAGTAGTCGCCGCCCCAGCCGAAATCCTCGAACTCGAATCTGAAAGCGTCGCTGCGCGCGGCGATCGCTTCGAGCACACGCTGGCCGGCGGGCACGACCTCCTTGCCGATGCCGTCGCCGGGAATGGTTGCAATGCGGTAGGTCTTCACTGGATGTCTCCATTGTGTTGAATGCATGGCTGCATCGTAGAACGGCGAGCGCCCGCGAAAACGCTGCTAAACTCAAAGCATTCTTAACCCTAGGTTAACAATGGACCCGCTTCGATGAGTGCGTCGATACAACCGGACGACCTCGCGTTCTTCTCTACCCTCGCCGCCAGCGGCAGTCTCACGGCGGCGGCGCGCGAACTGGGCCTGAGCACGGCGGCCGTCAGCAAGCACCTCGCGCAAATGGAAGCGCGCGCGGGTGTGTCGCTCGTCAACCGCACGACGCGACGCATGAGCCTCACGCCCGAGGGCGATCTGTACCTGACGCGCGCGCGCCGCATCCTCGGCGAAATGGACGATCTCGCGCAACTGCTCGGCGGCTCGCAGGCGGCGCCCAAAGGCCTGCTGCGCGTGAACGCGACGCTCGGCTTCGGGCGCAGTCACGTCGCCCCGCTGATCTCGAAGTTCGTGCGGCGCTTTCCCGAGGTGGACGTGCAGTTGCAACTCTCCGTCGATCCGCCGCCGATCAGCGAGGATGCCTTCGACGTATGCGTGCGTTTCGGCGAGCCGCCGGATGCGCGCGTGATCGCGCGCCGCGTCGCGCCGAACCGGCGCTTGCTGTGCGCGTCGCCGGCCTATCTTGCCGGGCGGCGTGCGCCGCGCAGTCCGGTGGAGCTGGCGCAGCACAACTGCATCGGCATTCGCCAGGGCGACGACGGCTACGGCCTATGGCGTCTGACGAGCGGACGCGGCGCGAACGAAAGAACGGAGACGGTGCGCGTGCGCGGCAATCTCACCACCAACGACGGCGAAATCGCGGTGAAGTGGGCGCTGGATGGACTGGGGATTCTGATGCGGGCGGAGTGGGATATCGCGGAGTATCTCGCCGATGGCCGGCTCGTTCATGTGCTGCCCGACTACCGCACGCCGGGCGCCGATATCTACGCGGTGTATCCGCAGCAGTTGCAAATGACGGCGCGGGTGAAAGCCTTCGTCGACATGCTGGTCGAGACGCTCGGCGCGCGCTGAACGGGCTGTGTCGCGCCGGGCGTCTGCCTTGACCGCTTACTGGCTCGCGCCGGCGGCCTTCTTCTCGGCCTGCTGCAGCTTGGCCGGATAGTTCGGATCGTTCGCGGCCGGTTGATAGCCCGCGTCTTCGAGTTTCTTCAACTCGGCGTTCTTCTTCGCGCGGGCCTCCTTGTGTGCCGCCTTGCGCTCGGCTTTGGTCGGCTTTGCCGGCGGCGTGGCCGCATCGGCCGGCGCAACCGACGCGGCGCCGGTGTTCTGTGCCGAGGCGAGCGGAATGCCGCCTGCCATCATGGCGACGACCGAAACCCCAAGCGCGATTCGTTTAATGGCAATGCTCTTCATAACGGATATTCCTCCGGAAAGTTGGCAATAGCATTGAAGGCTGTCTGCGAGTTTTCGTTCACGACGGCGAGTCGCACGCGATCTTCGTTCGGTATGGGCTCGCCGGTTAAAGCTTACAGGCAAACGGCGCGATTGCATCTGGCGAATGTCGCATCGCAGCGTCAGTGCGCAGTTGTCAGATGGGAGAGGAAATGATAGCGGGCCATCCTCGTTCGATGTATTCCGGATTAGTTCGTTCAGGCGGCGCGAGCTATCGGATCACGCCGGCGTCGAATGTCGACGCCGGCGCATGGGTCACGCGCGACGCGAATGAATCGTCGAACAACCCGGTGCTGGCGTCGACGGGGCTGACGTATTCGCCGTCGAAGGCGACCGTGGCCTATGGGCAGGTCGGCTTCGTGCCCCATCACGGCGGCATGCACACGGGGCTGTCGGTCAACAACGCGCTGAACCTGCCGACGGGCACGACGGCCCGTGTAAATGTCGGCATCCGCCACACGTTCTGGCAAAGGCCTGGCGGCCGAGGCGCTCTCTCGAGACCGAACGCACCTGACCGACGCGCCGCGAGAGCGGCGCTTTGCGTCATGTGCGCCCGCACGCGCCTACGCGTCGGCGGCTACTGGTCGAAACCCGGATTACGCCGCGTCAGACGACGCAGCAAGCCAGGCCACACCAGATCGGCGCCCTTGCCTTTACTCACTTCGCGCGCCTGCTCGCCCATCGTCGCGATGATCGACTGCGGCACCTCGATCAGCTTGCCGCCTGCCTGCGCGAGGATCTGTATCCGGCACGACGTTTCGAACAGATACATCGCCTGAAATGCTTCGGCGACCGAACGACCGCAGGTCAGCAAGCCGTGATTGCGCAACATCATGTAATTGGCGCTGCCGAGGTCGGCGACGAGCCTCGCCTTTTCGGCATCCCGCAACGCGACGCCTTCGTAGTCGTGATACGCGAGGTTAGTCAGCACGAAGCCCGATTGCTGCGACAGCGGCAGCAGACCGTCCTGCTGCGCGGCGACGGCAACGCCATACGCGGTATGCGTGTGCAGCACGCAATTCACGTTGGGCCGCGCCTCGTGCACGGCGCTATGAATGACGAAGCCGGCGGGATTCACATCGAAGCTCGTCGGCATGACCGGGTGCCCCTCGTGATCCACTTTGACCAGGCTCGACGCGGTGATCTCATCGAAGAAAAGGCCATACGGGTTGATCAGAAACTCATGCTCATGCCCCGGCACGCGTGCCGAAATATGCGTGAACACCAGATCGTCCCAACCGAACAGCGCGACCAACCGATACGCGGCCGCCAGATCGACGCGGACTTGCCATTCTTCGGGCGACACCATGTGACGAACGCTGGGAATGTCGAGTGCTGGATTCATGACTGACCTTCATGGGAACAGGGGCGCGGGGTGGGCGGACGCCGGCATTTCTGCATTGCAGAATAATGGTGCGGAGAAATCGATGTCAAGCGGGCTTCCCTCGCTTTCACATTCGAGCGGCATGCTACAAGTTTCGCGAACCCTCGATCCACACCGGATACAAGCCACAGCTTGCCTCCCGAAGCATTCGTGCATGTTGCATCGAATCATCGACAAAAAGGGCGAGCCGCTTAAAAAACCGGCGCTCGCGATGAAAATGGCCGGCACCGTCACCGACGCGAGCGCGATCCGCAACCAGTTCGACAAGGCCGTGAAGGCGCTGCCGCCGCAGAACAATCCGCAGAGCGTGACCAAGGTCGATGCTCAGGGTGGATTCGTGATCGGAAATCCGCTGGCGGCGGTAGTTCAGGGTGGGCAGTTGAAGTCGGCGGCGTTGAGTTCGCTGACGGCGGCGAAGTGAGAGTCTACTGGTGATGTGCGAGACAGGCGCCGTGTGAAATAGGGCGCCTGCCTGTATTTGAAGACCGAATCGCTGCGGCTCGACATCTGAAAACGCGCTCAAGGCGTCCAGCGATAAACCACTATGCTGGAGCCGTTGTAGTTGTCTTTCGTGATCACATACTCGCCGGTCGATCTGAGGTACGCCCGTAGGCCGTACATCGAATCCACGTCGTTACCGACATCCACCGTACCCGGGCTCGTATTGATCAGCGTGGTGGCGAGGCTGCCCGTCGTGAGATTGAAAACGTCGATGTTCGGCACGGTATGCACGTAGCCGAGGAAGAGATAGTTGCCGGCCGCCGTCATCGACTTGGGATTGGCGCTCGGGATGTTGATCACCGGGTCCGGTTTCGTCGTGTTGCCCGCGCTCCAGCCGTGATACACCTCGATTCTCGTCTGGATGGCCGTCCAGTCCCAGCTGCCGGCTATGCCTTGCGCAAGGATCATGGTGTCGCTTTCCGGCAGATAGATGATGCGTGTCAGCGGCCGGATGCTCTGCGGCGTGGAGATCGTGACGGCGGGTCCCCAGGTTGGCTTGCCACTGGCGTCGAAGCCGGTCAGCGGGTAATGGTAGATGTGGTTCGTGCGGTCGAGACCCGCCCACACGTCTCCCCGGCTGTCGATGCAAAATCCGCCCGTGACCTGCAGATTCGTATTGAACGCGGGCCCCGGGATCGCTGCATCCGGTATGGCGATGTAGCCGTTCGCCGCGTTGAAGTGGAAGAAGTAGAGGATGCCGGGGTTCTGGCCTGACGCCACGAGAATCCGGTTTCCGCCGACCGTGACGAGCTGACCGAAATGCTCGTCGCGCTGGGTGTCGTTCATGTTGAGGCGCGGATCGGACGGATAGGTGAACGGGTCGATGGTGTTGGCGACGAAGGTGCCGCCCGCGGTGCCGGTGTAGATGTGGCTGCCGCCATAGAAGTAGGCGCCGTCGGTGAGCGGGTCCGGCGCGCCGACTCCCTCGAAGTTGAGGGACTGAAGCTTCCACTGCAAATTGCCGGCGCTGTCGTAGGCATGCAGGTCGGTGGCGCCATTGCGGCCCAGGTCCCAGCCGCCGCCCCATGGATTATTGAGCACGTACAGATTGCCGGCGGCGTCCCGGCCGATGCCGGCCACGCGCGTGAAACGCTTGTCGCCGACCTGGCCTTTGATGCCGGTGGTGGTGTCGAGGTAGCCGCCCTGCACGCCGAACGTGCCGACCTGCGTTGGCTTCCCCGCGATGTTGTACAGCTTGATGTTCATGTCGGGGCCTTCATCGCCGACCATCAGTTGCCCGGACCATGCGTCGAAATAGAGTGCGGACGGCCGCGAGGCCGTGCCCATCTGAATGGTGTTCAACAAGGTGCCGGTCGGACCGAATTCGACCACCGTGCCCGCGCTCTTGCGGGCCACCCAGAGATTGCCCGCGCCATCGACGGCGAGTGCGCCGGGGCTCGACACGCTGATGTCCCGCTGCCAGACGCCGTCGGTCGTGAAGACCCGGACGCGATTGCTGAATATGTCGCTTGCATAAAGGAGCGAACCCGAGGTCGCGAGTCCGGTGATCACGTCGCCCCGAGCGACGGCGTTCCACACGCTGACGGAGATGACGAGGTCGCGCTGGCCGGTCACGCGGTTGTATCGCCCTACCGATCCTGTACCGGCTGAAGTGCCGAATTGCAAGGGCGTGAAGATCGAGGTGGCATTGCCGGTAATGGCACCGCCCTGAAACTCGCTGTTGATTCCGATGGAACCGATGGCCTTGCCGTTCTGATAGATCGCGACGCCACCTTCGTTTTCGTCCCACAGCGATGCCGTATAGATGACGCCTTCGGGCGCGACCCACATCGAGCGAGCCGCGTTGCCTACGTGGGTGGCAAGGGTTCCGCCGGTGTTGGCGAGCCAGTCGGTGGTGTATTGCGCCTGAGATGCTGGCGTAATGAGTGCGAGCAGCGTTGTCACGGCGGCCAGAAATGCCGCATGGATTCGTTTATTGATCATGGGTGATGTGCCCTGACGGTGGTACGTCAGTCACATGGAAGCGCGGGATGGAATGCTGAGTATCGGAGAAAAAAAAGCATTCGTCAGACAATAAATATCTGAAAAAATAATCCGACTGGATGGAAATGTGAAAGGGTTTGAAAGTGATGGATGTCGAAAGAGGTGCGATTAGGCAACCCTGCGAGGCAATGCATGTTCCGACTGTGCCGATTTTCCCTCCGGTTCAAGCGGCAAGCCCGTGGCCGGGTCAAGGTGTTTTTCCCGAGCCAGCCTTGCGACCAGTTCTTCGGATGGCTTTGCCGGCGGCACTGCCGTGTCCTGTTCCTTCTGCCACTGGAACGTGCCGTCCCACGGCGGCAGTTTGGCGGGCGGCAGCGGCACGATCCTGTCGATGTCCGTCACCTTCGGGTTGCGGCCGTCGTTTTCGTTGAGGAATTGGCCGATCAGCTTGTAGCGACGCGAACGTTCAAGGTCAATAGGTAACGCCATGTAGTTAAGTACATCCGACGGCTGCGTATTGAACCCGTCTTCCAGAAACGAAGCGGACTGCGCATCGCCCGCCTGGACACCCTTTTGAAACGCCTTGACGGCTTCGGGGTAAAGCTTATCGGTTTTCACATCAATGCCGAGATAGCTTGCTGCCCTGCCGTGTCCCTGATCAGTTGCACATTGGGTCATCTGCCGGGAAATGGCCGGGGCCCTGTCCCTTGGCGCAAGGAGGTCACCAACATAATACTGTGCATCGGGATTGCCGAGATCGGCCGCCTTGCGGAAATAGCGAAGTGCCAGTTCGCTGTCCTGCTTCACGCCATAGCCCAGTTCCAGGTAGTGCCCCATGTCGTAGTAGCCCCCGGGGATGCCCGCCTTAACCAGTTGTTCGGCCAGACCTACCGTTTCCCTGGCGGGATTAGGCGATGTGGCAAACCCCTGCGAAACAAGCTTCTGCAGATTGCCATTCGCCTTGTAATGACCGTGAGCCGCAGCAATGCGGTAATAGCGAGCGACTTCGTTGAAGTCCTTTGGACCATCCTGTTTCTGCAGGTAGCGACCGTACAGGAACAACAGGCCGGCGTCAGGATCAAGTGCTGGCAGATGGTCCGCTTCATAGACACAGGTAAATGCAAGATTGGCGCGAACAGCGCTCAGGTCCGGTAGCGAAGCCAACGAATTCTCCTTGTTGCAGGCGCATATGACGAATGCGAGACTGATGGTCAGGACGATTCTCTTCATGACTCAGCCCGTATGCTTCCGACCTTTGAGTTGCGCATAAAACGAATAACCGATGCGATGCCGCTCTTCCGATTCTCTGAAAAATGAATAGCAAGTTCGAGCGTAGAGATAGTTCCAGCGGAAACATGGCCTTACCTTTCACCGTCCATTGATGGATGGGTGTACCTACCAGGTTTGACACCTTCTGCCTGAGCGTCGTATGAGACGAGTCGCCAGTTGACTTCCACGAAGTGCTGCCGCATACCAAGCAGCCGGTCGAGTCCCGGTATCAGGCGTGGATCGTCATAGACGAGTGGCGGCACGATTTCTCCCTTGGTGAAGCGCAGGGTGGCGTCGAGATTCCCCCGTGCGACGTGCGGCACGCACCAGGTGCCGTTCTCCGGGCAACGCTCTCCTGTGCGGGCAATCGTGCCGAGCGGTACTCGATCGGCTTGTGCCGACTTTCCCTTCGGTTCGAGCGGCAAGCCCGTAGCCGGGTCAAGGTGTTTTTCCCGAGCCAGCCTTGCGACCAGCTCTTCGGATGGCTTTGCCGGCGGCACTGCCGTGTCCTGTTCCTTCTGCCACTGGAACGTGCCGTCCCACGGCGGCAGTTTGGCGGGCGGCAGCGGCACGATCCTGTCGATGTCCGGTATCTTCGGGTTGCGGCCATCGTTCTCATCCAGGAATTTGCCGATCAGCTTGTAGCGGCGCGAACGTTCGAGATCAACGGGTAAGGCCATGTAGTACAGGTCGTCGGATGGCAGCGTGTTGAAGCCATTCTCAAGAAACGAAGCAGACTGCGCATCTCCCGCCTCTACGCCCTTCTGGAACGCCTTGACGGCTTCGGGGTAGAGCCTGTCTGTTTTCACGTCGATGCCGAGATAGCTTGCTGCCTTGCCGTGCCCCTGATCAGTTGCACACTGGGTCATCTGTCGGGAAATGGCCGGAGCCTTGTCCTTTGGCGCAAGGAGGTCACCGACGTAATACTGCGCATCCGGATTGCCTAGGTCGGCCGCCTTGCGAAAATAGCGAAGTGCTAGTTCGCTGTCCTGCTTCACGCCATAGCCCAGTTCCAGGTAGTGCCCCATGTCGTAGTAGCCGCCGGGGATACCAGCCTTGATCAGTTGTTCGGCCAGATCTACCGTTTCCTTGGCGGGACTGGGCGATCTGGCGAATCCCTGCGAAACCAGCTTCTGCAGATTGCCATTCGCCTTGTAATGGCCGTGAGCCGCAGCAATGCGGTAATAGCGCGCGACTTCGTTGAAGTCCTTTGGACCATCCTGTTTCTGCAGGTAGCGACCGTACAGGAACAACAGGCCGGCGTCAGGATCAAGTGCTGGCAGATGGTCCGCTTCATAGACACAGGTAAAGGCAAGATTGGCGCGAACAGCGCTCAGGTCCGGTAGCGAAGCCAACGAATTCTCCTTGTTGCAGGCGCATATGACGAATACTAGACTGATAGTCAGGGCGATTTTCTTCATGACCTAGTCCGCATAGCTTCTGTCCTTGGATGTGCGCATAAAACCAACAACCGATGCGATAGGCGATAGCCCGTTCTTCTGATTTCTTGCGTTCTGATCGATGATGTCTGACCACGCCTTGAACGCATCCGCAGGCGCGTCCGACGCACCGTTCTTTCTTCCCTTCGTATGCAGCCCCCACAACCGCCTGCGCAACGCCCGCGTCACATCCCCATGCTCATGGCAGATATTCAGTTCGCTGTCCGCCTCCATGCTGCGTATGTTGACGTTTGCCGAACCGAGCGTCATGAAAACGTCGTCCACGATCATCAGCTTCGCGTGGATATACACGTAGTCCCATTTCCCTGGCGGTGAATCCGGAGCCACCAGCGTGCATACGTGAACTTTCAGCCCGGGAATTTCGGCCGGCAGGATCGGCTTACCGTCGTCTGTGTTCTCGCGTATCCGCCGTTGCAATGCGGTCACTCTCGCCTCTGCCGCGTCTTGTGCCTGCTGTGCCGCGGCCCGCTCCTGCGCGCCGCTGGCATTGCGCATCTGGGTATTCGCCGAAGTTATCTGTTTCATCGCTTCGGACAGTTCACTGCCAAGCGCGTCGGCCCGCTCCTCCCTGGCAACGCCGGGTAGCGTGTCAGCTCGACCCAGTGCGCCCAGCATGCGATATGTATTGACCGTCCCTGCGCCGATGCCCTCATCGTTCGAATTCGTAATCACGAACAGATAGAGCGAGCCGTGTTTGCCCGGATCACGCCCTCCGCTAATCTGCGCGGCGGCCGCGTTCTTGATCTTTTCCGCCAGCGGCACATATCTGAAATACTGGTTCTCGATATAGATAAAACTCGTCGCGTTATTCACCGCCTGCAGGTACATCGCCTCGATGTCCCGTTTGCCGTGTTGCGACTGCGTGCGAAGAATCTGCGCCATCACCGGCGTATCGAAGTCTCGGCGCAGCTTCAACTGGCCCGCGATGCCCGCACGTGACCGGGCAAGCGTCTGGCCAGTCGCCTCGTCCCATGCCTGACAGAAGTTACGATTCAGGTATTCAAGGATCGGACCGCTTACCCGGCTCGACATGTCTTCCCGAGGATGCTCGCCGTTACGGCCCATCCTGGGATGCATGCGCACATGGCTGTGATCGTCACGATCCCAATACGTATCGAGCGTGTTGTGCCCCATCACGAAACCGACCGCCTGATCCGGCAGTTCATAGTCGACCAGCACCATCTTCTGGTGATGCGTCGGCTCGGCGGCTCCCATGGAGAGGCTGTTCTGGGTCCTGGTGTACTTGCTGCGCTGCGAATCATTGCCGTGCAACGCCGTTCGAAATGCGATTTCCGTGCGGTTACTCAGGCTGAAGTCGCGCGTGGCAAATTCGATGCCTTCAAATGCGTCCTGCTCAACCGCGAACGGCTGACGCATCAGACGTCTCTTCGTTACGTTGTTCAGGTTGGCGCGCCGATACCATTCGAGGTCGAACTCCAACTGAAACTTCTTCTGATAATCACGTGAAACCATCGACATGCCCGGCATCGAGAGGAGCCAGTCGGGCATATGCGGTTTGAGCATCGTCGCGACGTTGTTGCCCGGCATATTGTTCTCGCTCCACTCCGCGACGTGCAGGTCGTCCATCCAGCACAGTAGCCGCACTCGAACTCCGTCCGCGCCTTTGCGCGCCAGGAGCTGCCCGATCGGCACGGTGTCGTTGGCACCACGCTTGAAGTACATCGACGGCTGGAAGCCCCAGCAGATGATATCGACCGAGCGTTGCGCATTCAGGATTGCGTCGTAGACCGCACCAAATGCTTCCTCTCCATTCACCAGTGGCTTGAATGTCGCCTGCGCCGGATTGTATTCGGTGCGCTGCACGAACCATGGGAGGGTGAGTGTCGCCCTGTTGGTGCTCGCCAGTGCTATAGGCGTGGTTGTTGCGTTTTGTTGTGTCATTCTCAATCTTCCGAACCCGAACTCAGCAGATCGCTATAAGACTGTCGGTGCATGGCCCGATCGACGGCCTCGGCATTACCTTCCGGCATCGCTTCGTGATATTGAAAGCCCCGATTTGCGAGGGTGCCGTTGACGGTATCGCCCCGATACGCTTCGGCTACTGGAAGAGTGTGCGTGACGCCGTTCGCCAGTTCCAGCGTGTACTTCCGGGTAGTCATGTGATGATCGACCAGAAGCTGGCCCGTCGAGTCGAACACCCCCTGCTTCATCAGCTCGCCGTCGGCAAACAGTTTGTACGGCATGCCTGTCGGGATGCCTCCCCGCGATGCTGGGGACGCCATTGCGTGAAGCGTAAGAAGCATCGTCGGCAGACCTGCCAGTCCCGGATGATTGAGGTTCATGGGGACGTCGTACGATTGCGCTCCCCGCTTCTGGACCGTGATAATTTTGAGGAACAGGTCGCCCGGGCCACCCAGCGTGATGTTGCCGTCTGCGAGCTTCACGAATGCGCCACCGCACGCCAGAATCAGTTCCTTCGAAGCAGCAATGTCAACCTTGCCGTCGACGCTTGCCACTGTGACATCCCTGTCGGCGAGCAACGACATCGCGTCGCTCTGCGCCTGGATTTCGACTGGCCCCCTGGCTGCGAACAGCCTGATACCCAGTTTCTGCGCGAACAGCGACACCAGTTCACCCGCCGCCACCGTGAAGCGCTTCACTGCGCTGACATCGACGCTCTTTCCCGCCACCGCTGAGATGTTCTCCTGTGCCGCCAACTGCATGCCACGACCCGACACGATGCCGATGGAGGCCGGCGCGCTCGCCAGAATGCCGGGCTGCTTCAGCCCGTCCAGTTCATCCTTCACCTGTTTTTGGGCGTCGGTATCGGCGGGCGCGGCTTTCGCTGTCGTCGCTGAACCTGCCAGTGCCCTGGCAATCTCCAGTGCGCTTTCAAGCTGCGCAATGGGGGCCTGCATGTCCAGTTGCTGGGCCGCCGCCTTCGGCTGGTCGTGCGCCGTGACGTACAGCCCCTTGCCCGCGCGCAGTGCCCCCCACCCGGACGTGCGCAACTCGAAGCCCTCACCGCGCCGCTGCTTCCCCGAATCGACCAGATAACCCAGATTCAGCTGGCTCTTGCCTGAGTGTTCCGTTGACAGCTTGATACTCTCGTAGCCCTTCCAGTCCTCCATGCGCAGCTTGTTGTTGCTCTGCGTACGGATCACATTGCGCGAGAGCCAGCGGTCCTGATTCGTGATCAGGTCCACCGCCTGGCTGTGATGGTGGAACTGCGAGATATATGGCTTGTCCGGATTGCCGTCGCGGAACTCCAGCACCGCTTCGTCACCGTCCAGCGCCGGGAAGTGGAAGCCGGTCTGTAACCTGCCCGCGAAGGGTTTGGCCAGACGTAGCGGCACGCTTTCACCACCCGGATTCCATTCGTCGAAGTCCAGGTCGAAGCGCACCGTGTAGTAGCCCTGCTGCGTCAGGTATGCATACTCGTAGCTGCCCGGCGATGTGACCCGCGCGCTCAGCGTGCCGGTGATCTTCGGCCACGTGTCTTCTTCGAGCTTCAGGCGGAAGCGCCGGTCGGCCGGCATTGCTTTGTAGCTGTTGCGGTAGGCCTGGTCGCGTGCACCGTTATGCGTGACCTCGATGATTACCTGTCCGTTGGGCGCATCCGGCAAATCCTCGTCCATGCGCAGCACCCGCGCCGGGCGCAGATCAAGCACATTGCTCCCGCCTTCGTAGATCACCTGCCAGGCAATCGCCGCCTCATGACGCAACTGTGCTTCCCACTGCGCGCCATCCTGGTCAAGATGATGCGTGCCATAGACGTACGACTGTCCGTACGTCGTCGTGTCCTTCTTCGCGACATTCGCATCAGCCCTGAACCGCTCCCATGCCTGATCCGGGTTGTAGTCGGCCACCAGCACCGCCTGCGGCACCGTCTCTGCGTGCATCTCCAGCGCGAAGACCGATTCGATGCCGGATTCCAGCCCTGCCTTCTCGCGGTACGGCACCTTCAGTTCCGGCGTATAGACGTAGTGATCCACGTCGTCGGCGAATACGATCACATCGCCGTGTTTGCCCTGCACGAAGTAACTGTAGATCCCTTCCTTCTGCATCAGGATCTGGATATACGCGAGATCGGAAACCTGGTACTGGAACCGGAACGGGTGCTGCGGATACTGACGCCGCAGCCTGAAAACGAACTGGTTCCCTGTAAAAGCATGACGCCGCAGGATCGCTTCGATGATCTGCGGCGCGCTCTGCTGCTGGTAAATGCGGCTCGTACGCGTGAGCCTCAGCCGCGCGATATGCGCCTCGACCACCATCCGGTAGCTGCTGAAGTCCTTCGTCGTCTTGGTCTTCGAAAAGCGCGTGATGCAGCCTGCAAACACACGCGGCTCGCTGCTATCAGAAGCATCGATCGTGAACGTCGCGTCACGCCCGAGATAGTCACCCCGCGCAAGACTCTCCGGGTGCGTGAGCTCGATGGTCACGCGATACGGCTCACCCATGCGCTCAACCGCGGTGAACGAAACCACCGACAGCTCCCGCCCATTACCCGGCCCGGTCACCTCCAGAAAATACGACTGCCGACCTGTCAGCGCTGTCAGACTATTCGCGTACTTCTCCACGTTCTCCAACAGATCCGCCATCGTTTTTGTTCCTTGTGCGTCGCGGCAGCGCACGCATTTCCAACGAGTTATCAACGACAACCCGGCATGCGTGTTCGCGGGCAAAGGTAAACGCTTTCAATCTCACTGTGAATATCGATTCAGTCATTTTTTATGACTTAACAAAATTTTCCAATTCAAATATTTCGAGATGAAATTTATATGCTAGTTGCTCATCCTCGATATTTACGACGTATAAAAATGCTGTGTCGCATTGAAGGATGGGCATTCCCCAGAAGCCGCCACTCAGGACCGAGAGTAGGATCGACGCCATGTAACATGGCGACACCTTCACCGGAAAATCATCGATGAAAATCGATACCGGTAAGAAACAATACAAGCACGACGACCGCGTCGTGCTCGTTGGCCCATTGAATCGATGAGCGAACAATCACTGGCTATACCGCCGCTGGTGCATACATGTCCGTTCGAACATCTGCCTGTCATGCCCGATGCGCTCACGAAACCCGCCCGTTGACTCATCTGCTGGCGGAAACTCCAGTCTTCGTTATACGGGCGTTCCTTAAAGCGTAAAACAAAGGCCCCTCACCCCTCAACGCCCCCACAATCTGCTCCCGCACCTGTGGCCTTTCAGCAAACGGATCCGTCGGATTACGCGCCGTCACAATATCCTCCCCACGCGTCTTCACCGCACCCAGCGCATTCGGATGCGAATAGATATAAAACTGCTTCTCACGAATCGCATCGAACACCATCGCAGCAACTTGCCCAGCGCTGATCTTCCCCGAACTCACCGCCTTCTCGCTCAACGCACGCGACACACGTTGCGACAAAGTCAGCGGCGCATCGTTAGCAAGTTCCGCCGGCCGATTACGCTGCGCGTGCGCAATCCCCGTCGGCACGAAGTACGGACACAGCACCGAGCACGCCGCCTGCCGCGTGACCAGCGAAAGATCCTGATACAGCGATTCCGTCAGCGAGACCACTGCGTGTTTCGACACGTTGTACGGCCCCACCATCGGTGGATTGACCAGCCCCGCCATCGACGCGGTATTGACGATGTGCCCGCGATAACCGGCATCGCGTTGCGCGGCCTCGAGCATCAGCGGCGTGAACGCGCGCACACCGTGAATCACGCCCCACAGATTGACGCCGAGCAACCATTGCCAGTCGCGCTCGGTGTTCTCCCACACGAGTCCGCCGCTGCCGCCCACGCCCGCGTTGTTGAACACCAGATGCACGCCGCCGAACGCGTCGAGCGTGGCGCGCGCGAGTTCGTCCACCTCGTCGCCCTTCGCCACATCGACGCGACGCGCGATGGCCTGCGCGCCGGCCGCGCTCACTTCGGCGAAGGTTTCGTCGAGCGCGTCCTGTTGCACGTCGGCCAGCACGAGCCGCATGCCGAGTTTGGTGCCGAGCCTCGCGAACTCACGACCGAAGCCGGAGCCCGCGCCGGTAATCACCGCGACCTTGTCTGCGAAATTGTCCATGCGTTATCCCATTGCCAGCTGATATCGGTTGATAAAGCGCCTGCACGCAGCCACCCTGCCCTAACGCCCAGCAAGATAAAACCGATCACGCAACTCACGCTTGAGCACCTTGCCGATCGCACTGCGCGGCAAGCTGTCGACAAAGCGCAGCGCCGAGAGCCGCTGCATCTTGCCGAGCCGCGCATTGACCCAGCCCAGCAGCGTATCCGCATCGATCCGTGCATGCGGCGCGCGCACCACAAACGCAACCGGCGTTTCGCCCCATTGCTCCGATTGCGCACCGACCACGGCCACTTCCGCGACATCCGGATGCCGGCTCACTTCAGCTTCCAGATCGCTCGGATACACGTTGAAGCCCCCCGAAATGATCACGTCCTTCTTGCGATCGAGCAGCGTCAGAAAGCCGTCCTCATCGAAACGGCCCATGTCGCCGGTGCGAATGAAGCGCTTGCCGCCTGGGTCGTACCACTCCGCTTGCGCCGTCTTGTCGGGCTGCCGGTAGTAGCCGGTCATCATCGCGGGCGAATGGCCGACGATCTCGCCCACCTCGCCCGCCGGCACCTCGTTGCCTAGTTCGTCGATCAGCCGGATGTCGTGCCCTTCCATCGGTCGTCCGACCGAGTGCAGCTTGCCCGGCCATTCGTCGGCTTCCAGCTGGCACGAGCCGCCGCCTTCGGTCATCCCGTAGTACTCGGTCAGCCTGCCGGGCCAGCGGCGCACCACGTCCGCCTTGATGCTCGCCGCGAACGGCGCGCTGGTGCAGAACTTGGCCTGGAAGCTGGACAGGTCGTAACGGTCGAAATCCGGATGCGCCATCAGGCGCTGATACTGCACCGGCACGAGCATCGTGTGCGTCACGCGATGCCGTTGCGCGAGTTCCAGATAGCGCGTGGTCTCGAACTTCGGCATCAGCACGACGGTGCCGCCGAAAGTCAGCGTCGGCATGAAGCTCACGAGCGTCGTGTTCGAATACAACGGTGTGGAGATCAGCGTGATCGCGTCGGGTCCGTAGCCGCGCTCAATGCTGCGCACCGCGTACGCCCAGCGCATGCCGTGCGATTGCACGATGCCCTTCGGCGTACCCGTGGTGCCGGACGAGTAGATGATGTTGAACGGCCACGCCGGATCGATTGTCACCGCCGCGGGCGTCGCGCGCTGCGGCGCGAGCCATGTGCCGAGCGCGGTGCTGCCAACGTGAGCGTCGAGCGCAATCGGTGTCGCGTCGATTTGTGCGGCGACCGGTTCGAGCAGACGCTTGACCTCCGCGTCGACGAACAGCAGCCGCGCGCCCGAGTTGCCGATCATGCCGACGAGACTCGCCGCGCTCGACGACAGCGCGAGCGGCGCGACCACCGCCCCCGCCCGCAAGCCGCCGAGAAACGCCACCACGTAGTCCACCGACGCGGCCGCGCACAACGCAATCGCATCGCGCGGCTGGATGCCCTCGCGCTGCAACGCGGCGGCAAAGCGGTCGACGCGCGCATCGAGCGCCGCGTAGCTGACCACTTCGTCACCACAGATCAATGCCGGATGCTCGCCGCGCTCCTTACCAAAGCGGCGCAACATATCGGTAATACACACGAATGGTTCGTCCTGCAGAATATTGAGCCATGTCATCGCGCCGCGCCACCACCGCCGTTGTCCGCCTTGCCGCCACCCGCCGCGGCTGTACGCGCGGCGTCCTCTTCCTGCAACACGCGCCATAGAATCTTGCCGCTGCCCGATTTCGGCAGCGACGTGACGAATTCGACGATGCGCGGCGCCTTGTACGCCGCCATCTGCTCGTGTGCCCAGTCGATGATCTCCTGCGCGGCAATCTTCCCTGCATGCGCCGCGTCGGGCACTACCAGCGCCTTCACGGTCTCGCCGCGCTTCTCGTCCTTGACGCCGATCACGCACACCTCGTGAATCGCCGGATGCCGGTACATCAGCGCTTCGACCTCGGCCGGCCAGACCTTGTAGCCGGATGCGTTGATCATCCGTTTGAGGCGGTCGGTCATGAAGAAGTAGCCGTCCTCGTCGATATGCCCGAGGTCGCCGGTACGCAGAAACCGCTTGCCGTCGAGTTCGACGAACGCCTCGGCGGTTGCTTTCGGATTGCGCCAGTAGCCTTGCATCACCTGCGGCGCGTTGACGACGATCTCGCCGGTCTCGCCTTGCGGCAGTTCCTGCAACGTGAGCGGGTCGATCACGCGCGAGTCCACGTCGAACACGGGAATGCCGAGGCACTGCGGCTTCGGACGATGCGGCGGATTGATGTGCGTGCCGGCAATCGTCTCCGACATGCCGTAGCCTTCGACGTAATCGAGACCGGTGAGCGCCTTGAGCTTGCGGGCGATCGCGTCCGGCATCGCCGCGCCGCCGCCGCGCGCGCCGCTCAGGCTCGACAGATCGTATTCCCCGAGCCTCGGGTTCGACAGGAAGTCGACCATCATCGTCGAGATCGACTGCCACGCGGTGACGCGATATTTCTGCATGCATAGCGCGGCCGCGTCTCGATCCCAGCGCGGCAGAACGACGATGGTCGCGCCGGAAAACACCGCGCTGTTCATGCCGCCCTGCATGCCGGTCACGTGGAAGAACGGCAGCACCGACAGATAAACGCCGTCGGCGGGCGCCGCGAACCACACGCAGCCGCCGAGCAGCGTGCTCATCACGCTGCGATGCGTGTGCATGCAGCCCTTCGGCTTGCCGGTGGTGCCGGACGTGTACGGCATCACGCACAGATCGTCGGCGCCGGTGGTGAGCGGGCCCGGCGCGATGTGGCGATCGAGCACGGCTTGCCACGAAGTCACGCCGTTGATATTGAAGTGCTTGCGCGGCGCCGCGACGAATTCCGGCACGGCGATCGGCGAAGGCCGCTTCAGATAATCGCTATACGTCGCGACGATTGCGTGTTCGAGTCCCTGGCCTGGTCCTTTGCCGATCAGCGGCTCGACGTTCGCGAACAGGCATTGCGGCGCGATGATCGTGGTCGCGCCGCTGTCCTCGACGTAGTGCGCGAGTTCGGCGCTCATGTTCATCGGATTGACCGGCACGACCACCGCGTTGGCCCGCAGAATGCCGTAGTAAGCAATGATCCATTGCGGGCTGTTCTGCATGTAGAGCAGCACACGGTCGCCCGCTTTCACGTGGCACTCGTTCTGCAGGAAACCCGCGATGCGCTCCGCCTCGTCCTTGAACTCGGCGAATGACACCGGCGTGTCGTAGAAAACAATAAACGGCTTGTCGGGAAAGCGCGCCGCCGAGACTTCGGCGTTGTAGAAAATGTTGGTCTCGGGCAGCGTCAGATGCAGTGGCACTTGCGGCGGCCAATGCGGGTGATGGCGTTCGTTCATGGGCGTCTCCTGCTTGACTGTCGGCGCGCGCTTCACTGTTGCTGCGCGCTTCGTTCATGTTCGCCGCGCGGCGGATGCGCCTTGCGGCGCGTACGACTGCGCTCGAGCTTCCGTTGGTGAGCCGGCCAATGCGTCGCGATGCACGGCACGGCTGGATTTCATGCGTGTCTTCAACGCGTGAGATAACGCCCAAGCTCCATTTTGGCAATCGCATTGCGATGCACCTCGTCAGGGCCGTCGGCGAAACGCAGCGTGCGCGAGCTCGCATAGGCGCGCGCGAGGCCGAAGTCGTCGCTGAGCGCGCCGCCGCCGTGCGCCTGCATCGCCCAGTCGATCACCTGGCAGGCCATGTTCGGCGCGGCCACCTTGATCATCGCGATCTCCTGGCGCGCCGCCTTGTTGCCGACCGTGTCCATCTTGTGCGCGGCATTGAGCACGAGAAAGCGCGTCTGGTCGATCATGATGCGCGCGTTGGCGATCCGTTCGCGCGTCACACCTTGCTCCGCGATCGGTTTGCCGAACGCGACGCGATCGAGCGAACGGCGGCACATCGCTTCGAGCGCGCGTTCGGCGCGTCCGATCAGGCGCATGCAGTGGTGGATGCGCCCCGGTCCGAGCCGGCCCTGCGCGATTTCGAAGCCGCGCCCTTCGCCGAGCAGCATGTTGCTCGCGGGCACGCGCACGTTCTCGAACGCGATTTCGGCGTGACCGTGCGGCGCGTCGTCGTAGCCGAACACCGGCAAGTGACGCAGGACCTTGACGCCGGGCGTGGCCATCGGCACCAGGATCATCGACTGTTGCTGATGCCGGTTCGGATGATCGGGATTCGACTTGCCCATGAAGATCAGGATCTGGCAGCGCGGATCGTTCGCGCCCGAGGTCCACCATTTGCGGCCATCGATCACGTAGTGACCGCCGTCGCGCACGATGCGCGCCTCGATGTTGGTCGCATCCGACGACGCCACCTCCGGCTCCGTCATCGCGAATGCCGAGCGGATCGTGCCGTCGAGCAGCGGCAGCAGCCATTGCTGTTGCTGCTCGACGCTCGCGTAACGCACGAGCGTTTCCATGTTGCCGGTGTCCGGCGCGGAACAGTTGAACGGCTCCGCGCCGATGTGCGAGCGCCCCATGATTTCGCACAACGGCGCGTATTCGAGGTTCGTGAGCCCGGCGCCGTATTTCGACTCGGGCAGAAACAGATTCCACAAACCGGCGGCCTTCGCCTTCTCTTTCAGTTGCTCGATCACCGGCGCCGGTTGCCAGCGATTGCCGGATTCGCGCGCGGCATCCATCTGCGCGTCGAAAACGGCTTCGGCTGGATAGACGTGCTCGTCCATGAAAGCATTCAGGCGCTTCTGCAAACTCTTGACCTTGTCCGAGTGCTGAAAATCCATGCATCGTCTCCTGGATTAATACGTACGCGCAACGAAACGGTATGTCCGTCCCCGGACGATGACTCAGACGATGATCGCCCCGCCGTCCACCGCGAAGTGTTGGCCGGTGATGTGCCGCGACGCTTCGCTCGCGAGAAACACGACGGGCCCCTTGAGGTCCTCGTCGCCGCCAAGACGTTGCAGCGGCGTGCGCGACACGATCGTGTCTTCGAGCTTGTCGAGCAGCCCCGCCGACATCTTCGACGGGAAAAAGCCCGGGCAGATGGCGTTGACGTTGATGTTGTACTTGCCCCATTCCGCGGCCAGCGCGCGCGTGAAATTGATCGCAGCGGCCTTCGACGTGTTGTACGCAATCGTATTCATGCCGGGCGGCGAACCCTTGAGTCCCGCCACCGACGCGATGTTGATGATCTTGCCCGCGCGCCGCGGGATCATGCTGCGCTTGCCGACTTCACGCGCGACGAAGAACGGCGCGTTGACGTTCAGGTTCATCACCTTGTGCCACGCTTCGTCGGGATAGTCTTCAGCGGGTGCACCCCACGTCGCGCCCGCGTTGTTCACGAGGATATCGATGCGGCCATGCAGCCCCAGCACTTCATCGACGAGACCGGGGATGCCCTCGAAGCGTTGCAGATCGTTCACCACGGTCAGCACCTCGATGCCGCGGCCTTGCAGGTGTGTCTTCGCTTCGGCGAGTTCATCGGCCTTGCGCGCGGTGATCGCGACGCGGCAACCCATCTCGCCGAGCGCTTCGGCCATTTGCAGGCCGAGGCCGCGCGAGCCGCCGGTGATCAACGCAACCTTGCCGTCCAGTTGAAACAGTTCCTTCACAGCCATCGTCTCGCTCCTCCACGTGTTCCGCTATGCAGATTTGGATTCCATATTTTCTGACCATCATACGTGCCGAAATTCGACGTGTAAATAAAAGCACGCCCATTCACTTTCGTTATAGACTGACTCGCATCGCCGATGTGCGGATCATCAGGACTTACCCGCATAACGCGCGTTTCGACTGATCTATGCGGATGCGCAAAGCCGCTCTTCTTGCGTGCGTCGCGTCGTTGTTCTGCATAGCGGCTTATCTTTGGACGGGGCTTCTTTCATGCAAGATGCGTTGATCATCAACACGCGTGATCTGGATTTCCAGCTATTCGAAGTACTCGAGGCCGAGACGCTCACGCGACGCACGCGCCATGCCGATCACAGCCGCGAGACTTTCCGCGCGGCGCTCGATACCGCACATGCGGTGGCCGTCGAAAAATTCGCGCCCCACAACCGACTGCTCGACGAGCATGAACCGCAATTCGATGGTCAACGGGTCACGCTGCCCGTCGAAGTGAAAGACGCCCTCGACGCGTTGCGCGCCACCGGCTTTCTCGCCGCGGGCAAAGACTACGAGTGGGGCGGCATGCAGTTGCCGTCGCTGATTGCTTTCGCGTGCCTGTCGCTCTTCAAGAGCGCCAACATCGCCACGTCCTCCTACGCGATGCTGACCACCGCGAATGCGAACGTGATCGAACGCTTCGGCAGCGAAGCGCAAAAGCGTAAGTATCTGCAGGCGCTGTTCGAAGGCCGCGCGTTCGGCACGATGGCGCTCACCGAACCGCAAGCGGGCTCCAGCCTCTCCGATCTCGTCACCACGGCGACGCCGAACGAAGACGGCACCTATTCGATTCGCGGCAACAAAATTTTCATCTCGGCCGGCGATCACGAATTGAGCGAGAACATCGTTCATCTCGTGCTCGCGCGCATTCCGGGCGGGCCGCCAGGCGTCAAAGGCATCTCGCTGTTCACGGTGCCGAAGTACCACGTCAACGACGACGGCAGCCTAGGCGCGCGCAACGACGTCGCCCTGGCGGGACTGATTCACAAGATGGGTTGGCGCGGCACGACGTCGACGATGCTGTCGTTCGGCGAACACGGCACATGTATCGGCGAGCTGGTGGGAGAACCGCATCACGGCCTCGCCACCATGTTCCACATGATGAACGAGGCACGCATCGGTGTCGGCCTCGGCGCCGTGATGCTCGGCTATCGCGGCTATCTGGCCTCGCTCGACTATGCGCGCGAGCGGCCACAAGGTCGCCGGCCCGACAACAAGAATCCGCTCGACCCGCAGTTGCCGCTGATCGAACATGCCGACGTGCGCCGCATGCTGCTCGCCCAAAAGGCCTATGTGGAAGGCGCATACGCGTTATGCCTGTATGCGGCGCGCCTCGTCGACGAACAGCACACCGGTGAGAGCGATGCCGCACGCGCCGAGGCGGGCTTGCTGCTCGATCTGCTGACGCCGGTGGTGAAATCGTGGCCGTCGCAGTGGTGTCTGGAAGCGAACAGCCTCGCGATCCAGATTCACGGCGGCTACGGCTATACGCGCGAGTACCCGGTCGAGCAGTTCTATCGCGACAACCGGCTCAACATGATTCACGAAGGCACGCACGGCATTCAGGCGATCGATCTGCTGGGTCGCAAAGTCGTGATGAAACAGGGGGCCGCGCTCGCGCTACTTGGCCATGAGATCCAGCGCACGATCGACGCCGCGCGGACTCACGAACGCCTGCATGCACACGCAAACGCGCTCGGCGATGCATGGCGCGACCTGAACGCGACGCTCGAAGCACTGCTGCCCACGCTCGCTCAAGAAACCGAACGCGCGCTCGCCAACGCGAATGCGTTTCTCGAAGCATTCGGCCATATCGTGATCGCGTGGACGTGGCTGAGGCAGGCGGTCGTCGCGAGCGCCGCGCTAGCCGATGCGCGCAGCGAAGCCGAGACAGACGCGGACTTCTATCGCGGCAAACTGCACGCGTGCCAGTGGTTCTTCCGTTGGGAGTTGCCGCGCGTCGCGTTGATGCTCGCCACGCTGCGCAGTCTCGACGACACCACGCTCGGCATGGCGCCGCAATGGTTCTAGCCAGCACCGTTCCGGCCAAAAAACGCGCTACCGCTCAATGTGACAGCGCGATTTCGAGTTGCGTGACCACGTCGATCAGACGTGGCCGCACTTCTTCCAGTAGAAATTCCTTCGACAGTTTGAACGACGGCCCGCCCACGTTGATCGCCATGACCGGCAATTCGCCGCCCGGCTGAAACGCGCGCGCGATGCCGTTCACGTCTTTCTGCCAGTCGCCGAACGACGTCGTCACACCGAGCGTGCGGTAATCGTCGAGCGCTTTCTCGATGCCGCGACGCGTCTTCGGCCACGCGACGTGATCGAGTTCGCGTACCTGCTCCATGAAGCTGAGGCGATCGTGCTCGGGAATCGCCGCGAGCCATGCGCGGCCGATCGCCGAGGTCGCCACCGGAATGCGCGAGCCGACTTCGAGCGTCAGCGTGAGCGCCACCGAGCCCCGGCAATTTTCCACGTAGATCATCGAGAGGCGGTCACGCGTGCCGAGCGAAACCGTGGCGCCGGAGATATCGGCCAGCTCCTGCATCACGGGCCGCGCAATCTTGCGCACGTCGAGGCGCGCGAGCATCGCACTGCCGAGTGCGAGCGATGCCGTGCCGAGCCGGTACTTGCCGCTCTCTTTCAGATGGATCAGATAGCCGAGCAGCGTCAGCGTATGAGTGAGGCGCGATATCGTCGATTTCGGCAACCGGCAACGCAACGCCAGTTCCTGGTTGCTCAACGATTTGTCGCCGGAACGGAAACACGCCAGCACTTCAAGCCCCCGTGCGAGCGCCGTGACGAAGTGCCGGTCGTCCTTGTGCGCTTCGTGCGCGGTGCGGCTTGCGAGGACCGCGGGCGCCCGCGCCGCTGAAGCCGTGTGCTGCGCCGCATCGTCGACGCTCGGGACCCCGATCGCATGATCGATCGGGCTGTCATGGGTTTTGCTCAAACGGAATGCAATCCCGCGAAACGGCTGTATCTGAAGGACTAACCGTGAGCCCGGATCGAGGCTGATCCGGGCGGCGAAATTATAGTCTGAAATATGAGGCGCATCTAACGCGGACTGTCGACGAGTCAAGTCCGTGGCAACAGTCGTGTCACGCGAAGCAACACCGGCACCAGTTTTTCCAGCATGAGCGCGTGGGCTGGAGTATTGTTTAAGCGCGCCGGGAGCGCGGCACGGCAATTTTCCAGAATACAGGTGCTCCCCGCGGGTCAGGACAGGCTCGCCAGCGCGCGGTTTTTTGCATACAACGAAGCGACATCAACTTATCGAGGATGGAGAAAACGTGAAAAAAGTCAATCTTTTGAAGGCGCTCGGTATTGCATTGTGTGTAGCAACCGCGTCCAGCGCCTATGCCCAGGCCAGCGACGCCGCGGCGCCGGCCGCCACCGCGCCGGCCCCGGCCGCCAATACCAAATCGACTCGCCAGATGGACCGCAAGCTGGGCCGTGACGTCCGGCGCGCGCTGGCCAAAGCGCCGGGCTTCAACGTGTCGAACGTG
Organism: Paraburkholderia sp. TE9906; assembly: GCF_056279605.1. Classification (NCBI taxonomy): domain Bacteria; kingdom Pseudomonadati; phylum Pseudomonadota; class Betaproteobacteria; order Burkholderiales; family Burkholderiaceae; genus Paraburkholderia; species Paraburkholderia sp. TE9906. The sequence goes on from NZ_JBWCCT010000005.1 coordinate 598,150, forward strand.
TTCGTGCGCGCTCGCGGCGGCGCGGTGACCTTGACTGGATCCGTGCCCCAAGGCCCTCAGATCCAGCAGGCGGGAGATGTCGCGAAGGATGTTCCCGGCGTGACCTCGGTGAGCAACAAGATCACCCTTGGCGTGCGCAGCGGCGGCGGTGGCGGGAGCTGAACGCCCCGAGCCTGACCGGATGACGACGGGCGGCGCCGTCTGCCGCGAACACCGCACATGGGGCGCTGCCCGTTGTCCTGGTATATGGAATCCTTAGCGTCGGCTCGATGCCAACCTAGCGTCGAACGAGACCGACCACATAGCGGCACACCTCGTCGCCCGCATTGAAGAACTCGCACTCGACCGGTGCGCCGAGTTGCAGACAGTCTCCCGCTTCGAGCCGGTAAGACTGACTGCCCTCGCGGAACGTCAACACGCCTTGCGTGACCCAGATCTGCTGATGCTGAAACACGAACGCATCCGACGGATAAGGCACCCTCACACCCGCCGGCAACTCGATCTCGAGCAGTTCCAGCACGCCGCCGGTAGGCGGTGAAATCCGCCGCCGCGTATAGCCCGTTTCGGGGTCCTGCCAAAGCGCCTGGTCCGCATGACGCACGAGCCGCTCGCCGGTCTGTTCGGCGAGCGCGAGCAAGGTCGACAAGGTCAGTCCGAACGCGCCCGACAACCGCCCGAGCACCGTCGCGGTCGGGCTCGCCTCGCCGCGCTCGATCTTGCTGATCATCGCCTTCGATACACCCGAGCGCTCCGCCAGTTCGCTCAGCGACCAGTTGCGCGCTTCGCGCTCGGTCTTCACGCGCGCGGAGATGGCCTGGGTCAGATCGATGGAGGCGGATTCGGACATGGAAGGACCGTCGTGGGTGAAGTGAGCACCGCAAAATTATATCGAGGCGCGGCTGCCTGCCACGCCCGCCCTGTCGGCCTATTAAAAGTCAAACGCAATGTCTTGCATAGTGATTTTTCGTCCACTATATTAAACACGACTGTGTTAGCCGCACGAACGCGGCGCCCGCCGCTGGTTCGGCAGGCGCTACTGCTCGAAAGGCTTCTGTAAGCGTTCGTCCATCTCAGCCGGAAGACACCATGCCGAAGGAAATCGTTCTCAACGCGTTTGACATGAACTGCGTCGGTCACATCCAGCAAGGTATGTGGACCCATCCGCGCGATCAGTCCAGCCGCTATACCGATCTCCAGTACTGGACCGACTACGCTCGCACGCTGGAAGCGGGTCTGTTCGACGGCATCTTTTTCGCCGACGTCGTGGGCGTCTATGACGTCTACGGCGGCAATCCGGAAGCGGCGATTCGCGGCGCCGTGCAGGTTCCGGTCAACGACCCGACGCTGCTGATTCCCGCGATGGCGGCGGTCACGCGACATCTGTCGTTCGGCGTCACGTCGAATCTGTCGGTCGAGCAACCGTATCTGTTCGCGCGGCGCATGTCGACGCTCGATCATCTGACGCGCGGCCGGGTCGGCTGGAATATCGTCACCGGTTATCTGGACAGTGCGTCGCGCGCGATCGGGCTCGCCGGACAAATGGCGCACGACGACCGCTACGACCTCGCCGACGAATACATGGAACTGGTCTACAAACTGTGGGAATGCAGTTGGGAAGACGGCGCGGTGCTGCGTGACAAAGCGCGCGGCGTCTATGCGGACCCGGCGAAAGTGCATGTGATCCATCACCACGGCAAGCAATATCGCGTCGATGCGATGCATCTGAGCGAGCCGTCGCCGCAGCGCACGCCGGTGCTCTATCAGGCTGGCTCGTCGGCGCGCGGCAAACGCTTCGCGGCGGCGCACGCGGAGTGCGTGTTCGTCAACGGCCAGGCGAAGCCCGCGGTGAAAGCGATCGTCGACGACATTCGCGCGCATGCCGTCGCGGGCGGCCGCGAGGCGGACGACATCAAGGTGCTGCTCGGACAAACCGTCATCACGGGCCGCACCGAGCGCGACGCGCAGGAGAAGAACGAGGAGTACCGGCGCTACGTCAGTTCGGAGGCGGCGCTCGTGCATGCGGCGGCGTCGCTCGGCATCGACTTCGCGCGCTACGACCTCGACGAGCCGATCGACACCGGCAAGAGCCAGGCGATCGTGTCGAACGTCGAAGCGATGACGCGCGCCGCCGGTCCGCAATGGACCAAACGCAAGCTGCTCGAACAGATGGTGCTCGGCAGCCGGCAGACGCCGCTCGTCGGTTCGGCCGAACGGATCGCGAGCGAGCTGATCGCGTGGACCGAGGAAACCGGCGTGGACGGTTTCAATCTGTCGCGCACCGTGGCGCCGGAATGTTTCGGGGACTTCATCGACCTGGTGGTGCCGATCCTGCAGGAACGCGGCGCGTACAAGCGCGCGTATCGCGACGGCACGTTGCGCGAGAAGCTGTTCGGTCATGCCCGCCTGCCGTCGACTCATACGGCGGCACGGTTTCGCTCACCCGCCTGCGCCGTGGCCGCCGCCACCGCCAGCGACGTATCGAACTGAGACCGTCGCGGCGCGTTGTACTTTGTGTCATGCGTGCCGCCGCATTCATGACACGCCGATCTATCAGCAGAGGTCCCCATGCTTGACAGGAGCATCTTCCGCGACGCCATGGCCGGACTCGGCACGGCCGTCAACATCATCACGAGCGATGGCGCCGCGGGGCTTCGCGGGCTGCACCGCGTCGGCGGTGTGCGGCGTGACGGACGAGCCGCCTACCCTGCTCGTCTGCATCAATCGCAGCAGCCGCAACAACGCGGCGTTCCGCAGCAACGGCAAGCTCTGCGTGAACGTGCTGAGCGCGGAACAGCAAACGCTCGCCGCGCATTTCGCGACCAGTGCGCTGCCGATCGCGGAGCGCTTCGCCGCCGCGCAATGGGAACGGCTCGTCACCGGCGCGCCGGTGTTGCATGGCGCGCTGGCATCGTTGGACTGCGAGATCGAATCGGTAACCGAGGTCGGCACGCACACGGTGTTCTTCTGCGCGGTGAAGGACGCGCGTACGCATGTCGCGGGGGATGCGCTGATTTACTACGGGCGCCGGTATCACCGGGTTGGTGAGCGCTCGGTGCATGCGGCGCATCGGGCCGAGGCGGATGCGAACGCGGCTGTTCCGGCGCGCTAAGGCAGTGCTGATCGAGCCGTGTCAACGCGCCTGATCGCGATGGCGCATGCATAGGCTTTCCTAACCACGACTGAAAGTGGTCACGTCGATTCGTTTTGTCACGCCGCAGGCGTTCTGCGCGGCCGCTTCGCGAGGACCGCCTGCTCTGCGTCACGCGACCTGCTCGCGCCTGAATTCGCCCAGCACACCTAAAATAGTTTCCACCGGATCATGTGTTTTGACCTCGACAATGCTGAGCGTCTGATCGGATGGCAGTCGAGGTAAACGCACAACTTTGATCGCCAGCTTTTTGTCGCACACGCAAAGATAGTTGCAGAGATTTTCCCCGGCTGCTTTGGCGGCCGCATATTCGCCCATATTCGGATATGCCGTTTCGACAGCCACCGAAGACGGATAAAACATGGTGAATTTTTCGGGCGTGATCTGGCGTATGGATTGCCAGCACGTATAGAAGCCTTCGACGTAGTACCGGGAAAACCGCGCGAACAGGTCACTAGAAAATTTGCCGCGGGCCGCAACAAAAATCGGCGGCGTTGCAAAATAGTAGACGTGGGTGGGCGCCCATCCATCGCCAAGACCCGTCTGAAGATCCTCTGGCGGATCGAACATATCGTAAGCGAGACTGGCCGACTTTCCTCCGCCATTGTTGATATCCGCAACGACCGCTTCCGCATCGTCCTTGCCGCGATGATAGGTGAGACGCACGTCGGCTCCGCCCACCGCCAGAATCTTCGCGCACAATTCACCGAGTCCTCGCGATCCACCTATTACGAGCGCGCGCTGCCCAGCGAACATTTCAGCGTCCGGAATCAACGTCTTTAGCTCCGCACAAGTTTTTTGCTTATGGGGTGCGGGACGCAACATCGCTTGAATGACGCCCGTTGCGCCGTCCGCAACGATGTCGACAGACAAACGGCGGAAGCGGTCATCGTAATTGACAACCTTCCAGTCCAATCTTCCTCCGTTCTCCGCTGTGCTGGACGAAGGCGAAAAACTGACGGATAGCCCGGAGTAAATTGAGTGCAATCCCGGACATTCCATTCCTACCAACCGCGTGGTTGCAAGAATGAAGGCGATCTGTCCCAAGGGTATCTTCTGCGTAAGAACAGGGAATCGCTCTCGCACAGCCGAGCTGTCCAACTCAAGCGGAATGCTTCCCTGGGCATTATCTAGCGAGGCTTCGCTTCGCTCATGACAATCGCTTGAGGCGGGAGACCGGTCTATGAAAGCTACGTCCATCTCATTTGTAGAAAGTTCGACATGAATGGTTGCGCATTCCGCGCCATTGCATTCAAGAACAATTTTTTTATGCTGGTCCTGGTCCTGCACTAAACGTAAGAGTACTTCTTCATCGACCCGGACGGGGTTGCGGAATACGCATGACACTTTGGCCAAGGCTGTTTTGGATGTATTCGCCAACCCTTCTTCGATCGCCCATAGCAACAGATGCATTCCATGCACAATGGGACGACCGAATTGCGAACGCCGGGCTTTCAATGCATCTACATGCACAGGATTGCTGTCGCCCGACAGGAGGGCAAAAGCATTCTGGTCTTCGATCCTGAAACGTCGCGATGCAGGCATGCTAGAACTCCCCATAATCGTCAAGCCGTTGACCCGCAGTCCCGCAAACAGGCGCGGTGATGTCGCCTGTCGTCCCCGGCATGGCGCAAAGCGCTCACACAGGTCAACCGCGTGACATGCCGAACCAGCGCCGGCTCCGCGTTCCCGGCTCGGTGCTGACTGCGGGTTCCGCGCGGGTTGTCTCGCGAACCAGCAGCCACGCGACGACGGCCGCGGCCACGAGGAAGCAGACCTGGATCGGGTTGACGGGCCCTTGCGCAAGATTGAGGATGCGATTGTCGTTCGCGACGACCAGGTACGCGAGTGCAAGGACGATCAACGGTTTCGATATCACCTGGCCGCCATATTTTTCCGCGTTTCGGAGCATCGTCAGAAACGTCAGCATGAACAACGGCAGAAGTCCGCCGAAGTGATGCACCCAGACGATCGGCGACGCTGCCGTGAAGCATAGCTGGGCGAGCAGGAACGACGGCAGCGGTGGTTCTTTTCTGGTGCGGAAACTCCACCACAGCCCGATCGCGATCAATACCAGTGCGGAGACGACCGTTACCTGCTCGACGATCGGCCGATAGTCGGCGAAGTGGTCCTCGAAGAAAACCTGGTCATTGCCGTTCAGGAAGAGTCGATGCATGACGCCGTTGATCGACGTGTTGCCGAAGTACGCTTCGCCTCGAGCGCCCATGTAGGCAAGCGCGTGCCGGTAGCCAATGAACTGCTCGAAGCCGTACGTCGAGATCGCGAGCAGCGTGGCCGGCACGACGACGCCGAGCCATGCCGCCACGAAACGCATGTCGCGCCGGAACAGGCCCCATATAAGAAACAGCCCGAACTGCGGCTTGATCAATGCGCAAACGCCCATCAGCACGCCAGCCCATCCACGCTGGCCGCTGGCATAGGCAATGCACGCGAAGACCGTCGCGCAGGTTATCCAGGCCTGAATCTGCCCCAGGTACAGTGTCCAGATCACCGGATAGAAGAACCACGTGGACACGAAGCCGAGCGCCATCAATGCAAGGCGCGAGCGCGCGTCTGCGGTAATCGATTCGAGGCCGAGTTCGCTCGCCATCACGACGGACAGGCGAGCCATGCCCAACGCGGTGAGCAGAACGATCAGGTGATTGAACAGGTTGAGGTGCCAATAGTCGAGCATGTGCAGCTTGTCAAAAAGCTCGAAGAACAGCAACGACGTCGGCGGATACTGGAATTTTTCGTGCTGCGTAAAGAACACGGCCTCGTAAAGATCCTGGCCCGGATGATGATGAACCTGCAAATAGCCTTTCAGCATGAATTGCCAGGAATCCTTGCCGTACCAATCGTGGCCATCGCTGATGACCAGCATCTGGCGCATCGTGGTCAACGTATTCTGAAAGCCGAGACGCGACTGAAGCACGCTCAACACGACCGCGCTGATGACGATAAAGAACAGTGTGGCCAACACTGTTCGCCGCAACGAACCTGTCTGATTCATGGAGCCCTCACTCTCATCCATTTTTGGATCATCGAAGTGCCGATTCCTGCAATTTCTCAGCGCGCTTTCCGAAAGAATTGGGTGGCGTCACGCTCATGCCGAGCGTACATACAGCGGCAGTCCACCCTGCCGACCGGCGCACGCCGCAGCACATTGCACCCCGTGATGCACTACTGGGTCGCGACCTGAACGTTGATGCCGAGCGTTCGCGCGACCGTGCCCGTCCATACTTCCGCACCGGCCCGGTTCAGGTGGTTGCGGTCGCCAAAGTACTTCCATGGCAGCACAGGAATCAGGTCACCTGTCACATGGAAATTCGGATGCCTTTGCCTGAAGCCATCGATATAGGCGGTGTAGTCTTGCCGGAAGCCTGCGGGCAGTCCCTTGTAGCTCAGATCACTCATCGGCATCGGGACGAAATTCACCTCGATCCCTTTGTCCGCAAACAGTGTCAGCAAGCGATCGAAGTAGGCGTCAAAGATGGGTCTGCTGTGAAAGCCCGACATCGCGGTGACTTCGAAACTGAGTGCGGTCGAACCGTCGTCGGTACCGAAGCTGTGGTAGCCGCGCTGGCGCTTCACCTCGTCGAGCCATTCGTCATTGGTGTGCTTGCGCCGGTACACCATCCCCGCCTTCATGCTACCCGTATAGAACGCCGGAAAATGCGACGCATACAGGAAATTGGTCAGGCGGTCCTCGATCGATCCCGTGCGCGAGACCGAGTAAAGCGATTTGTCATGAAGCGATTCCGACAGCTTGCGGACTTCCTCCATCTCACTGAAGCTCAGGAAGCTGAACAGCGCAGCACGGGTCCAGTACGAATCGGCCGTAGCGAAGTGATACGGCGAGATCGACAGGATGACCTTGCGCGGCAGGTCCGGGCACTTCAGAATGCGCTGCGCGACATAGTAGGTCTCGACGGGCGTGGCGCCGCCGAGCGCGAGATTGACGGTCGATGGGTCGAGATGCGCCGGTATCAGGCCGGCGACGGCACGCGAGTCGCCGATGATCACGGTCGCGTCCTTGCGGCATTCGCTGATCATTTCGTTCTTGGCCACCCACATTGGGTATTCCGGGTCGAGAAACCACATGGGTCCGCGCGCGGCCCACACCCATGAAGCGCCGACGAGGAGCATGAACACCAGCCCCACTGCACGGAAGAAACTGCCAAACTCCGACGTTTTCACGGGTCACGATCCCTTGCATTTAGAACTGGAAGTACAGGAACTCAGTTGCGCCGGCCAGATGCAGCAGCGCGGCCGCTGCAAGCACGCCGATCGCGACGCCCCATCCCGCTTGCGGCCGCCACTGCAGCGCCGCAGGCAGGCTGGTGCGGACTTTGTCGAGCACGGGCGAATAGCGCGCCATGATCTCGTTCGAGTTGGGCATCAGCAGCGCAATGAAGAAGGCGATCCCGATCTTCACCCAGTTTTTGAAGGCGAGCAGTGACTCGAGCTCGTAAGTGGGTGCGGCCGTCACATGATGCAGTCCCAACATGCCCGCGATCAGGTGCATCGCATCGTGCACCGATGCCGAGCGAAACATGATCTGCGCGAGCAGCACGGCAAGATAGGTGATGAGCCACTGCGCCACGACGACGCTTGCCCTGCGCAACCACGGGCGCGGCTCAGCCGGTTGCCTGGGTCCGAAAATCCGCCATGCGTGGTTGATCGTCAGATAGGCCGAATGCAGCAACCCGAATACCAGAAACTGGAGTCCCGCACCATGCCAGATGCCGGCGAGGGTCATCGTGAAAAAGAGCGGCAGCGCGACCATCGTCGCAAAGCCGGCCGGTGTCGCCGTCGCCTTGCGGGAGACCAGCGCGCCGCGCGCCGCGCGCCGCCGCATGATCAGGAGCGCGATCGGGTTGTAGAGGTACAGGTTCAGGTAGCGAGTCAGCGTCATGTGCCAGCGCTGCCAGAAATCGATGATGCATGTCGCCTTGTAGGGCGAGTTGAAATTGGCTGGGAAGCGGATTCCGAACATCCGCGCGAGCCCGACGGCCATGTCCGAATAGCCCGAAAAGTCGAAATAGAGCTGCATCGAATAGGCCAGCGCGCCGCACCACGCCGCCTGTGCCGGCAATGCGTCGCGGAAGCCGAATGCGAACTGGACCGTCTCCGACAGTCCGTCGGCGATGATCAACTTCTTCGCCAGACCGATCGTGAAGATGCTGAGTCCGACAGCGAGGTTCTCCTGGTTCAGCCGGTAGGTCTCGCGGTTTTCGAACTGCGGCATCATTTCGCGGTGGTGCAGGATCGGCCCGGCGATCAGATGCGGAAAGAACGTGACGAACATCACGTATTCAAGCAGGTTCTTGCCTTTGGCAATGCCGGACTTGCAATCGACCAGATAGCCGATCTGCGTGAACGTGAAAAACGAAATGCCGAGCGGGAGGATCACACTGGTCGTGGACAGATGCGGTGCGATGCCGATTTCCGACAGCCAGTCCAGCAGCGGGAACAGATACTTGTAGAAGAACAGCAGCCCGAGGTTTGCCGCGATGCCGGCCGTCAGCGCCGCAAGCTGCATGCGCGGCCGGTTGGCGAGCCGTTGTAGCGCAAGCCCGCAGCCGAAGTTGAACGCGATCGAGGCGAGCAGCAGGAACACAAAACTGACGTTCCACCACGCGTAGAAAACAATCGACGTGACGGCAATCCAGGCCGCCGCTGCGCGAACCGTGACGCGGGCGAGCGCATAGTAGCCGACGACGCTGATCGGCAGGAACGCAAACAGGAAGATATACGAGTTGAATAGCATGTCGGCCTGTCATAGAAGTTTGCGCGTCGTTATTCGAATGTTTATTGCGACTGCTTGCTGCGGATCAGATCGACCAACTCGCCGACATCTTTCAGACTTTCGATTTCAGCCGTCTGAAACTTGACCTTGAAGCGCATTTCGCAAGCGATGATGATGCTGATGTGATTCAGGGAATCCCATTTGTCGATGTCGTCAGCGGTACTGTCCATTGTCAGGACCAGATCGTCCTCGTCGAAGATCTCGCGGAAGATCTCCGTCACTTTGCCGAGAATGTCGTCAGTGCTGATAGTGTCAGTCATGATCCAGTCCTTACGGGTTCGATATGTGTCTGGAAAGGCGTGAATTCAGTGGTGATGCATTGCCACGTCGTCCTTTCGTCTTCGTGTTCGGCGATTCGTGTGAAGCCGAGTTTCTGGTAATGCTCCCGAACCATGCCGTTTTTGGCGGTGGCCCGGTACTCCCCGATCAGCGTCCGTGCGCCCGCGTCCCGCGCGCGCGCGACCAGCAGATTCATCGTCGCCTGCTCGACCTGTCGGCCCAGCACCCTGCAACTCATCAGCCAGGTATCGATGAACAACTCAGGGCCGCCAGGTTCGCGCGGCCGCGCGATGACGATCCCGATGATCCCGTTGTCGCCGTATCGATCGGTCAGTCGCAATTGCAGGGTCACCACGCCTTTGTCCTGCATCGCGGCGCTCACTTCCGCGTCGGTGTAGCGTCGCGTGGTCAGGTTGAATTGATTGGTCTTGTTGATCAGTTGCGTGATTCGCTGCAGGCCGATGAGATCGAACGGCTGCCATTCGAGCCGCATCTCCAGCGACGCCAGATACCCGGCCAGATCGGTCGCCGCGGAGCGCAACGCTTCACGCTGCAGGTTGCCCTGATACTGCGCGGTACGCTCGCGGTCCTCCGAGGTGATCCCGATGGATTCGAAATAGCCGGCGTCCGCGATGCAGCGGCCATAGAGCGCCGGGTCGGCGGGCAGTTCGGGTACAGCAACCATCGGCAGCTCACGCCGCACGATATTGCGCTCGAACGGGTTGTCATCCGCAAACACCAGCGCGTCGAGACCGATGTTCAACGCTTGCGCGATACGGCGCAGGTTCGACGCCTTGTCTTCCCAATTGGCGACGAGATACGCCACGTCGGAGCGCTTCAACACCATCTCGGGATGTTGGTCGAAGGGTTCCCACGCGTTGGCTTCATCGTTTTTCGAACATACGGCCAGGATGATCCCGCGCCGTGACAGATCCTTCGCGTAGCCCTGGAACGACGCGTACGCTTCGCCGAGCGCGCTGCCCTGGCCGATGACTATGCCGGCGAGGCCGTCATCGCCGATCACGCCGCCCCATAGTGTGTTGTCGAGGTCGAGTACCAGGCATTTGTACGAACGGCCGCGCCGCGCCGCGATTAGCCGTGCGACCAGTTCGCCATAGAACGGCCCGGCGGCCGGCGAGATCTCCTGCTTCGCGCGATGCCACAGCATCGGGTCGTGCCATGCAGCGAGACCATCAACCGCAATTCGCGCGTCGAGCGCGAGAATATCGACGCCGTCCTCGTCCGCAGCGGCCCGCATGCGCTGGTTGAGCCGATCGATGAGCGCGCGCATTGAGCCCGGCAGCCGATGCTCGTTGTTGCCAATGAGCGGCAACGCGATGGGCAGGATGGCCTGCTGGATCACGTGCACGCCGCTTGAATGCGCGGCCCTGCGCCAAAGCCCGCGCAGCATGTCGATCGTATGCTCGACCAGACCGTCGGCGGCGGCCGCGTCCATCGCGGCGTCGGGTTGTCCGAGCAGCGTGCGTGCGTCGAACGAAAACAGGACCACATTTGCGCCGAACGCGTGAAACGCTGACTCGGGTTCGTTGAGCTCCTGCATGTATTGACCATATTCGCCCGCCTGCACCTCGCACCACATGCCGCGGCGCAGGCATCCGACACGCAAAGCAGCCACCAGATGATCGGTGGTCGAACCGCTGAACACGGCGAGGCGAACCGGCTTGCCGGTAGTTTCCCTCGGAACCTCCGGAAACGCCTTCCGACATGCCCGGTCAAGACGATTCGTTTGAACAAAATCGAGTCGACTGTTCGCCAGCCTCACGAAATCATGCCAGCGTGTCTCTTGTGAATGTGCGGCGTTGAGGGAGCTCAGCTGAACAGAAAAATCAGATGATTCCGGTAACCAATGCATACGATGTGGCTCCACGGTTCATACATATCGGACGCGCAAATTAGCCGCAGGACGCGAAGCCTGCGAAGCACGGTATCGCGATAACGCGCCCGGCATATGTTCGTTTGCACACAGAGGTCAGCTAAAGTCGGAACCGGCATCGTTCTCAACAAGCTCGAAAGCGCCTCATCAGTCTTTGTTTATCATTTTTGACCATTCAGGAATGGGAGTAACTGTCGGCAAATAGCGACATCACGGAGTCGCCACGCCGAATCCGCAAGAAGGTCTCGGCGAGCAGGCTCGCGCTCGAGAGCGGCCGGATCTTCTCGCACGCGAGCGATTCAGGAGAGAGCGGAATCGTGTCGGTGACGACAAGTTCGTCGAGTTCCGATGCCGCGATACGGTCGGCTGCGCCGCCCGACAGGACGGGATGAGTCGCGTAGGCAAAAACCCGCTTCGCACCGCACTGTTTCAACGTTTCGGCTGCCTTGCACAGCGTGCCGGCCGTGTCGACCATATCGTCCATGATGACGCAGGTACGGCCTTCGACTTCACCGATGACGTTCATCACTTCAGCGACGTTCGCCTTCGGGCGACGCTTGTCGATGATCGCAAGATCTGTATTCAGCTGCTTCGCCAGGGCGCGCGCACGCACCACGCCGCCCACGTCGGGCGACACGATCAGCAGGTCGTCGTAACTCCGCTTGCGCAGGTCGCCAAGCAAAATGGGCGTTGCATAGATGTTGTCGACGGGGATGTCGAAGAAGCCCTGGATCTGGTCGGCGTGCAGATCCATCGTGATGATCCGCTCGACGCCAGCGATTTCCAGCATGTTCGCCACGACCTTCGCCGAAATCGCCACGCGCGCCGAACGCGGGCGGCGGTCCTGGCGGGCATAGCCGAAGTACGGGATGGCTGCCGTGATCCGGCCGGCGGATGCGCGCTTGAGCGCATCGACCATGATCATCAGTTCCATCAGGCTGTCGTTGGTCGGGGGGCAGGTGGACTGAAGAACGAAGACGTCCTTGCCGCGTACGTTTTCCTGAATCTCGACCTGAATCTCGCCGTCGGAAAAGCGGCTGACCATTGCCTTGCCGAGCGGGATTTCGAGGAATTTGACGACGTCCTGCGCAAGTGCGGGATTCGCGTTGCCAGTAAAAACCATAAGACCATCATTGCTCATGGTGCACCTATGTCAGGTTGGGCCGAACGAAGCGGCCGGGTCATCCCGGTCAGGGACGATCGGCTTTGCCCCGGGTTATCACCATCTGAACTCAAAATCCCCTCGATCACCGTTATGTATCAGACACACGCGTTTATTTTTTAGCAGGAATGCACCGCACGGATTCTGTTGCAGTAAGGTGGTCCGCTATGACGTGCGACGTTAGCCTGAGCCGCATGCACTGGTCCGCCGCATCCCCAAGCGGCCCCGTTTTCTGCCACATGCAGCAGCATGAAAATCCACAGAGATTGAATTCGCGTTGAACGGGAACAGCGGCAAACGGTAGGGATAAAACGCACGCGCGCCCTCGCCGCATCCCGCCGGCAGTCCCTCTCAAACCACTGGATCGTCAGCGTAACGACAGCAATCGTTATGCAAATGAATGGCGATCGAGAGCCAACGTAATGTTCGCGCCCCGAAATCTTAATTATCGAATGGTCCAATGCGCGCAGTTTTAAGCGGTAAGACCATTAGCGGTATTTCTAACAATATCCCCAGCGAATCTCCACACGTGTTGTCGATGGAAACGCTGAACGGCGAAGTCGAATCTGGAGCCAGTCAAATGTTCCGTAGAACCCTCTTACCCATTCCGTTTGCCGCGTTGCTGACGCTCGCCGCATGCGGCAGCAATAACGATAGTTCGTCGGCATCGCCGCCGACGGGCGCGTCGGCGCCGACCGGCGCATCGGCGCCGGCCGCCACGGTGTCCTCGCAGGACGCGCTCACGACGGCCACGCCGATCAAACACGTCGTCGTGATCTTCGGCGAGAACGTCTCGTTCGATCACTACTTCGCGACCTACCCGCAAGCGTCCAACCCGGTGGGCGAACCGCAATTCGCGGCCGCCGCCGGCACGCCGACGGTCAACAACCTGAGCAGCGCCAACCTGATCACGGCGAACCCGAACGCGCTGGCCACCTCGCCGAATACGGCCGGCCGCACGGTCGGCGCGGTGGCGATCCCTGGCCTCGGCCTGCCGGCCGCGGACCTGCTGCCGTTCCGTCTGGACCGCTCCCAGGCCAACACGTCGAGCCAGAACCACGCATACGCCGCCGAACAGCTCGCCTACAACAACGGCGCGATGGACTCGTTCCCGTTGTTCACGGCGGCGGGTTCGACCATCGCCGGCAGCACCGGCGCGTTTGCGACGAAAGGCCAGGTGCTCGGTTACTTCGACGGCAACACGGTCACGGCCATGTGGAACTACGCGCAGAACTTCGCGATGAACCAGAACGCGTACACCGACACGTTCGGTCCGTCGACGCCGGGTGCGCTCGAAGTGGTGTCCGGTCAGAACAACGGCGTGGTCGTGACGGGCAGCAGCTCGGTCAACGCGATTCCCGACTCGACCGGCGGCTTCACGATGGTCGGCGACCTCGACCCGACCGGCGACGTCTGCACGATCGCGGCGGGCAGCGCAACGACCGGTGCGATGTCGGCGAACAACAGGAACATCGGCGACCTGCTCAACGGCAAGAACATCACGTGGGGCGGCTTCATGGGCGGCTTCAACCTGCAGACCGTCAACGCGAACGGCACGACCGGTTGCGCGCGCTCGACCTTCTCGCAAGTGCTGAACGCGACCAAGTCCGACTACGTGCAGCATCATGCGTGGTTCCAGTACTACCCGAGCACGGCCAACCTCGCGCATACGCGGCCGTCGTCGGCCGCTGTGATCGGCACGACCGATCCGCTCGACAACACCGCGACGCCGGTGCACCACCAGTACGACACCGACGACTTCTTCACCGCGGTGAAGGCGGGCAACTATCCGTCGGTGAGCTTCCTGAAGGCGCCGGCAGTCAGCGACGGCCACCCGGGCAACTCCGACCCGATCGACGAACAGGCGTTCGTCACGAAGGTGGTCAACTTCCTGCAGCAACAGCCTGACTGGAAGAACACCGCCGTGATCATCGCCTACGACGATTCGGACGGCTGGTACGACCATCGCTTCAAGGCGCCGACCAGCTCGTCGTTCGACTCCACCACGGCGCAATCGGCCGGCGGCAAGACGGTGGCGGGCAGCGACAACCTGAGCGGCCCCGGCCAGTGCACGGCAACCGGCGCAGTGCAGCCGCAAGGCGTGAACGGCGGCGCGGTGAACGGCCGTTGCGGTCCGGGTACGCGCACCCCGTTCATCGTGGTGTCGCCGTGGGCGAAGGTCAACTTCGTCGACGACACGCCGATCACCCAGGCGTCCGTCGTGAAGTTCATCGAAGACAACTGGCTCGGTGGCCAACGCATCGGCGGCGGTTCGTTCGACGCCAGCGCAGGCAGCATCATGAACATGTTCGACTTCACGGGCTCGGGCAACAATCCGCCGCTGTATCTGGATCAGAACCTCGGCATCAAGTTGTCGGCAGCGCCGGCCATCTAAGCGGCAAACGTGGCGAGCGTCCTTCTCTTCTGCTTGTCCTCGCGTTGTACGAGCCATTGGCGTGCATCGCGGGATGAAGCCCGCGCGGTGAAGGGCGCGACGAAGGGCTCAGAGCCCGACGAACTGTAGTCGAGATCGAGCCAGTGCCGATGCGCTGGCTCGATTTTCCCGTTTACCGCATCCGCAACGAATTACCTGTCAACGCCATGAACCATCCCTCAGACGCCGTCATGCGGCCGACCCTGCCCGCCGGCGGCGAGCCGGGTCCTGTCATCACCCGCCGCGCGTGGCTCAGGCTGCTCGCGTGGAGCGCGGCCGGCATCGTGCTCGCGTTCGCCGCGGTGAGCGCGTATGCGCTCGTGCATCCGGAGCAAATGCCGCCCGCCATCTGCGAGATCGTCGAGGAGATCACCGGCGCGAATCCTCACCCCGTGACGTTGATGCGTCCGCAAAACGCGCCGCTGAGCGCGGTTGCCGTACTCGGCAAACAGATTTTCTTCGACCCGTCGCTGTCGGCTTCGGGTATGCAGTCGTGCGCGTCGTGCCACTCGCCACAGCATTCCTATGCACCGGACAACGCGTTCCCGATTCAACTCGGCGGCGCCCACATGTCCCAGGCGGGCTACCGTCCGCCGCCATCGCTCGCCTATCTGTATCGCCAGGCGCCGTTCAGCATCGGCCCGGATCAGGGCGATACCGACGTGCCCGTCGACATGACGCAACTCGCGACGCAGGCCGCGGGCGTGCAACGCGCGCAGAAGTCTGCGCTCGCCGCGCCCGCCGCCCCGGCGATGGTGCCGCAAGGCGGACTGTTCTGGGACGGCCGCGCCGATACGCTGCAGATCCAGGCGATTGGCCCGCTGACCAATCCGGTCGAGATGGCCAATGCGAGCGAAGAAGACGTCGCGCACAAGCTGCTGCAAACGAAGTATGTGGATCAGTTCAAGCAGATCTTCGGCCCGTCTATCGTCAGCAATCCGAGTCTGCTGATTTCGGAGGCGATGTTCGCGGTTGGCCGCTATCAGATCGAGGATCAATCGTTTCATGCTTTCACCAGCAAATATGACTACTGGCTCGAAGGCAAGGCGCGGCTCACGCACGCCGAGCTGCACGGCCTGCAGTTGTTCAACGACAAGGACAAGGCGAATTGCGCGGGCTGTCATTTGAGCCAGCCGAGCCGCGACGGCCTCCCGCCGGTCTTCACCGATACCCAATACGAAGCGCTCGGCGTGCCGCGTAATCCGGCGATTCCGGCCAATAAGGATCCGAAGTACTTCGATATGGGCGTGTGCGGCCCGTTCCGCGACGACCTCGCGAAGCAGACGCAGTACTGCGGAATGTTCCTTACGCCGACACTGCGCAATGTCGCCGAACGCAAGGTCTTCTTCCATAACGGCGTGTATCACGACCTCAAGCAGGTGATGGACTTCTACAATCTGCGCAATACGTCGCCGGAGAAGATCTATCCGCGCGATGCGTCGGGCAAGGTGCAGAAGTACAACGATCTGCCGCCGCAATATCACGCGAATGTGGATGAAGCCGACGCACCGTTGGACCGCAAGTTCGGCGACAAACCCGCGATGACCGATCAGGACATTCAGGACATCATCGCGTTCATGAAGACGCTGAGTGACGGGTATAAGGAATGAGGGAGCGAGCCTCGCGTGAAGGCCGGTGATGTCGTCATTGCCATGCCTTCGCGCGGCTTTTGCGGCACTCGCGCAACGCGGGCGTCGTGAGCGCATGGCTCTCGCGCTGCGGTGCGCGAGCCGGTGAGGTATCCTTGCCGGTTCCTCGACCTCCACTCCGATCCTGCCCGATGGCCGATTTTCCCTTCGACGCCGTACTCTTCGACTGCGACGGCGTGCTCGTCGACTCCGAACCCATCACCAACCGCGTGCTCACCGACATGCTCGGCGAGCTGGGTTGGCAATTGAGCGTCGAAGAGACGATGCGCATTTTCGTCGGCAAAGCCGTCAAGGACGAAGCCACGCTGATCGAAGCGCGCACCGGCTTCGCGATCGACGCCGACTGGCTCATGCAGTTTCGCGCGCGCCGTAATACGGCGCTCGATAGCGAGTTGCAGGCGATTCCCGGCGCGGCGTCCGCGGTACGCTCGCTTCATACGGCGTTGAATGGGCGCATTGCGGTCGCCTCGGGCGCCGACCGCATCAAGGTGGAATTGCAGCTGGCCAAGGCCGGCATTCTCGACTGCTTCGAAGGACGCATCTTCAGCGGTCACGAAACGCCGCGCAGCAAGCCGTTTCCCGATGTGTACCTCGCTGCCGCCGCCGGCTTGGGCGTGGACCCGAAGCGTTGCGCCGTCGTGGAAGACACGGTGACCGGTGCGACTGCCGGTGTTGCGTCCGGCGCTACCGTGTTCGGTTATTGCCCGGCGGAACTCGGGCATAGCAGCGCGACTGCGCTGCATGGCGCGGGCGCGGTGCATGTGTTCCGGGACATGGCCGAGTTGCAGGATTTGCTCGCGCAATGGCGCAACGGCGCGCGCTGATCGCAGATGCGTTCGGACGCGCGAGCGGTGCCCTGACATGTCGGCGGCGCGGCGACACCTGTGGGCCGCCAGTTGGTCCATAGCGATCACTTCGCGCGCGCAGTGCGGCTATGGTCAGGCTCTCGCACCGCTCGACGGCGTATGGCATGGTGTGTGCACGGCAATGCACGAGCGCGGCAATCCGGGCTCGACGTCAATCCAACCTTGCCGGAGATCCATCATGACCACCTTGACTCTCAACGACCTGTCCCGCATCGACGAACTCGACCATGCGGCATCGCAATCCCTGCACGGCGGCAATGCATGCCTGCGGCGCGAACCGCCGGGTTGCCACGGCGGATACGAACCACCTGTCGGTTGTCACGGCGGCTACAAGCCGCCCATCGTCGTTCGGCCCGGCTGGGGCGGCGGTGCGCCAATCCATCTCGGCTGCGAACCGACAGTGATGCCGTACTGGAACATGCCGCAGCCGGAGCGGGTGGTCACGCCGCTGTGAGCGGATCGTATCGACAGGCGAAACGACGAAGCAGGCACGGCTCACGTCTCGCAGGGCATGAGCGGGTTGCCTGCTTTGCACGCGTCACGGCGTGGCGCGTGCGGTTCGCGTGCGGTTCGCGCATGGTTGCGCGATTAGCGATGAACGCTGCGGGTCATTCGAACGCCGGGTCGATCGGCACGCGATATCCGACGGCCAGGCGGTTGGTTTCGTTAGCCATGCCAACTACCGCCATCAGCTCGCCGAACATTTCGTCGGTCATGCCGGCGCGGCGTGCCGCGGCCGTGTGGCTCGCGACGCAATAGCCGCAGTTATTCGTCACGCTCACCGCGACGTAGAGCAGCTCCTTGATCAGCGGATCGAGTGCGCCGGGCGTCATCACGTCTTTCAGGCTCTCCCATGTGCGCACGAGGGTCGGCGGGTGCTGCGCGATGTACTTCCAGAAGTTGTTGACGTCGTCGACCTGGCGGGTTTGTTTGATGTCGTCGTAGACGGCTTTCACCTCGGGCGGCGCGTTGGTGTAGTCAACCGGTTTGGACTGGGACATGCGTTCTCCTTTTCCTGGTGGGGGAAAACCTGATGCTCAAACGGGTCACTGCGTACCGACCCACTCCATCCGCACCGATTCGAGCTCGCGCGGCAACCGCGGCGAAAGCGCCGCGCGGCGCGGTAACTCGACGAAGCCGAGACGCCGGTATAGATCGTATGCGCGAGTATTGCTCATCAGTACGTCGAGTACGAGTCGCTGCTGCACGAGCGTACCACTCGCCGTGGCTTGGCGCTGCCTTGCCGCTGCGCTCGCCCGCATCGCATCGGCGAACAGCGCGCCGAACACACCGGTACCGCGTAGTCGCTCGTGCGTCGCGCAGTGCGCAATCAAGGTCTGCGCCGACTTCGGCGCCGGCAATTCGCTTTCGAGCACCAGGCCGCGCAACAGCATGCGAATCGTCCGGAACACCCCGAAAAACAGAAGCAGCATCAGTGCGACATGGGGATCGTCGAACCACGTGTGGCGGCCGTCATGCATCGCGAGCACCGCCACCGGTCGGTCATCCGCGTTCACCGCCACGCGGTGACGTCGATACGAGAAGCGCCCGGACTTCGACGTGAACGCAAATGCCAGAAAACTGATGCATGCCTCTGCCGGTTGGCCGAGAAAGAAGCCGAATTCGCGTACGCCCGACGCGAAAATCAGCGGCGCGCACGCGTTGGCATCGTCGGCACGCGCCGGGCGGAAGCGTAGCGCGAGCGGGTCGTCGGTGCGCGCCGGACCAAACGTTAGGTCGCGTGTGACGTCTGGCGCCATTTGCATCGAAGCCATACTAAACGACATCTTGGATTTCCTTGTCTACCCACGCCGATGCGTATTTTTTTCCTGCCACGACCAATACAGCACCATACCGAAACCGACACAGACCGTGACGTCCAGAGGAATCAAAATATAATTCCCGCGCTGAAGAGCAACCAGAACCGCCATCGCCGAATAGAAGAAGGTAAAGATCTCGCCCGCCAGCAACACTGCATTGATACGCGGTGAACTGGCGCGATAGCCTTCCTTGCCCTTTGGCGTCCGGTGAAAATCACCGTAGACGCCAAACAATGCACGCACGCCACCAGCGAAGTAGTACCATGCCATCGGCAAAAACATTGCAATGTATCTGTATGTGTCCCATAGGCTCTTTAGCACATTGAACGAGCCTTCCAGGCGGGCGCCCCTGCGCGCGCCGAATGCGTTCTCCAGACCCCAGAGCACGACCAGCCCAAAAAAGATGAGCGCGCCCCAGCGCATACCTGCGCCGTCAAAATGCATCAAATATGTGAGGGGCAGACTGAGCAGTATCAGGACATAAATTGATGCAAGCAGCACTGACGAAAACATCGTGGAGATCGCATGCATCCGTTTTATCAACGGCATGCGCTGCGAGAGCATTTGCTTGACATGCTTGAAACCGCTGTGGATCAACCCACGTCCCCAGCGCTCTCGCTGAATTCGGTACGAGCTGACGGTTTCGGGTAACACCGACATGGACACCACGTCGCGCAAATAAGCGTACTTCCACTCGCCAAACTGTGCGCGGTATCCAAGATCAACGTCTTCAGTCACGGTCGATGCGTTCCAACCTCCTAGTGCATCCACGCACTGCTTGCGCCACACGCAAGAACTGCCGCTGAGCGACGCCATATTGCCGTCTTCGCTCAAACCCACCGTGACGTATTGCTGATGGCCCATTTCCATCGCCTGAAAGCGTGTGAGAAACGACACATCGCGATTCTCGTAACCGATACCCGTTTGCAGGAAACCCAGTTTCGGGTCCTCGAAACAAGGAATCGTTTTAAGCAAAAAATCAGCCGGCGGCACAAAGTCGGCGTCAAAGATCGCAAAAAATTCGCCGCACGACTGCTGAATGCCGTTGACCAGATTGCCCGCCTTGTATCCTTTACGATTGCTACGCTTGACCTGCCGAACATTGACGCCCCGCGCCTTGTGTTGTTCGGCACGCAACCGGGCAAGTTCGGTCGTGCTGTCAGTCGAATCGTCGAGCACCAGAATTTCGAGCAGCCCCGCTGGATAAGACAAATTGCAAGCAGCATCGATCAACCGTTCGACGACTTCCGATTCGTTATAGATCGGCAGCAGCACACTCACCGATGGCCAGGAATCGGTCTGTGCGCCGGAAGACGAATGCGCAAGCTCCGTCAATTTGCGCTGCTCGACCTTCCGCGAAATCAGGAAGACCCGTAGCTCAAGCAAAACATAAATCGCAAAATATACGACTACGAAGAGGAAAATCGCCTGGCAAAACCAGGAAAGCAACGAAAGCATTGTGATCAGCTCCTCACAGCTTCACGACGGCGCAGATTTCCTCTAACCGATGTGCCCAGGTGTGATGCTCCTGCACGTATTTCGCACCGGCCTCGGCGCGATCGAGATCCTCCCGCGAAGGACCATGACGCAAACGCCCGAAAAGCTCGTTTGTCTCTTCGTAGGTATTCACGACGTGGCAGAAATCGCGGAAATGACGGTCAACGGCTCGACTCGGGTTCGTTACCGCGATCCCACCACACGCAATGATTTCGAGCAGGCGTCGCGAGAACATCGTTTTGGAACTCGTGACCGAATTGACGTTGATCGATACCACATGTGATTTGTAGACATTCGCGGTTTCGCGATGCGCGACTTTCCCGTGCAACCGCATCTGGCTCGTCTTCGGAAAGCGAAACTCGAGATGGCGAGACAGCCTGTCGTGATTGCGGTCGAACACGTTGATTGGCATTTCGTTGTGCTCGCAGAGTTCGAACACCATGTCGAGAAAGCGACGCCGCTCGTTCAGGATGCGCCGGTAATAGCTGCCGGTGAAACAGACTTCATTGCGCGTGAAATTGAAGCCCGTGAAACTATGAAACGCCGGTTGAAACGGCATGATCAGCGTATTCACGGGTACGTGTGCAGGCACCTGCTGGCGATAGCGTTCGAGGCATTCTTCATCGGTCGTGAAAACATAGTCGAACGCCTTCGCAACGTCGATGAACGCGTCGAAGAAAGGACCGTCATCCTTGTTCCAGAACACGGTTGGAACGCCCGCCTTCCTCGCGAAATCAACCAGCCGGAAAATCGCCTTGGGTTTAGTCAGGCGCAGCAGCTTTGGCTGTTTCGCCAGTTCGTAGCGCCAACTGCCGTCCACGCCGTGAAAAGCCGATTCGACCAGCACGAAATCCGGCTTCCAATGGTCAATCACATCCCGGTAATTGCCGGGTGTCATGACGCGAACCCGGCACTCCGCAGACAAACAATCGGCGGTGAAATAGTCCGTCACCAGCGCGATTTTCAGGCGGCCGAAGCGCCCCGTTCGCTCGATATCCTCGGCGACCTTTGGGTAATCGTAGACGATTGAACCCAGTTTTCTAATAACCCTGCCGACCATTCCCCTTACCCCGCACTTTTCGGTAATGCCTTGATGACAAAGTCGCGCCACGATCGCTGCGTGGTCGCGTATTCTTTTGCCCGTTCGCCCAGCGCAGCAAGTGCCGCGCGATCACTCATTGCCGTCTCAATCACGCGCGCAAGATCGGTCGCATCGCCGGCATTGAAAAACCAGCCTGCCGGCCGCTCACCCATTTCGTCGCGAAACACGGGCAGATCCGGCACGATGACCGGCTTGCCCATTGCCATCGCTTCGACGAGTTTGATCGGTGGCACGATTTCGCAGACCTTGAACGGCTTGCGCGGAATACAGACCAGTGCGCAGCGACTCAACGTTTCCTGCGCCTTTTGCGGCGCCATGCGACCCAGAAAGCGAATCTGTTCCGACAGGCCGAGCCGCTGCACCTGCGATTCGAGCGACAACCGCGCTTCACCATCACCGATGAGGCTCACGGAAATCCTTACGCCGCGTGCGCGCAGTTGTGCGACGGCGTCGATTAGCGTGTCGAGCCCTTCATAGGCCATCAGCGAGCCCGCATAGCCGATCGTGTCGTTCTCAATTTCACGGGACGCGAGCGACGCGAAGCGCTCGGGTTCGACACAGTTGGGCAGCAGGAACATGCGTTCTTTGTCGATGCCCCAGCGCGCGCGTGCGAAGCGGCCCAACTGCTCTGAAATCACGAACACGCGATCTGCGTGGCGCGCCACGAGCCCTTCGAGTTCGAGGCCTTGCCGGAAACCCTGGCGCCCTTCGTAATGCGGCGTACGCGAAATGCGCGTGAGTTCCCAAAGGCCGCGCATTTCATACTGGAACGGAATCCCTAATCGACGCGCCGCCAGCAATGCCGGTAACGCGTTCACGTGATTCGACGCAGCGTGAATGACAGACACGCGATGTTGCTTCGCCCGTTGCGCGATCACGCGCGCCGCCTGCATCGCATACAGCAGCACCGGACGGTTATTGGCTGGTCCCGCTGCATGCAGATACCGCACTTCGCCAACTTCGGTCTCTGCGCTCACGGCATCGTGCAGGCGATCGATTCGATCGAGCGGATAACCGGGCCGTGTCATTGCATGCACGCGCCCGCCCGCCGACGTCATTGCCCGAATGACCTCATGCGTGCGCGTCGTGTAGCCGCTCGTGTGGTACGGCAATGCGCTTGCGGCCACGTATAGAAGCCCGCCGCCATCAGCATCGTATGACCGCGCGGTTGCACGCTGTTTCGCCCTGCGATCCAGCATACGAACCGTTAGCCATCGACTCAGTCCCAGGTACGGTTCGCTTACGAACGTTTGCAGAGAATCGAATGCGCTGCTCATGTCCGCACGGTCCCCTGCGGCTTGAGTTCGGCGCGCGCGAGATCGACGGTTGCCGACATCTTGATCTTGCCGCGTGCGTGCAGATCAAGGAATTCGGCAGTCGTGATCACGTCGTAGTCTTTTGTCAAACGACGCAAGAGCTTGCGATAGCCTTCGATACGCTGATCGTCACGATACGTTGCGTAGCCCTTTTCATCCCAGTACAGCAGCGACCACGAATGCAGCAGGAAAATGGAAAACGTCGGACTGCCGCTGAACGCATCGAGCAGCAATTTGCCCCACCATGGACGGAAACGGAAATACGGCGACTCGGGATACGTGAGGCGCGCCCACCATTCGTCTTTGCCCACCTTCGGCAAGATTTTCTTTTCCGTCATCGGCACTTCGATCACGCCGTTCGACCACGCGTACGGAAGATTCGTCGGCTCGCTGAAAATGGCCTGTTTCGCGTGGACGGCGCACATCGAATTGTTGAACGACGCCCGCACGCCCGTGGCTTTGAGGGCGCGTATCGTGGCCGCATTCCAGCGGAACGACCCTGCCCGGTGCGCGAGAACCGGCTTGCCGGTTTGCTCCGAAAGGAGATTGCCGAAATGTTTGATGACGAACTCCGCGCGGGCGTCGTCGGTATATTGATTCATATACTGCGGACGGCGCGCGAGTCCATGCTCGGCCCAGAATGAATCAGGCAAATATTCCGGGTGCGTGTGTAGTTGCACGTCCTGACCCACGGAATCGAGCCAGCGCACGACTTCGCGCGTTTCTTGCAGATACGACCACGCGCCGCATTGATCGACGAAATAGACGTGCTTGGCGCCGAACTCGTCGCCGATCTCCGCCATTTCACGAATTCCCGCGGTTCCACGCTCGTGTACGCCCCACATCAGTCGTTTGACGTGATCGTGCGGCGCGCGTTTGGGCAGCGCTTCGGTATCGACCGTCAACATGGCATAGCGATTCTTTTGCATCTTTCTCAGCTCAGTTTCAGCAATGCGCGCCATTGCGCGTCGCTGGCTAACCCAGCGCTCAACGGCAAGACGGTCGCATCACGGTAGCGCCACGCGAGATAAGCCTGCTTTCTCTGCTGTAGCGATGGGCCCTCGCCGCTCAGTGACGGCACATATTCCACTAGCCAACCCAGCCGGGAATAAAAGGCGAAATCGGCGGTATCGGTCACCAGAACCGGCGCCAGATCATCGCCGCCTTGAAGCTTTTTCGACCAGCCTTCGCACGCGGCGCGCAACTGGTGACGATCGGCGCCGAGGGCCCAGATCATCACTGTCTTTACATCGGCCGAAACCGGTCTGTGCTTTAGGGTCGGCAGCCACGGATACTGCGTTACGTGCGGCGACATCAGACCTGCCGCGGCCAACAGATCGCGAATGTGCCGCCATACGCGGTCCTGCCACGAGGACGGCGGTTTTTTCCCCAGCAGGTCGTAACGAACGAGCAGATCCCATTCGGGTTTGGCTGCGAGCGCTTTCACCTCACGCCGCAATGCATCGGTTTCCGCAATCAAGCTCACTGCATGCGCTCCCTTCTTGCTGCCAAAGCGAGGATCTTTTCCGCGGCCAGCACGGCGCCATTCATCGGAATCGGTGCACGTTCGGCAGGCGTGGCGTTCAGCATGCCGAGCAGTTTGCTCACCGCGGCCTCGCGCTCGTCGTCGGTCTCGCAGGCCGAGACGACGGCCGGCATGACGTCGGCGACCATGTGCGCTCGACGCAGTTGATCGTCGGCGAGTTGTGTGTTGGGCACGAGTAGAGCGGGCACGCCCGCCTGCACGAGTTCGCAGCAGGTGTTGTAACCGGCTGCGCCGACAAAGGCGTCGAACGCACGCAAATAGCGCGCGAGCGGATAGACCGTCAGCGGCATCACGCCGTCCGGTAATTCGATGTCGCGCACCGAAATGGGCGCGCGCACCCAGACTACTTTGAAGCCCGCCGCCTCGAACCCACGAATCAGGCCGTGGCCGATTCCCGCCACATCCTTCAGATTGCCGGGGCCCAGCGCGAACAGAACGAAACGGCCGTCCCGTGGAAGGTTCAATGCCTCGCGCGCCGTGGCGCGGTCGAGCAACTCGTCGTCTTCGAGCACGCACACGGGCGGCACGAGCGCACGCGTGCCGCCGCCTTCGAGCGGCCGCTCGTTTTCCTGCGCGCCCAGTTCGCCGGGCTGGATCACGAGATCGAAACGCGATTCATCCACGGAGACCGTCTTGCCGCCTTCCTTGAGCAAGCCACGGTTCGACCAGACCAGTGCTGGCGAGCCGAAGGTCTCGCACGTCGCCAGAAACCCTTGAAATGGCCAGGTGCCATCGAAGACGATTACGTCGGGACGTACGCGTTCGAGCATCATGCCAAAACGTACAGCCAGCTCGCTATTCCACGCAAACGTGGAGCTCGACGACCAGTATGGCGAAACGAAGTAATCTGCCTCGAATCCCATCTCTTCGATAAGCTCGATGGCCGACGCCAGGGAAAAGAACACCGGGCGAGCACGGCCGCGCAACCGCCGCGCATATGAAAGACAACGGTTCAGATGGCCCATGCCTGAGCCATTCACGTTGAAGAACAGAATGCGGGGAAGCTGCGAGTCGATTGAGTCGTTGCGAGCCGGTTGCGGATCGTTCATGCGTCGCCGCCGAACAGATCGCGCGTGTATACCTTGTCCGCCACGTCTGTCAGATCGGCCGTCATGCGATTTGCGACGATCACGTCGGCCGAACGCTTGAATTCAGCCAGATCGTTGACCACCGACGAATTGAAGAAACTCGATTCGTGCATCGCCGGTTCGTAGACGATCACTTCCACGCCCTTCGCCTTGATGCGTTTCATCACACCCTGAATGCTCGACGCGCGGAAATTGTCGGAACCTGCTTTCATCACCAGCCGATAGATGCCAACCACCTTCGGGCTATGCCTGAGCACACTCTCGGCGATGAAGTCTTTCCGCGTGCCATTCGATTCGACGATAGCGTGAATCAGATTTTGAGGCACATCGCTGTAATTCGCGAGGAGTTGCTTCGTGTCTTTCGGCAGACAGTAGCCACCGTAGCCGAAGCTCGGATTGTTGTAATGCGAGCCAATGCGCGGGTCGAGACACACACCCTGAATGATCTGGTTCGTATCGAGGCCGTGCTGCGCTGCGTACGTGTCGAGCTCGTTGAAATACGCGACGCGCATCGCGAGATACGTATTGGCGAACAGCTTGATCGCCTCGGCCTCGGTGCTGCCGGTGAAGAGCGTCGGAATGTCCTGCTTGACGGCGCCTTGCTTCAGCAACTCGGCGAAAACTTCTGCGCGCTCCGAACGCTCGCCGACGACGATACGCGACGGGTGCAGATTATCGTACAGCGCCTTGCCTTCCCGCAGGAATTCCGGCGAGAAGATCAGATTTTGCGTGTCCAGCGTTTCGCTCGTGCGCTCCGTGTAGCCGACCGGAATGGTCGACTTGATGACCATAACCGCCTGCGGATTGATCTCCTTCACCTCGCGAACGACGCTTTCAATCGAGCGGGTGTTGAAGTAGTTCGTTTCCGGATCGTAATCGGTCGGCGTGGCGATGATCACGTAGTCGGCGTTCGCGTAGGCTTCGACCTTGTCGAGCGTGGCGCGGAAGTTGAGCGACTTGTGCGCGAGAAATTCCTCAATCTCGGTGTCTTCGATCGGCGATTCCTTGCGGTTGAGCATCGCTACTTTCTCAGGAACAATGTCCAGAGCGATGACCTCGTTGTGCTGGGCCAGCAGTACGGCAAGAGAAAGGCCGACGTAGCCAGTTCCAGCGATTGCGATTTTCATACAAATGCCTCAAAGACAGATAACGGATTGTGAACTGCTCTGCTCTACGCGAGCTTGTGGCTTGCTCGCCCGCGCTCAGTTGCACTATTCCGGGCAGAATTATCTCATAGTGAAACACGGCATTAAGCCGAAATCTCACCGAACTTCGCCCCTAGAAAATTCGGAATGCACCAGCAACGACGTACGCCAACCTTCCTTCTTATTGCCGAATCGGCATTGGAACATAGTCAATTCTTACTCGTATTTTCAGTCGGTGCCGAATGCAGCACCAACTCCGAAATGAAATCACACGGCAATCCGACTCGTGCACAATCTCTAGGCTTATCCCGATTGTCCACAGGAAGGCTAAACCATGAAATTGCGTAGCGGTACTTTAAAACACCGATCCTTGAATTTTCCGCCCTGACCGCTCGGGTATTCAGGATGGCCCCCTTGGGCGGGTGACGATCCTTTATTTGCACGGTCGATTCCTGAAGATCAGGTTTGAGTACTTCTTGAACCTTGAATGAATCATCGCCGTATACAAAGATCTTCTTTCCGATTTCCGGTTGCTGGACCTGTTCTATCAATCGACCGTCGCTTACTTTTACGCCTGAAAAGCTAATTTCGCTCGGCAACGAACCGCCTCCCCGCGGATCCCAGCGATAGGTCCACGCAGTAGCCGGCACAGATACCCAACCGTTGTTTCCCCGACGCGCGTGAAACAACTGAGTCGCCCCTGTGGAATCGAATTTCAGATAGGAGATCACGGGACGACCTTCTTCGTCAAACCCTAAGCGAACGTTATTAAAGAGACCCGAGTTCTCGGGAACTCGATCTACGACCTCTGCAGACGCAGGCGTAATGGGCGACGGAAGGACATTGCCACGACTGTCCTCCCAAACCCGCAAATCTTTGCTCTTTGCGTAGTTGACATTGAAGTTTGTCTCAACTTTATAGGTCCTCCGCCAGACCCAAGCTACGTGAAAGAACTTATCGGGTCCCAAAATATAGTCGGAATGGTAGGCATTGACCGTGGTCCCATCGCGATTTGGCGAAAAAACTGGTCGATTCGTCCAGCGGACCCAGTCGGAGTCGACCAATCGATTAATTAATTCGATGCCGTCGCCGCTTTGACCCGATCTGTACGAAAAACCCAGTGCCCCGTCAGGAAAACGGAAAAAATACGGATATGTTGTTCGCTCCTCTTCCGACCCGACCATCCCTCTTAGGATACCGAGGCCTGCCAAGCGATCCGGCACATCCATGCGCGCGTACACCAGCTGAGAAACGTGCATGTTGCCCGAGACATTCAATCTATTCTCGGAGTCGAATGCTAGAGCAATCGAATTGTGTTCGTCCCATCCACCAAAACGTGACGGAACCCTGATCTTTTCCAGACGACCACTGCATTTATTGACTTGCGCAATAGTCATCCAACGATCAGCGTCGTAGTAGGCGACGTACAAATAATCCTTGTTTTCTAGCGCATCGAACGCGACGCGCGCACCGCCCCACGCTTTATCGATTGTGATTTGGGACGGCGGAACCGTGCACTTCGAAGAGTCCGCCATAGTGGTCCCCTCTGCAAAAGCGCACACAGAAGCGCCCAACCAAATCAATCCACCAAAAAGTCTTACCGACGACGTAATAAGCCGCATAGATCGTTGCCTTCCGCTTCGCGCGGCTGATACTTACTTGCCCATTATTTGATTGCACTCCATCAGCGAGTTCCTGAAGTAGAGTACAGGTTGAAGATCGGCCTCCATTGAGCCCAATCGATCCTGCGTAAGTGCCTATCGAGCAGCCCCAACCTTCGACATCAAAGCCGCGCTAATCATCGGCCCAACTTCCGCGAGTGTATGGCCCGCGCAAATGTCTCTGCGAGATTGAAGCGAAAGTTGGGCTCGCAAGGAAGGCGATTCTATAAGCGAGCTAACGCACTCGACCCACTCATCGGTTGAACGAGCGACCAATGCATTATGGCGGTGTCGGGCTACCGGCTGGTAAGTACTCCCCGCGGAAACAACAATAGCGACATCAAGCGCTGCGTACTCGAGAAACTTCAAATAGCTCTTCGATTCATTGAATTTGTTCTCCGCCAGCGCAATGATCCCGATATCCCAATGCACGCGTTCGTGCAACCAACGAACAAAGTTGGGGTAATCATTCTTCTTCGGGAGACCTACTCGCTTCCCAAAGGTCGGAGTGCGATTCTGAAATCCACCAATAACCTCAATCTCAACTCGCCACCCGTATTTTGCTTCAATTTGCTTCATGGCCTCAGTAATCTGATCCAGATCCCCGTCGTGGGTTGGGGTTCCAACATAGCCGATACGAATCGGGCCATTTTGCATCCTCCGGTGCGATCCGCGGTTGTGTTGAGGCTGGCCCTCAAGTCTCCACAGGTCCGCATCCAGGGCGTTAGGAATAACGACCACGTTGGAATTAACCTGCCTCATGAGACTAGCCAACGACTCCGTTGATACGTGCACGAGGTCGGCAGAACTAGCCAGCAATCGAACTTTCGCGGCGACCGCGTGTGCATCACCTTTATAGTGACGGGCTTTGAGGCCCTGCGCATCAAGCAGGTCGTCGTCTATCTCATAGACGAGGCGTCCGCCCGCTTCCTTCCAACGGGGCAGCCAATCCTCAAGTTCGGGAAGATTGAATCCGATCGCGTCTCGCTGCATCAACACCGCGTGGGCTGTTCCCGGTTTCGGGAGAACAGTCGTCTGTCTCACCTGCCAGTCCCGCAGAACAGCCGGCGACTGGTACGGAAGCACTACCCGGACGTAACCCGAACCGGCAGGCAAGCCATCTCCACGGAGCCCTGGCATCAGGAGCAGTACAGGCTTATCAGGTCGCGGATATTTCAGCCGCCACGCCTTAAGGCTCTTCTCGATTGGCACGCACTCACTCACGGCAGCAGCATGTACAGAGTACCCGGCGGCGGTCTGCAACCCGGCGCGCCGCATGCTCTGCAGCCGTTGCGGGCTCGACAGCAAGCTCAACACTGCCTCGAAGCAAGCGTCCTCGTTACGCGTGTCAAGCACGAGGGCATTGCGTCGATGCTCGGCATACTCACTCCCTCCCCCATTCGCAGGTACGGCAGCAGCGCAGCCACAAGCCATTGCCTCCAGCGATGTACGCCCGAATGCCTGGTAGTCCGAGAGATCGATAAAGAGATCACTGCTGGCCAGCAACGCCGCCACTTGAGGCCGCTTCAACGGCCCGTGATTCTGAAACGGGAAATCCCGCTCCAAAGCAAGGAACTCCGCCTTTCCTCCATCGCAACCGAAAATATTGAGGACCAGTTGGTCTCCCAATGCTTGATGAAGCCGGCGCAGCAACCGCATCGTGCGCTCTGCTCCACGATACGGAGTCTGCGGACGAATCATTGCAGTTACATGCGTGCGCTCATCCTTGCCTCTGCGAGCTGGCTTATACACTTCGTGGTCGATACTAGGTCGAACTTTATGCACTGCTACGCCGTGGTGCAGCTTGACCACGTCAACAATCCATTGCGTCTTGGCGAACAGGAGCGCGCCCGGTACCAACGTATACGAGTCACGAGCCTCGTGCCATTTCGGTGAGCCCTCTTCGAAAAAGAATGGCTCATAATCCTGCACGTAGTAAGCGGGCAATATATACGGGTGAGCGCTTACGATTTGTCTGACGAGCTTCATCGAAGTGAAGATCGTGCCGACGACAACGTCGTAGTCATCGGCAATTTGAAGTATCGTGCATTCGTCGAAACCGACAAACACGTCCTCAATACCGGGAACATCGGAATACATCTCTCGAAAGGACGCCACGTGCTCGTACTTTAAGGCCACGCTTGCCTGGATGCCCATTCGACGCATCTCGCTTACTTCCTGCACCACTGAGTGCGAGCCACCGCCGCCGCCTTTGACCGGAAGCAGAAAAAGAATCCGCATGGACATGAGGTCAAGACGCTCCGCCGTGGAGCGCGCTTCAATCGCGGCCTGCACGCGATAGCGAACCTGGTCAAGAAGCTCTGTACGTTTTACTTCCGCCACACGGGCATAGTATTTATCGGCCGTATGCTTCCTTTTTAGGCTCTCCGTACCCTGAGCCGACAACTCTTTACGACGGGAGTGACCAAAGCTTTTGGACTTCGCATGGTAAACGTAGACGTCGTCCGCAATGGCAAGTTCGAATCCTGCATCAATCGCGCGAATGCAATAATCGTTCTCCTCGCCGTAACCGACTGGAAAATTGATCTCATCCATGTATCCAATGGAGTCGATCACCATGCGCCGAATCATGAAACAAAAGCCGTTTACGAAGGGTAAACGCGGATAAGAGGGTTCGGACGTATCCGCTACCAGCGCGGCCATGTCATCGACCGTTAGCCCTTGCGGTAGCTGGTTAACAGCAAACGATCCCGCTTCATCTCTCAGGGCAGGTACATTTTGCCAGCTGGCTGCATTGGAAAGTGGGCCAACAACACCCAGCGTGGGATTTGATTCCATGCAACGCACCAGGCCCCTCAACCATCCGGAAGAGACAATAGTGTCACTGTTCTGCGTAATTACGTACGGTGCACGAGATGCCTTTAATCCGGTATTTACCGTTTTGGTATAACCTTGGTTAGTGGGGTGCTCGATCAGCGTGAAGAGAGCGTTTTCCGAACAATAGCTGCGTAGCCATTCGGTAGTGTCCGGTTGAGATCCGTCATTCACCACGATGACTCGCACATTGAACTCGTCAGTATGGAGTTCCAGAGATTGCAGGCATGACTTGACGTCGTCGAGTGCGTTGAACACAGGTACGACGATATCGACGCTCTCAACCGCTTCCTTTTGCACAAGGCGCCGCTTATCCCGGATGCGGCGCTTCGCTAACTGAACGCTCTCCTCGATCAGATGTGACAACTCTGGCGTATTTGCTTTCGCTTTTTGATAGAGTTGAATCGCATTCTCATATTTTTGGTTACGCAGAGCTTCGTTTCCGGAAGCCCAATATGAAATGTGTGAATTATCTTGCATATTTTTGTAACGCCTTGTGATCGACTAACCGCCTGGTGGAGCACGTTGACGATCAATGCTCTCAATCGGATAAAGCCTGCGTCCTACAGAGAAAAATGCACGTCAATCAATTTGATCGGTCGAAATAGCGACCGATGCCCCAGATCGTGATTGGGTTGCTCGTTATATTGAACCAGCAAACTAAGTACGTTTTCCTGTGCCCAACGCACGCGATCAATAATGGGTTCGGAAAAACCCAAATCCTCCCCCCAGATCGTCTGCACGTTATCGGGAACCCAAACATAGCCCGGAGCTCTCAGAACGGTTGCGACCATCCGCCCCCGACTGTGATCCCCTCTACTTATAATATACGCGTTGTCCTTTCGATCGAGAACGATCTCTGGACGACTAATCGGTATCTGCAACGTCCCGCTACCTGTCAACGTAAAAGGCCGCGCCCTCTTCGAGATTACTTGGTGATGCCAACGGTTACCGTCATATCGCAAGTATTGATATTGCGGAATACCATTCGAATCATCAGCATAATAAACGATATGCGGCCGATTTAAACTATCAACCGCCATGCTGCATTGGTTCATTAGATTGCTGCCGGGCGAAACCGGATGAACAGTTTCCGCGTTTGTTTGAGTAATTGGAAGCTGGTATCCACGGCCTTTTGACGTCACCCAAGTGATCCCGTTGTCAGATGACGAGGCATAGCCAATATTGATGTTATTGACACGCTTCTCTTCCCCGAGCATGTGCGTACGCCACACAAAACTAATGTGCAGATCACCGTCATGATCGATGGCCGGGTGGTTCCAGTACGCGTTACTCGTCCACGGTTTGGAATCACTGCCGCTCAGAATGGGTAGTGGACTATCCGCCCAACTTCCCGACGCCTCATCGTAGGATTTTAGGCGCGCCGTCCCCTTGTTGTGTATGCCGTCGCGATACAACAGCGTTAGCGGAAAGCCATTACGTGGCTGAATGAACGTAGGGTAAGTTACTTTGGTCTCCGCGTTGCCCGTCATAGGCAACTCTTCCGACCATTCAGTAATATTGCCCGGGTGAACACTGCGCCGATAGCGAAGTTGCGTCGCGTGGTGGTCGTAACATATGTGAATATGATTGGCGCGATCGAAACCAATGCTGATGCTGTTATGGGCATCAGTCAGGTTGTACTCACCATCGAGATCATGCGTCTGAATATTATTCGTTTTCAGATCACGCTGGACGAGACGAAGCGTATGCTCATTGACGTAAAACGCAGTAAATTGTTTCCCGTCGCAGGTAAGAATGCCGTGGTGACGGAAAATGACCGTGTTAATGGAGTTGCCAGCCCACGCAGCGCCGAAATCTATCTCCGCCGACTGCCTGACGGTAAATCTACGATACTCTTGGGAGCCGCCCTGCCGCGACCGTTCCACATGTGGCTCAGCGCCGAAGCAATCCGGCGAGATTCCGAGTTGAGTGCATTGCTGATCGATGCGCGCGCCAGTGATCAACGCCGTGTCAGTCCGGGGCATACCGCTAGTAATCGACGATTCGAAGTGTCTAAATGCCTTCGAGAAATTCCCTGCGAGTGCAGCTGCGCGCCCTAAGCTGTTATGGATCCCGGCAGTGAGTATCTGACAAACAAGCGCCTTGTCAGCTCCCCATCCTTCCGCTAATCGGATGAACTTTTCAGCTTCAGCAATCTGGCCAGTTTGCAGGCGACCGGCTGCAGCGAACAGTGCAAGCCTCGCGCGCTCCGGATGAGCCTGAAGAATACCGTGATTGAGCTTCGCGAGCTTCGGCCAGTCACCGAATTGCCATTGAATACGCGCTCGATCCAGCAAGCCTTCGTCGTGCACTACCAAAGCGGCAGTTTCCGAAGAGACTTGCTTCTCGGGAGCAGCTTGAACGGTCTCTTCACTCAACACTTTGCTAGCAATATTAGTTGGCTGCTTTCTCATTGATCCGCACCTGAAGCAACACATCCTTAATCAAATCAAGCTGGGCTTCGGCCCGAACGATTTCTTCCTGCATTAGCTTCTGACGCTCGATCAATACGTCGTCGTTGATTTGGCGATCTTGAAGCTGCTGCTGCAAGACTTTGACTTGTGCAAGATATTCTGCCGCTCGCTTCGAAGACTCAACATGATCCGCAGATAACTCAAGCTTCTCGTGCTCGAGTCTCTTCCGGGTCTGCTCCAGAATTTCATTCTCCCGATTACGTTCGTCGAGCTGTCTTGCGACAGCTTCGTACAAGCCCGATAACTCAGACTTCGCTCCTTCGAGATGCGAGTTGGCCTGCTGCAGTTGCTCGACTTCTCGCGTCCGCTGCGCCAACTGTAGGCAGGCGTCGTCGTGCAGGTCTGTCAACATCAGTTTTTCCTGTTCCAGGCGTACTTGGACGTCACTCAACGCCTCGAACCGCTGATCCCCTTCACTGCACTTTCTGACGACTTCGTCATATCGATTCGCTAGTACTGACCTATCCTGTTCGAGTTGGCTCGTTGCTTGCTTAAGCGCATCGACCTCGCGAATGCGGTCAGCCAATACCTTGACGACCTCTTCGTAGCGACCCGCCAGCGTTGCTTTTTCCTGCAACAGATCTAGCCTAGCTTGCTGCAAGAATTCGATTTCTCGTCTGCGCTCTGCAGCAAGGCTGACGGTTTCGTCACGCTGTGTGGCCAATAGAGAACCTTCCCGCTCTAGCAGGGCATTGGCCCGGGTCAACTCATCGACCGCCTGAACTTTCTCGGCTAACAATCGCGCATCTTCACCATTGCGAGCCATCAACGTGCTCTTTTCGTTTTCCAACTGCGCGGCCTTCTCTTGCCAGAGCCTTAGTGAGACCTCTTGCCGATCCTCCATAAGCAACATATCTTGCTTAAGCTGAACTACAGTCCGCTTCTGTGCGTCAAGTTGCAGCGCACGCTCAGCTGCCAGACTCGTGGCCTTTTCGTATTGACCCGTGACCCCGCGTCGGTCCTCCTCCAATTGGGAATTGGACTGCTTGAGAAGTTCCACCTCCCTGCAACGCTCGCTCAATTGACGTGCCTGATCGTCTCGCTCGCTGGCCAGGCGATTCAACTGTTCCTCGAAACCTGTTCTGCGCTCCGCAAGTCTTGCCTGCTGCTTAGCTTCGCGCTGAAGCGCGCAATCCGTCTCATAACGGAGCTGGCTGGCTTGGCGATCCTCGGAATCGCTGAACTGCATATTCGCCGGCAGGATATCCAACATAGCCGCCGCTTCGATAACTTGGCCTGCCTCATGAAGTCGAAAGGCCAACCATTTCAAACGATAGGGTTTTGGATCCAAAGCGTACGCGCGTTGCGCTGCCTCTGCGGCACAGAGGCGATCGCCCGGCATCAAATGCCTCGCGATTGCGGTATAGCCATTGGCCTGCATTACCGATGAAATCGACACCTCGGCCATCAACTTTTCTACCGCGGCGAAACCACCTTCGCGGTATGCCGCGAGCAGTGCGCTAAAGTCCGAGCCTCCCAGAGATTGTGGAGGCGTATGGCGACTGTGCGATCTCCAGATCTTCCAGAGTCGGCCAGGCAAGGCCACCATCGTCTTCGGAGAATCGACGCCTTGAATCAAAAGACTTCCCAGCTTCGAGCTCAGTCCATTCTGCGTTTCGAGGGCGTGGACTTTTTTCTGAACCTCGACAAAGGCATGGAGCCGTCGGTTCTCAGCGAGAGCATCTTGCAGCTCCTCGTCTACGCAGCCCTTGGCCAATAGATCGTTACTCGACGATTGTCCGGACAACTTTTTCTCAAGAACCTTGTTGCGCAAATAGTAATTTCCAAGCTCCTCCTGAACATGATGGAGCTGGAGAAGCAACTGTTCGTTCTCCTCTTCCACGTCACCTACGCGGGCTTCAAGATCTGCCTGAATACTCTTATCTATCATCATTTTGCATCTTTCCAAATGCCGCGCGTATCGATAAGCACCTGAGCGCTTTTAAGCTTAGGCTTCACGTTTCTGAACTCGGCATGATCAACGAGCAGGACAATGATGTTCGCTTCGATGATTGCCTCTTCAAAACGCATGAAGGCGACTTTCTCTATTCTCAAATCTTCCGGTAGTGTTTTGAGGTTGGGCTCGACAATTGCGACCATCGTGTCGCGGCGCTTGGCTAGCTTCCTGGCAATTTCGAGCGCGGGACTCTCTCTGAGGTCATCAATATCCGGTTTGTACGAAATTCCCAGGCAGGCGATACAGATATCTTCGGCTGGCGTCCCCGAATTTACGAGCTGCGTCACGGCTTCATCTACCTTCCCGAGGACCCAGTCTGGTTTCGCATCGTTCACGTTGCGTGCGGACCGAATCAGCCGCGCCTCGGCTGGCGCGCTATCGACGATGAACCAGGGATCGACGGCTATGCAATGCCCACCCACTCCGCAGCCCGGTTGCAGAATATTGACACGCGGATGTCGATTGGCTAGCGCGATCAGCTCCCATACGTCGATGCCCAGCTTGTCGCATATCATCGAAAGCTCATTTGCGAACGCAACATTGACATCTCGAAAGCTGTTTTCGGCCAACTTACACATTTCCGCCGTGCGCACGTCAGTGACAATGCAGCGTCCTTGGACTACCAAACCATAAAGCGCAATGGCGACTTCGGAACACTTCGAAGTCATGCCACCGATGACCCGATCATTTGCAACTAGTTCGTGCACGATACGCCCAGGAAGAACACGTTCAGGGCAATGAGCAATTCGGATATCAGACGCTTCGCCAGCTTGATGTGGAAAACTGAGATCCGGTCGAATTTCCGACATCCACCTTGCCAATAGTTCTGTACTACCGACGGATGATGTGGACTCGAGAACAACCAGATTACCCTTATCCAGTACCGGCGCAATCGACTTCGCCGCGGCTTCGATGTAGCTTAGGTCGGGTTTGTGGTCGGCAGCCAATGGCGTTGGCACTGCAATTACGAATGCGTCGGCGGGCTCAACAGACGTCGTGGCTCGCAGGTAGCCTGAACCCACTGCAGCCCGTACCAAAATATCCAACTCCGGTTCGACAAAGTGGATGTCACCCCTGTTGATCGTTTCAACCACGTCTGCTGACACGTCGACGCCGATAACGCGCAACTTGCGGGATGCAAACAACGTAGCTGTGGGTAAGCCTATGTACCCAAGACCGATTATTGATATCTTATTGAACATGCGTTAGCAACTTTATTGGATACGTCTGGCAGCCTCGCCATCACCATAGCGATTGGCAGCGCGCGACACGAAGTCCAGCATCTCGCAATGCTGGGCGGTCACAAGTACTTTTGTCTCGACTGTCGTTCCATTCGTGAGCGCTTTGACGAGCGGCGCCATCTTTGTCGCCTCTGGCCAAGTAACCATGACAAACAGAACCCCCATAGCCATCCCTCGCTCAATCAACGTGATCGAGAATGATGCCTTCCAGCAACTTCACGATTCCAGCCAGCGCAATCGCGGCCAACAAAGTCAGAATCATGTTGTACATGCGCAGAGGCTCCATCGGATAGCTCGGCTCGGTCGGCGCTTGCAGCGGGGAAACCATTTTCAGCGTGCGTGCGGCGTCCATCCTGCCCTTTTCGAGTGCAGCAAGCGCAGTTTTGTACAGATCTTGAGCAAACCCCGCTTGCATTTGCAATCGTTGAAATTCACCGATCGTATAGTTAAGCGTCCGTCTTGAGGGTGAAGTCAGTTCTGCCTGCTTCTGGGCAATCTGCTGTTCAAGCGCCTTGATATTGCTCTTAAGCATGACAACCGTCGGCTGATTTGAGCTTAGTGTAGCTGGCAAGGAATCCAACTGGGCCTGAACTTCGCTCTTTTGCGATTCAAGTTTATCGATGAGCGCATTGAGACTTTCAGCCGTTGCCTGTGGTGCCATCAGCCCCTTACGATTCTGAAAATCGATCAGATCGTTGCTGGTCTCTATTACACGCTGATGCGCGAGTGTTACCTGCTTCGTCAAGAAGTCAACTTGCGATTGCGCCAGATTGTGATCAATCTGGTTCATATGCGCCTCACCTTCACGCACCATAAAGGTCGCAATTGCCCGTGCAGTTTTCGGGTCGTAGGCCTGCGCGCTAATGCGGAGTACTCCACTGTAGTCGTCGTACTCCACATCGATGCGAGACAACCAGTAGCGATAAAACCACTCCGGCGGCGCGTTCTTGAACCACATCCGCGAAACCGGATCCCAGCGTCGGTCACTGTAATGCGCGCGCAGATCAAGAGCAGCGTCGAGCTTCTTCAACATATCTGCGGACAGAAGATACTCACGCAGCAAAAGTTGATCGCCGCGGCTCGGCCCCGCAGCATTCGGAACAATGGTTGAAATGTCGAGGTTCGGATTGTTGATCTCATCCGTCTTCTGGATGATCACACTCGCGTCAGAAACGTAACGATCAGAGGCAACGAATATCCAATACACCACGGAGATGATCGCGGCGATAAAGATCAACCTTATAATTAATTTAAATACACTTACGGTTGACAGGTTGCGAAATTTTTCAAGATAGCCAGTGGCCATCTTTCTGAGTATGCCATCCTGTGTAATTACCGACGACGATTCGTTCATGAGACTACGTTTCCCTTGTATTCCTTAAGCGCGTCACCGAGATCATCAAACCAGTGAGCCATTCCCTCGTTAATCCAGATAGCCGATTGGCAAAACTGCCTGAGCGTGCCTTCGTCATGGGAAACCATGATCACGCTTTTTTTACCTGTTTTGTCCTTGAACGCGTCAGCTGCTTTTTTTCTGAATTTTGCGTCGCCAGCAGCCGTAACCTCATCTGAGATATAAACATCAAAATCAAAAGCCAATGATAACGCAAACTGCAACCGCGACCTCATTCCTGATGAATATGTCTGCACCGGGTTATCAAACGCATCGCCCAATTCGGCGAACTCTTGGATGAATGCGAGACGATCCTTGAGTTCGTTCTGGTGTCCGTGCACTCGGCAAACGAACTTCGCATTTTGTCGCCCGGTTAGCGTGCCTTCCAGTCCTCCGCCTCCCATGGGCCACGAGACGCGGCATCGACGCTCCACCCTGCCTTTGGTCGGGAAGTCGACGCCGCCGATAATTCGAAGCAGCGTCGATTTCCCCGCGCCGTTCATTCCGATCAATGCAACGCTTTTGTTCGAGGGAATCGTCATGTTGACCCCTCGCAATATCCATTTACCGGCGCCGTGCTCGGTTATATATCGCTTGTGAACATTCTCGACAACGATCATTTCATCACCAGCTTCTTTGCGAAACGTCTGTAGAGCGCCAAACCAATCAGCACGAAGCCCAAGGCCCATCCATAGAGGTACGCAAGGCTAACGCCTGGGTCAGTGTGATAGGTTGGCAGAAATCCCAGCCGCACCAGTTCGATTCCATGCACGACAGGATTGATTAGCAGGATGTCACGATAAGGTTCGGGAACAACCGCGATAGGGAGCAATGTGCCGGAAATGTAGTAAAGGGGCACATATAGCATTTTGTAAATGTGATCCAATTCCGGGACGAATTTCATCGCAACTGAAGTAATCAAGCCGAAGCCAAACCCGAACAGCCAGAGCCCCAGAAGACTAACAATGACCAGCAGCGGGTCCGCAGGAAACAACACCGGATTCAGCGTATCTGGCGTTATTGTCCTACCCATGGCAACCGTAAACAGAATGATGAGAATGGCAATCGGAATCATCAAAAAGAATTCCAAAGCCCCTCTTATAAACGCAGCATCAAATGGCTTCACCTGCCTGTAGACAAAAAAGGCTCGATTGCTGTCAAGCGCGTGCAACACTTGAAGCCATGTGCGTCTCCAAAGGAGAAAACCAACGAAGCCCCCAAGAATCCACATAGATATTTCCATTCCACCTACTTGATGTATATGGAATGTTTGGTACCCGAACGCGTGGATTGCAATGTACACCACCGGCTCAACGAACAGCCAAAGCCAGGCGGCGCGTGCCTCGAACAGGCGATCCAATGCCTCGCGCAGAAACATTGCGCGCCAAACGGCAAGCGTCACCTCCAGGGGCGTACGAACTCTATTCGTCATAACTCACTACTGAAAATCATGAGTAAAGGCCACCGTCGGATCGGCCACCATCACGACATACGTAAGAAATTTCCGGAATTCCGCGCCAGGCGAATTCGAAACATAAATCACGTCGTGGTTCTGAACCGGGAAATTTTGCGTGACAAGGAAGGCCGCCGGATCGCGCAAATTGATTTCGTACACGACCGGTACTTTGCCGTTGTTCGTCTTGACCGATGCGTCCTTGTTGTCCACCAGCTTCGCGTCCTCGAAGCGGAACAAGAAAATACCGCGTGCATCTGCGCGGCTGTCGTTGAGACCGCCCGAACGCGCGAGCGCCTGCGCGAGCGAAATACCTTGCGCCTCAAACGGAATTTCGTCGTTCTTGCCCGTCGCGCCGAGCACCGAGAACGTCTGCGGCTGGAACAGCGCTGTCACCACGTCGCTCGGCTTGAGCACGACGTTCTGCTTCGGATCGCGAATCACGGAGTCGAGCGCCATTGTCGCCGTGGTGTCTCCGCGCGAAAGCTGCACTGCCATATGGTTCACCGGCTGCTTCAAACCGCCCGCGAACGCGATCGCATCCAGCAGACGCTCGCCCTTCGGCGTGAGGGGCATCATCCCGCTCGTGTTGACTTCGCCGACAATCGTGACGTTCGACGCATTGTTTTTCGTGACCGCGACGAGCACTTGCGGCTGATTCGCCTTGCCCTTGAGATGGCTGACGATACTGGACTCGATCTGCTCCGTGGTACGGCCGGCTACGCTGATACGGCCCGCAAAGGGAATCGAGATCGTGCCGTCGGCGGAAACCATTTGGGTAGGCAGCGTAACGCTAGTCGATGCACCGGCGCCTGCCGACGGCAGCGAAACGGGTGCCGACGAACCGAACAGCATTGCGGGTGGCGTCTCCCAAATCGTTATCTGGATGACATCGCCCGGGCCGATCACATAGTTGTTGGCAACCTTGCTAGTAAAAGTGGACGAAAACTGGTCGAGTTGCTTGGCCGCGGCCAGCTTGCGCGCCAACGCATCGTTGACACCCACCAACTGGATGCCCTCGAAGCTCGCCGAGTTACTGATGTCCTGAACCTGCTCGCGACTCGCGCCCGATCCGGGCACCCACCCAGGAAACGTACCGCACCCCGAAAGCGTCAAAACCACCGGCAGACACACTGCCAAAAGATTCTTCTTCATTGACCTATCAACTTAAGATTCGACTCAACCTGCAGCCAACCGCGCCACCGCCCCCACCGTCCGGCTAATCTGCTCCGCCTCATGCGTCGAACAGATAAAGAACCGCAACCGCGCCGCCTTCTCCTCGACTGCCGGATAAAAAATCGGCTGCACGTTAATGCCTTGCTCGAACAACGCATTTGCCCACTGCGCGGCCTTCAACGAGCTGCCCGTAATCACCGGCACGACCGCGTAGCCCGCGCTCGTACCGACATTGAGTCCGGCCGCACGCGCCTCGGCAAGAAACTGATGCCCCCGCTCCCGCAACCGCGCAACCCGCTCAGGTTGCGCGATCAGCGCTTCGAGCGCCGCAAGCGACGCTTCCGCCAAAACTGGCGCAAGCCCGACGCTATACAAAAACCCCGGCGCCAGATGACGCAGCATATCGGCGAGCGGCTGACAACCAGCGATAAAACCCCCACAACCCGCCAGCGTCTTGCTCATCGTCCCCATCCACAGATCGACGCGATCCGGGGCCACGCCGCACTGCTCGCGAATCCCCCGCCCCGTCGCGCCAAGTACACCGAGCGAATGCGCTTCATCAACTAGCAAAAACGCGCCGTGCCGCTCCTTAACCTCGCAAAAACGCTCGAGGTCGGGGATATCGCCGTCCATGCTGTACAGCCCTTCGATCGCGATCAGCACGTGACGATACTCGCGACGCACTCGCGTCAGCAATTCGTCGAGCGCCTGCCAATCGTTGTGCGCAAAGCTCAGGCGCTTCGCACCGCTCAATTGCGCGCCCTGCACGATACTGTTGTGCGCCAGCGCGTCGTGCACGATCAGATCGCCGGGCCCGAACAACGCGCCAATCACAGTCACGTTGGTCGCATGTCCGCTCACGAACGCGACGCAATCGTCGGTTTCGTAAAACGCCGCCAGCGCGCGCTCGAGCTCGCGATGCACGGGCCGTTCGCCCGCGACGATGCGGCTCGCCGAAGCCGACGTGCCATACCTGTCGATGGCGGCCTTCGCACGCGACGCGATAACGGGGTCGCCTGCGAACCCGAGATAGCTGTAGTTCGCAAAGTTCACATACTCGCGGCCGCCGATTTGCGTCGTCGCGCCTGCAATACCGTCATGTACCCGAAAAAACGGCGACTCGACTCGCAACGTCTCGCCCATTTCGCGCATCAGCTTGACCTGCTGATATTGCGGCATTGCTTCAAAGCGGCTGCGTGCAGAGAGTGTCTGAGCAGGCGGTGCCGCCTGCGCATCGGGCGCGCCAGGCGCGTCCGCCGCACCGGTTGCTCGCTCCAGCTGGCGCTTCAGTGCCTTGGCTGCCAACTGCTGCCGTAGTGTTTCTCCGAGTCCCATGTAATTCGATCCAGCCTATATGTGCGCCGCGGCTTACGCGTGCGCCTCGACCCACTCGTACGCACCGGGTGTTCCCAGCAACGCGGCGAGCAGCCGGTAGTTCATTTCATGTGTCGGCCGCCGTGCGCTCACGTGGCCCAGCAACGGCGCCCCCGCGAGCGCGAGATCGCCGACCAGATCCAGCACGCGATGCCGGACGAACTCGTCGGGCTGACGCAGTCCGCCGACCACCCGCTTGCCGACGATTGCCGCCGTGCATGACAGTCGTGCGCCGCGCAGAATCGGCCAGCCACGCAGATAACCGACGACGATCGCGGGCACGGCCCATTTGATCTGGCCATACGAGCGCGACGACGCGATTTCGTCGGCGAAGGCGCGCGGCGTGAGCACGC
Organism: Paraburkholderia sp. TE9906; assembly: GCF_056279605.1. Classification (NCBI taxonomy): domain Bacteria; kingdom Pseudomonadati; phylum Pseudomonadota; class Betaproteobacteria; order Burkholderiales; family Burkholderiaceae; genus Paraburkholderia; species Paraburkholderia sp. TE9906. The sequence goes on from NZ_JBWCCT010000005.1 coordinate 640,828, forward strand.
CGTGCCACTCCATGTCGCCGAAACCTTTGAGGTCGTTGTTATGCACGCTGAGCGCATAGTGGTCCGCAGGCTCGACACGCATCTCGCGGCGCGCTTCACCTTCACCGTCGGCGACGCTGACACTTTTCAGCACGCGCAAAAACAGCTTGGGCTGCGGCACCGCGGCGCGACCGCACGCGCGAATCGCATCGATCCATGGCTGCGCGCTGCCATCGAGAATCGGTATCTCTTCGGCGTCGAGCTCGACGATCGCATGGTCGATCTCGCAGGCAAGCAGCGACGCGAGCAGATGCTCGACCGTGCGCACGCCAAGCCCGTCGCTCGCGCGCAGCATCGTGCACAGCGGCTGGCCCCGGCGCAGCGACGGATGCGCGGCGACGGTACCCAGCTCGCGGCCGCCCTTCAAACGCCGGAACACGACCCCATGCCGCTCGCCCGCGACCCGCGCCGACTCAGCCGGAAGAATGCGCACGTTCACGCGCCGCCCGGTATGCAGGCCATGTCCCGATAGTTCGAGCGACCGGGCGAGCGTGCCTTCGCTCGCCTGCCAGCCCACAGGCAGCTTTACTCCGCGAACGCCGGCGTCGACTGACATGACTCGTCTCCCTGTTGATTTTGAGTGTGGGTGGCGTTGCCGCGATTGCGTTCGAGCAGTGCGCGCGCCTCGTCTTCGTCGAGCGCATGGCGCGCAGCGAGGGCCGCAACCTCGTCGCTCGCAGCGTTCGCGGTAGCCTGAGCGCCGTCGCCAGCGCTCTCATCGAGCATGTCGACAATCCGCACGGCAAGCGTATGCACGGTGGCGCCTTCGGCGATCGCCATGATCGACAGCTTCACGCCGAACGACTCCTCGACCGCCATGCCGAGTTCCATGCCCATCAGCGAATCCATGCCGAGCTCGAGCACCGAGCAGTCAAGTGCGACGCGCTCCGGCGACATGTGCAGGATGCGCGCGATATGGCCGCGCAACGCGGTCTCCACCAGCGAGACCGCTTCGGTCTCGGGCAAGCCGCGCAATTGTTCGAGCAACGCGCCGTCTTCGTTCGTCGCTTCGGTGGCGCCCCCGCCTTGCAACGCCATGTAGCGGCGCGCCTGCGCCGCGGGCATGCCGCGCGCGATCGCCGCCCAGTCGAGACGCACCACAGCCTCGCCGGCCGCACCGCTCGCGAGCACGCGCTCGAGCGCCGTCATCGCTTCGTCGGAGGTGATCGAAGCACCGCCGATGCGCGCCTGCAACGCTTCACGCGTCGTGCTGTTGCGTGCAAGGAAGCCAACGTCCTCGATCGGCCCCCATGCCATGAAGGTCGCGGGCAGCCCGGCCGCGCGGCGATGCGCGACAAGCGCTTCGAGGAAGCTGTTGGCCGCCACGTACGCGCCCTGGCCCGGATTGCCGAGACAGGTCGTGGCCGACGAATACAGCACGAAGAAGTCGAGCGCGCAGCGTCGCGTCGCGCGGTGCAGATTCCATGCGCCTGCAACCTTCGGTTCGAGCACGGCGAGCATGCGCGCGTCGTCGAGGTTGCGCAGCAGGCCGTCGTCGATGCGCATCGCCGAGTGCAGTACGCCTTTGAGCGGCGTGCCGGCCGCCTCGATGGTTTCGACCAGACGATCGAGCGCCGCCGGATCAGTCACGTCGCACGACACTACGCTCACGCTCACCCCGTGCGCGGCTTGCAATTGATCGAGCTCCTGCTGTTTCGCGGCGTCGAGCGCGCCGCCGCGGCTGGCGAGTGTCAGATGCCGCGCGCCGCGCGCGATCATCCAGCGCGCGCTGGCGTAACCGAGACCGCCCGTGCCGCCGACGATCAGATAGGCCGCCTGCGGATCGAGGCTCAGCGCGGGCTGCACGACGCCGCGCGTGGGCGCGGGCGTGCCCGACGCATAGGTGACGAGTACCTTGCCGATCTGGCGCGCCTGCTGCATGTAGCGGAACGCCTCTTCCGCTCGCGCAGCCGGGAACGCGCGATACGGCAGCGGGTGCAGCACGCCGCTCACGAACAGCGCCATCACTTCCTCGAAGAGGCGCGTGGTCAGTTCGGGCAGCACACCCATCAACTGGTCGGCGTCGATGCCGAAATAACTGATGTTGTTGCGGAACGGTCGCAGGCCGATCTGGCTGTTCTCGTAGAAGTCGCGCTTACCGAGTTCGAGGAAGCGGCCGAACGGACGCAGCGTATCGATGCCGCGCACCATCGCCTCTCCCGCGAGCGAGTTGAGCACGATGTCGACGCCCTCGCCGTTGGTGCAGGCTCGCACGTCGTCGGCAAACGCGAGGCTGCGCGAGTCGAATACGCGATGGACGCCGAGCAGGCGCACGAACTCGCGCTTCTCGTCGGCACCGGCGGTGGCGAACACTTCCGCGCCGAGATGGCGGGCAATCTGGATCGCCGCGATGCCGACACCACCCGCACCGCCGTGAATCAGAACCCGCTCGCCGCGACGCAGCCGCGCGAGCTCACACAACGCGTAGTACGCAGTGAAGAACGTGGTGGGAATCGTCGCTGCCGCTTCGAAGGAAATCGCTTCGGGCTTGCGCGCGATCGCGCTCGCCCGCGTCACCACGTGCGTAGCGAACGAAGCCGGCGCGAAGCCGAGCACCGCGTCGCCGGGCGCCCAGCCTTCGACGCCCGCGCCGACCCGTACGATGCGGCCCGACAGTTCCATGCCGATCGTCGCGCCCGCAAAGCCGGTCTCGACCGCCTCGTCGGAGAGGAGGCCCATCGAGTACATAACGTCGCGGAAGTTCAGACCGGTCGCCATCGGCGCGATCTCAACTTCGCCAGCCTTCAATTCGCGCGCCGGCAATGCGAACCATGCGAGGTTACGCAGCGAGCCGGGCATGTCGAACGCCAACACGGCGGGTGCCGGGTCGGACGCTTGTTGCGCACTGGTCTGGTCGCGGGAGGTCTGCCGTTGCGCCGTTTGCGCCGGCAGCATGCGCGGCACGTAACGACCCTGCGCGGTGAGCAGCACCTCTTCCTCGCCGTCGTCGTGCGTCAGTGCGTGCGCCAGTTGCGCGACGGCTTCGCTATCCGCGCTCGCCACGTCGATCAGGCGCAGCGCAAGCGCCGGATATTCGTTTGCCATCACACGACCGAGCCCCCACAGGCTCGCCTGCTCGGGCTGCGCCGCCGTGGCCGCGCCTTGCACGAACGGCGCGCCGCCACGTGTGAGCACGCACAGGCGCACCTGTGCAGCCACGCCGGCTGCGTCCAGTTCGCGCGCGAGCGTGGCGAGCGCGAGTGCTCCGCCCTGTTGCGCGTGCATCAAGTCGGCGCCGCTGGCGTCGTCGAGCTGCGTGAGCGGTGCGACGAACACGATCTGCGCTTGCGTGTTGCTGCGTTCGACCCACGCGGCCGCTTCGCGCACGCTCGTCGCTTCGACCTGACAGCCATGACGCGCAAGTTCTTGCGCGAGCGCGGAGCCGAACCCGTCGTTGCCGGTCTGCACGATCAGCCACGGCTGTTGCCCCGCCGAACCGGGTTGCGGCTGCAGCATCGCGGCGGGCTTGCGCGCGACGATCAGGCTCGGCGCACCTTCGAGATCGAGACCCTGCTCCGTGTGACGCGCGACGTCCTGCAGACCAGCGCGTTCGCAAAGCAACTGCAACGCGGCCGGCGCGAGCGCGCCGTAAGTCTCCTCGGACAGCTCGTGACCCGCCGCGCCGAACACGATGTCGGCGAAACGGCTACGGTGCGAGTCGGCGAGCACGACCATGCCGCCCGGCGCGAGCCGTTCGACGATTGCTTGCAGTGTGGCAAGCGGGTCGGTCTGTTCCCCGAGCATGCGATTGACCACAATCAGGTCGAACGGCGCGGCGTCACGGCAATGGGTGAACAGCGCTTCGTTTTCGCCTAACACCAGCGTCTGAACGTGCGCGTGCGCTTCCGCATCGAGCGCCGCGAGCTGCTGGTGCGTGCCCGCCAGGACATGCTCGCATTGCGACGCCGGCATGCCGAGATCGAGCGGCTGCAACACTTCACCACTCGTCGCGCCGATTTCCAGCACGCGCAGGCGGCGGTTGCGCGGCCACGCCGCCAACGCCTCCTTCGCGCACGAAGCGAGCATCGCGCGGGCATGCGACCACGTGGGCGAGGCGTCGAAGAACTGCTCGACGAGACTGCGCCCCGTCGGCGACAGCAACGCCGGCGCAGCGGCACCGGATGCTGCGTCGCGCAGCACGCGCGGCAACGCCGCACCGACGTGCGCAAGCAGCGTCAGTTCGGCGACGTGCGCCGGAGAATTCGCCAGCACCTCGCGCCACAGCGCGTCGAGCGCGGGCATCGCCGCGCACGCCGCGTCGTCACGCACGAGGCGCTCGCCCTCGAAACGGGCGAAACCGTCTTCCACGACGATCTGCGTCACCCGCGTGAGCATGGGAGCATCAGTACGCGCGGACAGCTTCGGCTGCGCGAACGCGCCGATCGCATCGAGCGCGTTCAACGCGTACAGGCCCGTGAGCACGTCGAGCAACGGCAGCGTTTCGGTCAAATGATGCGTCCGTTGCGCGCTGTCTTCGCTTGCAGCAAGACGCGCACTCGCGCGTCCGACGAGCGCAGCCGGCGCGGGCAGCGCCGCGGCTGTCAAGTGCTCGGGCAGCGGGCGCGCTTCGAGCGCGTAGGCAAAGCGCGCCGGGGCGGCAGCTCGCCGGCCCGTCAGGTCGACACGGCGGAACCGGCAGGCGGAAAGACGCGCGACGATCGCATTGTCGGCGTCGAGGAATTCGAACGACGCGACGATCGAATGCGGGCTGCGGCGCAGCACACGTGCAAGCACGCGGCGCACCGAGTCGCCGCGCAAAAAGTCGACGCGGCCGATCTGAACCGGCACGAAAGCCGCGCGCGCCTCGCCAGGCGCGGCGCCGGCCTGGCCGAGCACGGCGAAGAGCGGATGAAAGCCGCTGTCCATCAGCGCGGGATGCAACAGCCAGCCGTCCAGTGTCAACGCGCCGCCAGGCACTTGCGGCACTTCCAGATCGGCGAGCGCGTCGTCGCCTTGCACGTGGACGTTGCTCACCCAGCGGAATGCCGGACCGTAGCTCAAACCGATCGCGCTCGTACTTGCGTAGAGGGCCTCGCCAGCCGTCGCCGGGCGCGCCTCAAGGCGCGCCAGCACCGACTCGTCGGCCGCGCTCTGCGCGTCAAGCGTATTGCCGCTTTCGAGCAGACGGCCCGTCACATTGAGATTCCATGGGCCGTCGCTCATGCGCTCTCGCGTCTCGATCGAGAAAGACGCGGCGCGTGCGTCGATCACGAAGCGGAACAGCTTCGCGTGCTGCGGCTGGAACACAACCGGCATGCGGATTTCGAGGTTCTCGAGCGCGACGTCCGGCGTGCGAAAGAACACCCGCGCCGCGGCCAGCGCCATTTCCACATAGCCCGCGCCCGGGAACGCCACGCCGCCATCGACCACGTGATCGCCGAGCATCGCCACGCGTTGCGGATCGAGCTGGCTTTCCCACGCGAATGCATGCTCGTGCAGACGGTAGCCGAGCAGCGGATGATCGACGTGGCGATTCACGAGGTTGTAGCCCTCGATGGTGGCCGTCTGCCAGTAGCGCTCGCGCTGCCATGGATAGGTGGGTAGCGCCGCATGTGAGCCCTGCGACGCCACCGGCACGAAACGGTCGAGATCGACACGCGCGCCGTGCGCGACCGCCGATAGCATCGAATGTTCGAGCATCTGCGCACTGTCGTGATGACGCTTGAGCGTCGGCACGACCGCGCCCGCGAGATTGAGACTCGCGAGAGTCTGCTTGACGTAGTGACGCAGAATCGAGTGCGGCGCGATTTCAATGAACATGCGCACGCCCGTCTCGGCAAGACGCGTGAGCGCTTCACCAAAACGCACCGGCTCGCGGATGTTGCGCCACCAGTAGCCTGCGTCGAGCGCAGTGCCGGAAAGCGTGTCGCCGGTGACGGTCGACACGTAGCGCTTCGTGCCTTCGCGCGGCGCCAGATCGGCGAGTCCGGCGCGCACCACCGGCTCGATCGCGTCCATGCGGCTGCTGTGGAACGCGTAATCGAGATCGAGCAACTGGAAGAAGCTGCCGTTCGCGACCAGCGCGGCGCCGATCGCTTCGAGCCCCGCGAGCGAGCCCGCGAGCGTGACGGCTTCGGGGCTGTTGGTACCGGCCAGTTCGACCGTCGCCGTGAGACCGAGGCGTGCAATCAGGTCCCGCGCCTCGGCTTCGCCAATGCCCGCGGCGGCCATCTTGCCGGTGCCGCGCGTCAGGCCCTGCGCGCTGCTGCGAATGCGGATCACGCGCACGGCTTCGGCCAGCGTCAGCGCGCCCGATGCCCACGCGGCCGCGATTTCACCGACGCTATGCCCGACCGCCGCATCGAATTCGATGCCACGCGCTTCGAGTGTGCGCGTGATACCGACCTGGATCGCGAACAGCAACGGTTGCGCATTCTCCGTCGCTGCAAGCCATTCGGCGCTCGCGCCGGCGCGCAGCACGTCGACGAGCGACTCGCTGCCGTCGGCGCGCCAGAGCGCGTCGACTTCGTCGAGCGCCGCGCGGAACCCGGCGTCTTCCGCGTAGAGTTGCTTGCCCATGCCGGCCCACTGGCAGCCGTTGCCCGCGTAGACGAACGCCACCTTGCTGCCAGTCGCCACGGCCTGGCCGTGTGCGACGTAAGCCGGCAGCACCTGTTCGGACGAGTCCGCGAGCATTTGCAGTGCCGCGCAGCCCGCTTGCAGGTCCGGCGGCGCAATGACCGCGCGCTGATCGAGCCATTCGCGGCGCCGCGCGGCGCTGGCTGCGAGCGCGCTCCAATCGGCCCCGTTCTGCAGGCGCGCGTGGTAGCGCGCCGCGAGTGCGGCAAGCGCAGTCTGCGAACGCGCGGTGAGTACGAGCGGCGCCAGTGCCTCGTCCGCGACCGGCGCGCTGGTCGTGACAGGCACCGCGGGCGCGGCTGCGTGCACCGTCTCCGCGAGCACGACGTGAGCATTGGTGCCGCCGAAGCCGAACGAATTGACGCCGATCGTCAGCGGCTCGCCATCGCGGCGCGACAGCGGCGTGAAGCGGTCGACCACACGTAGGCGGCCGCCTTCGAAATCGATCGCCGGATTGGGCGTTTCGAAATGCAGCGAGCGCGGCACCGCACCGTGCTTCAGGCAGAGGATCGCCTTGAAGAGGCCGGCCATCCCCGAAGCGGTTTCGAGGTGCCCGAGGTTGGTCTTGACCGAGCCGATCAGCAGCGGATCGTCGGCCGGGCGACCGGCGGCGACCGCTTCGATCAGCGCGCGCGCCTCGATCGGGTCGCCGACCGCTGTACCCGTGCCGTGGGCTTCCAGATAGGCAAGCGAATGTGGATCGACGCCCGCGCGGCGGTAAACCGAGCGCAGCAATTCGGCCTGCATGGCCGTCGTCGGCACACTGATGCCGCCATGCGAGTGACCGTTGGAGTTCACGCCCGAACCGGCAATGACAGCGTGAATGGTGTCGCCGTCGGCGAGCGCGCGTTCGAGCGGTTTGAGTAGAACGAAAGCACCACCCTCGGCGCGCACATAGCCATCGCCGGTCGCATCGAATGCCCGGCAGCGGCCGCGCGGCGACAGCATCGACGCCTTCGAAAAGCTCACGAAGCCAAACGGATGAAGCAGCAGATTGACGCCGCCCGCGAGCGCCATTTCGGTTTCACCCGACTGCAGTGCCTGCACGGCCTGATGCAGCGCGACGATCGACGACGAGCAGGCGGTATCCACCGACATGCTCGGTCCGCGCAGATCGAACAAATAGGACACGCGGTTGGACGCAATGCTGAGCGTGTTTCCCGTGGCCGAGTACGGATCGATCCAGTTCAGGTCGTCCATGCTGCGGTTGCCGTAGTCCATACTCGCGGCGCCGACGTACACGCCACAGTCGCGGCCACGCATGTCGGCCGGACGCACGCCGGCGTCCTCGAACGCTTCCCACGCCAGTTCGAGCAGGAGGCGCTGCTGCGGGTCCATCTGGGTTGCCTCGCGCGGTGAAACGCCGAAGAACGCGGCATCGAAACCGGCCACGTCATCGAGCACGCCCGCCGAGAACGTGTAGCTTTTGCCCGGCTCTTTTTTAGACGGGTGCTGGTAGAACCCCGTGCCGAATCGATCGGCTGGCACGGCGGTCACTGCGTCGCGCTCATCGCACAACAGTTGCCAGAAATCGTCGGGCCCCGTTACTCCGCCGGGAAAGCGACATGCCATCCCAGTAATCGCAATTTTCTTTTCCATCATCTTGCCGGTATCTGCTGCAACTTGTTTCGCGAATCGATATCGACAGGGTCTGCGTGCGTCATCGCGCGCTGTATCGTGGAACCCAGGGTCTCGACGCCGACGTCTCGGCGTGTGCCGAGGTCGTTCCCGAAATTGCGCCAAATAAAGTAGTCACTGCGAGTCGGTTCCGTTCCGAGCGCGTCGAATACGGAAGACATGGCAGGAACGTGATCACCATAAAAACACAGGACCGTCGGCCGCTTGCGCTCGCGCAGATAAGCGGTCAACCTGCCGATCATCGCGTCCGCGTTCTCCACGTGCCGAAGGTAGGCGGTCAGATCGCGCCAACGCACGTCGTCTCCCAGTGTGTGCCGCGATGCGGCTTCTCCTGGAGAGACCGTCTCCAGATGCAAAGGGCCGTGGTTCTCCATCGTGATTGCAAACGCAAACATGGGTTTGTCATCACTGGCTTGCAGCAGCGCAATAAGCTTGTCCGCCACAGGGAGATCGCCGACGTATGACCCCGCACGAGACGCACTGTCGAAATGCCCGATGTCCAGAAAACTGTCGAAATGCATGTGGGCGAATGCCCGGCGACGGCCGAAGAAGTTCGCGTAGTACGGGTGCACGGCCACCGTGCGATAGCCGCCGCGGCTGAAATAACCCGCCAGTGACGCACACGCCCGGCGCACGAACATATACGGATAAAAGCGCGCGTAACCGAGCTCGGGCGACGTCAGGCCGGTGAGCATCGCGAATTCACTGCGCATCGTATTTGCGCCCCAGGCCGGCACCGCCAGCTCGCCTTGCTCGAACGACTCACGTCTGGCGCAATCGAAATGTTCATAGGGTGCGCCAGACACGTATGTGCCGAGCCGACGTGCGTCGAAATACGACTCGCTCTGAACCACGATGACATCCACCTGAACATCCGGGCGACCGAACGAAAAGGGGCTGGTCGCTGCGGCGCGAGTAAAGGCGCGCAGTTGCGCACTGCTTATCCCATTGATCAGATAGGCGGCGGACGCGGCGAAAAAGCCGCAGCGGCATTGATCCGAATAGGGCTGCAGCGTCAGCGTCAAGCGACGGGCAAGCGCGATGCACATCGGCAGGCAAACCAACATAACGACGGCCGCAGCAGCTCTCTGCCCGAGTGCAGCGGGCTTTTCGGCAATGAACGCCGCCACCGCCGCCACGATGCCGACAAGCAGGAGGGCAAGCTTGCCGGCACCGAGAAACGGCAAATACAGGCGAGAATGCGAGAAGACCTGGCTGAACAGACTCAGGTCGCTGAACACCAGCGGTTCACGCAGTGACGCGTATTTAGCGTTACCGACGACGGCGAGCACGCCAATCAATACCTGCGCAGCGCCAGCCGAAAACAACGGCCGCCCCGTCAACGCGAAGCAACCTGCCGTCACGACAGCGAGCGCCGTCAGGTGCAGCATTAGCGCAACTGGTGGTCGACGAAGCGACGATCGCGTGACAGCGATCGCTTCAACGGCAAAGGAGCATGCGACCAGCGCGGCCGCGATTATGAAATCGGGCAACACTTCACATATTCCGACGAGGGATCTGAAACAGGAGACCAAGGATTGCGTCGGCGGCGGTCGCTGGCAACAGACGCAGCAACTTGAGACCGAACGTCAAGCTGAAGGGAAAAGCGATTTCCACGCGGCGGCGGCTCAGGCGCGTCCTGATATACGAAGCGGCTTTCTCGGCGCTCCACATGAAGGGTTTGTTGCCAGGAAAAACGTCGCTCATCGCAGTTCGCACGAAACCGGGCATCACGACCGAAATGCCAATATGGTCGCGTGCGAGAACGGGGCGTACGGAATCACAGTACGCGACGAGCGCGGCCTTGCTCACGCAATAGGCTGGAGAGATTGCCATCCCTCTCAAGCCGGCGAGCGAACTGACAATCGCAATCTGGCCGTGCTGCCGCTTGCGCATGCACTCGACGGCAGGCAGCACCGCGTGCAAGGTACCGTAGAGATTGGTGTCGACGACCTCGGCAGTTCGAGCGGCGCCTTCCCAGTCATCAGTTGAGCGCAGCGTGCTGGCGACGCCCGCATTGGCGATCAGCAAATCGATCGAGTGTTGCGCGTCGAACTCGAAGATCCACCCCTGGAGCGCTGCCGCATCACGAACGTCCATGGTGCCGACTACGACTTCCGCGCCGCGCGCGCGACACTCCTCGGCAACGGCCTCGATACGTTCGGCATTTCTTCCGATCAAGCCGAGCGTGATACCAGGCGCGCAATAACTTAAGGCCAACGCGCGACCGAGTCCGGCACTAGCGCCAGTGACAACGACCACACGCGGCCTATTTGCGCTCACTCGGCCCCCGATTTCAAGCGATGTTCTTTTTGCATGATCTGTAAATGAAATATCCGTTTCTTTTGCAGCAGCCGCGCCCCGCACAAACGTGCGGATCAACATCGAAAAACATGCGAGATTAGAGCGCGTGATGACGGTATCGCTAGTATCGATTTGCGCTGATCAAAAACTTTGAAGCAGTAAAGCTAACGCTTGGAGCGCTAGCTCCATTCGCTGTCTTCGCCTGAATGGGGAACGAAAATGAAGCGCAACCCGGTCGTACCGGGCCAACAGACATTAAAAGATGCGAGGTGGCATGCTGTAGCGCGCCGGGCGCAATCATACAACAAGAGAATTCTTTCCCGCCATTACAATCAACAAACTTTTAAAAAGTCGCGCCTGTGCAACAGATGCGAGTTACCAACTGTTACAGCTAAAATGACAGCGGATGCCGTGACGAAAGAAGGCTTTTCCACCTTCGCGTCACTATTCAAACCGCATACATCGCGAGGATCCGAGCTGCGAGGGGCAAGCTCATTCGCAACGCTTTTCTATTGCAAATCACTTGATTATCTGGAAAAGTCGCAAAGATTTATCGTCGAAGTAATGCGCGATATTTTTGGCCCAAACGTTTGCGCAATCCAGATCACCCATCGACGATGGGAAAATATTCCAATCCTCGATTTTTATTGGCAGGCCGACGCGTTACCCTGTCCGCGCATGGCGATTTCTCGTGTCGGCAACGCGTGTTCACGTCCACTATGGCAACGCGTTCAGCAATCAATATGGCGCTCAAGCTAATACCGACGCGCGCTACGTAGCACCCTCACGCACTCCTCTTTCGACACGACTCTCCGCGTCGACATCGGCAGTAGCGACCCTCACTAAATTAGCGATAGCAGCCCTCTGTAATTGCGCATGGCGATTGCGATCGACATCGCGGACAACGCCGGCAGGACCACGTCCAATACTTTGTATGCATCCCAGCGCCATGGAAACCAGCCGATCGGCCAGGTATACGCATGCGTCTCGAAAGCGAGCGACTCTTCAACATTGAGGGTTTCGAACTCACACTCGAGCTTCTTGCGTGACCAGTACCAGACGATTACGGCCAGCGCTCCAATTTGAAAGTTGAACAAAAGCCCGATCGGCACCTGCACCAGCAATCCCTCGAGGCAGTGGGACAGCGACATGCGCCACCTTGCCGCCGCGAACCAGTCAAGCAGAGCAGTCATTGGGAGGTCCTCCTTGTATCAACATTGCGCGGTTCCAGATTCCACTGGCGTCAGTGTAGCCGCGATGCCGACCTCCCTGCCCACTGCTTACTCCACGGCTAGCCTCCGAGTCCAAACTGTCGTTGTTGCCCGCCCCTGATAAGCTTGCCTCGATGCGAGCGTGAATCTCTTTAGCTGCGCGCGTCTCCCACGCAGAACTGTCGTCACCATTAATGCGGCGCCGCCGACACGCCTATCGACGGCAAGAGGCCACGAGCCTCCACGACCGGAAGCCCCGCGGCACCATCACGATGCCAATGAATGCGGGCTCGCCAAGCCTATTCCCGATTTCCCCTCTAACGTTTGAGTTTTGGGCCGCCCCCCGCGAAAACCGGACACGAGGTAACGCTTAAACTTTGAGGTAGTCTTACGCCTATGTTTAAGCCCAGCTCTAACGTGGAACCGATTGAAGTTCTGACCCAGCCCGAACAGCGCCGCCGGCGCTCCGTCGAGGAGAAGCTCGCGATAGTGCGCGAGACCTTCGAGCCCGGAGCAAGCGTTTCCGGAGTTGCCCGTCGTCATCAGGTGAATGCAAACCAGGTGTTCGCCTGGCGCAAGCTCTATCAGGACGGAAGCCTGTCAGCAGTCAGTGCCGGCGAGCAGGTGGTGCCGGCGTCCGACCTGGCCGAAGCGATGAAGCAGATTCGTGAACTCCAGCGACTGCTGGGCAAGAAGACGATGGAAGTGGAAATCCTCCGCGAAGCAGTGGAGTACGGCCGGGCAAAAAAATTGATTGCGCGCTCACCATTGCTGCCGGGGGACGACCGATGAAGACGGTCTGCGAAGTCCTGGGTGTGTCGCGCTCGAATCTCGCAGTGAAATCAAAGCGAGACGCTGAATGGGTCGACAGGCGCAAGACGCCCGCCCGTGACGACATGCCGCTCGTCGCGGAGCTCCAGGAGTTGGTCGCTGATTTGCCAACTTACGGCTACCGGCGCACCTGGGCCCTGCTACGGCGAAACCGGGACGCACAGGGGCAGCCTCGCGTTAATGCAAAACGGGTTTATCGGGTCATGCATACCCACGGTCTGCTGCTCGAACGCCGCCCGCGCCATGCCCAGTCAACGCGCCGACACGACGGCAGGGTCGCGGTGGACCGGAGCAATGCGCGCTGGTGCTCGGACGGCTTCGAATTCCGTTGTGATGACGGCTCGCCGCTGCGCGTCATCTTTGCACTCGACTGCTGCGACCGGGAAGCCATGAGCTGGGCTGCGACCACTGGAGGCTATACCGGAGACATGGTGCGTGATGTGATGCTTCAGGCTGTAGAAAACCGTTTCGATGGTGCGCTGAAAGCCGACAACGAAATCGAATGGCTCAGCGACAACGGTTCCTGCTACATTGCCGAGGACACGCTGACGTTCTCGAAAAAAGTGGGCCTGAAACCCATCACGACGCCGGTCAGAAGTCCGCAGAGCAACGGCATGGCCGAGAGCTTCGTCAAAACGATGAAGAGAGACTACGTCTCGTGGATGCCCAAGCCGGACGCGAAAACCGCGTTGCAGAACCTGGCCATCGCGTTTGACCACTACAACGAGTCGCATCCGCACAGCGCCCTGAAATACTGCTCACCACGCGAGTTTCGCCAGCGAGCAAATTCACCAACCTAAGCGTGACCGCATGTCCGGTCATGCGGGGGCAAGTCCAAGTTTCGATCCCGCAATACACTACTACTGTCTGATTCGCTTCCAACGAAAAAGCCCCGCAAGACTTCCGTCTTGCGGGGCTTTCCTTCGTGCCGACGCGTTTTACAACTTACCGCGACATCATGTTCATACTGACGTTATGCATGACCCACAACGTCCCGCCAATCACAATAACAGCGGTCAACGCAGTAAAAGCAAACGCCGTCACATTCCAGCGCTGCTCCGAGGACGTATTCATGTGCAGGAAGAACACCAGGTGCACGACGATCTGCACGAGCGCGAGGGCCGCGATCGCGAACAACGCGTTCTGGCCCGTCAACGTCCCCGTCATCACGAGGCCAAATGCCGCGACAGTCAGAATGACGGACAGTACAAAGCCCGTCATATAGCTGCCGAAGCTGCCGTGGCTTCCACCCGAGTGTGCGTTATGGCTATGGTCCATTTAGATCACGCTCGCAAGATAGACAAAGGTGAAGACGCCGATCCACACGACGTCCAGAAAGTGCCAGAAAAGGCTCAGGCACGTCAGACGGATCATGTCGCGTTCGGTCAGGTCGCGGTGACCCAGCACCTGAACGGCAAGCACTACCATCCAGATCAGGCCGAACGTGACGTGCAGACCGTGCGTGCCGACCAGCGTGAAGAACGACGACAGGAACGCGCTGCGGCTCGGACCCGCGCCTTCGGCGATCAGGTGCGAGAACTCGCGCATTTCCAGCACGAGGAACGCGAGGCCCAGCAGGAACGTCACGCCGAGCCAGAAGAGCAATGCGCCCTTGCGGTTCTTGTGCGCGCCCAGCATCGCGAAACCGTACGTGATACTGCTCAGCAGCAGCATCGTCGTTTCCAGCGCCACGCCCGGAATCTCGAACAGATCCTTACCGGTCGGGCCGCCGGCGAACTGGTGGCTCATCACCGCGAACACTGCGAACAGCGACGCGAAGATGATGCAGTCGGTCATCAGGTACAACCAGAAGCCGAATACCGAATGCGACGGCGGGTGATCGGCGTGATGCGCATCGTGGTGATGCGAGTCGGCCGTAAGCGTATTGTTTGACATCAATCCACCTCCAACGCGACCGGCGCACCGGCACCGGAGCGTTTCTCTTCAATCGCCGCAACCGTGGCGGCCGGGATGTAAAAGCCTTCGTTCTTCTGCCAGCTGTAGACGATCACAGTAGCGATCGAGCCGACCAGACCGACAATGGCGAGCCACCAGATGTGCCACACAGCGGCAAAACCCAGCACCAGCGAGAATATGGCCACGACCAGACCCGCGGACGTATTCGACGGCATGTGAATGTCGCGATACACCGGCTTCGGCTGATCCTTGCGCGACTTCATTTCAGCGAATGCATCCAGTTCACGCACGTCCGGAATGATCGCGAAGTTGTACGACGCCGGCGGCGAGCTCGTTGCCCATTCCAGCGTGTGACCGTCCCACGGATCGCCCGACAGGTCGCGGTTTTCCGGCTTGTTGCGATCGCGCAGGCTAACCACCAGCTGCACCACCTGACAAGCGATACCGATTGCGATCAGAACCGCACCGACCCACGCGAACATCAGCCACGGATGCCAATCCGGATTGTCATAGTGATTCAGACGACGCGTCATGCCCATGAAGCCCAGCACGTACAGCGGCGTGAACGCAACCCAGAAACCGATCTGCCAGAACCAGAACGATGCCTTGCCCCACGCCTCATTCAGCTTGAAGCCAAAAGCCTTCGGGAACCAGTAGTTGAAACCGGCGAGGTAGCCAAACAGCACGCCACCGATAATCACGTTGTGGAAGTGAGCGATCAGGAACAGGCTGTTGTGCAGCACGAAGTCCGCGCCCGGAATCGCCATCATCACGCCGGTCATACCGCCGATTGTGAAGGTGACCATGAAACCGAGGGTCCACAAAATCGGCGTCGTGAATTGCAGACGGCCCTTATAGATCGTGAACAGCCAGTTGAACACTTTCACGCCGGTCGGGATGGCAATGACCATCGTCGCGATACCGAAGAACGCGTTGACGTCAGCGCCCGAACCCATCGTGAAGAAGTGGTGCAACCACACGAGGAACGACAGCACCATGATCGCGCAGGTCGCCCACACCATCGTCTTGTAGCCGAACAGCGGCTTCTTCGCGAAGGTCGCCACGACTTCCGAGAAAATACCGAACGCCGGCAGGATCAGGATGTACACCTCAGGGTGACCCCATGCCCAGATCAGGTTCAGGTACATCATCGCGTTGCCGCCGGCATCGTTCGTGAAGAAGTGCATGCCGAGGTAACGGTCCAGACCGAGCAGCGCGAGCGTGACGGTCAGGATCGGGAACGCCGCCATGATCAGCACGTTCGTGCACAGCGCGGTCCACGTGAACACCGGCATCTTCATGAACGTCATGCCCGGCGCGCGCATCTTCACGATAGTCACGAAGAAGTTCACACCCGTCAGCAACGTGCCGATACCGGAGAGCTGCAGACTCCACAGGTAATAGTCGACCCCGACACCCGGACTGAACTGCAATTCGGACAACGGCGGATAAGCGAGCCAGCCCGTTTGCGCGAATTCACCGATCACCAGCGAAATGTTGATCAAAATCGCGCTGATCGCGGTCATCCAGAAGCTCAACGAGTTCAGGAACGGGAATGCAACGTCGCGGGCACCGATCTGCAACGGCACGATGATGTTCATCAGGCCGACCATGAACGCCATCGCCATGAAGAAAATCATGATGACGCCGTGCGCGGTAAAGATCTGGTCGTAATGGTGCGGTGGCAGGAAGCCTGGCGCGTTATACGACAGTGCTAGCTGGGTACGCATCATGATTGCGTCCGCAAAGCCGCGGAACAGCATGATGAGCGCAACCACGATGTACATCACGCCCAGCTTCTTGTGGTCGACCGACGTGAGCCATTCGGTCCACAGGTAACGCCACTTGCCAAAATAGGTGATCAGACCCAGAACCAGCGCACCGCCGAGGGCGATCCCGGCAGCCGTCACCATGATGATCGGCTCGTGGTACGGGATCGAGTCTAGTGAGAGTTTTCCGAACATGCTTATCCCTTCGGCCCGCAGTTGGCGTCCTTCATGTTGTCCATGACGTTACCGTTGTTGTATCGGGCAATGATGTTGTGAAAGAGCTTCGGATCGACCGACGAGAAGTAGCGCACCGGATCCTTCTCGCTCGGCGCCGATACCGTGTGGTAGCGGTCCATGCTGAGGTTATCCGACGACGCGCGCACTTTCGCAACCCATGCGTTGAACTCTTCCGGCGACTTGGCGAGCGTACGGAACTTCATGTCCGAGAAGCCCTTGCCGCTGAAGTTGGCCGCGGTACCGGCGTAGTCACCGGCCTCGTCCGCGATCAGATGCAGGCGCGTTTGCATGCCTGCCATCGCGTAGATCTGGCCGCCGAGCTGCGGGATGAAGAACGAGTTCATCACCGTGTCGGAGGTGATCACGAAGTTCACCGGCGTGCCGACCGGGATCGCGAGCTGGTTCACCGACGCAATACCGAGGTCGGGATAAATGAACAGCCATTTCCAGTCGAGCGCGACGACTTCGACGTTGATCGGCTTGACCTGCGACTCGAGCGGACGGTACGGATCGAGCTCATGCGTGCTCTTCCACGTCAACACGGCCAGGAACAGAATGATCAGCGTCGGAATCGTCCAGATGGCGATTTCGATACCTGTTGAGTGAACCCACTTCGGACGGTATTCAGCGCTTCTATTCGATGCGCGATAACGCCATGCAAACAGCAGCGTGAGGAAGATCACCGGAACGACAACAATAAGCATGGCCCAGGTGGAGGTCGCGATCAGATCACGTTCCGCCAGTCCCACACTCCCCTTCGGATTCAGGATATCGAGGTTGCTGCAACCCGAGAGCAACAACACGAGGCCGGCGGAAAGGAAACTTAACGACCCGCGTAGAGTCTTTCCTTTCATATCGTTTGCCTCTCTTTTACGACTTCAACGAACGTCATTCGACCGCTCTCCATTAATAAGCGCTCGCATAATAGGGGCGCGTCGATCGGCGATAAAGCCTCGATTTCGCAACGATCTATTGCGTCGCGCCACAGTGCGACACGTTGCCGCACACCTGTGCGCAAGCGGGGGTTGCAATGCTCTACTGCAAAGCACTGAAAAGTTGACGCATCACAAAAAGTCCCCTGAAAAAAGCCCTAAAAACGTAGCGCGGCCTAATGGCCGCTCCGCGCGAGAGGTGCGCCGGGGATTTCTGCCGATGCGTGAAGCTGCGTATGCGAAGCAGCATCCGCGAATACGCATGCTGCAAGCGCACCACACCTCTTGACATCAGCCCGGCGTGCGGACCGTGGTGGCCACCGGCGCCGGCGCAGCGGCTTGCAGATGCTCGCCACCGTCAGGCGCAGTGTCGTCCGCGGGATGAGCCGAGCGCTCCGACTGAGCGAGCAGCGTGCCGACCGACGGATCGATCGCATCGGTAAACGGCTTCGGGTAGAGACCGATGGCCAGCACCAGCACGGCCATCGCGCCGAGCAGCACGAACTCGCGATTGCCGAGGTCCTTCAGTTTCGCGACGCGCGCATTGGCGATCGCGCCGAAGATCACGCGCTTGTACATCCACAGCGTGTAGGCGGCGCTAAGCACCAGCGTCGAAGCGGCGATCGCGCCGATCCAGAAGTTGAAGCGGATCGCGCCCATCAGCACCATGAATTCGCCGACGAAACCCGACGTGCCCGGCAGACCGATGTTGGCCATCGAGAACAGCATCACGAACGCGGCAAAACGCGGCATGGTGTTGGCGACGCCGCCGTACTCGGCGATCGATGCGGTCTTCGTGCGGTCGTAGAGCATGCCCGTGCACAGCAGCATCGCGCCGGACACCACGCCGTACGACAACATCTGCACGATCGCGCCGGCCTGGCCGATGCGGTTGAACACGAACAGACCGAGCGTCACGAGGCCCATGTGCGCAATCGTCGAATACGCGAGCAGGCGGCGCATGTCGGTTTGCACGAGCGCCAGAAGGCTCGAGTAGATCACCGCGATCAGCGACAGCGTGATCATCATCGGCGCGAAGAAGTGGCTCGCTTGCGGCGCGATCGGCAGCGCGAAACGCAGCAGGCCATAGCCGCCCAGCTTCAGCATGCCGATCATCACCGCCGCGCCGGTCGGGCCGTCGAGGTGGACGTCGGGCAGCCACGTATGCACCGGCCACATCGGCACCTTCACGCCGAAGGCGGCGAGGAAGCCGAGGAAGATCAGCATCTGCGGCACCGTGCCGAGTTGCGTTTCACGCCACAGCGCGAGGTCGAAGCTGTGCGTCTGGCTGTACAGGTAGAGCATCGACATCAGCATCATCAGCGAACCGAGGAACGACACGAAGAAGAACTTCACCGCCGCGTACGAGCGGTTCGAATGTCCCCACGTGCCGATCAGCAGATACAGCGGAATCAGCGTCGCTTCGAACGAGATGAAGAACAGCATGCCGTCCATCGCCGTGAAGACGCCCTGCATGAAGCCCGACAGCATCAGGAACGCGCCGAAGTACTGCGCGGTCCGCTCGGTGATCGACTCCCACGACGCGACCACGATGATGATCGTGGTGAGCGCGGTCAGCGCGACGAGCCACAGCGAGATCCCATCCACGCCCACATGCCAGGCGATATCGAACGTCGGCGACCAGCGGGCGTTCTCGACGAACTGCATCGACGTGACGTCGTTGCGGAAATTCGCGACCAGCGGAATCACCGGCAGAAAACCTGCGACCGCGCCAGCGAGCGCGAGCCAACGGGTGCGGCTACGTGCCGCGTCAGATCCGGCACGCAAAACGACGAGCCCGGCGACAATAGGGATCCAGATGAGAAGGCTAAGAAGAGGCAATGGCATGTGCTCTGTCAAAAACTTGAAGTACAAAACGCCGCATCAACGCCTTCAAAACTGAAAGCATTGAAATGGATATGTAAGCTGGATATCGCTGAAATTGACGTGGAAGCGGTGGCGTCCGCTACACGTTTACCCGCAGTCGAATGACCAAGGGTGGGAGATTACCAAGATAAGAAAACTTTTGCAGCGCAACAACGTTACAACGCCCTCCACAATAGATTATTGCCCCACAAGCGCTTGCGAAACGCATAGAAATGTGCGCCTGCACAAGCTCGCTTGAGCCTAAAGTGAGCGGCGGATTTTATAAACAGAAGATAACAAATTGGCAGCAAATTAGCCGCTCTTGCAGTATCGATTCCGGGGATGGACAAAGCTGGAACGGATCGTGCTGTTTTGCAGCGCCTGCTGGACGCCGATTTTGGGCCTTCGGCAAATAATTCGCCCGTTTACGAACGAAAAAAATTTTTGGTCCGGCACTCTAAATCCGCATCGAACTCCATCTGAAAAAAGGCGCTGAAATCAGGGCAACGGTTCATGTCCGTGCACAGTCCCAGGCGATGCTTTCTGCTTGCGCATGACTTACAGATGCCGAATATACTTCGGCGGTCTGCAGGCGAATCGGCATCCGACGACGCATAATCGGTCCCCTGCCCGGACACCGCCCTTCGCCCGTCAACTTTCCGGATCCCGCATGGCGTTTCGTGACGAAGCTGTCGTTCCCGCACTCGAGTGCCGCGGGCTGAGCAAGCAGTACGGCACGGGCCGCATCGTCCTCGCGCGCCTCGACTTCACACTGCGTCCCGGAGAATTTGTCGCGATCATGGGCGACTCCGGGGTTGGAAAATCGACGCTGCTCAATCTGATCGCGGGACTGGACAGCGCGGATAGCGGCGACGTCATCATCGACGGCACTCCCGTCGCGCGGCTGGACGACAACGCGGCGACCCGTCTGCGCCGGCAAAAACTCGGCTTCGTATTCCAGGCGTTTCACGTACTGCCGCATCTGACGCTCGCGCAGAACGTCGCTCTGCCGCTACTGCTCAACGAGCTTCCTGCTACCGGCGCGCTCGACATGCTCGCGGCGGTCGGCCTGAACGGCCGAGGCGACGATTTTCCGCGACAACTCTCCGGTGGCGAACTGCAGCGCGTCGCGATTGCGCGGGCTCTCGTGCATCGTCCGAAGCTGATTCTCGCCGATGAGCCGACAGGCAATCTCGACCCCGATACCGCACACGAGGTGCTCGGCCTGTTCCGCGCGCAAAGCAAGGCGACCGGCGCGGCCACGATCATGGTGACGCACTCGGAAGCCGCGGCGGCGGTGGCCGACCGCATCGTGATTCTGAGCGAAGGCGGCTTGCACGCGCCCTCGGCCGGGCACGCGCTTTTCGGCCACGCTTTCCCAAACGAATCCCCTGCGCGTTCTGCCGACGATGCGCGCTGATTTCCAGCCCCTGCTGCGCACGCGGGGACACCGCGTTCTCGCACGCTGGCTGCTGGGCGCCGAATGGCGCAGTCATCGCGGACGCGCCCTGGTTGCCGTCGCGACGATCGCGCTCGGTGTCGCGCTAGGTTACGCGGTGCAACTGATCAACAGTGCGGCCTTCAACGAATTCTCGGCGGCTGCCCGCAGCCTGTCGGGCGAAGCGGATCTGCAAGTGCGCGGTGCGCAGCCTTTCTTCGAGGAGTCGCTCTATCCGCGTCTGTCGAACGAAACCGGAGTAGCGCTAGCGAGCCCGGTGCTCGCCCTCGATGTCAGCGTACCCGGTCAGAGTACGGCGTTGCAGGTGCTCGGCACCGACGTCTTCAAGGCGAGCAGGATCGCGCCCGATCTGACCGGCGTGCCGTCGCCGGACCGGCCGTTTGATACGCTCGCGTCCGATACCATGTTTCTCTCGTCGGCCGCTCAGCAGTGGCTGCACGTAAAAACCGGCGACGACGTGGCGCTGCAAAGCGGCACGTCGATCATGCATTTTCGCGTTGCAGGCGGCCTCGTGAGGACCCGCCCGGGTCAGCGGATCGCGGTGATGGACATCGCCGCCGCTCAGTGGAAGTTCGGCAAGCTCGGCAAGCTGTCGCGTGTCGACGTGCAGCTGGAGCGTGGCGTCGATCGGCAACGCTTCAAGCGCGATCTGCAGGCGCGACTTGGCAATCAGTGGGTGGTCGCCGAAACGCGCGACGCCGAAAGCCGCACCGATCGTCTGTCCCGCGCTTACCGGATCAACATGAACGTGCTCGCGCTGGTGGCACTCTTCACCGGCGCTTTCCTCGTATTTTCGACACAGGCGCTGAGCGTCGTGCGGCGTCGCGCGCAGTTCGCCATGCTACGCGTGCTCGGACTGACGCGCGCTCAACTGCTGCGTCAGATCCTGCTGGAAGGCGCGCTACTGGGGCTGCTGGGTTCGCTGTCGGGGCTTACGCTGGGTTATGCAATGGCACGCGGCGCGTTGCATTTTTTCGGCAGCGATCTCGGTGGGGGCTACTTTCCAGGCGTGCAGCCGCAGGTCGGTTTCGAACCGTTGGCCAGCGCATTGTTTCTGATTCTCGGCATCGCAGTGTCGGTATTGGGCAGCCTCGCGCCTGCGCTGGAGGCGGCGCGCGCGCGGCCCGCGGCGGCGCTCAAGGCAGGCGCAGAGGAAGGCGCGTTGGCCCGGCTCGCCACGCCATGGCCCGCGCTGCTCTGCCTCGTGGCCGCTGCATGTCTTACGCAATTGCCGCCATGGTTCGATGCGCCGATTGGCGGCTATGTCGCCGTCGCGCTGCTGCTAGTCGGCGGGATCGCGCTGATGCCGCGCGTTACCGCGCTGATATTCGGCGCGGCGGGCCGCGTGTTCGCGAGGCGCCGCCGCGTGGGCGCAGCGAGCACGCTCGCGCTGGCGCGTCTCGCGAATGCGCCGGGCCACGCGTCGATCGCAATGGGCGGCGTGTTGTCGAGCTTCGCGCTGATCGTCGCAATGGCGATCATGGTGGCGAGCTTTCGCGTGTCCGTCGAAGACTGGCTGGTTCATCTGCTCTCCGCCGATCTCTACGTGCGGGTGGCACCGAACGGCGACACCGGCGGGTTACGCCCCGACGAGCAGAATCTGCTCGCGAACGTGCCCGGCATCAGGAGCGCCGCGTTTGCCCGCACCTCGCGTCTCACGCTCGATCCAGCGCGACCGGACGTCGCCGTACTCGCACGTGAAATCGACGCTGCGGAGCCTGGCGCGAATCTGCAGATGACCGGCGCAATATTGCAGCCCTCCGAATTGCGCAGCGGCGAAACGCCTGTTTGGGTGTCCGAAGCAATGGTCGATCTCTATGGATACAGGCTCCGTCAGCGAGTGAAGTTGCCGCTCGGCGGCAACGGCCATGTGTTCGTCGTGGCGGGCGTATGGCGCGATTACGTGCGGCAGAACGGCGCGATCCAGATACGGCTTGTCGACTACCGGCATCTCACCGAGGATACGAGTGCGACCGATATTGCCGTTACCGTTCAACCGGGAGTGCGCGTTGACAGCGTAATGGCCGGACTGCGCGCATTGCCGTTCGGCGCGTCGCTCGACCTGTCGCGACCGGACGAGATTCGCGCGCATACGCTGGTGATCTTCGATCGGAGTTTTGCGGTCACTTATCTGCTTGAAGCGGTCGCTATCGTGATCGGCCTGTTCGGCGTCGCGGCGACGTTTTCTGCGCAGGCGCTCGCACGGGCCCGTGAGTTCGGCATGCTGCGGCACGTCGGCGTGACACGCGCGCAGATTCTCGCAATTCTCGCGCTCGAAAGCGGCATGCTCACGGCTTGCGGCATCGCGATGGGCTTCGTGCTCGGCTTTGCGATCAGCCTGATTCTCGTGTTCGTCGTCAATCCGCAGTCGTTTCATTGGAGCATGTCGTTGCATGTGCCTTGGACGGTGCTGGGGACGGTCGCACTAGTCATGCTGGCTTCGTCATGCTCGACGGCGGTGATCTCGGGACGCAGCGCGGTCTCGGTGGACGCGGTGCGCGCGGTGAAGGAGGATTGGTGATGGGGGTGTTGGCGAGGGATTCGGCGAGGGATTCGGCGAGGGATTCGGCGAGGGATTCGGCGAGGGATTCGGCGAGGGATTTGGCGAGGGATTTGGCGAGGGATTTGGCGCGCGGTTTGGTACGGGATCCGGCCTGTAATTCGGAGTGGAATTCAGCGCGTGGGGCGATGCCTGAGGGAGCAGCCCGCTTTGATGTAACCGGCGGTTCTTGCTTCACTTCGCACAGAATCGCGTCTCGAGTTACGCCCTGGATTGCGCTGGCCATACGGAAGATTTTCGCATCTCATGTTATTGAGGCGGCCTCGCCGCGCGAGATGCCATGCGCAGCGCCTGCTTCTTCCCCTTCGGGGACAACTCCGCCGCGATTGCGCCCTCGCCTTCGCGGCCTGCTTTGCCTTGGCTTGCTCGCTGCGTCGTCCGCGTTCGGCGCACCTGCTGAATTCGCCGCTGTCACGCCGGACCATCCGGTTTCCTTGCCGCAGGACAGCGGCGCTCACCCGGCGTTTCGCACCGAATGGTGGTATGCGACGGGTTGGCTCACCACACCGGACAATCAGCCGCTTGGTTTTCAGATCACGTTTTTCCGCTCGGCGACGGATCACGACGCAGCCGATCCGAGTACTTTCGCGCCGTCGCAGTTGATCATTGCGCATGCCGCGTTAAGCGATCCTGCACTTGGACACCTGGCCCATGATCAGCGCATCGCGCGTCAAGGCTTCGGACTCGCCTATGCGCAGCCGGCCAATACCGACGTCAGGCTCGATGCATGGAAAATCATTCGCACTGCAGAGGGCCGCTATGACGTCAATGTCGACGCTAACGGGTTCTCGCTGCATCTCGCACTGACCCCGACGCAAGCTCCGTTGATTCAGGGTGATCGCGGATATTCGCGCAAAGGTCCACGACCGGAACAGGCGAGCTATTACTACAGCGAGCCGCAACTGCGCGTGACTGGCAGCGTAGTGCGTCCAAATGGGTTGGCGGGTTCGGCGCGCGGGAATATCGCCGTGACCGGCATGGCGTGGCTGGATCACGAGTGGTCGAGTACGCTACTCGACGCCAATGCCGTTGGATGGGATTGGCTGGGGGCGAACCTCGCTGACGGCTCGGCCCTGATGGCGTTCAGGATACGCAGTCGCAATGGGCACGCGATGTGGGCGCATGCGGCCCTTCGCGATCCTGCTGGTCGGGTCACCGCATTTGGCCCTGACCAGGTCGTGTTCACGCCGGTTCGCACCTGGCGCTCTGCGCGCACGAACACGCTGTACCCCGTTTCGATGGACGTCGGAACAGGCCCGCTGAAGTGGCGGCTGGATCCGCTGATGGACGATCAGGAACTCGATTCGCGGCTGTCAACGGGCGCGGTGTACTGGGAAGGGGCGGTGAAGGTGAGCCGCGAAAGCGTCGAGGTGGGACGGGGTTATCTGGAGCTGACCGGTTACGCAGACGCGCTGCGGATCGGGAAGCGCTGAGGTACGGGTGTGGAGCGTACGGGCGAAGCCGCCGCCTGGTCTTTTTCCGTTAGTCCGCACGACGCTGTTCCCGCGTCCGCTCCCACGCCGTAAACGCAGAAACCCCACCTTTTGGGGGTGGGGTTTCTGTTG